>JAZBOY010000150.1:0-106511 GCA_036351375.1 Halieaceae bacterium
CGCAGTGACCGAGCGGCGCTACATCACCCGCCGTGTTTCGCTGGCCGACGGCGCGGTGGCGCTGGCACAGGCGGAGGGCTTCGCGGCACTCCAGAAAACGGCGGACAGCGTCACGCTTACGCTGGGGCCGCGCTACCGCATGCTGTTGATTGGTGCCGGCGCCCTGTCCGAGACCCTCTCCAGGCTGGCCTCGGCGATGGATTACCAGGTGCTGATCAATGATCCCCGCGCCGAGGTGCTGGCGCGCTGGGAAGGTGAGGCAGTAGAGCGTATCGGCGGCATGCCTGATGACGCGGTGCGTGCCCATGCCACCGACCGCAACAGCATTGTGCTGACCCTGACCCATGACCCCCGCATCGATGATATGGCGCTGATGGAAGCCCTCGAGCACGAGCTGTACTACGTCGGCGCGCTGGGCTCGGTGCGCACCACGGAAAAGCGGCTGGAGCGTCTACGGGCGCTGGGCCTTGGCGAACAGCAGATCGCGCGCCTGCACGCGCCGGTTGGTCTGCCCATCGGCAGCAAGACCCCCATGGAAATTGCCATCGCCATTCTCGCCGAGCTGACCCAGCTGCGACGCACTGCCGCATGAAGGGCGGGGCGCTGGTGCTGGCCGCGGGATTTTCGCGCCGCTTCGGCAGCGACAAGCGCCTGTTCGACGTCGAGGGCGAACCGCTGTTGCGGCGCACTGTGGCAGCGGTGCACGCAGCGCAGTTGCCCTGCCGGGTCTGCCTGCGCCCCGATGATGGCGCCGTACCAATGCTGCTGAACCTGCCCGGTGTCGAATTCGTCGAGTGCCGATCGGCGCCTCGCGGCATGGGTGCAACCCTGGCCGAGGGGGTGGACGCCTGCGGCGACTGGGACGGGCTGCTGGTGGTGTTGGGTGACATGGCCTGGGTGCAGCCCGCCACCCTGGCGGCCCTGTGGCAGGCCCTGGCCCCCGACACCCTGGTAGAGCCGCTCTACCAGGGCGCTGCCGGCAATCCGAAGGGCTTTGGCAGCGCGTATTTTGCGGAGTTGGCAGCACTGGATGGTGACAGCGGCGGCAGGGATATCGTCGCCCGGCACCGCCAGCGGATGCGCGGGGTGAGTGTGGATGATCCCGGGGTGCTGCGAGACCTGGATAAACCGCCTGTGCGGGCCTGAATCACAGGTTTACATGTCTTTACAGTGCCGGGTTTTATATTGCACACCCCAACCCTATAATCCCGGCATTATCTATTCACGCGTGATTGACAGTGAACACCGAGCGGCTGGCTGACGCCGGCACCAAACTGGACGAAATCTGGCAGCAGGTTGTCGCCCGCCTGCAAACCTTCTCAGATCCCGTGCGCCAGCGTCGCCTCAAGCAAGGCCTGGTGGCGGTGGCTGTTGTGTGGATGGTGTTCGCGCTGGTCGAGCTGGTGTGGAGCCTGGTGCCCGCTCCCGAAGTGCCGCCGGCGCCTGGCAATGTGGTCAACCCGCTGGTGGAGGCGGCCGCCCCTTCTGGGCGCAAACCGGTCAATATCGAGGAAATGGCGGGTTGGAGCCTGTTTGGCGATGCGGCCACCGCCAATACCGCCATCCTCGCAGAGGCCGAGGAAATAACCGTCCAGCAGGACGGCCTCGCCGGCATCGAGGACGGCGCCCAGGAAACCCGGCTGGCGCTCACGCTGCAGGGTATTGTGGCCTCCTCCGATCCTGACCTGGCGCGGGCAATCATCGAAGCCAAGCGCGAGCAGGGCCAGTATGCGGTGGGGGATGAGCTGCCGATCAACAACCGGGTCAAGCTGGCGAAAATCCTCTCTGACCGGGTGGTGATCGACAATGCCGGCAAATACGAGCTGTTGCTGCTGTTCGATGAAGACGACTTCAAGATCAGCACCAGCGCCGCCGAGACCGACACTACGGCCGGGCTGGCGCGCCCGACCACGCCCAGTTCACGGCGCATGGACCGCCGCGGCAGCCAGGACGTGACCCAGCTGGCGGAAAACTACCGGCGCCGGCTGTACAGCAACCCACAGTCCCTGGCGCAGGTGGTGAATATCGCCGCCGTGCGGGAAGAGGGTCAGCTGCAGGGTTACCGGGTGAGTGCCGGTCGCGACGCGGAGCAGTTCGCCGCGATGGGTTTCCAGTCCAACGATATCGTTACCGGCGTCAACGGCATCCGGCTCAGTGACCCCGGCAAGGCCATGGAGCTGTACCGGGTAATGCGCACTGCCAAGGAAGCCAGCTTCGATGTGCTGCGCGACGGCCAGGAAGTCACCCTGGTCGTGGGCCTGGGCGAACCCCAGGAGGACGCGCAGTGAGGCCTGCCGGGACTTCCCGTAACAGAGCTGTCACAATCCGGAAATAGTATGGGAAACCTTTTTGACCAGTGACTCTTTCATGGCAATTCTAGACAGGCGCCCGCTGCGCGCGGCGCTGCTGTGCCTGTGCCTTATCGCCTTGCCCACCGCCGCCCAGGACTGGACCGTCAACCTCAAGGAAACGGATATCCAGGAGCTGATCAAGTTCGTGGCGGAGGCCACCGACACCACCATCGTGGTCGACCCCAAGGTAAAGGGCACTGTAAAGGTGATTTCGGCAAAGCCGGTCTCCAGCAGTGAGCTGTACGACCTGTTCCTGTCGATCCTGGACGTACACGGCTACACGGCGGTGCGCAGCGGCAACGTGGTGCGGGTTATCCAGTCAAAGGATGCGCGCTCGGCGCCGGTGCGGGTGGAAAATGAAACTGTGCGTGCCAGCGACGAGTACCTCACCCACGTCATCCGCCTGGAGAATATTTCCGCCGCAAAGTTGATCCCGGTATTGCGGCCGCTGGTGCCCCAGCAGGCCCATATGGCGGCCTACGCGCCCTCCAACGCCATCATCATCAGCGACACCGCCGCCAACATCGACCGCATTCGCGAGATTATCGAAAGCATGGATCGCAGCGCCGTGCAGCAGACGGAGATTGTGAACCTCGAGTACGCGGTGGCCGAGGACGTGGTGCGCATGCTGCTGGAACTGGCCAAGAGTGAGGCCAAGCAGGCCGGCGGTGCCGATGCGGAAATCCTGCTGGTGGCCGACAAGCGCACCAACAGCGTCATCGTCAGCGGGGACGAACTGGAGCGGGCGCGCATGCGCAAGCTCATCGATTACCTGGACACGCCGCTGGAGCAGAGCGGTAACGTCAAGGTGATCTACCTGGAGTATGCCGATGCTACCGAGATAGCCGAGGTGCTTACGCGGGTGATGCAGAATATCAGCAGGCTGGAACCGGAAGAGGGCAACAACCGACGCCGCAATGATTCCAGCGCTACCATCGAGGCCGATGAGGGCACCAATGCCCTGATCATCACCGCCGATGCTGACGAGATGCAGTCCATCGAGGCGGTGATCCAGCGGCTGGATATTCGCCGGGCCCAGGTGTTGGTGGAAGCCATCATCGCTGAATTGGAGGTTATCGATGGTGATGACCTCGGCGTGCAGTGGCTGTTCCGGGATGACAGCGGTTCCTTCGGTAGCAATATCATTGCCAGCGACAGCAATCGAGCCAGTGGCATTGCCGGCGCCATCGCCGGCAGTGGCAATGACGGCGGTGACGACGGCGCCAGCACTACTGACGATCTTGGCGATGAGTTCGATCGGGCCGCCTTCCTGTCGGCACTCGCCGGCACCCCGGGCCTGTCCCTGGGCTGGGGCCAGCTCGACGAGAACCTGGACATCGCTGTGATCCTCAGTGCCCTCAGCAGCGAAACCAACGCCAACATCCTGTCGACACCGAGCCTGCTGACCCTGGACAACCAGGAAGCGTTTATTACCGTCGGCCAGGAAGTGCCGTTCGTGACCGGCTCTTTCAGCAACACCGGGGGCGGCGTGTCCCAACCCAATAATCCCTTCCAGACCATCGAACGCCAGAACGTGGGCATCACCCTGACGGTGACGCCACACGTCAATGAGGGCGACCTGGTGCAACTGGACATCTCCCAGGAGGTGTCCAGCCTGACCGGTGGCGGCGTGGCGGCTTCGCTGCTGGCCTCAGACATCATCACCAACGAGCGGCGGGTGGAGACCAAGGTGCTGGCCGGTGACGGCCGCACGGTGGTGCTGGGTGGGCTTATCGAGGATGAGCTGCAGGACCAGACCCAGAAGGTACCGTTCCTCGGAGATATCCCGTTCCTGGGCAGGTTGTTCCGCCAGGATGCCTCCACTGTTACCCAGTCCAACCTGATGGTGTTCATCAAGCCGACTATTATTCGCGACGACAAGGCCCTGGAAGGCGCCACCGCGCAGAAGTACAAGTACATCCGCGCCCAGCAGCAGATGCGTATTGACGCCGGCGTGGAGTTCAAGGACGCCTCCGACGTGCCTATCCTGCCCGAGTGGGAGGAGCAGATTAAGCAGCTCGAGGAAATCAAGGAGTCGAGCTCCGCTGCGGAGTCAGCCGAAAACGGGGCACGCTGATGGAACAGAGCCTGAGGTCCCTGCCATTCACCTTCGCCAAGCAGAACGGCATCCTGCTGCAGGATGGCGAGGTGCCGACCATCCTGCACCAGGGCCCGCTGACGGTGCCGCTGTTGGCCGAGCTGCGTCGCTTCCTGGGCGGCCCCTTTGCCCTGGAAGAGGTGCCCGGTGAGCAGTTCCAGCGGCGCCTGACCCAGGCCTACCAGCGCGACAACAACGAGGCCTCCCAGGTAGCGGAGGACCTCTCTACCGACGTGGACCTGACGCGGCTGGCGGACGAGATTCCAGAGATCGGCGACCTGATGGACGCCGAGGATGATGCCCCCATCATCCGCCTGATCAATGCCATCCTGTCCCAGGCGGTACGCGAGCAGGCATCGGATATCCATATCGAAACCTTCGAGGACCGACTGTCGGTGCGTTTCCGCGTCGACGGCGTGCTCTCCGAGGTGCTGTCGCCCAAGCGCATGCTGGCGCCACTGCTGGTGTCGCGCCTCAAGGTCATGGCAAAACTGGATATTGCCGAGAAGCGGGTACCGCAGGATGGCCGCATATCGGTGCGCCTGGCGGGCCACGCGGTGGATATCCGCATGTCCACCATCCCCTCGGCTCATGGCGAGCGGGTCGTGCTGCGTCTTCTCGACAAGCAGGCGGGCCAGCTGCAGCTCGACCAGCTCAACATGAACGAACAGGTGCGCAAGGCCTACGAGCGCGGCCTGCACAGCGCCCACGGCATCATCCTTGTCACCGGCCCCACCGGCTCCGGTAAGACCACCACCCTGTACGCGGGGCTCACCCACATCAACGAGTCCACCCGCAACATCCTCACCATCGAGGACCCGATCGAATACATGCTTCCCGGGGTAGGGCAGACTCAGGTCAACGCGAAGGTCGAGATGACCTTTGCCCGCGGGCTGCGCGCCATCCTGCGCCAGGACCCGGACGTGGTGATGGTGGGTGAGATTCGCGACCTGGAAACCGCGGAGATCGCGGTACAGGCTTCACTGACCGGCCACCTGGTGCTGTCGACCCTGCACACCAACACCGCCATCGGCGCGGTGACCCGGCTGCAGGATATGGGCATCGAGCCCTTCCTGTTGTCTTCCTCGCTGATTGGTGTGATGGCCCAGCGCCTGGTGCGGCTGCTGTGCAAGGAATGCCGAGAGGAGCACCTGGTAACCGATGCCGAAGCCGAGTGGCTTGGGCTGCCGGCGGACAGCACGCAAACCATCTACCGGCCCAAGGGTTGCGACCACTGCAACTTTAGCGGCTACCGTGGTCGAACCGGCATCTATGAATTGATCGAGATCGACGACGCCATGCGGACACTGATTCACGAGAACGCCAGCGAGATGGAAATGGTCAAGCTCGCGCGCGAGCGCGCGCCGGGCATCCTCGGCGACGGCCAGCAGCGGGTGCTCAGCGGCCAGACCAGCATGGAAGAGGTGATGCGAGTCACCACTGCCGGGTAAGCCATGACCGCCTACCGCTACCGCGCCCTCGACGCCGACGGCAAGCTGCAGAAGGGAATCCTGGAAGGAGACTCGGAGCGGCAGATCCGTTCCTCCCTGCGCGCCCAACACCTGAAGCCGGTGGAGGTCTCCGAGGCCAACCGCCGCAGCGCTGCGCCTTCCACGGGTATCAGTAAAGTCTTTGCGCCGCGGGTGAAAGCCGCCGAACTCGCGCTGGTGACCCGCCAGCTGGCCACCCTGGTGCAGTCCAACCTGCCCATCGACGAGTGCCTGCAGGCGGTGGCAGAGCAGACGAAAAAACAGCGACTGCAGGGGCTGCTACTGCAAGTCCGCTCGCGGGTTGCTGAGGGGCATACGCTTGCCTACGCCATGGGCGAGTTCCCCAACGTGTTCAACGAAATGTATCGGGCCATGGTCAAGGCCGGCGAGACCGCGGGCTTCCTGGGTCCGGTGCTGGAGCAGCTGGCGGATTATACCGAACAGCGCCAGTACACCTCCCAGCAGCTCAAGCAGGCCATGATCTATCCGATTCTGCTGGTAGTCGTTGGTATCGGTGTGGTGTCGTTCCTGATGACAAACGTCGTGCCGGAGTTGGTCAGCCTGTTCTCCCATTCCGACAAGGAGTTGCCGCTTCTCACCCGCGCCCTGATCACTACCAGCGACTTTTTCCAGAATTACCTGGTCTGGATGGTGGTGGGCATAATTGCTCTGATCGCCGGTATTCGCCAGCTGCTGAAGAATGAGCGTCGCAAGACGGCGTGGCACCGCGCGCTGCTTCATGTACCGGGTATTTCCGGCATCCTGCGCGCGGTAGACACGGCCCGTTTTGCTTCAACGCTCAGTATTCTCATGGCAAGCGGTGTGCCACTACTCGAATCGCTGCGCATCGCCGGAGAGGTGCTCAATAACCGGGTGCTACGCGAGTCCAGCAACGCAGTCGCGGAGATGGTTCAGGAAGGCTCCAGCCTGAATCGCGCCATGCAGCAGAGCGGAGAGTTCCCGCCGATGATGGTACACATGGTGGCCAGTGGCGAAGCGTCCGGTGAGCTGGAGACCATGCTGGAGCGCTCGGCCGTGAATCAGGAGCGTGAGCTGGAAATGGTACTTGGCGCGCTGATGTCTTTGTTTACGCCGATTATGCTGATCGTGATGGCCGTTCTGGTCACTCTGATCGTATTTGGCGTTATGCAACCGATCTTTGATCTGAACACGATGGTGAATTGAATGAAACAGCAGAATGGATTCAGCCTGGTAGAAATCCTGGTGGTGCTGGTGATTCTGGGCCTGTTGGTGAGCGTAGTGGCGCCGACCGTACTCAACCGCGCAGACGACGCGCGGGTGCAGAAAGTCTATGCGGACTTCGCCAACATCGAGACGGCCCTGAAACTGTACCGCCTCGACAATTTCAACTACCCCAGCACCGAACAGGGTCTGGAGGCGCTGGTGGCGCCCTCCGGCCTCGACCCGGTTCCCCGGAACTTCAAGGAAGGCGGCTATCTCGAGCGCATCCCCCAGGACCCGTGGGGCCGCCCATACCTGTACCTGAGCCCCGGAGACAATGGCGAGTTTGACCTCTATTCGCTGGGTGCCGACGGCCTTACTGGCGGTGAGAAACAGAATGCCGACCTCGGTAACTGGGATGGCGATAATCCCGACACCTGAGGCGCCACGGCGCCAGCGTGGTTTCACCCTGCTGGAACTTCTGCTGGCGTTGGCCGTGGTGGGCATGATCCTCGCGATAGCGTCGGTTTCCCTCAACTCCGGGGATCGTGGATACCGCATCGACGGCGCTGCCAACCAGTTTGTCGACATTGCCAGCTACGCCATGAGTGAGGCTGAACTCACCGGGATCGATATGGGAGTACTGATCGGTCTTGATAGCGCCGGCGATGTCACCCTCTATAGCTATGAGTGGCTGCAGCGCGCCGGCAATGTCTGGCGGCCCGCGCCTTTTGAGCAGGATGTATTTGGCAGGCGGCAGTTGCCGCCGGATGTGGAAGTGATCCTTGAGATAGAGGAAGGCGACACCGAGCTTCTTGAGCGCGAGGCGTCCAACGATGAAACCCTTCCGCCGGCTCCCCAGATCATCTTCTTTGGCAGCGGTGAGGCGGTGCCGGGCATCATGACCTGGGTCGATGTGGAATCTGGCGAAGTCTTGTGGGAGTTCGAATGGGACCTGCTGGGACGTTTCGAAATGCGGCGCCGCGGTATCGAGAACGAAGATGATGAATAGCCGCGGTTTTACCCTGGTGGAGGTGATGGTTGCGTTGCTGGTAGTCGGGCTCGCCCTGCCGGCCATGCTCAAGGCGCTCTATCAGCAGGTGGATACCACCGCCTACTTGCGGGAAAAGTCCATGGCCCAGTGGGTGGCGACCAACAAGATGACCGAGGTTCGGCTGCAGGTGAATCGCAGCGGTAACTTCTTCCGCGGTGAGCGCAGCGGCATCACTGATATGGCAGATCGAGAATGGCATTACTGGATGCAGAGCATTCCGACCGAGGTCCCTGATTTTTACCGCCTGGAGATCACGGTGGCGCGGGAAGAGGAGCTGCGCGACACCCCGTCATACAAGCTGGTGGGTTTTGTCTATGCCGCGAACGTGCCTGGAGCGGATTCGTGAACAGGGTCAGACCGTCGGGCGGGTTTACGCTGCTGGAAGTGCTGCTGGCAATGGCGATCACTGCGATCGTCACTCTCATGGCCTACTCCGGGCTGAGCGCTGCGCTCAACAGCGCCGATTCCTTGCGGACAGAAGGCCAGCGTATCTCCGAGGTGAATCGCGCCTATGGATTGTTCAGTCGCGATTTGTCGCACTTTGTAGACCGCCCGGTGCGTAATGAATTTGGCGCTACAGTACCCGCGCTGGTGGGTGGCGAACGGGTAGAGAAGACCCTCGCATTTACAAGGGTGGGCTGGTTCAACACCCTGGGTCGACCTCGCAGCCATATGCAACGCGTGCGCTACGTGCTGGAAGACACGACCCTGTATCGCGAACAGTTCCAGGTGCTCGACCGCACCAACGAGAGCGAACCACAGCGCGTGGCGCTGCTCGAGAACGTGAACACCATGGAGTTTCGGTTTCTGCCGGACGGTTTCGACCTGCCCGTGAACGACGAGCTGGAAACGGATCGCTGGCCTGAGGCCTGGGGGCTCGATGGTGGCCAGGGCGTCAACACTCTGCCTCAGGCGGTGGAGGTGCGACTGGAACTGGAGGACTGGGGAGAAGTGAGGTGGCTATATGAAATGCCGCAGTCTCCGCTCTAGTCGAGCTGCCGGCAGGCCTCGCTATCATCGGCAGCGCGGTGTTGCCCTGGTGATCGCCATGCTGGTGTTTTCGCTGGCGGCGACCTTTATCGTCGCCATGAGCAGCGAGTTCATGCTGTTCATGAAGCGCAGTAGCAACACCTTTGTCGCCAACGAGTCCTACGCCTACCTGCGCGGCGGCGAGGATCTCGCCAAGATGGCCCTGATCCAGGACGAGGAAGCAGACACCGCGGCCAACCGCCAGCGCGATGACCTCACCGAACTCTGGGCCCAGCCCGTCATCCCCTATGCGCTGGATAACGGGGGTTTCCTCACCGGCAGCATCCAGGACCTGTCCGGGCGCCTGTACATCAACAATCTCAATGCCGGCCGCTCTTCCGCCGATGACGACGAGGATGGCCAGGGGCAGCGCCGCGGCCTGGCGGTCAACCCCAACGGTGTAGAGGCCTTCACCACGTCCCAGCGCCGTTTCCTGCGCCTGTTACAGTCCTTCGAGGAGCCGCAGGTGAGTGAACAGGATGCGCGGTTGATCCTGGAGGCCATCCAGGACTGGATGGACAAGGACAGCAACCCCTCGGACTTTGGCGCCGAGGACGGCTACTACATCGACGCGGAGCCTTCCTATCGCACCGGCAACCGTCAGTTCAGCAGCGTCAGTGAGCTGCGCATGGTGGCTTATATGACGCCGGAGCTGTATCTCGCCATCGAACCCTACGTCACCGTATGGGGTAACGGCTCGCTCAACATCCAGACCGCCCCGGCCCAGGTCCTGCGCACCATCAACGCCCGGGACCGGCTCGAGCCGCTGTCGGAATCGGAGGGCGAGGCGCTGGTGGCGCTGCGTGGAGAAGAAGGTTTCGAGAGCATCGAGGCGATGCTGGCCAGCCCGGTGCTGGCCAACCTGGACGTGGACCGCAACCTGCTTTCAGAGACTACTGATTACTTCCTGTTCACCGGCCAGGTGGAAGTTGCTGACCGCCAGGCGACCCTTTACAGTGTACTGCGCCGCCAGGGCGGGCAGGTCAAGACGCTGCTCAGGAGCAGTGGCGCCTTTTAGAGGCCCGCTGAAGGCTCCCTCTAGGCTGGTTACAACATCATGGAGATCAAGTGCGCGAATCCGCAGTAATTCGTTGGCTGGACAATTCGCTGGTCTGGTACCCGCCGGGTTCCAGCGACGATCCGCGCCCGCTGGATGATGAATCCCAGCTAGAGCAACTCGCGGCCCTGGCCGCCGGCCGTCGGGCCCCGGTCGTGTTCGCCGTGCCAGGCGGTGATGTGAGCCTGCGTGAAGTCAGCATAACGGCCGCGGAAAAGCGCCATATCGCCAAGTCGCTGCCCTATATGCTGGAAGATGACTTTGCCACCGATGTCGACAACCTGCACTTTGCCCAGCGCCCACTCGACAAGCTGGAGCTGGGCGTGGCGGCCTGCACCCATGACGCCATGGAGCGCTGGCAGGAACTGCTGGCGGAGCTGCCCGGGGTGTCTCAATGGATTCCAGAGCCCTTGCTGCTGCCCTGGCAGGCGGGCGAGCTGTGCGTGGTGATCGAGGCCCACCAGGTGGTGGTGCGCAGCGGCGCCAACGAAGGCTTCAGCGCCGAGCGTAACCTGGGGGCGGCCATGCTGGCCAGCCTGCCGGAGGATATGGCCGATGCGGTCATTGTCTATGGCCTGGACCAGGGTGCTGACAGCGAACTGCTGCCGGCCTGGATGCGCGAGCGCATGCAGTGGCGTACCGGTAAGTTCGCCGCCGCCCTGATGCTAGCCGAGGAAGAGCGGCAACCGCTGAATCTGAGGCAGGGCGACTACGGGGCCAACCTGCCCATCGAGCAGTGGTGGCGCCAGTGGCGGCTGGTAGCCGGCGTGTTCGGCGCGGCTTTCCTGCTGCAGGTCACCTCCACCTACGCCAACTTCGCAAGCCTCGAAAGCGAGAACCTGCAGCTGCGCCAGCAGATCGAATCGGCCTACCGCCAGGTGGTGCCGCGCGGCGCCGTGGTTGACCCCGAGCGCCAGCTCAAGCGCCAGCTCGACGAGCTGCGCGGCGGCAGCCAGTCGGTCAGCTTTGTCAGCCTGATGGATCGCATCGGCGGCGTGGTCGCGAAACAGCCCGGCGCCCAGGTGGCGAGCATCAATTTCAATGACAAGCTGGGTGATGTGCGCATCAACCTGGTGGTGCCCGACTTCAACAGCGTTGAGAAGATCCGCTCGGCGCTGGTCGAGCTGGGCATGGACGCCGTCACCGAGAACAGCAATCGCCAGGGCGACGCCGTGCGGGCCCGGCTCAAGGTAAGCGAGAGTTAGCATGGACGGGGTATTACGCTGGTATCGGCAATTCAATGCCCGCGAGCAGGCCTACCTGCTGGCGGTTGCCGTGGTGCTGGTGCTGTATGTGATGTTCATGCTGGTGTTGAAGCCGCTGGCCGGTATGCGCGACGAGATGGCGCTGCGCAACGTGGCCACCGAGGAGAAGCTGTCCCGGGTACAGGCGATGGCCAGCGAGCTCAAGCAGCTCAAGGCCAGCGGCACGCCGCAGGTCAACCGCAACATCAACCAGCTTATCAACGCCTCCACGGCGGATGTCGGCATCCGCCCGACGCGCATCTCGCCCAACTCCCGTGGCGAAACCCAGATCCGCTTCGAAAACGTTGGCTTCGCAGAGCTGGTGCGCTGGCTGTATCGCATTGAATACGGTGAAGGGATCGCCGTGAAGGAAGTCTCCATCAACCAGGGTGACCGTGGCGGCGTCGTCAAAGCCACCATCCGCCTGGGCGCAAGTTGATGCAGAGAGTTTTCCTGGGCGCCGGCCTGGCGCTGCTGTTCCTGCTTGTGCTGGTATCCACCGCGCCGGCCCGCCTGGTCGGCTACCTGGTGCCGGAAGACCAGCTGCGTCTGTCAGGCTTCTCTGGCACGCTGTGGGAAGGGGTGGCCAGCAACGCGGCGGTGGCGACACCTGAGGGCTGGGTGCAGCTCGGTCGCACCCGCTGGAGCCTGTCCCAGATTTACCTGCTGGCGCTGATGCCAACCATGGATATCGAATCCGAGTGGGGCCAGCAGAATCTCAGGGCCAATATCCGCCTGTACCCTTCCGGAGACGTGCTGGTTCGCGGCCTGCGCACCAGCTTTTCCGCCAGCCTCATCAAGCAGTTCATGCCGGTAAACCTGCGTGGCACGCTCACACTGGAGTCGCCGCGGCTCAAGTTCGCCGATGGCGTGCCCGCGGAAGGGCGCGGCAAGCTGCTCTGGCGTCAGGCTTTCTGGCGCGGCGTACGTGGCTCGCAGCCGCTGGGAGACTACGAGCTGAACTTCCAGGTGCCGGCGCCCGCCGGCGGGAATGCGCAGGTCAAGACCCTGGCCGGCCCGATTCGTATCGAGGGCAGCCTGGAGGTCAGCGGGCGGGAGTATTCCGTCGATGCCAGTCTCACCAGCGACGAAGTCATCGATGCCGAGCTGGCTTCGGCACTGGAGCTGATGGCCACCCCGGTGGACGGCGGCTTCCGTCTCAAGTTTAATTCCGAATTCTGACAGCGCCTGCGCGGCACAGGGAGACAATCATGAACGATACCGCCTACCGGAAGTACGAGTGCGTGGTGTGCGGCTTTATCTACGACGAGGCGGAGGGCCTGCCCGACGACGGCATTCCCGCGGGCACGCGCTGGGAGGACATTCCCGAAGACTGGGAATGCCCGGACTGCGGCATCAGCAAGAGCGACTTCGACCTGCTGGAAGAGTAGGGCGAGTGAGCGGGCGCTGAATCGTGGATACCCTGGTTACCGACATCATCGGCATGCTGGGCACCGGCCTGGTAGTGCTGGCCTACTACCTGCTGCAACTCGAGAGAGTTGACAGCCGCAGCCTGGCCTACAACCTGATGAACCTGTTCGGCGCGGTGTTCCTGCTGATCAGCCTGTGTTTTACCTTCAACCTTGCCAGCTTTGTGATCGAACTGTTCTGGATCGGCGCGTCGCTGATTGGCCTCTGGAAACTGTTCAAGGGCCGCAATAACAACAAGCACCCCGAAGAGCGCTTCGGCTGATCCAGGTCGCGGTCAAGCCCGCGGCAATGGCCTAGACTTGGGGTGAGGTCTACAACGGAGAGTGATGCCATGACAGCGTCCCAGCAATCGGCCGCCCGGGCCGACCTTGCAGGGCTGCGACAGCGCCTGCGTGAAACTAGCTGTATCGATGAACGCGTCATTGTCGACGAGCTGCTTGAGAGCAGCGCCCTCGACGAGGCGGAGCGCGCGGCGATCTGCGCGCGCGCGGTGGAAATCGTGGAGCACTGCCGCGAACGCAGTGATGAGGCCGGCACCCTCGATGCCTTCCTGCACGAGTTCGGCCTGTCGAATCGCGAGGGCATCGCCCTGATGTGCCTGGCAGAGGCGCTGCTGCGAGTACCGGACGAGGACACCGCCGATCGCCTGATTGCCGAGAAGATCCAGTCCGGCGACTGGGGTGCGCACAAGGGCAAATCGCCGTCAGGGTTCGTCAACGCCTCGGTGTGGGGCCTGATGATGACCGGGCGTATCGTGCGCCTCGATGAGGACATCACCGGCGATACCGCAGGCTGGATGCGGCAGCTGGTCAGCTCCCTGGGCGAGCCGGTGGTCCGCCAGGCGGTGCTGCAGGCCATGCGCATCATGGGCAGCCAGTACGTGCTGGGGCGCACCATCGAGGAAGCTCTGAGGAAAGGCGTGGCCGGCAACCGACCGGGCACGCGCTTCTCCTTCGACATGCTGGGCGAGGGCGCCCGCACCATGGCCGACGCCGACCGCTACTTCCGCGATTACCAGGATGCCATCCGCACCATCGCCGGCAGTATCGGCAACGAAACCGTCGAGCATGCCAACGGTATCTCGGTGAAGCTCTCGGCCCTGCATCCGCGCTTCGAGTTCCGCCAGAAAAAGCGGGTCATGGCAGAATTGTTGCCGAAGGTGCGCGAGCTGGCCCTGGAATGCAAGGAAGCGGGCATGGGCTTCAATATTGACGCCGAGGAATGCGACCGGCTGGATATCTCCCTGGACCTGTTCGAGGCGCTGGCCCACGACGAGGCGCTCAAGGGCTGGGGTGGGCTGGGTTTCGTGCTGCAGTGTTACCAGAAGCGCGGCCTGGCCATTGCCGAGTGGCTGATTGCCCTGGCCCGGGAATCCGGCCACCGCTTCATGGTGAGGCTGGTGAAGGGCGCCTACTGGGATGGCGAGGTCAAGCACGCCCAGGAGCAGGGCCTGGCCGACTACCCGGTGTTCACCCGCAAGTGCCACAGCGATCTCTGCTACCAGGTGTGCGCTGAACGCCTGCTCGCGGCCCAGGACGAAATCTACCCGCAGTTCGCCACTCACAATGCCCACTCCGTGGCGCTGGTGTTGGCCCTCGGGGAGGGCAAGGACTTCGAGTTCCAGCGCCTGCACGGCATGGGTGGCCTGCTGTTCGATGAATTGCTGGAGCAGAGCCCGCAAACACGGGTGCGTGTTTACGCGCCGGTGGGCAACCATAAGGACCTGCTGCCCTACCTGGTGCGACGACTGCTGGAGAACGGCGCCAACAGCTCCTTCGTCAACCGCTTCATGGATGCCGAAGTGCCGCCGTCGGAGCTGATACAGGACCCGGTGGACCTGACGCGCTCTCAGCCCCTGCGCCGACATCCGAAGATTCCCATCCCGCGTGACATCTACAGCGACCAGCCTCAGCCCTGGCTGAATGCCCGTGGCATTGACCTGCATGAGGCGATCGAGGTGGCACCGCTGCTGCAGAAGATGCAGCAGGCTGTGGCGGCACCTCTCAAGGCCGCGCCCATCGTCGGTGGTGAGTGGCGCAGCGGTAGCTCCCAGAACGTATTGAACCCGGCGGACAGGAAACAGGTGGTGGGGCAGGTGGTCAATGCCGACGCCGAGGCCATTGACGCTGCCCTGGCGCGGGCCACCGCAGCCCAGCCAGGCTGGGACCGGCGCGGGGCCGACGCGAGGGCAAGCTGCCTGGAAAAGGCCGCCGAGCTGATGGAGCGCGACTGTGAAGCATTGATGGGCATCATCACTGCGGAAGCGGGGCGCACCATTGACGACGCACTCTCGGAAGTGCGCGAGGCAGTGGATTTCCTGCGCTACTACGCCCAGCAGGCGCGGGCGCATTTCACCCCGCAGGCGTTGCCGGGGCCCACCGGCGAGGTCAACGAGCTGTCGCTGCACGGTCGCGGCACCTTCCTGTGCATCAGCCCCTGGAATTTCCCGCTGGCGATTTTTACCGGCCAGGTGGCGGCGGCGCTGGCAGCGGGTAACTGCGTGATTGCCAAACCCGCGGAGCAAACCCCGCTGATCGGCGCCCGGGCGGTGCAACTGCTACACGAGGCCGGCGTGCCGGGCGATGTGCTGCACTTCATGCCTGGCGACGGCCCCACAGTGGGTGGCCGGCTGGTGGCAGACGCGCGCATTACCGGCGTGGCGTTTACCGGTAGCACCGCCACCGCCAAACTGATCAATCGCCAGCTTGCCGAGCGGGACGGCCCGATCGTGCCATTGATCGCCGAAACCGGCGGACTCAATGCCATGATCGTGGATGCCACGGCACTGCCGGAGCAGGTGGTGGACGACGCCATTACCTCGGCGTTCCGGAGTGCCGGGCAACGCTGTTCGGCGCTGCGGGTGATGTTCCTGCAGGAGGATATTGCCGACGGCGTGATTGGCATGCTGGCCGGCGCCATGAAGGAGCTCGCCATTGGCGACCCGGCGGGGCTGGCGACGGATATCGGCCCGGTCATCGACCTCGAGGCGCGCCAGCGCCTGGAGCAGCACGTGGAGCGACTGGGGCGAGAGGCAAGCCTGCTGGCGAAATGCGAGCTGCGCAAGGACCTGGCGGAGGGTTATTTCTTTGCCCCCCAGGCCTGGGAAATCAAGTCCCTGGAGCAGCTGCCCGAGGAAGTTTTCGGCCCGATCCTGCACGTGATTCGCTACCGCGGCAGCGATGTGGCGCCGGTGCTGCAGCAAATCAACGCCTCGGGCTACGGGCTGACCCTGGGCGTGCACAGCCGCATCGACGGCTTTGCCAGGGAAGTCTTCCGCGGTACCCGCGTGGGCAATACCTATATCAACCGCAACATGGTGGGCGCCGTGGTGGGTGTGAACCCCTTCGGTGGCCAGGGCCTGTCGGGTACCGGCCCCAAGGCGGGTGGGCCGCACTACCTGCTGCGTTTCGCCACCGAGAAAACCCGCACCGACAACGTGGTGGCCAAGGGCGGCAATACCCAGCTGTTCACTTTACAGGAGAGCTGACGCTCTCCCGGGCTCAGGGCTGTTTACAGGAAAACTAAATACAGGTGATTCGCAAACCGTTTATTGCTGAGGCCGACGCCCTGACGGCGCTGGCGCTGCGCTCCAAGGCGCACTGGGGCTACTCGGATGATTTCATGGTGGCCTGTCGTGACGAGCTGACGGTGACGGAACAGGATTTGCTCGCCGCCCATCTCAGCTACCGGGTGCTGGACGTCGACGCGTCACTGCGGGGATTCTATTGCCTGCAGCGATTGTCCGATGAACAGTTCGAGCTGGATGCGCTGTTTGTAGAGCCCGAGCACATCGGCGCCGGTCACGGTCGCGAACTGCTGGCCCACGCCGCCACCCTGGCGCTGGCCAGGGGCGGGCGCAGGCTGTTGATCCAGGGTGACCCGCACGCCGAGCCATTCTACCGGGCTGCCGGCGCCACCCAGGTGGGCACGCGCCCGTCGGGCAGTATCGCCGGTCGCGAACTGCCGCTGTTCGAACTGGTCCTATAGTCAACGCGCCCGCAGATAACAAAAATAAGGAGACTCGTATGAACCTGATGCTGAATACCCAGATTCTTGCGCCCGCCGCCGTGCTGGTGGCGTGGTCCATGGTCATGACGGTGTGGGTGGTGGTGACCCGTTTTCCCGCCTTCAAGGCGGCGGGGATCGACCTTTCGGAGGCGCCCCCCGGGGGCCGCTATCCTGACGTGGAGCCTGCCATGCCACCGCGGGTCAACTGGGTGGCCCATAACTACAACCACCTGATGGAGCAGCCCACCATCTTCTACCCGCTGGTGGTGATCCTGGCCATCACCGGCGCGCCGGACGCGGCTATCTGGTGGGCCTGGGCCTACACCGGCTTCCGCGTCCTGCACAGCCTCTGGCAGGCGCTGGTGAACACGGTGCCGACGCGCTTTGCACTGTTCATGTGCTCCAACGTCTGCCTGTTCGCGCTCACCTGGTATGCCCTGCGCATGACCCTGGGCTAGGCCACGAGCTTACTCGGGTACCGGCTCCAGCACATTGGCCTGGGCGGCCGCGATGCGCGCCACCGGCACCCGGTAGGGTGAACAGCTCACATAGTCGAGGCCGATCTCGTGGCAGAAGCGGATCGACTTGGGATCGCCGCCGTGCTCGCCGCAGATGCCGTACTTGATGCCCTTGCGACCGATCTTGCTGTCCTCGATGGCAATCTTCATGAGCCTGCCCACGGCGCGCTGGTCCAGTGACACGAAGGGGTCCTGCTCGACGATCTTGCGGTCCAGGTACTCGCCGATGAACTTGCCGATATCGTCGCGGGAGAAGCCGTAGGTCATCTGCGTCAGGTCATTGGTGCCGAAGCTCATGAATTCCACCGCCGGCGCCAGGCGCTTGGCGCCCAGGCAGGCGCGTGGCGTTTCCATCATGGTGCCGATCTTGTAGGGGATCGATACCTGCTTTTCCTCCATGGCCTTGAGAATGCCTTTCTCAATAACCTCGGTAATGCGGCGGATTTCCCGCACGTTCACCACCAGCGGGATCATGATTTCCGGGAAGGGGTTCAGGCCCTTCTCCTTCGCGAGGATGGCGGCGGAGATGATGGCCTCCACCTGCATCTCGGTGATTTCCGGGAACACAATCGACAGGCGACAGCCGCGGAAGCCCAGCATGGGGTTCACTTCCTCGAGGCTGTGGGCGCGTTCGCGAATCACTTCCACCGGCACGTCGATACGTTTCGACAGGGCCGCCATGTCTTCCTCGTCGTGGGGCAGGAATTCGTGCAGCGGCGGGTCCAGCAGGCGCACTGTCACCGGCAGGCCGTCCATCACCTCGAACAGGGCCAGCATGTCGGCGCGCTGGAACTCCAACAGCTTCGCCAGGTAGCCGGCGCGTTCTTCCTTCTTCTCCGCCAGGATCATGCCGCGCATCTGATCGATGCGCTCCGCGTCAAAAAACATATGCTCGGTGCGGCACAGGCCGATGCCCTCGGCGCCCAGCTCGCGGGCTTTGGCGGCGTCCTCCGGGGTCTCGGCATTGGCCCGTACCTTGAGGCGCCGGTGTTTGTCGGCCCAGGTCAGCAGGGTCTGGAAATCATCCGAGGACGAGGCCTCGGTCTTGGGAATATCGCCGAGCATGACCTCGCCCGTGGAGCCGTCCAGGGTGATGGTGTCGCCGCGCTTGATCTCCACCCCGTCGTCGGTGGTGACGGTGCCGGCCTTGTAGTCGAGGTTGAGGGCTTCGCAGCCGGTGATGGCGCACACGCCCATGCCTCGGGCGACCACCGCAGCGTGGGAGGTCATGCCCCCCAGTTCGGTGAGAATGCCCTCGGCCACTTTCATGCCGTGGATGTCCTCCGGCGTGGTCTCTCGCCGCACCAGGATCACCGGGGTCCCGTTCTTGGCCACTTCGACCGCTTCATCGGCAGAAAATACCACCTGGCCGGTGGCGCCCCCCGGGCTGGCCGGCAGGCCCTTGGCGATGATGTCCTGCTTGGCTTCCGGGTCCACCATCGGGTGCAGGAAGGCTTCCACGTGCTCCGGTGAAACGCGCAGCAGGGCCTCCTTTTCGGTAATCAGGCCCTCGTTCACCATGTCCACCGCGATCTTTACCGAGGCGCGGCCGGTACGCTTGCCGCTGCGGGTCTGCAGCATGTACAAGCGACCTTCCTGCACCGTGAACTCCAGGTCCTGCATGTCCCGGTAGTGGCGCTCCAACAGTGCCTGGGTGTCGAACAGCTGTTGGTAGACCTCGGGCAGGGATTCCTGCAGGGTGGTGATCGGCTGGGGCGTGCGAATGCCCGCTACCACATCCTCGCCGGCGGCGTTGGCCAGGTACTCCCCAAAGAAATGGTCGTCGCCGGTGGAGGGGTTGCGCGTAAACGCCACGCCGGAACCCGAGGTTTCCCCGAAGTTGCCGAACACCATGGACTGTACGCAGACCGCGGTGCCGAGGTCGTCGTCGATATTGTTCATCTCGCGGTAGACGATGGCGCGCGGCGTATTCCAGGACAGGAATACCGCCTCGATGGCCGACTTGAGCTGTTCGTGGGGGTCCTGGGGAAAGTCCACCAGCTGCTTGAAATGCTCGATCACGGTCTGCCAGTCCTCGGCGGTCATGTCAGTGTCGAGTTTCTTGTTGTGGGCGGCCTTGTGCGCGTCAATCGCTTCCTCAAAGGGCTCGTCCTCCGCCCCGAGTACCACGTCGGCATACATCTGGATGAAACGCCGGTAGGAGTCGTAGACAAACCTGGGGTTGCCGGTCTTGCGGGCCAGGCCCTCGGCGATCTCGTCGTTCATACCCAGGTTGAGAATGGTGTTCATCATGCCCGGCATCGACACCGGCGCACCTGAGCGCACCGAGAACAGCAGCGGGTTGTCCGGGTCACCAAAGCTTGCGCCCATATGCTCTTCCACGAGCGCCAGTGCCACCCGGTACTCGGACTCCAGCTTGCCGGGCAGCTTGTTGCCGCTGTCGAAAAATTCCCGGCAGGTAGGGGTGGTGATGATGAAACCGAAGGGCACTGGCAGCCCCAGGCTGGTCATCTCGCAAAGGTTGGCGCCCTTGCCGCCCAACAGTTCGCGGTCGTCCTTGCTGCCTTCATTAAAGAGGTATACGCGTTTGGCCATGCTGTCTCCAGGTCTGTGGCGGTTCCTAAGGCACCAGGTTTCCAAGGCGCCGGTTACCCAATCGATTCAGCCGCGTAGTATACTGCGCGGCTGATTCGATGCAGCAGGAAATCCCACTCTTGGAGAAAGCCACAGAGGTCGTACGCGGTCTCAGCTATCCCTGGGGCCGCAAGGCAGACCCCGGGCGCGGTGAGCCGGTCAAGGTTGCCGAGGGTGTTTACTGGGTGCGGTTCTCCATGCCCATGTCCCTCGACCACATCAACCTCTGGCTGCTGCGCGACGGCGACGGCTGGACCGTGGTCGACACCTGCCTGGCGCTGGATTCCGCCCGCGAGCAGTGGGAGGCATTATTCGACGGATTCATGGCCGGCGAGCCCGTCACCCGCGTTATCTGCACGCATATGCACCCGGACCACGTGGGCCTGGCCGGCTGGCTCTGCGAGCGCTTTGACTGTGAGCTGTGGATGTCCCGGGCCGAGTTCCTGATGTGTCGTTCGCTGGTCAGCGATACCGGTCGCGACGCCCCTGAGGCGGGTCTTGGTTTCTATCGTGCCGCTGGCTTCAACGAGCAGCAGCTTAACGACTACGTCAAGCGCTTTGGCGGCTTCGGGCGCGCCGTGCATCGCCTGCCGGACAGCTACCGGCGGATCCGCGGCGGCGACACTCTGCGCATCGATGAGCGCTACTGGCAACTGGTGCCGGGCAGTGGCCACTCCCCGGAGCACATCGCGTTGTATTGCCCGGCGCTCAAACTGCTGATCTCCGGCGACCAGGTGCTGCCGCGTATTACCCCCAATGTCAGCGTATTCCCCACCGAGCCCAACGGCGACAACCTGCGGGACTGGCTGTTGTCCAGTGCGCAGATTCGCGAGACTGTGCCGGACGATGTGCTGGTATTGCCGGCCCACGAGGCGCCGTTCTACGGCCTGCACGTGCGGCTTACCCAGATCATCGAAGGGCATGAGCGCGACCTTGACCGACTCTGGGAGCACCTGGCGGAGCCGCGCCGGGCGGTGGACTGCTTTGATCCGCTTTTCAAGCGCGAGATTGACGATAATTCCATTCAGCTCGCCATCGGCGAGACGCTGGCGCACCTCAACTGCCTGATGGGCAGGCGACTGGTACAGCGCCAGCGCGACAGCGAAGGCGTGGACTGGTATTCACAGGTGACCGATATTTTTGAGGACGAAACATGGAACACATCAGCGAGCGCCTGACCCGACTGCGCGCCGCCATGGCGGAGCGCGCACTGGACGCGCTGATCGTACCGCGTGCAGACGAATACCTGGGCGAGTATCTGCCGCCCCAGAATGAACGTCTGCAGTGGGCCAGCGACTTCACCGGCTCGGCCGGCGTGGCCATTATCCTGCGCGAAAGTGCGGCCGTCTTCACCGACGGCCGCTATACGGTGCAGGTACGCCAGCAGGTGGACCAGGACCTGTTCGAGATTCTGCACTCGGTGGAAACACCGCACGTGAAATGGCTGGCGGGCCAGCTCGAGGCCGGCAGCAAGGTCGGCTATGACCCGCGCATGCACAGCCTCAACTGGGCGCGCGCTGCGCAAAAAATCCTCGCCAAGCGCGACATCGAACTGGTGGAAACCAGCGACAACCTGGTGGACCTGTGCTGGCAGGACCGTCCGCAGGCAGACGTACACCAGGCCATGCTGCTGGACGAGGAGTTTACAGGGCGCAGCAGTGCTGACAAGCGCGCTGATATCGCAGCCATGATCCGCGAGGAGGGTGCCACTGCTGCGCTGATCTTCGCCGCCGACAGCGTGGCCTGGCTGCTGAACATTCGCGGTCGCGACATTCCTTCGCTGCCGCTGGTGCTGGGCTTTGCGATCCTGCACGGCGACGGGCGGCTGGATTTCTTCACCAACCCCGACAAGATCCCCGCAGGCTTTGCTGAGCATGTCGGCGAGGGCGTTACGGTATTTGCCGAGTCGGAAGCCCCGGCGTCCTTCAAGGCCCTGGCGGGAGAGACGGTCATCGCCGACCCTGCCACTGCCAATGCCTGGTGCCAGCTGGAACTGGAGCGCGTCGGGGCAACCCTGCTGGCCGCCGATGATCCGGTGCTGATGCCCAAGGCCTGCAAGAATGCCGTGGAAGTGCAGGGCATGCGCGACGCCCATTTGCGTGACGGTGTGGCCGAGGTGAAGTTCCTGGCCTGGCTGGATGCGGAGGTGGCTGCCGGTCGCCTGCACAGCGAGGCGGAACTGTCGGACAAGCTGCTGACCTTCCGCGCCGGGCAGGCCCGTTTCCAGGACATCAGCTTCGATACCATTTCGGCCGCCGCCGCCAACGCTGCGCTGCCGCACTATCACTACGTCAATGCGCCCGAGGAAACCCGCCTCAACATGGATTCGGTCTACCTGGTGGACAGCGGCGGCCAGTACCTCGACGGCACCACCGACATTACCCGCACGGTGGCCATCGGTGACCCCGGCCAGGAAGTGCGCGAGCGCTTCACGCTGGTGCTGAAAGGCCATATCGCGCTGGACCAGGCGCGTTTTCCGGAGGGCACCACCGGCACTCAGCTCGACGTGCTGGCGCGCATGTTCCTGTGGCGTGAGGGGCTGGATTACGACCACGGCACCGGTCACGGCGTGGGCGCCTTCCTCAGCGTGCACGAGGGCCCTCAGCGAATTGCCAAGGCCCCCAGTGAAATCCCCCTGAAGCCCGGCATGGTATTGAGCAACGAGCCCGGCTACTACAAGGATGGCGCCTATGGGATTCGCTGCGAGAACCTGGTGGTGGTGCGCGAGTCCGACATCAACAGCGACGACGGCCGCACCATGTATGAATTCGACGCCATCACCCTGGCACCGTTTGACCTGCGCCTGGTAGAGCCCGCCCTGATGACGGCGGATGAAATTGACTGGCTCAACGATTACCACGCCCTGGTGCGTGACAAACTCTCGCCCCATCTTGAGGGTGACGAGCTGGCCTGGCTGCAACAGGCCACCCAACCCATTCAACCTGCAGGAGAGAAAGCAGCATGAGTGAAGCCTATATCTGTGGTGCTGTACGCAGCGCCGGAGGACGCAAGAAGGGCCGCCTGGCGAACGTTCACCCGATCGACCTCGGTGCGAAGGTCGTGGACGCGCTGGTGGAGCGCACCGGCATCGACCCGGAGACGGTGGATGACCTGATATTCGGCTGCGTCAGCCAGGTGGGCGCCCAGAGCAGTAACGTGGCTCGCAATGTCTGCATTTCCTCGGTGCTGGGTGAGAGCGTTCCGGGCACCAGCGTCGACCGCCAGTGCGGTTCCGGCCAGCAGGCGATTCACTTCGCCGCCCAGGCGGTGATGTCCGGCACCCAGGACCTGGTGATCGCCGGCGGGGTCGAAAGCATGACCCAGGTACCGATCGGCGCCAGCATTATCGACGGCTACAAGGCCGATCACGGCACACCCTACGGTGAGGAAATCCAGAAGCGCTACCCGGGCGTGCAATTCTCCCAGTTCACCGGCGCCGAGATGCTGGTAGAGAAATACAACATCAGCAAGGAAGAGCTGGAAGAGTTTGCCTTCTCCTCCCACATGAAAGCCAAGCAGGCGGTGGAAGAGAATCGTTTCGAGAAGGAAATTGTGCCCATCGAAGTGGAGATGGAAGACGGCACCCGCGAGATGCACACCCAGGATGAAGGTATCCGCATGGACGCCACCCTGGATGCCATTCGCGGGCTGGAGCCCCTGCAGGAGGGCGGCACCATTACCGCGGCCATGGCGTCGCAGATTTGCGACGGCGCCTCCGCAGTGCTGGTGGCGAACCGCGAGGCAGTGGAAAAGTACGGCCTCAAGCCGATGGCGAAGATCGTCGCCATGTCGGTGGTGGGCACTGACCCCATCATCATGCTGGAAGGCCCGATCAAGGCCACCGAGAAGGTGCTCGAGAAGGCCGGCATGAAACTCGAGGACATCGACCTGTTTGAGGTCAACGAGGCATTCGGTTCCGTACCCATGGCCTGGGTAAAGGGCACCGGTGCCGATATCGATAAACTCAACGTCAACGGCGGCGCCCAGGCGCTGGGTCACCCGCTGGGCGGCACCGGTGCCAAGCTGATGACCACGCTGGTGCACGAGTTGCATCGCAGCGGCAAGCAGTATGGGCTGCTGGCCATCTGCGAGGGTGGCGGTACCGCCAACGGCACTATCGTCGAACGCCTCGACGGTTCCCTCTGAAAAGTCGAAGTGGGGTCAGAGCCCTTTTTCAAAGGAAAAGGGCTCTGACCCCTTATAAAAAAAGCAGGGCATAACCTGCTACGATACGCGCTAACACCAAGGAGAATAATAATATGGCCATGGCAGGCGGCAGCCACGAAAACTGGTCATCACGTTGGGCATTCCTTATGGCTTCGGTCGGCTTCGCTGTCGGCCTCGGGAATATCTGGCGCTTCCCCTACGTTGCCGGCGAGAACGGCGGTTCCGCCTTCGTACTGGTCTACCTCGCCTGCGTGTTTGTTATCGGCGTGCCGATCCTGATTGCCGAGCTGTTTGTCGGACGGCGCGGCAAGATGAGTCCGCCGCTCTCGATGCGCAATGTGGCCACGGCAGAAGGGCGCCACAAGGGCTGGCAGCTGGTAGGGCACATGGGACTGCTGGCGGCCTTCACCATCGAGATTGTGTACTCGGTGGTGGTGGGCTGGGTGCTCTGGTACCTGTTCAAGGCGATCAGTACCGGGTTCACCGGCTTCGACAGCACCATTGCCGAGGCAGAGTTCGGTGCAGTGCTGGCCGACCCAACCGGTATGCTGTTCTGGACGCTCATCGGACTGATGATCACCGGCTACATCATCTATTCAGGTGTTCAGGGCGGCATTGAGAGGGCGGTAACCATCTTGATGCCGGTGCTGTTCGGGCTGCTGGCGCTACTGGCCATCTATAACGTTTTTGCAGGCGGTATGAACAAGGCGCTGGTGTGGCTGTTCGAGCCGGACTTTGCTCGTATCAAGCCCGAGGTGTTCCTGATTGCCGTGGGCCAGGCGTTCTTCTCCATTGGCGTGGCCATGGGCGGCATGATGACGTTTGGTGCCTACCTGCCGAGAACAGTATCCATTCCCGGCTCGGTGCTGATCATCGTCATCGCCGACACCATGGTGGCGCTGCTGGCAGGCCTGGTGATCTTCCCGGCGGTGTTCCACAACGGCCTCGATCCCGCCGCCGGTGCCGGACTGATTTTCCAGACGCTGCCGGTGGCTTTCGCCCAGATGCCCGGTGGTTATGCCTTCAGTATCGCTTTCTTCCTGCTGCTTTCGGTGGCCGGTATTACCTCCATGGTGGGCCTGATCGAATGCGTAACCGCCTGGATGGAAGATCACCACGGCTTCCCCCGTCACCGGAGCGCCATGGTCGTGGTCGGCAGTGTCGCTGTATTGAGTATCATCAGTGCGCTGTCATACAACCTGCTGGCGGAGTTCAAGCTCGGCGGGCGCACCATCAACGACATCATGGACTTCTTCTCCAACCAGATCCTGCTGCCGCTGGGTGGGCTGCTGATTGCACTGTTCGTGGGCTGGTTCGTGTCAAAGCAATCCAGCAGCGAGGAGCTCGAGTTTTCCCACCCGCTACTCTTCAATGCCTGGCGTTTTCTGGTGCGCTATGTGGTGCCGCCGGCAGTGGCCATCATCTTCTACTTCGGCGTAAGCGAGTAAACGCATGATCGGAACCCTGACGGACCTGCTCTGGAGTTATGTGCTGATCGTACTGCTGGTCGGGCTCGGCCTGTGGTTTACCTTTGCCTCGCGCTTCGTTCAGTTCCGTTTCTTTGGCGCAATGTTTGCCTCCCTGCGTCGCGGCCTTCACGAAAAGGAAGGTCACCTGTCGTCTTTCCAGGCGCTGGTGGTAAGCGTGGCCGGCCGGGTCGGCGGCGGCAATATCGCCGGGGTGGCGGTAGCGATCACCCTCGGCGGCCCGGGTGCGGTGTTCTGGATGTGGCTGATCGGCCTGATGGGTATGGCTACCAGCTTTTTCGAGTGTTCGCTGGCGCAGCTCTACAAGCGCGCGGAACCCGACGGCACCTACCGCGGCGGGCCCGCGTACTACATGAAGTACGGCCTCAAGAAGCCGTGGATGGCGGTGCTCTACTCGGTACTGCTGCTGATCACCTTCGGCTTTGGCTTCAATGCGGTGCAGTCGTTCATTGTCGCCACCTCCATGAAAGCCTCCTTCGGGCTGCCGGTGTGGGTTACCGGCGTGGCCTTGACGGTAATGGTGGGCGTTACCATTTTCGGTGGCATCAAGCGCATCGCCCACGTGGCGGAGTTTGTGGTGCCCATCATGGCGCTGAGCTATGTGCTGGTGGCCTTCTACGTACTGGCCACCAATATCACTGAAGTGCCGGAGGCGATCGGTCACATCGTCAAGTCGGCCTTCGGCTTCGAGCAGCTGGTGGGCGGTGGCTTTGCTGCGGTGGTGCTGCAGGGCGTCAAACGCGGCCTGTTCAGCAACGAGGCCGGACTGGGCAGCGCGCCCAACGTGGCGGCGGTGGCCTATGTGCCTCACCCGGCACACCAGGGCATGGTGCAGTCGCTCAGCGTTTTCATTGATACCCTGATCCTTTGCAGCGCGACCGCGGTGATCATCCTGCTGTCAGACGCCTACCAGCCAGGGGAGGCCGGCGTAAACGGTGTCGCCCTGACCCAGGCGGCCCTGGGCGGCCATGTGGGAAGCTGGGGCGAGGGTTTTGTGAGCGTGGCGCTGCTGCTGTTTGCCTTCAGCTCCATCATGTACAACTACTACCTGGGTGAGAACAGCCTCAACTACTTCAGCGAAGAAAACCAGAAGCTGTTCACGGTCTTCAGGATCCTGGTGCTGGTACTGGTCATGTGGGGTTCCCTGCAGGACCTCGGCACCGTGTTTGGCTTTATCGACCTGACCATGGGTCTGTTGGGCGTAGTGAACCTGGCCGCCGTGGCGCTGCTGGTACCGATCGCCTTCCGGCTGCTGAAGGACTTCGATACCCAGCGCACCCAGGTCGAGGTACCGCAGCTGGACCCGGCCCAGTGGGCCGACCTCGATATTGACCCCAGGGCCTGGCGCGACTGAGAGCAGCTCACTCGGTCAGCCGCTGTCGGTAGCCGCCTCCGGCGCCGCAGCCTCTGGAGACAGGGCACGGCACAGCACATAGAACACCGGCGTGAACAGCAGGCCGAACAGGGTGACCCCGAGCATGCCGGAGAATACCGTCACACCCAGTGCCTGGCGCATTTCGGCGCCCGGCCCCTCGGCGATCACCAGCGGTATCACTCCAAGGATAAACGCCATGGCGGTCATAAGGATCGGCCGCAACCTGAGGCGTGCGGCGCTGACGGCCGCGTCGAAGCGATCCTTGCCGGCGTCTTCTTCCTGTTTGGCGAACTCCACGATAAGAATCGCGTTCTTGGCCGCCAGCCCCACCAGCACAATCAGGCCCACCTGCACCAGGATGTTGTTATCCCATCCGGTCACCCAGACACCGAACATGGCGAACAGCATACTCATGGGCACGATCAGGATGATCGACAGGGGTAGGGTGAGGCTTTCGTACTGCGCTGCCAGCAGCAGGAATACAAAGATGATTGAGAAAGCGAAGACGATCACGCCGGTGCTGCCGGCCTGTTTCTGCTGGTAGGCAAGCTCCGTCCACTCGTAAGCCAGGCCGTTCGGTAGCTGCGCCTCCGCCAGCGCCTCCATGGTGGCGATTGCCTCGCCGCTGCTGGTGCCGGGCAGGGTGCTGCCGTAGACCGATGCCGCGGGGTACAGGTTGTAACGCATCACCCGGTAGGGGCCGGTGCGGTAGTTTGCGGTGGCGACAGAGCCCAGTGGCACCTGCTCGTCAAAAGCGTTGCGCGTGAACAGGCTCAGCAGGTCTTCCGGTGAGCGCCGGTAGGGCGCATCCGCCTGTGCGGTGACGCGGAAAGTGCGGCCCAGGTAGTTGAAGTCATTGACGAAGGCCGAGCCGAAGTAGATTTCGACCGTGTCGAACACATCGCTCACCGGCACCTGCAGGCGCTCGGCCCGCTCCCGGTCGATATCCAGGTATAGCTGCGGCGTGCGGTTGTTGAACAGCGTGAAGGCCTGGGTAATGCCCTCGCTCTCATTGGCGGCCTTGGTCAACTCCGCCGTGGCCTGCTCGAGCAGTGGCAGGCCGCGCCCGAGCCGATCCTCAATCATCAGGCGGAAGCCGCCGGCGTTGCCAATACCGCGCACCGGCGGCGGCTGGATGACCAGCACGAAGGCCTCGTCCACCGTCGCGCCAACGCCCCACATCTGGTTGATCAGCTCACCCACCGGCGGCCGCTCGCCGAAGGGCGCAAAGGTGGGGAAAATGGTTGCGGAGTTGGGTGCATTGGTGAAGGTGGCTCCGGAGAAGCCACTGAAACCGACAGCGTTGACGATGCCGTCGATGGCCAGCAGCTTTTCTGTGACTTCCCTGACCACGGCGTCGGTGCGTTCCAGCTCGGCACCGGGTGGCAGCTCGATGGAGACAATTGCGTAGCCCTGGTCCTGGTCGGGGATAAATCCGCCGGGCACCTGCTGGAACTGGAAGCCGGTCAAGGCCAGCAGACCGATATAGGCGACCATGACCAGGCCCGCGCGCCGCACCAGTCGCCCGGTCAGCCAGGCGTAGCGGTCGGACAGTGCAGTAAGAGCACGATTGAAAGCGCCGAAGAAGCCGCCGCTTTTCTCGCTGCCGTCCTCTTCATTTTCATGGGGCTTGAGCAGCAGCGCACAGAGGGCGGGGCTCAGGGTCAGTGATATCAGCACCGAGATCATGGTGGCGGTGGCAATGGTCAACGCAAACTGCTGATAGAACTGCCCGGTAATGCCTGGTACGAATGCCGCCGGAACGAATACCGCTACCAGCACCAATCCCAGGGCAACCAGCGCATTCCCCACCTCGTCCATGGTGCGGTGCGCAGCGTCTCGCGGCGACATGCCATCACTCATATGTCGCTCGACGTTTTCCACCACCACGATGGCATCGTCCACCACGATACCGATGGCCAGCACCAGGCCGAACAGGGTGAGGTTGTTCAGGCTGAAGCCGAGTGCCTGCATGATGGCAAAGGTGCCGATCAGCGACACCGGGATGGCAATAATCGGGATCAGGGAAGCGCGCCAGGTCTGCAGGAACAGGATGATGACCAGCACCACCAGGGCGACCGCTTCAAAAATGGTTTGCACCACGGCAGACACCGACTCCTGGATGAACTCGGTGGGGTTGTAGACGATGGCGTATTCGAGACCGGGCGGGAAGTCCTTGGCCATCTCCGCCATGGTGGCCTGCAGCTCCCGGGCGGTGTCCAGGGCATTGGTGCCGGGGGTCTGGAAGATCGGCAATGCAATGGCGGGCTGGCCGGCCAGATAGCCGCGCGTGGTATAGCTCTGGGCGCCAAGCTCTACCCGCGCCACATCCTTGAGGCGCACGATGCGGCCTTCCTCGGAGGCGCGCACCACGATGTTCTCAAACTCTTCCGGGCTGCGCAGGCGGCCCTGGGTCTGGATGCCGATCTCGAAGGCACTGGGGTTGTCGGCTGGCGCCTGGTTCATGGTGCCGGCCGAGACCTGGATGTTCTGGGCGCGCAGTGAGCGCACCACTTCGGCGGGGGTGAGGTCCACGGCGTTGACCAGGTCCGGGTCCAGCCAGATGCGCATGGCGTACTCGCTGGCACCGAACAGGCGAATCTGTCCAACGCCGTTGATGCGGGCGAGGCGGTCGCGCACCTGCAGGGTGGCATAGTTGGCGATGTAGAGCTGGTCGTAGGTGTCGTCGGGGGAGAACAGGTTCACCACCATCATCAGGTCCGGCGAACTCTTCTGGGTTACCACACCCAGCCGCCGCACCTGCTCGGGCAGGCGCGGCTCGGCAATGGCCACACGGTTCTGTACCAGCACCTGGGCAACGTCAAGGTCGGTGCCCAGTTCAAAGGTCACCGACAGCGTGACGTTGCCGTCCCCGGTCGACTGGGACAGCATGTACAGCATGTTCTCGACACCGTTGATTTCCTGCTCCAGCGGTGTGGCCACTGTGTCGGCCACGACCTCCGCGCTGGCGCCGGGGTAGCTTGCTGACACCTGGATGGTGGGAGGCGCGATTTCCGGGTACTGGGTAATCGGCAGTGAGACGTAAGAGATCGCGCCGACCAGCGTGATCAGGATGGAAATGACGGCAGCGAAAATCGGTCGCTCGATAAAGAAATGGGTGAAGTTCATCGCCGCGCCCTCAGTCCGTGTCTTTCGGGCTGACACTCATGCCGATGCGCAGGCGGTGATAGTTACCGCCGATCAGCTGCTCTTCGCCGCTGAGCCCCTCGCGCACCACGCGCATGCCGTCGACGATAGGTCCCGGCTTGATCCACACGCGCCCGACAGTATTGTCCTCATTGAGCGTGTAGACGAATTGCCGTGACTGGTCGAACTGCACGGCGCTGTCGGGAATCAACACCGCGTTGTAGAGCCCGCTGCCCTGCAGGCGCGCGCGTCCGAAAGTGCCCGGCTGTATGAAGCCGTTCGGGTTGGCGAAGACCGCACGACCTTCCAGTGTGCCGGAGGTGGGGTCAAGCTCGTTGTCGACGAAGTCCATCACTCCGTGGTGCTGGTAGTCGTCCTCGTCGATCAGCCGCACCGCCACCGCGTTCGGTGTGGTGCGGGAGGTGGGCCGGCCGCCGCTTTCATCGAGGCGCGCGTAGCGCAGGAAATCCTGCTCGCTGACCTCGAACACGAAGTAGAGTGGGTCCTGCTGCACAATGGTGGTGAGTAGCGTAGCGCCGGTCATACCGCCGCTCACAAGATTCCCTTCGTCGACCAGCTGTTCACCCACGCGGCCACGAAACGGCGCGCGCACCTCGGTATAGTCGAGATTGAGCTGTGCCTCGGCGACCTGTGCCTGGGCCAGGGACACGCGTGCTACGGAAGCCAGCAGGGCCTGTTCGTTGGCATCGGCCACGTCCTGGGCGATGGCGTTGCGCTTGATCAGGTCGCGGGACCGCCGCGCCTCGATATCTGCCAGGTCGCGGTTGGCCTCGGCCTCTGCCAGGGCGGCCCTGGCTGCCTCCAGTGAAATCCTGAACGGTCGCTGGTCGATGACGTAGAGCAGGTCACCCGGCTCCACGATCTGTCCTTCCTGGAATTCGACGCTATCGAGGTAACCGCTGACGCGGGCCCGCACCTCGACCCGTTTGACGGCTTCAAAGCGACCGGCGTACTCGTCGTATTCAACGATCTCCTTCACGGTGGGTGTGAACACCGGCACTGGAAGCGTGTCCTGTGCGAAAGATGGCGATGAGACCAGGCCGGCAAACAGCGAACCCGTAAGCATTGGCAGCGCGCACGCAGCGAGCCGCGACAGGTGAGTGGCCATGTGAAATCCTTGTGGTTGGATGCACCGCCGTTATGCACTCGACCGGCGATGTCTGGAAAGGTGTATATCTTAAGCTTACGCACCGGAGTATCTGTGCGATCAGCTTTCTGTAGTGTAGGTTAGCAGATGAATGTTGGATTTTTTTGATGGCAGGTGTGAAGGCAGGCTTCAGAATCCTGCCTTTGCAATGCAGAGGAGTGAGATTGATGTTGATGTTCAGAGCGTTGGGAAAGCCCATCGCACTCGGCCTGCTTGCTGTGCTTGCGGCGGTGGCCGGCGCCGCGACCAGCTCCCTGGTGCCCGGCGACACGGCGCCGGATTTTGAGCTGGCCTCCACGGACGGCAAAACCTACCGACTGAGTGAAGTGCTCGCCGGGTTGGAGGAGGGGGGCGGCGTGGTGCTCGCCTGGTATCCGCGCGCCTTCACCAGCGGCTGTACGCTCGAGTGCAAGTCCTTCGCTGAGGACGGCGACATGATCAGCGCCTACAAGGTGCGCTACTTTATGGCCAGTGTCGATCCGCTCGACGAGAACAAGCGCTTCGCCAAAGAAATGAACGCTGAGTTTCCTCTGCTCAGCGATCCGGACAAATCTGTCGCCAAAGCCTACGGCGTGTTGCACCAGGATCGCTTCGCCTTCCGCGTCAATTTCTATCTGGACGCCGACGGCAAGATCCTGGCGATCGATCGCAACGTGAATCCCGCAAGCGCAGCGCCGGATATCGCAGCGCGCCTGGCCGAGCTGGGATTTGAGCAACGTTAAGAGAGTGCTGGTAGCGGGCGCCACCGGCTACATCGGTCGCGCCGTTGTCCGTGAACTGGTGGCCAGTGGCCACCAGACTGTCGCGCTGGTGCGGCGCCTGGTGGCAGATCCCATCGTGCAACAGAGCTTGGCCGGTGCCGAGCTGCGTACGGCCGACGTGTGCGACAGCGCTTCTCTGCGCAGGGCGCTGCGAGGTGAGCATTTCGACGTGGTGGTGTCCTGTATCGCCAGTCGCGACGGCAACCCCGAGGATGCCCAGCGCGTCGACCGCGACGCCAACCTGCACCTGCTGGAGAAAGCCCACGCCTGTGAGGCGCATTTCATTCTACTGTCGGCCATCTGCGTGCAGAAGCCGAGGCTCGCGTTTCAGCATGCCAAGCTCGAATTCGAGCAGCTGTTGCGGGAAAGCGGATTACCTTTCACGATTGTGCGGCCCACCGCCTATTTCAAGTCACTGGCCGGGCAAGTAGAACGCCTCAAGCGCGGCAAGCCCTTCCTGGTATTCGGGGACGGAACCCTCACCGCCTGCAAACCCATATCCGAGGTCGACCTGGCGCGTTTCATGGTGGGCTGCATCGATAATCCGGCCTACCACGACAAGGTCGCTCCCATTGGCGGCCCCGGACCCGCGATGACTCCGAGGCAGCAGGGCGAGATGCTGTTTGGCCTGTTGGGCAAGCAACCGAAGTTCCGCTCGGTACGACCGACTCTGCTGCTGCGGATTGCACGGTTGCTGGATGGACTTGGGGTCATCAGCCGGTCCGCCCGCAACAAGGCCGAGTTTGCCCGCATCGGGCATTACTATGCCACCGAGTCGATGCTGGTATGGGATGAAAACCTCGGGCGGTATGATGCGGGTGCGACGCCGGAGTACGGACAGGACACCCTGCGCGACTTCTACCGACGTGTGCTCGCCGACGGTATGGAGGGACAGGAGCTGGGCGCCGCCGCGGTGTTCGACCGCCAATAGTCATGCCTGGTGACATCGATCGCTTTCTCTGGGCCCAGGACGGCGTGGTCGACGCCCCTGAACTGCGCTCATCCATGACCCTGTTCTATGCGGTATGCTCCAACGACGTTTTCGCCGACGTGCTGGGCGCCTTCTTTTTTGGTGAGCGGGACAGCTTGACCCTTGCCGTAATCGACGCCTGGGAATAACAACAAGAACTGCCGGGAGTAGCATATGCAACGCTTCGAGAATCGAGTGGCGCTGGTAACAGGCGCGGGCAGCGGTATTGGCCAGGCCGCTGCGCGCAGGCTGGCGGCGGAAGGCGCTACGGTGTTCTGCGCCGACCTGGACCTGGCTGCCGCCCAGGCCACCGCCGAGGAGATCGGCGGCAATGCCGTGGCCCATGGTTGCGATGTCAGCAGCGAGGGCGAGGCAGAGGCCTGTGTGGCCGCCTGCGTCGAACAGCTCGGCAGCCTGTACGCACTGGTGCACATGGCAGGCATCCTGCGTTTCGAGCGCTTTCATGAAACCAGCGCCGAGAACTGGTCACAGGTGCTGCGGGTCAACCTGGACGGCACCTTCTTCATGAACCGGGCGGTGATTCCCCATCTCAAGGCCAGCGGCGGCAGTATCGTCAACGCCGCCTCCACCGCGGCTCTTGCCGGCCTGCACTGGGGTGCCGCCTACGCGGCGAGCAAGGGAGCGGTGCTGGCCCTCACCCGTTCCATTGCCGTGGAGTACGCGAAGGAGGGCGTGCGGGCCAACTGTGTCTGCCCTGGCGATATCCAGACGCCGATGACGAAAGCGCCAGCCATGCCGGATATGCCCAGTCGCGAACAGCTCACTCGCATCAGCTCCCTCGACGGTCCTAAGGGTCCGGAGGTGGTCGCCGGCGTTATCGCGATGCTGGCCTCGGAAGATGGCCGTCATATTACCGGCGAGTATGTTCGCGTGGACGGCGGTACGTTATCCTAGCGGCCCCGCAAAATACCAAGAACACTCCAGATGTTTGAACCCCGTTATAGCGATCAGATTGATCGCCTGATGCACCGTGACAACGGCGCCTGGGAAACCCACGACCGCGCCGTGGCCATGAAGAACAACGGCGAGGACGTGATCCTGCTCTGTGTCGGCGACCCGGATTTCCGCACGCCTGAACCGATCATTGACAATGCCGTCAGCCACATGCGAGTGGGGCGCACCCACTACTCCCCGGCACTGGGTGAGATCAAGCTGCGGCGCGCCGTGGCCGACCTGGAAACGGCGACCTCGGCCCACCCCTGTACGCCGGCGGAGGTGGCCATTTTCCCCGGCGCCACCAACGCCCTGTACGCAGTCATGAGCTGCCTGCTCAACGCCGGTGACGAGGTGATCATTCCCGAACCCATGTATGTTGGCTACCCGCCGATCATGGCGGCCATAGATGCGAAAGTCGTCTCAGTGCCGCTGCTGGTGGAGCAGGACTTCAAGCTCGACATGGAGGCCATGAAAGCGGCCGTTACTGAGCGCACCCGGGTGATGTTTATCAATACCCCGGGCAATCCGACCGGCAGCATCATCGGCCGCAAGGAGCTGGCGGAACTGGCGGCCTTCTGCCGGGAGCGCAACCTGTGGCTGGTGTGTGACGAGGTTTACTCCATGTTTACCTATTCCGGCCGTCACCGCTCCTTGCGCGCCAGCGCCGAGCACCTGGATAACGTGGTGATGGTGGATGGGCTGTCAAAATCCCACGCCATGAGCGGCTGGCGTATCGGCTGGGCGGTGGCACCGGAACACCTGATCGAGCGCCTCGGCGCCCATGCCGGCGCCACCCTTTTTGGCTGCCCGCAGTTCATACAGGACGCCAGCGCGTTTGCGCTGGAGAACGACCAGGAATACGTGGCCAGCATGCGTCAGGACTATGCCGAGCGCGCCGACTACGTGGTGGAGAAGCTGGGCAAGCTCACCGGCATTCATTGTCACCGGCCCAAGGCCGGCATGTTCGTGATGTGCAACGTCGGCGGAACCGGTATGGATGGCCGTGAATTTGCGCGCGCCCTGCTGGAGGCAGAGCTGGTGTCGGTAGTGCCGGGTGATGCCTTCGGGCCCTCTGCGAAGGACTGCGTGCGGGTGGGTCTGGCCCAGCCACGCCCCCTATTGAAACAGGCTGTATTGCGCATCAAGCGCTTTATTGAGGCTCTGCCAGCTCGATCGTGAAGTCCTGCTCCACACCATCCCGGCGGGCGGTGACCACGACGCGGTCGCCGGGCTTCTGCTTTTCCATGAAGCTCAGGTAGTCGTCGCTGGATTTCACCGGCGTACCATTGAGCGCGACGATGACGTCGCCGAGCATGACTTCGCCGCGGTAATTGCGCCATACGCCGCGCATACCGGCTTTGGCGGCGGGCATCCCCGGGAACGCGCGCACCACCGGCACGCCCTCGATGCGGTAGCGCCGCGCCCAGTTGTCGCTGGCGAGTTCGATGCCGATCACCGGCCGGTACAGGCGGCCGAAGCTGATCAGCTGCGGCACCACTTCCATCACCGTGTTGACGGGAATCGCAAAGCCGATGCCGGCACTGGCGCCTGAGGGACTGTAGATGGCGGTGTTTACGCCCACCAGCTGGCCCAAAGAATTGAGCAACGGGCCGCCGCTGTTGCCCGGGTTGATGGCGGCATCAGTCTGGATGACGTTGCGGATAACGCGGTTATTGGGTGCGCGAATCTCCCGCCCCAGGGCGCTCACCACGCCGGTGGTGAGCGTGGTATCCAGGCCAAAAGGGTTGCCGATCGCCAGCACCTTGCGGCCGATCTCCAGTTCCGAGGAGTCGCCCACCGGCAGTGGGAACAGGAGCTCCTCCGGCGCCTCGATGCGCAACACCGCCAGGTCTTTTTCCGGCGCCACGCCAATCACCTCGGCGTCCCAGGTGCTGTTGTCGTGCAGCTCCACCACCAGGCGGTTGGCGCGGGCGATGACGTGGAAGTTGGTCACCACCAGGCCGTTCCTGTCCCAGACAAAGCCGGAACCGCTGCCCTGCGGCACCTCCATCACATTGCGATTGAACAGGCTGCGCTGCACGGCGACGTTGGTGACATGCACCACCGCCGGGCTCGCGGCCCGGTAGATCTCGGTGGAATTGGCCTCGTCTTCGGTGGCGAAGCTCAGGTATTCGGGCGTGGGGTCCGGCTGCGCCGCGGCCAGGGCGGCGCACATCAGCCAGCATGCCAGTAGCGCGCGGTGCATCAGAACTTTTCTGCGAACACCCGGATCCTGGCGGCGTTGGCGCCGAGGTCGCTCACGCCGACCCGGGACACCGAGCGCAGGTCCAGCTCGCTGCCGCCGTCGGTTCTGCGAATGCGGATGACGATATCGTCCTTGAAGCCAAACCAGAAGGAGGTGTACTCAGCCTCGATCAGCCCATTGGTGGGATCACTGTTATAGATGTGCCAGCCCAGTTCCTCGGCAATGCCAACCGCCCGCTCAAAGGCCTTCTCAGGCGAGAGCTCGGTGGTGACGGTATCGAGGTCGGGATAGAACTCTATCTGTTTGGCGATAGTGTCCGGCTTGATGTCGAGGGTGTTGGATTCTTCGCCACGGTAGTCCACGCCGGCGTCAAACAGGGGCGGGTCTTCGGTGTCCGTGGTGATGTCATGAATGGGCGGGTATTGCCCGGCGGTGCTGAGAATAGCGCTCAGCAGCAACACAGGCGGCACGGCGGGTAGGGACTTGAGCAGCACCTGCCCGCGTCGGTCGCGGGAGCGGGGCAGCATGCTGGCGATAATCAGCAGCACGATCACCACGCTGGCGAGGAGTCCGCTGGCCGCGAACAGCAACAGGCCGATACGGAAGTGCACACCCAGCCTCACCGCCAGTACGGACAGGGGCATCAACAGCAGGCAGACGATGCCAGCGCGGTACAGCAGCGTGACCAGTCGAGAGTTTGAACCGGCTTCAGTCATTGCGAGTCGCGTTCCTCAAAAATGTGGATGCTAGCATACTTGCGGTGATAGCTTTTGCCAGTCCCGGCGCGGCTCGCGCGCCGATAATCACAGGGAAATCTGGGGGAGTGAGGCCATGGGCCGGGTACAGGACAAGGTGGCTATCGTGACGGGAGCGGCCAGCGGCATGGGTCGCGCCGATGCTATTCGCCTGGCAGAGGAGGGCGCCCGGGTCGTGTTGACCGACCTCAACGAAACTGACGGTCAGGCGGTAGCAGGCCAGATCGGCGATGCAGCGTTGTTTATGCGCCACGATGTGACCGATGAGTCACACTGGGAGGCGGTCGTTGCGAAGGCGGTGGACCACTTTGGCCGCCTGGATATCCTGGTGAATAACGCCGGGCTGATGGCCATGGGTTCGGTGGTCGATACCGACCTGGAAAGCTGGCGCAAGATCTTCGCCGTCAATAGTGAGGGGGTGTTCCTGGGCTGCAAGCATGCGCTGCCGGCCATCGAGGCCAGCGGTGACGGCGGGTCCATCATCAATATGTCGTCAGTGGCGGCCTTGCAGGGCATGTCCTATATCGCCGCCTACAGCGCGAGCAAGGGGGCGGTCGCCGCGCTCACCAAGAGCGTGGCGCTGTACTGCCGGGAGCGAAACAACGGCGTACGCTGCAATTCCATTCACCCCGACGGCGTCAAGACACCGATGGTGGTGAAGGTTGCCACCGGCAAGGACACCGCGACCCAGGAAGAAGTGGATGCCATGGGCACTGACGGCTCCATGTGCGAGCCGGTGGATATCGCCAATCTCGTGGTCTACCTGGCCTCCGAGGAGTCCTGGTTCATGAACGGCGCCGAGCTGCGTATGGACAACGCCGCAACCATCTCACCGCCCTACGCGGTACCCTGAGGGCGACTACGGGAGGTAGCCGTGGAAAAGATTCTCTACCCGCTGTGGAAGGCCGACAGCCAGGATATCGAGAGCTTCAGGCAGTCCCTGCTGGAACTGGTACCCGCCCTGGAAACGGCCGGGGCCCGCGGCCTGCGCCTGGCTGTGGCGGATGCAGACGTGGCGGCTGGCAAGGATCTGTGCCAGGCCAAACTGTGTGATGCGGCCGACGGACTGCTGTCAGTCTGGCTCGACAGCAATGTCTACCGGGAAAAGGTCGAGGCGGTGTTCGGCGATCGCTGCGACCGCTATCACGCCTACCTCGTGACGGAGTCTGCGCCGTTGGTGCACGACCAGCCCGCAGGGGCACGCATGGAGGGCTGGACCCAGGTGGTATTCCTGGTGCGCCCCGAGGGCATGTCGGAAGCTGATTGGCTAACGGTCTGGCAGGGCAGCCATACGTCGATCGCCATCGAGACCCAGTCGACCTTTGCCTATCGGCAGAACGTGGTGGTGCGCGCCCTCAGCGAGGGTGCGCCGGTGATTCACGCGATTGTAGAAGAGAGCTTTCCCACCGCGGCGCTGGATTCACCCCACGCCTTCTTCGATGCCGGCTCCGACGAGGAGTTGCAGGCGCAGCTTGGCAAAATGATGGAGAGCTGCGCGCGCTTTATCGACTTTGAGCGCATCAATGTAACGCCCATGAGCGACTACCTGCTGCGCGCCTAGCCCCGCTGCAGGGCGGCAATGCGCTCCGGCAGTGGCGGGTGCGACATGAACAGCTTCGCAGCCCCTTCTTTCAATTGCTCGCTGATACCGAATGCCGTCAGCTCGCCCGGCAGGTCCTGGGGCTGGCCCTGTTCCGCCTGCAGGCGCTGCAGGGCACCGATCATGGCGGCGCTGCCGGCGAGGCTGGCGCCGGCGGCGTCGGCGCGGTATTCCCGCCAGCGTGAGAACCACATGACGATGATTGAAGCGAGGATGCTCAGTACGATCTGGGCCAGTATAGTGCCGATCCAGTAACCCGGCCCGAAGCCGCGCTCGTTCTTGAACACCACGCGGTCCACTGTGTGACCGATGACACGGGAGAAAAACAGTACAAAAGTGTTCACCACACCCTGGATCATGGTGAGCGTGACCATGTCGCCGTTGGCAACGTGGCCGATCTCGTGGGCCATGACCGCACGTATCTCATCCTTGTTGAAGCGCTGCAGCATGCCCTGGCTGACAGCCACCAGGGCGTCGTTGCGATTCCAGCCGGTGGCAAACGCGTTGGAGACCTGGCTGGGGAATACACCGACTTCGGGCATGCCGATGCCGGCATCGCGAGCCAGTTCGGCCACCGTGTCCACCAGCCACTGTTCGCTCGCATTGCGGGGCTGCTCGATCACGTAGGTGCCGGTGCTGCGCTTGGCCATCCATTTGGAGATAAACAGCGATAACAGCGAGCCGCCGAAACCGAAAATCGCGCAAAACACCAGCATGCCGGTGGTGTTGAGGTTCACGCCGTTGGCGGCCATGAGCTGGTCGAAGCCCAGCAGGCTCAGCACGATACCCAGCACAAACACAACCGCCAGGTTGGTCGCCAGGAACAGAAGGATGCGCATGTCAGTTCACCTCATTCGCGGGGCCCGTCGCACGGGCATTACTGCAATTAGATATGCGGTGCGCGGTGAAAGTTTCAAGGGCCGGCGGGGGTTTCCTTATCGGGCAGTGTTTCTGCATCTGCCTCGCTGTCAGCCTCGGTGTTGACCGTTTCTTCGCCCGCCCCGGCCTCGCCGAGGCCCGGCTCGCTGAGCAGGTCCTCTTCGTCGGGAATCAGGTGCTCGCTGGGCTCGACCACCGGCACCCCGCGCTCATCGAGCGCTGCGCCGGCCACTTCGCCGCGCAGCTCTATGTCCTTGGAAGACAGTTCTACCAGCTGGTTCAGACCTTCATCCTCGTGCTTGAAGAAGGCCACGGTGCGCGGCTTGGTGCCGTCTACCCAGCGCTTTTTCTTGCCCCAGTACTGGCCCAGTTGGTTGCGAACGACGAATACCTCACTCATGGTCGTGCTCTAGTCTCCGGTGGTATTGTGTGTGCTGTGCGTGAAAGCCGCGCAGTGTAGCTCCAAGCCGGCGCGCATCCAAGGGCCTAGCCCAACAGCACATCCTTGGCCTGGTTGAGCTTGGCTGCCAGGTAGTCGTTGCCGCCGCGGTCCGGGTGCAATTTCTGCATCAGCTTGCGGTGTGCGTCGACAATGGCTGCCTTGTCCGCACCTTCTTCCAGGCCGAGTATGGCCAGGGCCTCAGCGGTGGTCATGTCATTGCCGCCGTCCGCGGGCGGGGTATAGTCGCCGCCCCAGTCTGCGCCAAAACGCCGTTGCAGGTAGCTTTCCAGCAGACGGGCGGAATCCAGGTCCTGGCCGCGGCAGTAGGCGAGCAGGCTGTCCAGGTCGGCCTGGTCCAGGGAATCGAGGTCGCAGCCCTCGAACTCACCGGTCAACACCTTCCCGCTGAGGTCGCCGGTTTCATGGTCCAGTACCATCTTGAGGATGGCAGTCTCCACTTCGGACTGGCTGGCACCCCCGCCGGTCGAGGTCTGGCGGCGCATTTGCTGGAAGATCGGGAATAGCTGCGCCAACACCGGCAGCAGGCGCAGGGAGCCCACCACCAGGCCGGTGATGGCTGCTCCCAGCCAGTGCATGCGACCGGTCACCACGCCGATCACTACCACGACCACCAGCAGGCCTACGCCCAGCTTCAGGTAGGCGGGCTTGCGCTGTGCCGGTGGCAGGGCCTTGATGCGCTGGTAGACGATCCATACAGCCAGGCCGATGGCGAGTAAGAGAATAAGGCGGGCCACAGTGGCTCCTACTTGAGTTGGTCCAGCAGCAGTTTAGCGTTCCCGCTATCCCGGCCGCCATGTTCGAGCATGGCCGATTTGCCGGCGGCCGCATAGCGGGCCACGGCGCCAAGCAGTTCCGCGAGCTGATGCGGGCTGGCGTGATCAAAGCGCGCCCAGGCGCCGCCGCTGAGACGGGCGAGCTGTTTGAAGGTGCGCTCCACCATCGGGTCGGCGCCCTCCTGGAACATAAATACCGGCAGGCCGGCGATGCCCAGCTCTCCGGCCCTAGCGGCCAGCCGGTCGGGGTTTTCCTCGCAGGCGTCGCCTATGAACACCACGGCTTTGACCGGCGTTTCGCGGTGCTCGCGCAAGGCGTGATTCAGCAGCCGCTCAATCTGGGTCATGCCGCCTTCGCACTGCACGCGATTCATCTGCCGCAGCAAGGCGTTTTCGTCGACTAGCCAGCGCGTGGCGCGCAGTTCCGCGAGGCCGCGGTAATAGCATAGCTGCACAGCCAGGCCGCCGAGGTCCTGGGTGGCCATGAACATTTCCCCCTGCAACTGGCAGGCGCGATCCCAGGTGGGTTGGCGGCTGGCGGTGGCGTCGATGGCAAACAGCAGGCGGGCGCCGCTGGCCGCGCGCTCAGCCAGCGTTTTGCTGCGGGTCAGGAATTTATCAATCTCGCCGGCAGAAGACCGGACTTTGGGAGGTTTAGCCAATCAGCGAAGTTCGTAGCAGCTATCAGTTCTGGGGCTTGAGCTTGCCGATCTGTTCCAGCTCTGCGAGGTAGTGGCGGCGGTGAGCCAGCTCGCGTACCGCGGCCAACAATTCTTCCGGTGAAGTATCTTCTTCCTCGGTGCTTACCATTTCCCACAGCTTGCGGCTGGAGAACTCGTGCATATTGAATGTTTGTGCTTCTTGCATCTTTTTCTACCTACCATCTTGTTCTTTTGAGGGCGTGCCGGGGGGCGTTGGGCCCACCGGGGTTCGCTGAGATGACTGTTACGGTTGCTGTAGCAAGAGAGTTGAGTTTGCTACCAACCGCTAACATTTCTGTCAGCGATACACGCCAGAAACGCATTCATGGCTTGAATTTGCCACAGTTTTACTTAAATCGCCAATTAAAATACTGACGTAAGTACGTGAAATATATCGATTCTCTTTGACAGTTGCATGACAGGAAAGTTCTCTCACCGTGACAGCATCGGGTCAGTGCAGGAGCGAATCATGGCCCTCATGGTCAAAGCGGCAGTCCGGATAACGTACAATCCCGTACCACCGAGTGAATATTTCATCCCCACTGCAGGAGTATAGCCATGGGCCTTTTCGACATTCGCAAAAAGCACCTGATGCCGTCACCGCAGGATGCGCTGCCAGGCCGCGATGAGGCCATGCCGGTGCCCGCCAAGCACTACGTGAACGGCAACCCCCTGCAGGGCCCGTTTCCGCAAGGCTATGAACAGGCGGTGTTCGGCATGGGCTGCTTCTGGGGCGTGGAGCGCATGTTCTGGCAGCTCGAGGGTGTTTACACCACCGCGGCAGGTTACGCCGCGGGCTTCACGCCCAACCCGACCTACCGGGAAGTGTGCAGTGGCCAGACCGGGCACAATGAAGTGGTGCTGGTGGTGTACGACCCTGAGGTCATCAGCTACGAAGCACTACTGAAAACCTTCTGGGAAGGCCACGATCCCACCCAGGGCATGCGCCAGGGCAACGACATGGGGACCCAGTACCGCTCAGGTATTTACACCTACAGCCCGGCCCAGGCCGAGGCCGCCGAAGCTTCGAAGCAGGCCTTCCAACCCATCCTGTCTGAGGCGGGGTATGGTGAGATTACTACTGAGATCGTTCCAGCCGGCGAGTTCTACTACGCCGAGGACTATCACCAGCAGTACCTGGCCAAGAACCCCGGTGGCTACTGTGGCCTGGGTGGCACTGGAGTGTCCTGCCCGGTGGGTGTGGCCTCGGCCTGACTGTTGCGCGAGCGCCAGGGAGGCCAATCGGGCCTGTCAATAGCGCCCGGGTAAAAAACCCCTGCTGGTTTAGCCAGCCGTTACCCGCTGCTTGCGTGGTGCATTTCCTGCTATATCCTCAAGCCTAGGGAATCCGCACCACAACAGCACCATAACGATAAGAAGGGGTTGTCTGATGTATCACCCGAAGCCGATGAAGCGTGCGCTGGCCTTGGCGCTCGCCTGTACCTCCCTAAACTCCATACCGTCCGTCACCAACGCCCAGGAACAGCGGGTGCTGGAGGAAGTGTTCGTCACTGCCCGCCGGCGTCAGGAGAGCATGCAGGAAACGCCGGTCGCCGTCACCGCACTGAATGCCGGCCAGCTCAGGGATGCGGGTATTCGCAACCTCAGGAACCTCAACGAGGTGGCGCCCAACATCGATGTGCACGCCGCCAACGGCACGGCGCCGCTGGCCAACATCTACATTCGCGGTGTCGGGCAGCGCAATACCGAGGTAAATATCGACTCGGGAGTGGGCATTTATATTGACGAGGTCTACATCGGCCGACCGGATGGCGCTCTGCTTGACCTGGTAGACATTGCCTCGGTGCAGGTGCTGCGCGGCCCCCAGGGCACGCTGTTCGGCAAGAACACCACCGGTGGCGCACTGGTCTTTACCACCAACCGCCCGGTGGACGAGCTCGAGGGCATGATCGAGACCCGGGTGGGCAACTATGACCGCCTCGACCTGGCTGGCGTACTGAACGTTCCCCTCACCGAGACCTTGTGGTCGCGCTTCTCGGTGTCGTCAGTGACACGCGATGGTTTCGTCGACAACAAGTTTCTCAATGATGATTTCCTCGACGAGGACCGCATCAATGCCATCGCCCAGTTCCGCTGGCTGGCCACCGATAACCTGACCCTGGACCTCAACCTCAACTACACCGACACAGACCAGACCACGCGGCCGCAGAAATGCCAGCTGGTGCCCGAGGTGCAGGGCTGGCAGGCAGCGCTTTTTGACCTGACTGGCGTTGGTCCATCCACCGGTCGGACCCTCGATGATTTTTGTCAGGACAACATCGATGCCGGCAACGCGCTGGAGGTGATTTCCGACCTGGACGGCCAGTACGAGGCTACCACCGAGATGGCCTCGTTGACCGCAGAGTGGGAGGTGACGGGCGACCTTACCATCAAGAGCGTAACGGCTTACCGGAACACCGAGGCCGGCCAGGATGATGACCTCGACCATACTTCGCTGCCCTGGCTGCACCGCACCCAGTTCACCCACCCGGTTGGCAACAAGCGCGACACCGACCAGTTCAGCCAGGAGCTACAACTGATCGGAAGCACCGTGGATGAACGCCTGACCTATGTGGCCGGTGTCTTCTATTTCAGCGAGGAAACCGACGGCCAGCAGCAAACTGCTTTCCTGGGTCCCTACGACCCGGCTATTGGTGGGCTGTTTTCGCTCAACGCCCAGTCCGACGCGCGTGAAACCGACAATGAGGCCTGGGCAGTCTTTGCCCAGTTGGAATGGGCCTGGACTGACAAGTGGCGCTCTACCCTGGGGGTGCGCTACACCGATGAAGACCGGGAGCTGACACGGACCATCCTTACGCCTGTGGCCTCGACGATCGATGCCAACGGCGGCGCAGTGACGGAGCTGTTCAGCGGTGTGTACTCGGTGGACCGCACTGTGTTCGAGTACAACCCCAACTTTGATTTCGAGTTCAGCGACGTTGACTCGGGCAAGACCCACGACGACGACACTACCTTCATGGGCAGCATCCAGTACCTGCTCGACCCGGGCGACTGGGTGGATACCGGCTCCATCTACCTGACCTACAGCGAGGGCTTCCTGTCTGGAGGCCTGTCGGAGGCGCCCACCGGCGAGCTGGAGACCTTCGAGCCGGAGGAGGTCGAGAACTGGGAGTTGGGTATCAAACTCGACCTGTTCAATCGCCACCTGCGCGTGAATGCCGCCGCCTTCCACGCCGACTACACCAATCGCCAGCTCACCACGGTGGTGGTCAACCCTGAGCTGTTGAGCCCGGCGCCGGCAACGCTGAATGCAGCCGAATCGACCATCATGGGGATTGAGCTGGAAACCACCTGGATACCCTCGCCGGACTGGCTGGTGATGTTTAACGCCAGCTGGAATGACGGTGACGTGGATGAGTTCGACGATGTGCTGCTGACAGTGGGTGACCCCGCCACGGCACCCGACGCCGGCTGTGACCGCTTCGACCTGACCCTGCTGCTGATCGACTCCTGCCCCAACGACCGCTCCGGTGAAAACCTGCCGCGGCTGCCGGAGGCGACCTATTTCCTGGCCATACAGTACACCTGGGATTCGCCGATCGGGCTGGTGATGCCGCGCATCCAGGCCAGCCTCAAGGAAGACGTGGAGTACTGCTTCGACGCCTCCAGCTGCGCCAGCGGGCTGTGGCTGGAAGACGAACAGTTCGATCTGTCGGCCCGCATCAACTGGATGTCCAAAGACGGCAAGTGGAGCGGCGCCCTCTACGGTACCAACCTGACCGATGAGGACTATATTGTAGGTGGAACTGCAATCGTGGATTCCGCGGGTATCGGCGGATTCAATGCCGCAAACCCGCTGATGTACGGTGCAGAGCTGCGCTACGAGTTCTAGAGGGCAGACCATGCGCGCGTTGGTATTTTTGTGCCTGCTGATGCCTGCGCTGGCGGTGCAGGCGCAGGAGCTTTCCAACTGGCGTGATTCCGCCAGCCGGAGCGCTATCGTCGAGTTTGTCGAGGCAGTGAGCAGGGAGGATAGCCCTGACTTTGTGCCCGCCGCCGAACGCATTGCCGTATTCGACAATGACGGCACGCTGTGGGCCGAACAGCCTGCATATTTCCAGCTCTTTTTCGCGCTTGATCGTGTGCGCGCCATGTCTGCAGAGCACCCGGACTGGCGCACACGGCAGCCATTCAAGGCGGCCATAGAGGGCGACCTGGAAGCAGTGGCAGCGACCGGCCTCGAAGGGGTTCTGCAACTGGTGACCGCCTCCCACAGCGGCATGAGCAGTGAGCAGTTCTCCGAGCAGGCCGCGGCATGGCTGTCACAGGCGCGGCATCCACAGAGCGGTCGTCTTTACACGCAAATGGTTTACCAGCCTATGCTGGAGCTGTTGGGGTACCTTCGTGCCAGTGGTTTCACAGTGTTCATTGTCTCAGGCGGTGGTGCGGAATTCGTCAGGGCATTCTCGGAGCCCGTGTATGGCATCCCCAGGAACCAGGTAGTGGGCAGTACCATCGAAATGAAGTACGACGATTCTGCAGAACAGCCTTTCGTAGAGCGTCTCCCGGCTATTGCCTTCGTGAATGACAAGGCCGGCAAGCCGGTGGGCATTCAACGCCACATCGGGCGCCGTCCGATTGCTGCATTTGGGAACTCCGACGGTGACTTCGAGATGTTGGCCTGGACGACCGCCGGGGCAGGGCGTCGATTGGGCGTGCTACTTCACCACACGGATGCTGAGCGGGAATGGGCCTACGACCGCGACAGCCATATTGGCAAGTTGTCTCGCGGCCTGGATGAAGGCGCCGCGCGCGGCTGGGTGATTGTAGACATGAAGAAAGACTGGAAAGCGGTGTTTCCGGAATGACAGCGCCCGCAGCTCTGGCTTTCGTGGACCACGCGGGAGTTGCAATGTGAGCAAAGTGCTTGGCTTTCTGAAGAAAGAATTCCTGGAGATGCTGCCGCCCACGATATTCTTCTTTTGCGTATTCCACATCATGGCCTTTGCCCGCGCCCTGATGGAGGACAGGCTGGGCGTGGGCTCGCTCTCGTCCGTGGCCGCCACTATCGGCGCACTGGTGCTCGGCAAATCCATTCTGGTGGCAGACGCGCTGCCCGTTTGGCACCTGCTCGACCGTCTCCCCAGGGTGTACCTGATTATTGCCCGTACCGTTGCCTACGCGCTTGTGGCGCTCTGCTTTCAGTTTCTCGAAGAGTTCATTCCTGCTTTCAGGGAGGCGGGTTCTGCAGGCGCGGCTATCGCGGCAATGCGGGAGGAGGTGTACTGGCCGCACTTCTGGGCGGCGCATATCCTGCTGCTGGTCTTCCTCGCCCTGTACAACATCATTGCCGTGATGATGGAGGCCATGGGCGCGGCGCAGGTTCACCGCCTGTTGTTTTCGCATGAGGCGGCGGGCTCAGCCTCAGGCGAGCCCCCCAACTGAGTCTGACTCAAGCTCAGGAGAGCTGTGACACCAGCGCCGTCACCGCGTTCTCCACGCGCAGAATGCGCGGGCCCAGGCTCACCGTCTCGCATCCTGCCCCCTCCAGTTTTTCCACTTCGTAGGGAATAAGCCCGCCTTCGGGGCCAATCACCAGCAGAGTGGGTTCACCGCCGCTTCGTGGGCAGGGCGGGTAGTTACCGGGATGTGCAAGCAGCCCCCTGCGACCTGCCAACAGGCCGGGCAGTTCGTCTTCCACGAAGGGCTTGAAGCGCTTGTGCAGGGTGAGCTGCGGTAGCACGGTATCCCGCGACTGGCTCAGGCCTTCCAGGAAGTAGTCCTCTATCACCGCCGGGTCCAGCACTGGCGTTTGCCAGTAGCTTTTTTCTACCCGGTAACTGTTGATCAGCTGCAGGGATTCCACGCCCAGTTCCGCCACCATACGCAGGATGCGGCGCAACATTTTCGGGCGGGGTAGCGCCAGTACCAGGGTCAGAGGCAGCTTCGGCGGCGGGTCCCTGACCAGCGCCACATCCAGCACTGCCTCGTCCGGGGCAAGTTTAACCAACTCCGCCTCGCCCATGCGGCCATTGATCTCGCCAACCCGCAGACTGTCACCCTCGTTGGCGTCAATCACTTCGCGGAGATGCTGCAGGCGGTGGTCCGTCAGGCGAATTCGATCGGCACCGACCCGGTCGAGGTCGGAAAAGAGCAGCAGGTTCACAGGTGTGTGTCAGCCAAGGGGTAGGGGAGTGTTGGGGTGATGCTTGCCTTCATCTGCCTAGTATATGTCCGTTGGCCATCCCCGGCGCAATGTCGCCCTGGCGGGCTTGCACAGGGATGGCTCTGCTCGCACACTGGCGCACATAACAAGAACGGGGACCCTCGAATGATTTATTCCAGCGCCGGCGTCATGTTCACGCTGATCGCCATTGCCGCCTTCTGGTTCTACGTGGAGAAGCGCACCCGGTGGACGCTATTCGGCTACGTGCCGCCGCTGTTGTTCATCTACTCCACGCCCATACTGCTCAGCAATACCGACATCCTGTTTGGCATGGACCAGAAAATCCTGGTGCAGAGCTCGCCGGTGTATAGCGGCATGCGCGAGTTTGGCCTGCCCATCGCCATCTGCCTGATGCTGCTGTCGGTGAACGTGCCGGCGGCCATCCGGGTCATGGGCGGCGGGGTGGCAGTCATGCTGATGGGCACCGCCGGCGTGGTGATTGGTGGCGTGTTTTCCTACTGGCTGGTGCACGGCTTCCTGCAGCCCGATGCCTGGAAGGCGGTGGGCACTCTCGCCGGTAGCTGGATTGGCGGTACCGGCAACATGGCGGCGGCCCATGTGGCGCTGGAAGGCGGCCCGGAGCATATCGGCCTGGCGGTGCTGGCAGACAATCTTGTCTACGTGGTGTGGCTGCCCATCCTGCTGGGGTCGCGCGCCTTTGCCGAAAAATTCAATGCCTGGGCCCGGGTGCCAGAGGACCGGATCGCCAAAATGGAGGCCGCCTCGGTGGAGCTGCACGTGGAAGAGCGGGTGGTAAGCATGACTGACTACCTGAACCTCGGGGTCATCGCCCTCGGCGTCACCTGGTTGTCTTACCTGCTGGCACCTTTGCTGCCGGTGATCGAGAACGTGTTGTCTTCGTCCACCTGGGTCATCCTGCTGGTGACTTCCCTGAGCCTGGCGCTGTCGGTCACGCCGGCAAGGCATATTCCCGGTTCACAGAACCTGGCCATGGCCATCATTTATGTATTTGTTGCCGGTATGGGTGCGCGGGCGGCCCTGGAAGGCCTGAGCCAGGCGCCCTGGTTCGTGCTGGGCGCCTTCGTCTGGATCGCCATTCACGGAGCCTTCTGCCTGGCCGGTTCCTACATCTTCAAGGTCGACGTACACAGCGCGGCCATTGCCTCAGCGGCAAATATTGGCGGCGCGGCCAGCGCGCCGGTGGTGGCCGCCTACCACCGGCCGACCCTGGTGCCGGTGGCCATCCTCATGGCGCTGATCGGTTATGCGGTGGGCAACTACCTCGCCATCTTTACCGGCATTATGGCCGGGCGCGTAGTGGGGGCAGGTTAGGGTAGGCAGTGCGAGTCGTCATTCGCACGACCCCGTCATTCCCGCGAAAGCGGGAATCCAGCCACTCGATCTTTGCGCACGCACTGGATTCCCGCTTTCGCGGGAATGACAACGTTCAGTCAGAAAATGACAGGCGCAGCACGCCGGGAACGACTAGACGTACAGATCGTACTCATCAGCCCCACTAATCTCCGCCTCCACGAAATCCCCCGGCGCCAGGTCGGTAATACCCGGCAAGTGCACCAGCCCATCAATCTCCGGTGCGTCAGCGTGGGTGCGACCAATCGCGCCTTCCTCGTCAACGCTGTCGATGAGAATCTCCTGGGTGGTGCCAATCTTGTCCTGCAGCTTCTGGGCGCTGATGGCCTGCTGGATCGCCATGAAGCGCTCCCAGCGGTCCTGCATTTCATCGGCGGGCACATGGCCCGACAGATCATTCGCTGCTGCACCCTCTACCGGTGAGTACTGGAAGCAGCCCACCCGGTCGAGCTGGGCTTCTTCCAGCCAGTCCAGCAGTTCTTCAAAGTCTTGTTCCGTTTCACCCGGGAAGCCGACGATAAAGGTGGACCGGATGGTCAACTCCGGGCAGATCTCCCGCCAGGCGTGAATCCGCTCCAGGGTATTCTCCGCCGCCGCTGGGCGCTTCATGGATCTCAGGATGCGCGGGCTGCCGTGCTGGAAGGGAATATCCAGGTAAGGCGTAATCTTGCCCTCGGCCATCAGTGGAATCACATTGTCCACGTGAGGGTAGGGGTACACATAGTGCAGCCGCACCCAGATGCCAAATTCGCCCAGCGCCTCGCACAGCTCCTGCATGCGGGTCTTCAGGGGGCGACCGTTCCAGAAACCGGTGCGGTACTTCAGGTCGACACCGTAAGCTGAAGTGTCCTGGGAAATCACCAGCAGCTCGCGCACGCCGGCCTTCACCAGCCGCTCGGCTTCTGCCATCACATCGCCGATGGGTCGGCTCACCAGCTTGCCGCGCATGTCAGGGATGATGCAAAAGCTGCAGGAGTGATTGCAGCCCTCGGAAATCTTCAGGTAGGCATAGTGCCGGGGGGTGAGCTTCACGCCCTGCGGCGGCACCAGGTCCGTGAACGGGTTGTGCTCGACCGTGGGTGCGGGTACGTGCTGATGAACGGCACCCACTACCTCTTCATAAGCCTGCGGCCCTGTCACCGCCAGCACATCCGGGTGCACCCGGGTGATGTCCTCGGCGTCCTTGCCCATGCAGCCGGTGACGATCACCTTGCCGTTCTTGCGCAGTGCCTCGCCAATCGAGTCCAGCGACTCTTGCTTGGCGGAATCGATAAAGCCACAGGTATTCACCACCACGACGTCGGCATCCTCGTAAGAAGGCACAATGTCGTAACCGTCCAGCTTCAGCTGGGTGAGGATGCGCTCGGAATCAACGAGCGCTTTTGGGCAGCCGAGTGAAACAAACCCGACCCTGCTGGAAGTATCTTTCATGGATGAATTGTAGAAGTGAGACGGAAGAATGTTACCTGATTAATAATTCTTTTACTCCTCAAAAACCTCAGAGCTTGGGCGGGAATGATGAAAATCGGCTAGAAAGCCCTCTCTTATTGCTGCCAATTGGACAGGAGATAGCCAATGCGTTCGGGTGCAGTACTCCACTGGCGCTGTGCCCCCGGCGTAGGTGGAATATCCATCGGTAGAGGCTGCTGGCTCTGAATTCAAGCATATTTGGTTTCATTCACTGGTAGACATATCAAAAATGGTATATATACTATATTTGGTATGTGGTCAGTGTATGAGCATAAGCGAATCGAAAAGCAGCTGGCCAAAGCACCTTTGGAAGTTCAGAAGCGCTATGAAAAGTGGAAAGACATCGTAGAGCTCTCCGGTCCGGCAGGCCTTAAGATGATCAGAGGCTTGCGAGATGAGGCGCTACGTGGCGAGTGGAAGGCCCATCGCTCGTCCCGATTGAATCAACAGTATCGCGTGATCTACCGGGTGGACGGTGATCAGTTGATCGTTCAAGTCGTAGAACTGACGCCTCACGACTATCGGAGGAAGTCCTGATGAGTGAATTTAAAAAGGCCAAGCGACGAGTGGTGGTTTCTCCCGGGGAGTCTGTCCGTATTCTTCGCGAAATGCAGGAGCTGAGTCAGAATCAGTTGGCAGAGCTGGCAGGCATCCCGCAATCAACCATCTCTGCCATTGAGCGTGATCGGGTCAATCTTGGTGTAGAGAGGGCCAAGACGCTGGCCCGGGCGCTGAAATGTCACCCTGCTGTGCTGGTGTTCCCAGGCTGGGATCTGGAGGCCGAATCAGCCGCCTAGCCTGGAGTCACGCCACCGGGGCGTATTCGCGCCCGGCTATTCTATGCGAATAGTTTAGGCAACCTTAGGGCAACCGCGTGAAACGAAGCCAGCGTTCTTGCGTTCTGTATTGCTTATATACAGCTCAGCCCTTCCGCGTGTACTTTGGAGTTTCCTCTAGGGGTGCCGCGCGAGGAAGCTCGCCAGCTCATCTTTCCAGAAACGCGCCGCGGTGTGGGTGCCGTGGCCCCTGGTCTCGTCGCTGATGGGAATCAGCACGAACGTCGCCTTGGGCATTTTCCGGGCCAGGTTTTCGGGATTGCCGAGGCCCGGTGGGTTGATGAAATCATCCGCAGAATTGATCCACAGGACTGGTACACGGATCTCCGCCAGCCGCGGTGCGGGGTTGTAGTATCGGGATGAATCAAACTGGTAGATCGTGTCGTTAGGATCAACCGGGTTCTTCAGGGCCCGTTCAAGTCGGCTATCGAGCACCGCTTCGGCCTGCTCACGTGTCGGATACTGGGCCTGCAGCCGGTAGGGGTTCGGCCCGGCCAGCCCGAGGATGTAGGCACGAATGGTCTGCCCCATGGTGAGGTTTGCGGGGTCGTCGTAGCGTCCACCCTCGTAGGCAGGGTCATCTTCAAAACCGTCGATCACCATCTTGCGCATCATGCGGTTTCTGCCTGCAATCTCTATGGCATTGCAAGCCAGCGGCACGAAGCGGCGGACAAAGCCTGGCCGTGAGATGCCCCAGACGAAGCTGTGCATGCAGCCCATGGAGGTTCCGATGATCAGGTCGAGCTCCTGCACGTTGAGCCCCTCCGTCAACATCCGGTATTGCGCAAGCACCATGTCCTCATAGTCGTAGCGGGGGAAGTCGGTGAGCATGCCGTCGCTGGGTTTTGAGCTGTCACCGTGGCCGAGATTGTCGGGGGAAATGATGTAGTGCTTCTCGATATCGAGCAGCTGCCCGGGACCAAACAGCTCGTCGCCAAACGCGGGGCGCAGTAGAGAACGGCCGCTGCCCCCGGTGCCGTGCAGCAGCATGACCGCGTTGGTGATATTGCCATCGTCATCGCGCTGCGGCGTGCCGAGTGTGTACACGCTCATGGTGATTGAGGGGAGGGTCTCGCCGGTGTGGAACTCGAAGTTAGAGAGTTTTATGTCCTGGCGGGTGGCCTGGGCCTGCCATTCCGTGGCAACGGCCAGGTGGGCAAAGGCGAGTGTCAGTAGAGTGAGAAGTAGCCGCAGCGCTTGCATCATGAGTTTCCCTTGTTTGGTCTCAACTGCAGCGCAGACTACCTCTCACAGATGAAAAAGCAATTGAGCGTCACCCCTGGGCGCCAGGCGGCGCGCCAGGGAGGAGGCATTAACTAGTCAGCAGCATCGACTATCAGCGGTCCGGTCTCGATCAGTTTGGCGCGCATAGCTGCTACCTCGCCATCCTTGAGGGCAACCCAGCGCTGTTGCACGTCTCCCCACTCGGCGTGAAGCTTGTCATAGACCTCCACGTACTGATCGGCGGGTTTGAAGTCTGCGATGGCCACGGTCTCCGCCAGGTAAGCGAGCTTCTCCATCAGCATGCCCGGCAGTCGAATCACATCCTGGCCTTTACCGGAGTGCTTCAATTGCAGCATCTGGTTTTCGATGGCAGTGATGTTCTCGTCCAGCGTATCCAGCTCGCCGCGCAGGTCTTCGCCGACCATGGGCTTCAGGTCGCGAATCTGCCGACGCAGTCTTTCGGCTTCGTTGACGGCAACAGACATCTCTTCGTAGTCAGCCCGAATCCTGTCGAGCAGTGCCTTCTGCTGCTGGATGTCGGCAAGACTGCCCTCGGAGTTGGGATCTTTCTTGAGTTCGAAACTGAAGGTCTGTTCAAAATCGCCCGATTCCAGGGTCACGGAATAGACGCCCGGGCTTGCCAGCAGCGACATGGGCTTCACCAGCGGTTCCCGCGTCCGGTCGTCCTTCATCGGGTACCAGTCGGCGTAGGTCGGCTTGGTGCGCAGCACCAGTTTGGTGGTGGGGTCCTCCTTGAAGTCCCACCACACCCGGTTCACGCCCGGCTTACCCTCGTGCTCGATGGTGCGCACGGTGTCACCGGTTTCGTTCTTGATGATCAGGGAGACCTTGTCCTCCATCTCCTCTGACTGCCAGTAATGCAGCGAGGTGCCCAGGGGCGGGTCATCACCGAAGGAGGCTTCCTTGAAGAACTGCATGATGCTCGATACCGGATGCAGGCGGTAGGCGTCCTTCGGGTCGAACAGGTACAGCGCCGATGAGGCCACCTCGTCGTTGAACTGCTGGAGGGGAGTGAGGTCGTCCAGAATCCACACGCCGCGGCCGTAGGTGCCCACCACCAGGTCGTTGAAGTGCTCGGGGATATCCATCCAGTACATGGGGCTGGAGGGAATATTGGTCATCAGCGACTGCCAGCGCTTGCCCTGGTCCAGGGAGAAGTAAAGGGCGTTCTCCGTGCCCAGGTAGAGCAGGTTGGGGTTGATCGGGTCCTCCTTGATCATCCGCGCATAGCTGAGGATGCTATCTTCAATGCCCGTGGTGATCTTCTTCCAGGAGCGTCCATAGTTGGTGGTCTTGTATACGTAGGGTTTGAAGTCGCCCATCTCGTGGGCGTCCACCGTGAGGTAGGCCGTGCCCTCATCGTGCTGGGAGGCTTCGATATTGCGCACCGCGCCATAGCTGGGCATGCCAGGCAGCTTGCGGGTAACGTTGGTCCAGTTTTCACCGCCGTCCTGGCTGACGTGCACCTGGCCGTCATTGGTGCCCGCCCAGATCAGTCCCTGCTTCAGGGGCGACTCGTCCAGGGCGTAGACCACGTTGGCGTATTCGACCCCGATATTGTCACCGGTAAGCCCGCCGGAAAACTGCTGCTTGCTTTTGTCGTTGAGGCTCAGGTCAGGGCTGACAATGTCCCAGCTCTGGCCGCCGTTAGTGGTGCGATGCACATACTGGCTGGCCACGTACACAGTGTTGTTGTCGTGGGGTGAAATCAGCAGTGGGAAAGTCCACTGGAAACGATACTTCACGTCTGCAGCAGGGGTGCCCGCGGTCAGCTCCGGCCACACTTCCACCTGTCGGAACTGGCCGTTCCGCTCATCGTAGCGAACGACCACGCCGCCCAATGCACCGTATCCCGAGGCGCTGGACCAGACGATGTTGGGGTCAGTGGGGTCGGCGGTGGCGAACCCGCTCTCACCGCCGCCCACGTCGTGCCAGAGGCCAGTGCCGATAAACGGGCCGAAGAAGCCCTGCATGCGGCTGCGGCTGGGGCCCTTCATGGATGGGCCGTCCTGCCGGTTGGTGAGTACGTTGTAGGGGACTTCGGTGTCGGTGGTTACGTGGTACAGCTGCGCCACAGGCAGCTGCACCCGGTGCCACGACTTGCCGCGGTTATGGCTGATCGACAGGCCGCCGTCACCCACCACAATTTGCCGGTCGCCATTGGTGGGGTCGACCCACATTTCATGATGGTCCCAGTTGGGCTGGCTGGCCGAATCGGCCACCGTCGCGGTCTTACCGCCATCGATGCTGGTGGCATAGGCGGCGGAGAAGAAATAGATCTCGTTGGGGTTGTCAGGCGACGCGGTACTGCGCGTGTAATACGCGCCGCGTCCGGTGAGGTCGCGGTCAGAGCTGACCAGCTTGAAGGTCTCGCCGCGATCTTCCGATCGCCACAGTTCGCCGGTATTGGTGTCTTCGCCGTCCAGCGGAATACCGTCGCCGGTTTCTATCAGGGCATAGAGCCGGCCCTGCTGCGCTGCGGTCATGGCCAGGGAGATTTTCCCCACTTCGCCTTCCGGCAGGCCTTCGCTCTCGAGCCGGTTCCAGGTCACGCCGGCGTCCAGTGATTTGTAGATGCCGCCGCCGGGGCCTCCGCTTTTCCTGGTCCAGGGGCGCATCTCAAGAGACCACATTCCCGCGAACAGAATGCGCGGATTGAAGGGGTCCATGACCAGGTCTGATGCGCCAGTGCCCTCATCCACTTGCAGGACGTGCGTCCAGCTGGCACCGCCATCGGTGCTCTTGAATATGCCGCGTTCCTCCTGTGGCGCGTAGCCATGCCCCAGGGCCGCAACGTAGACCACGTCTGGGTTGGTGGGGTGTACGACGATGCGGCTGATACGCCCTGTGTTCTCAAGCCCTAGGTGCGTCCAGTTATCGCCACCATCCGTCGAGCGCCACACGCCGTTGCCGATTGAAACGTTGGAGCGAATGAACGACTCACCGGTGCCGGCATAGACGATCTCGGGGTCGCTTGGCGCCAGGGCCAGGGCGCCAACGGAGTGAACGCGCTGGTCATCAAACACCGGCTTCCAGTTCAGGCCGCCGTCTGTGGACTTCCAGATGCCGCCAGAGGCCGCGCCAACGTAGTAGGTCATCGTGTCACCGGGAACCCCGGTGACCGAGATCAGGCGATTGCCAATGGGGCCGATATGGCGGAACTGCAGCTGCTCCATCTGCTCGGTGGTCAGGGTCTGTGCCAGGGCCGGCCAGGCCAGTAGGCAGAGCAGGGCGGGCAGCAGGCGTTTCAGTAATGTGCGCATAGGTTTACCTGAGGGAAGAGTTGAGAGACGAGTGGAACATTGCCGCAGCTTGTCATGTCTGGTGTGCCTGCGGCGGTGGCCGACGTTGAGAGACTTCACAATGCTAGATAATCCTTCGGGTTTCAGCCAGCACCCAGGAAGAGTGCGGGCCAATTTACTGCCACAGGTGCAAAACTGTTCCACGCCGTCACGCTCACAGACTTTCCTGAAGACGTTGGCTATGCTCTGGGCAGGAATTCCTTTTGGGGCTGGATATGAGAACTTTGACGATCCTCGCTTTTGCGTTTGCCGCGAGCTGCGCGTTCGCCGAGCCCGAGCCTGCCCCGAAGCCTCCCGTTCTGGTGCTGACCACCGGCGGCACGATCGCCAGCCGGACCGATGCCCCCTTGATAGATGGTCCGGAACTGGTGCAGGCGGTTCCCCGGCTGCTCGACTACGCCGAGGTACGGGTCGAAGAGTTCAGTGTTATCGGATCTTCAAAAATGACCCCGGATCACTGGCTGCGCCTGGCGAAACGAGTCAATGAAATCTACGCTGAGGACGAACAGCTCGCCGGCATCGTGATCACCCATGGCACCGACACCATGGAGGAGACCGCCTACTTCCTGAATCTGACAGTGCAATGGGATCGCCCGGTGGTGCTGGTCGGGTCCATGAGATCGTCGAATGAAGTGTCGGCCGACGGCCCCGGCAACCTCATCAACGCGGTTCGAGTGGCAATTTCCGGTCAGGCGAAAGGCCAGGGCGTCCTGGTGGTGCTCAACGAAGACATCAGCGCAGCACGCGATGTCTGGAAGACCGATAATCGCCGGGTACACACATTTGGCAGCGCGAATGTCGGGCACCTGGGCACGGTCGACCCGGATGGCGTTCGCTTCTACCGCCGCTCGCTACAGCCTCACACCACAGCGTCTGAGTTTGATATCTCCGGCCTCGTTGCGCTTCCGAAGGTCCTGATATTGACTGACTTCACGGGCCTCGAGGAAGCGCTTGTGGAACACTTCGGGGAATTGCCAATGGATGGCCTCGTCGTGCGTACCTTTGCCGGGGGGCGAATGAGTGCCGGCATGCAGGCCGGGCTTAAGAGCCTGTCGAAGCCGGGAATACCCAGCGTTGTCACCTCCAGGGTTCCTAAGGGGCGCATCGTGACGCCGCCTGACTATGGATTTCCCGCCATCGTTTCCCGGGGGCAGCAAGACAACAAGGCGCGCATTCTCCTGATGCTGGCGCTGACACGCACGTCTGATTCAGCAGCGATTCAACGCATCTTCGATACCTACTAGCGCAGCCGTCATGTTCACTGTTTTCCAGGATTCAGCGCAGAGCGCCCGATGCTGAAGCTGTTTGCTGACATCTTCGGTCACGCCCAGGAAGCGCACCCCGGGAAGTTGCCACCCGCACTCGTTGATACCGTCATCGAGCGCGCGGTCGACGGCACCGACCCACGCCTGCGGATTGTTGGCGGTTACAAGAAAGCACTAAAGAATTCTGTCGTCCATGCGGCGGACTACATTGTCGGCATTGTTGATGGCTTGCCCGCCCCGGTTGCTGCAGGCAAGGCAGCCTTCGCCACTAATCCCTGCTTTGCGGCCATGCTGTATTCAGAGGAAGTGATGGAAGATCTTGTCAGTCGCGATGCTGCCATGAAAGAGTTTCGAGCATTGCACGGCCCGAATGAAGCGACCGTCACCGCACTGCTGATCGCACAACGAGTCGAGAAACACGGCTTCGGCTATGGAAAGCTGGGTGACCAGACGGTGGCCGACGTGCCGCAGACCACGGTCAGCTTTGAGCAGCGCCGGTTTCTGGAACCCAGCTTCGACGAGAAGGAGACCCGGCGTCTCCTGCAGCGCCGGGCATTCGATCACCTGCTGTCAGTCGCTCTAGAGCATATCGCCGACTGTCGCGAAGAGCGGGAGTCCCTCAAGGTCCGCCGGGCCCTGCTGCGTAGCAAGCTCGACATCATGCAGCGCAGTGGCGGTTTCACACAGCACGCCGCTAGCGCCGAACAGGCGAAACTGCAGGCTGACCTGGACCGCATCGAGCAGGAGCTGGCAGCGCTCGGCCCTTCAGAGGACGTACTCGCCAGCAACCTGGATACCGTCGTGGACGTGCTTTCAACGGCTGAAAACCACCTGTGGCTGGAGGAAACGACCCTGTGCCTTGACCAGTTTTACGTCCTGCATGACCGACCTGGTCCTTCGGCACCCGCTATAGTTTTCAATGATCTGCGGGATAGTGCAGGGCGGCAGGCCTCGCTGCTGCTGTTGAACGTCCCAGTGGCTCCGAAGACGGCCGATCAATGACCTGCCACCTAGAGTAGAGGGCACTTCACGGTAATCGGGAAAGTCGAATCCCGCGCCGATGCTGATCGGTAATGGCCATGATGACGGAGCGTCATCCCCAACAACTTGGTCGCAAATAAGATTGATTTTCATTTGCGCTTGCACTACGGTTCCCGCTTTCCAGATGGATCCGGAGTTGTCCCGTAATGAAACGTTGTTCCCTGTTCCTGGGTGCCCTCGGCACAGCCGCGCTCTCGTCGCTTGCCAGCGCCCAGTCCTCAAGCGCCGACCCGGCAGGGAACCGCGAAGAAGTTGTGGTGAGAGGGCAGTACCTGAATTCGGAGCGGGTCAACGCCCTGCGTACGCCCACCCCGATCCTGGACGTACCCCAGAGCCTTTCCATTGTCACTCTGGAGCAGATGCAGCGGCAGGCCTTCGTGACGGTCGGCGACCTGATCAACTACACCCCCGGCGTCAACAATACCCAGGGCGAGGCCCATCGCGATGCGGTCGTATTCCGTGGCATCCGCTCAACCGCGGATTTCTATATCGATGGCACCCGCGACGACGTCCAGTACTTCCGTCCGCTCTACAACCTGGAGCAGATCGAAATCCTCAGGGGCCCGAATGCGCTGCTGTTCGGCCGTGGTGGCGCCGGCGGCATCTTGAACCGGGTGACCAAGAAGGGCGTTATCGATTCAAACTTCAATGACTACCGCGTCGCCATGGACTCCTTCGGCGAGTACAACCTGCAGATTGACAGCAACTACGCCGTCAATGACACCACCGCGTTTCGCTTCAATGCCTACTATGAAGGCCTCGACAGCGAGCGTGATTTCGCCGACGGCGAGCGTTGGGGTATCAATCCCACTGCCAAGTTCGTACTGGGCGATTCGACCGTGCTGGACTTGTCCTACGAGTACCTGGACCACAGCCAGTTCATTGATCGCGGCATCGTTACCGGCACCGACGGTGACCCGGTGGATGAGTTTGATGACATCGTCTTCGGCGACCCGAACATCAACGAGGCAGAGCTGGAAGCGCATCTGATCCGGGCAATCCTGCAGCACGAGTTCTCTGATTCTCTGAAAGGTAACGTCACCGCCTTCTACGGCGACTATGACAAGGTCTACGAGAACTTCTATGCCTCCGGTTACGACCAGGAAAACTCTCCCGACGAGGTCACCCTGGACGGTTACCTGGACACCACCGACCGCCAGAACCTGATCCTGACCGGTAACCTGGTGAGCCAGTTTGACACCGGCAGCGTCGGCCACACGGTACTGTTTGGTGCGGAGTACATCGACACCTCTTCAGACCAGGACCGCTTCAACGCCTTCTGGGACACGACTCAGGATGACAATGAGATCTTCTCCATCACCCGGCCCCTGAACCTGCGGGGCGGGGTAGGCGTGAACGCCGCCGGTCAGGTGGCGACCAACGATTTCACCGTCGACCTGAATGACGACACCCGCGTCGATATCGAGGTCTACTCCTTCTACCTGCAGGATGAGATTGCGCTGACGGAGAAGTTTTCGCTGGTGTTGGGTGCCCGCTACGACAATTTCGATATCGAGGTCTTCAATGTTCCCGCCAACGAAAACCGCAGCCGCAACGACGATGAGATTTCTCCCCGCGGCGGCCTGATTTTCAAGCCGCGCGAGAACATTTCCCTCTACGCCAGCTACAGCGAGACTTTCCTGCCACGCAGCGGTGAACAGTTCGCCAATATTAACGGCGATGCGGACGACCTCGACCCCGATGAGTTCGAGAGCCGGGAGATCGGCATGAAATGGGATCTTGAGGCAGGCCTCAGTCTCACCATGGCCTACTTCGAGAACGAGCAGACCCGCGCCGATATCGACAACGAGACGGGTGAAAACTTCTCGGTGCGTGGCCTGGAAGTGGACGGCTTCGAACTGCAGCTGGAGGGCCAGTTGGGGAACAACCTATACCTGCGAGGGGGCTACAGCTATTTTGACGGCGAAACGGCCGATGGGGAGACGCCCCGAGAACTGCCCGAGCACATGGCGTCTGTGTGGGGTGTGTACCAGCTAAACTCACAATGGGGCTTTGGCCTGGGCGCCACCTACCAGGACGATTCCCTGGTCACCGACGGCGGCACCGCAACACTGCCGAGCTTTACCCGGGTAGATGCAGCGGTCTATTACGACCTCTCCAGCAACCTGCGAGTACAGCTCAACGTTGAAAACCTGCTGGACGAGGAGTATTACCCCACCTCACACAGCACCCACCAGGTCACCGTGGGCGAGCCGGTGAACGCGCGGCTCACCATCAGCGGCAATTTCTGACGGCTCAAGGGTGTTGGACCACCGCCATGGCGGCGGGAGACCCAGGCGTCGTCAGTCAGCCGGCCCCCGGGTTACCAGCACCGGGCAATGGGCCAGGCGCAAAACCCGCTCTGCTACCGAGCCCAGCAGCAGCCGCGAGACGCCCTTGCGGCCGTGGGTGGGCATGACGATCAGGTCGCAGCCAAGCTCGCGCGCCACCCGGGTGATCTCCTCGCCGGCAGAGCCAACGCAAACAATCGTGTCCACCGCCTGGGTGCCGTTTTCAGCAAGCATATCGGTCAATGCTGCGCGGGCGCGCGCCTCGCGCTCGTCCTGGCTCATGGTCATGGCTTCGCTCAGGTAGTCGGCCTCGGACCTCAGGTCTGGCAAGACGTGCACGACGTGCACCTGGGCGGGAGACTCCGCCAGCGATATGGCGTCTCGCAGTGCCTCCAGCGAGGCTTCGGAGAAGTCGATGGGAACGAGAATGGATTTTCTTTCCAGGAGGCTCATGGCTTGCCGGGAACTCCGTTGTAAGTGCAAGGGTTAAGGTTATTCATCCCAATCCAGATCGTACTCATCGTCAGCGAAATCCTCCAGCGGCGGAATGCCATTGTTCAGGAAAGTCGCGCGCGCCTGCAGGTAGGCGCTGCGCATGAACACGTATTCGTCGCCGGTGATCAGGTCGTCGTAGTCCAGCAAGCCGGCGCGGAAGCTGATCGCCTCCACTGTCCAGAAGGCGTACGCCGAGTCGGTATTCCAGGCGACGGCGGGAATCGAGGCGTAGGTGTCCACAAAATAGCCGGTGGCACTCCGCACCGTCCGGGGCCCGAAGAACGGCAGGATCACGTAGGGCCCGCTGTCAAAACCCCAGACCATCAGGGTCTGGCCAAAGTCAGCGCGCTGCACCTCGATGCCCATACGGGTTGCCACGTCGAACAGACCGAATACGCCTACCGTGGTGTTGACCATGAAGCGGCCGGTGCTGATCGCCGCGGAATCGGGGCGACCCTGCAGCAACGAGTTGATGAAGCGATTGACCTCGTAAATGTTGGCCACGGCATTGGCCACGCTGCGCTCCGCTGCGTCAGGCATTACCTTGGCATAGCTGCTGGACACCGGGCGCAGTAGTGTCCGGTCAAAGAAGCGGTTGAACGCGAAGATCTTGCGGTTCGTGGACTCCCAGGGGTCTATTTCGCTCATATCCTGCTGCCCCATTGCCAGGGAAGCATGGACGGACAGCAGCAGGGCAAGGAGCAAGCGCATTGGGGGCGGGCACACGGGTCGATAAGGTTTTGAGCAGCGAGTACGCTACCACACCGCTGTGATGAAGTAACCGCCGCCCACTATGCGAATTAGTCAGCGTCGAGCCCCTCCGGGTTCCGGTCGAACACTGCGGATTATTCGATGCTTTGCGCAGGGAATACCGACTTGTTTCGCCGGGTTACAGCTCTACAGTACGCGAGCTGTTGTTGCAGCCATTAGAACGAGTGAACAAGGAACCCAATCCATGACCCAACAACAATCTGAAACCGTCAAAAGTGAAGTGACCGCCGCTATCGAGGGCGATACCAGCCCCTTTGTACGCATGCTGGAAGAGCCGATGTGGCAGGCGATTTTTGCTTCCGTGACCACCATCAGCCTGTTTGGCTTTGTGGTCAGCGGCATCTGGCTGATGGACGCCATCGTCAACTAGGGCACCTCTGATTACTGCGGTGCCCTAGGTGTTTTGGCTGCGCTGCCTGTCATGGGCAGCGAGTTCCCAGACCAGCCTCTTCCCCACCCCCGGAATCTGGCACAATGCGTCCCTTCGATAATTTACGGGGCGTCGATACCGGCCATGGCTGAACAATTCAAGGAACAGGGCGGCGTCGCCACGATGGATCCGTCCTGGTTCCGTCGCTGGATGACCTCCAGGATCATGACCCGCGCTGTGCAGGTCTCTACCCTGGAAGAAAAACGCCGGCAGACAGAGCAAAAGCGCCGTGCGGAAAACACGCCCCATCGGGTGCTCTACTTCCACCAGGTCGATGACGGCTACAGCCACCTTGCGGCGCAATTGCTGGCGGCGTTTGCATCCCGCTATGACGTCGAGCTGCAGTGCTACCTGGTGCGCGGCCCCACGGGTGCCAATGCCCCGGAGCCTGACCTCTTGTCGAGGCTTTCGCGCTATGAGGCCTTTCATATTGCGCCCGGTTACGGCCTTGCCTTCCCGCAACACGAGGCGGCGCCGCACGCCGAACTCATCAGGCAGGCAGAAGCCATACTGGCGGCCCAGGATTCGGCCGGTTTCATTGGGTGCGCTACCGCCGTGGGTGAAGCGCTCTGGAATGACGATGTGGCTGCACTGGCGGCACTCGCGGAGGCGCATGGTGCTGCCTCCGACCAGGAAGCGGGTGATGCTATCAGCGCGGGCGAAGCACGCCGCAGGGAACTAAAGCACTACTCGGGCGCCATGTTCTACTACGGCGGAGAGTGGTACTGGGGGGTGGATCGCCTCTACCACCTCGAGGAGCGGCTGGCGGGCCTGGGAGCAGACCTTCAACCCGGAGCGCCACTGCTGGCGCCGCGGCCCGAGGTCGACCCCGGCCCCATAAAGGATGCCGGCACCCTCACACTGGAAATCTTTCCCTCCCTGCGCAGCCCCTACACCGCCGTGGTGTTCGATCGGGCGGTGCAGCTTGCGGCCGACTCCGGCGTCAAGCTGGTGATGCGCCCGGTACTGCCGATGGTCATGCGCGGCGTGCCCGCGACGCGCGAAAAGGGCTTTTACATTTTCACCGACACGGCCCGCGAAGCCCGGGCGGCGGGCGTGCCTTTCGGCAACTTCTATGACCCCATCGGCAACCCGGTGCGCAACTGCTATTCCCTCTACCCCTGGGCCGAGCAGCAGGGCAAGGGTGTCGAGCTGTTCAGCAGCTTCCTGAGGTATGCCTTTGCCGAGGGTGTGAACACCAATCGGCAGTCAGGTTTGCGGCGCGTGGTCGAGGCGGCGGGTCTCGACTGGCAAGAGGCCCGGCAGCATCTGGGGGACCCGAGCTGGGAAGCCCTGCTGGAGCAGAACCGGCTGGCCATGTATGAAGCCGGCCTGTGGGGCGTTCCGAGCTTCCGACTGCTGGATGCGGCGGGGCGGTCACTGCTGGCCATCTGGGGCCAGGACCGCCTGTGGCTGGTCGCACAGGAGATCAGGCATCAGCTGGCTGCGAAGGCCGGTTGAGCACTCGCAGCGGCTTTCCGGCAATGACAGGGAGCAACTAGCATGACCGCACCACAACCGATTCGGCTGGTGGGCGCCACCGGCTCGCCCTACACCCAGAAAATGGTCGCGTTGCTGCGCTACCGGCGCATTCCCTATGCGATCACCTGGGGGGGCGTTGAGGCCGCCTGTGACGCCCTCGGTGTGCAAAGGCCGCGGCCCGTGTTGATGCCCACCTTCTTTTTCGAGGATGCCGGTGAGTTGCAAGCGGTCGTCGATTCCACGCCCATTATTCGCCGCCTGGAGCAAGACTTCGAGGGGCGTTCAGTGCTGCCCAATGACCCGGCACTGGCATTTATCGACTACCTGATCGAGGACTTCGGCGACGAGTGGTGCACCAAGTACATGTTCCACTACCGCTGGCATGCCGAGGCCGACGCCGACAATGCCGGCACCAGGCTGCCGCTGGCCATGGATGTGAGCATGCCGGCCGAGCAGCTGGCCCGATTCAAGGCCGCTTTCAGCGAACGCCAGATCGGCAGGCTTTACGTGGTAGGTTCCAATGACAGCACCGCCCCGGTGATTGATGCCAGCTATCGCCGGTTTCTTGCGGCTATGGAAGCACACCTGGCCAATCAGCATTTCATGCTCGGCGGGCGCCCCGGCGCGGGTGACTTTGGGCTGTATGGCCAGCTCTCGCAGCTGGTGGGATTCGACCCTACCCCCCGCGCGGTCGCCCACGAGGTGTCTCCGCGCACCGTGGCCTGGGTGGACAGGCTCGCTGACCAGGGGGGGCTGGAACCGTCACCGGACGATTGGCTGCCAGTGGAACAGCAAGCTGCATCACTCAAAGGCCTGCTTGCTGAAATCGGCTATGTCTACGCACCCGCGCTGCTGGCTAATGCCCGCGCCGTGGCGGCCCGTGACGAGCGTTGGGAGTGCACTATCGATGGCGTCACCTGGAGCCAGCAAACCTTCCCCTACCAGGCCAAGTGCCTGCAGTGGATTCGCGAGCGATACCAGGGTCTGGCGGTGGCCGATCGGGCCCGCGTCGACGCCGTGCTGGCAGGCACCGGCGTGGAAGCCATGCTGGTGGATTGAGCCCGCGTTTGCGATAGAACGAGCCCCGGGCGAGCCAGGCCGGATTGCATTTCATAAAGCGCCGTGAAAAGGTCGGGTCACGAAGCGGGGGATTTCCATATGATGATACTGCGCTACCTGTGCGGTATTGGCCTCACCCTGGTGCTGATGGCCTGTGGCGGCGGGGGAGGCGGCGGCAGCACGGCCGCAGCGCCTGTCATTCCCTCGACGCCCGGCGCTATCCCACCCTATGAGTACTCGCCCCCCGAGGACATCCAGGACGGCTGGCCGGTCAGCAAGCTCGAGGATCAGCAGCTCGACACCGATCGCATCACCCGCACCGTCGATCGCATGGTGCAGGGCGAGCTGGAGGGTATCGACGCCATCGCCATCGCCCGCCGTGGCGAACTGGTGCTGGTGGAGCGCTTTGCCCGGGAGCTCGACCAGTTCGACCAGTGGATCGGCAACCGCGACCCGGAACGCCACGTGCTGCACTCGGCCAGCAAGAGTTTTACCTCGGCGCTGATTGGGATCGCCATCGACCAGGGTTATTTCGGTGGCACAGAGGTGCCCTACCTGCAGGTGTTCGACTATGCCTCATACGACAACAATGACCCGCGCAAGGCCAATATCACCCTCGAGGACGTGCTCACCATGCGCCTCGGTATCGAGTGGGACGAGTGGAGCGAGCCCTACACCAGTAATCGCAATGACCTCGTGGCCCTGACCCAGCAATACCAGGACTGGACCAAGGCACTGCTGGACCGGCCAATGGCGGCGCAGCCCGGCACTGTCTACGCCTACAACACCGCCGCCACCAACTCCCTGTGTGATGCCCTGTCGCAGGTGACGGGCATGAGCACGGACGAGTTCTCCGCGCGCTTCCTGTTCGAGCCCCTGCAAATGAGCAGTGCGCTGTGGGACAACACGCCCACCGGCCACTGTGTAGGGGGCAGCGGCCTGTTCCTCACCGCCCGGGACATGGCCAAGTTCGGCCAGCTGTTCCTTGATGACGGCCAGTGGCAGGGGCAGCAGATCATCAGTGCCGACTGGGTAGAACGCTCGGTGACCCGCGCCGTCGATTTCAGCGGCCAGTACACCAGCGGCTACGGTTACCAGTGGTGGCTGGGGGAGTTTCGCGAGGGTAGCCGCCGCTACCCGTTCTACTTTGCCAACGGCTATGGCGGCCAGAACCTGGTCGTCATCGAGGAACTGGAGCTGGTGGTGGCGATTTTTGCCCAGAACTACGAAAACAATCTGCACTGGCTGCCCCAGCAGATCATCGAACGCGATATCATTCCCGCCGTGCTCGACCGCTGAGCCCTGGCGCTGACCCCGGTCAAGCGCCGTAACAGCTGCGCCGGGATAGACATCACCCGATCCGGCACCCCACAACTCTGACAAGGAGCGCCCGCGTTCGCGCTGACACCCATGTTCGCCCTGTTTGAAAAATTCGTAGAGCCCTTCCCCCCGGAACCGCCGGCACGGCCGCCGTCTTCCCTGTGGGCCTTCTGCTGGCACTACACAAGGGGCGTGTGGCCGTGGCTGGCGGTGATGTCGGTGCTGGTGGCGGTGGTGGCGGTCATCGAAGTCAGTCTGTTCGGCTTCCTCGGCAATATCGTCGACTGGTTGTCCACGGCGGATCGAGAGACCTTCCTGCAGGAGGAGGGCGATACCCTGCTGTGGGTTTCGCTGCTGGTGTTGGTCGCCTTGCCGGCGCTGAACCTGGCGGCGTCGCTGGTGATGCACCAAAGCCTGATGGGCAACTATCCCATGCGCATACGCTGGATGGCGCACCAGTACCTGTTGCGGCAGAGCTTCGGCTTCTACCAGGACGAGTTCGCCGGCCGGGTGGCCACCAAGGTCATGCAATCGGCCCTGGCAGTACGCGATGCGGTGATGAAGCTGGCCGATGTGATGGTCTACGTGTCGGTCTATTTCCTGGGCGCGATGCTGCTGGTGGCGACCTTCGATTTCTGGCTGATGCTGCCGTTCCTGGTCTGGCTGGTGATCTACGGGCTTGTTCTCAGGCGCCTGCTGCCGCGCATGCACCAGGTGGCGGAGGAGCAGGCCCACGCCCGTTCCACCATGACCGGGCGCGTGGTCGACAGCTACACCAACATCATGACGGTCAAGCTGTTTGCCCACACGCGGCAGGAAGAGAACTACGCCCGCGACAGTATGCGCGGCTTCCTCCGCACCGTGTACGACATGATGCGCCTGGCCACGCGGCTGGAGGTCTCTATCGACTTTATCAATGCCGTGCTGCTGTTCGCGGTGGGGGCGGTGTCGATCTGGTCCTGGCTGCAGGGCGGCACCAGCGTGGGCGGCATTGCGGTAGCCATTGGCCTGGTGCTGCGCCTGCACGGCATGTCTCACTGGATCATGTGGGAGCTTTCGGGCCTGTTTGAAAACATGGGCACCGCCCACGACGGTATGAACACCATCTCACGGGTGCAGATGGTCACCGATGTTCCCGATGCGCCACCGATGCAGGTGAGCGACGGTCGCATCGACTTCGAGCAGGTGTCGTTCCACTACGGTAAGGGCAGCGGCGTGATCGATGAGTTCTCGCTGCATATCCAGCCTGGCGAGAAGGTGGGTATTGTCGGCCGCTCCGGCGCGGGCAAGACCACCCTGATGAACGTGCTGCTGCGGCTGTTTGATCTCGAGGGCGGGCGCATCCTGATCGACGGCCAGGACATTTCCCGGGTCAGCCAGGAAAGCCTGCGCGCCCAGATCGGTGTGGTCAGCCAGGATACGGCCCTGCTGCATCGCAGCATTCGCGAGAATATTGCCTACGGCAGCCAGCATGCCGGCGAGGAGCAGGTGATCAGCGCCGCCCGCCGAGCCAACGCTCACGACTTCATCAGCCAGCTCAGCGACCTGGACGGCCGCAGCGGCTATGACGCCCAGGTGGGAGAGCGAGGCGCCAAGCTCTCTGGCGGACAACGCCAGCGCATCGCCATTGCCCGCATGTTCCTGAAAGACGCTCCCATCCTGGTGCTGGACGAGGCCACCTCGGCGCTGGACTCCGAAGTAGAGGCTGCCATCCAGGAAAACCTGCTGCAGTTGATGGAGGGCAAAACCGTGCTGGCTATCGCCCACCGCCTGTCCACCATCTCGGCGCTGGATCGCCTGGTGGTCATGGACCAGGGGAGGATCATCGAGCAGGGCAGCCACGACGAACTGGTTGCTGCCGGGGGACTGTATGCCGACCTGTGGCGACGTCAGTCGGGTGGTTTCATAGCCTGAAAGCTGCCCGAAGTAAAAGTCCCTGAAAAAAATGTGAGCTTGTTTGGTCCGAACCCAATAACCCGGCGTACACTGAACATAACCTGAACGACAATGGACCTCAGGGGAGGTCTGCCACCAAGGGAGGTGTGCCATGTTGTTTTTAGCGCGGTTCTATTTGACGGAAGGCCAGGCGCGCGGTGCAGTTGATGCACTCGTAGCGGCAGAAATGGAAAACGAGCGGATCGTCCTGCTTACGCCCGGAGACACGGGTGCGGCCGCTGCGGCCGTGCGCGCCGGAGGCATGCTGGGTGAACACGCAGGCTTCTATGCCGACCAGCTGGGGCAGGGCCACAGCCTGGTAGTGGTCAATCCGGCATTTGGCACCTCGAAAATCGTGACAGCGATCCTCGAAGAGCACAATCCGCTGCCCATCACTCACGAGCCGGCCCCAGAGCCGTTTGTGCCGTGGAGCGAAAAGCCGGCGGCGTTCTCCACGCTCCTGGGCCTGCCTGTGCTGACCAAGTCTGACACGCCGTTCTCGGATTTCTGGGGCCTTAAGACCAGCCAGGAAGGCACCAGCCATTTCTCACGCTGGCTCAAGCCGCTGTCACCGGGCTTCACCTTCTCGTCCATGCTGGGCATGTCCTTCAAGACCTCGGGCGACACGCCGCTGTCTTCCATGGTCGGGATGAGCACCAGCAGCAGCCGCAACGATGGCAAGGCGGGTTCCTTTGGCATGTCCTTCAAGACCAAGGGCAGCACGCCATTTTCATCCATGTTCGGGCTACCGCTGCTGACCAAGCGCAAGCACTTTTTGTATTGATAACCTGCACTTAGGGTAGGGCGCCTGCGGGCGCCTACCCGGCCTGCGGGTATTTTTGTGCCCGTAGTGTAAAGAAAATTGGACAGTTTAATTAGACAATTAAACTTGACAATGTTAGGGAGCCCTCATAGGCTCTGAATTACGCGAAAAGCTGCTTTGCAGCCGCTCCGCGACATAACCAACGGTATCGGAGGATGCAATCGTGGAAACTGGTTCTGAAAAGGTATGGCCCACAGGCCTGACCATCAGGGAATCTGAAGAGATTCATAAGTACATTATCGATGGCTCGCGTGTTTTCTTCGTGATCGCCCTGATCGCGCACGCCCTGGCCTACGCATTGACCCCCTGGCTGGGTTGAGGAGAACTGAGCAATGAATAACGGAAAAATCTGGTGCGTTGTCAGCCCCACCGTCGGGATTCCACTGTTCCTCGGCAGTGTGGCGGTTATCGCTTTCACCGTTCACTTTGCAATTCTGAATAACACCACCTGGTTCGCCGCCTATTGGGGCGGCTGATAGGCCGGCTGTTAAGAGCAGAGTGATACTGCCGGGGCGGGGTCTCCCGCTTCCGGCGGTATTGCGATTTACCCAGCGGTGAACCGCCTTCGCTTCAGACTGCTGTCGACGTGGGCCTCCCTGAGCCCGCGGTTACTCCCCTTCGCTGATATTGCTACCCCCGACCTGCCCCTGAGCCGGTTGCTGCGCCTGTCCCTGTTCCAGGTATCGGTGGGCATGGCCCTGGTGCTGTTGGTGGGCACCCTCAACCGGGTAATGATTGTCGAACTCAACGTGCCGGCAGCTCTGGTCGGCATCATGCTGGCCCTGCCGCTGGTGTTTGCGCCATTCCGCGCGCTGATCGGATTCAAGTCGGACAACCACCGCAGCGCCCTTGGCTGGCGGCGGGTGCCGTTTGTCTATAAGGGCTCGCTGGCCCAGTTTGGCGGATTTTCCATCATGCCTTTCGCCCTCCTGGTACTGGCAGGCCAGGGCGAATCCGGCAGCCTGCCGGTATGGGTAGGGCAGGCGGCAGCCGCGCTGTCCTTCCTGTTGGTAGGTGCCGGCGTGCATACCGTGCAGACTGCGGGGCTGGCGCTGGCCACCGATCTCACCCCGCAGGAGTCGCATCCCCGGGTGGTCGGCCTGATGTACGTGATGTTGTTGCTGGGCATGATTGTCAGCGCGCTGGTGTTTGGCCACATGCTGGTGGACTTTACGCCCGGCCGCCTGGTGCGCGTGATCCAGTCCGCAGCGCTGGCGACGCTGGTATTGAATGCCATCGCAGTCTGGAAGCAGGAGCCCCGCTGCCGCGAGCGCGGCACCATGACAGCGCAGGTGGACCCTTCGTTTGCAGACGCCTGGGCACAGTTCTGCACGGGTGAACATACCTTGCGGCGCCTGGCCATTGTCGGCCTGGGCACCATCGCCTTCGGTATGGCGGATATCCTGCTGGAGCCCTTCGGCGGCCACGTACTCAATCTCACTGTCAGTGCCACTACCTTGCTGACCGCGCTGTTTGCCGCCGGCGGACTGGTGGGCTTCGGCCTGGCATCCAGGGTCATTGCCCGCGGTGCAGACGCCTACGTGGTCACACGCCGCGGCGCGGCCATCGGGCTGCCGGCCTTCCTGCTGGTGATGGCGGCGGCGCCATTGCAGCAGCCGCTGCTGTTCGTGGCGGGCAATTTCCTGATCGGATTCGGCGGTGCGCTGTTTGCACACGGCACACTTACCGCCAGCATGAACCTTGCGCCTCGCGCCCAGGTCGGGCTGGCGCTCGGCGCCTGGGGCGCCGTGCAGGCCACCGCCGCGGGGGTGGGTATGGCATTCAGCGGCGCCATTCGCGACATCGTCAACGCCGTGGAAGCCTCGATCAGCCCTGTCGCCGCAGGCACCAGCAGTGCCACCGGCTACCTGGCGGTATACGGCATTGAAGTAGGCCTGTTGATCGTCACCGTCGTGGTCACCGCACCGCTGGTACGCCGCGCAGTGGGCAAGCAGGGCGGCCAGCCCACTCCGCCCACTTCGCAGGAAGTGGCGGCCTAGGTCATGGCATTGCTGGAGCTGCTTGAATATCCCGATGAGGCGCTGCGCCAGGGGTCCCGGCCGGTGCAGTCTTTTGACAGCAACCTGCAGGGCCTGGTGGAAGACCTGAAAGAAACCCTCGAGAGTAGCGGCGCCATCGGTCTCTCTGCGCCGCAGGCCGGCGTGTTCGAGCGGGTGCTGGTGGTGCACGTGCCCGGCGACGACTACGGACTGCAGGTGTACATCAATCCGGAGGTTCTCAGCGCCGCCCGACTGGGGTTCGTTGAAGAGAGCTGCCTGTCAGTCCCCGGCGTGGTCGGCAACGTCATGCGCGCCACCCGAGTGCACGTGCGCGCCCAGGACGCCACTGGCCAGTATTTTGAGCGTGCCCTGGAGGGTATGCACGCGGTCTGCCTGCAGCACGAGATCGACCATCTCGATGGCAGCCTGTTTATTGACAAGCTGTCGTGGTACCGTCGTTGGAGGATAAAACGAGCCGCCGAGAAAGAAGCTCGTGCCGAACTGGCAGTGTCCTAGCGATTTCATCGAGAAAACCACAAGTCGAAAAGCAAGGAGTATTCAGTGGTAGACGTACTCAAAAAGGCTACATTGATGCTGGCTGCGAGCACGCTGGTGGCTTGCGCAGGTTCCACCAACGAGCAGGCGGCCGCCGACCAGGCGACCCCGGTGGTAGCGTCAGCTGATGGCGCGGCTGAAGCGCCCGTGCTGTATGGCAATGAGGACCGGATGGTGTGCAAGAAGTTTGCCCCGACCGGCACGCGTATTTCCCAGAAGGTCTGCAAGAAGCAGAGTGAATGGGATGCCCTCAGCAAGAACGCCTCAGAAGGCGGTGCCGACGCGCAGCGTCGGGCTGTCTTCTCAAATACGACTCAGTAGCGCGTCTGCCGCGGCTGGCAGCCGTAGACTCCAGCAGGATCAAAGTGTGACTCATTCTTCCCGGAGGATCGGCCTCCGGGGGCTCGTACTCGCGCTGAATGCGGTGTTCGTCACGTCCCGGGCAGGTTGGCTCAAACAATGCTGGCCATGATTGCGGGTTTGCGTGGTAACTTCGTTACCTGAACAGTATCTATCGGTCCCGGAGGACGGCATGGATATCCTGGAGATCAAGGAAAAGCACCAGATGCGGCGCGAAGAAGCCGCCGACTACCTGCGCAAGCTGGCCGACTCACTGGCCCGCCACAACGAGGTGGAATTCGTCCAGTACGGCAAGACCATACGGGTCGACGTTGCCGACCAGGTCGAAATGGAAATCGAACTGGAGATCGAAGACGACGAATCCAAGCTGGAGGTCGAGATCAGCTGGTGAGCAAGGTGCATGTCGAAACTGCCGACCGCATTACCACGGTGACAATCAACCGTCCGGAGGTGCGCAATGCGGTCGATGCAGAAACGGCGGCCCTGCTGGCGGATGCCTTCCGCGCATTCGATGCTGATGACGCCGCCGACGTGGCGGTGCTCACCGGCGCCGACGGCTACTTCTGTGCCGGCGCCGATCTCAAGGCAGTATCCAGTGGCGCGGGCTCCAACCGCATGTCGGCAGACGGCGATGGCCCCATGGGTCCGAGCCGCATGCTATTGACCAAGCCCGTGATTGCCGCTGTGTCTGGTCCTGCGGTAGCCGGTGGCCTGGAGCTGGCACTGTGGTGCGACCTGCGGGTGGTGGATACCACCGCGGTTTTCGGCGTGTTCTGTCGGCGCTGGGGCGTGCCCCTGATCGACGGCGGCACCGTGCGCCTGCCGCGGTTGATTGGCCACAGCCGTGCACTCGACATGATTCTGACCGGACGCGCCGTGGATGCCGAGGAGGCCCTGCAGATCGGGCTGGCGAACCGGGTGGTGGCGAAGGGAGAGGTGCTCGGTGCGGCCCAGGCCCTGGCGAGGGAAATCGCTGCCTTTCCCCAGCTCTGCATGCGTAGTGATCGGCTCAGCTCATACCGGCAGTGGGGTATGGACCAGGTCGAAGCCCTCGGGCTCGAATTTGAAGGTGGCGAAGCGGTGGTGCGCTCCGGCGAGACCGTTGCCGGTGCCACGCGGTTTACCGAGGGCGCCGGACGCCATGGCAGTTTCACGGATGACTAGGCCCGTGGGGTCGGTCACCAGTAGAACATCCAGAATACGGTGGTAGTGAGGTAGCATTGTGAATGCATTCAGTAAAGCCCTGACCTCGGTGGTGGAAGTCGGCCGGGAAATCCTGGCCCGGCGCATTACCGCGCCAGATCCGGAGGTCGGGGGCGCCGCCGCACTGACCGGCCTGTGCCGGGAACTGATTCAGCATCGGGGTGAGGCCTCGGGGCTGGCGCTGGCCGCCGAGGTGGCGCGCCGCTACGAGTTACTGGACCCGGCCATGCGGCCGGAGTTTTTCGACAGCCTGCTCAGCGAGTTTGGCGTGGACGACGCGCAAATTCACGCCGCGGCCCAGCTCTTCCGCGAGGCCCCCGACTACGACAACCTGGCGGCACTGTCGCGCGCCGTCGAGGCGCCGCGGCAGAAACTGTTTCGCCGTATCAACACGGCGGAGGGTGGCACTGCGACCCTGGTAGCCATGCGCGGCCACCTGCGGGACGCGATGGCCGATATGCCTGAGTTGCGTGCGGTGGACTCCGACCTCAAGCACCTGTTTGTGTCCTGGTTCAACAAGGGCTTCCTGGAGATGCGCCGCATCAGCTGGGACACGCCTGCCAGCATCCTTGAGAAAATCATTGCCTACGAGGCGGTGCACGCGATAAACGGCTGGGACGACCTGCGCCGCCGGCTGGATTCCGACCGCGCCTGTTTTGCCTTCTTCCACCCGGCAATGCCCAAGGATCCCCTGGTATTCGTGGAAGTGGCGTTCACCGACGCGGTGCCCAGCGCCATTGGCCCACTGCTGGCCAACCCCGAGCCGGGGCCGGTGGCTGCCGCCGATACCGTGGTGTTCTACTCCATCAGCAACTGCCACGCCGGCCTGGCCGGGGTGTCGTTTGGCAACTTCCTGATCAAGCAGGTGGTGGAGGAAGTGAAGGGCGAGCGGCCTGGGGTGAAGACGTTCGTGACCCTGTCACCGATACCGGGCTTCTGCCAGTGGCTGGCAAGAGCCGACCTGCGGGGCCTGATCGACGAATCCCTGCACGAAGCCGTGCGACAGCCGGTGGGCAAGGTGGTGGCGGCGGAGGTGCGCGATGCGCTACTGAAGCTGTGTGCGCATTACCTGCTATGCGAAAAGAGCGGGCGCCAGGCGAAGGACCCGGTGGCCCGCTTCCACCTGGGCAACGGTGCTCGCCTGCACCGCCTGCACTGGGCGGCTGACCTGTCCAGCAAGGGCAAGCGCCAGTCCGCGGGGATGATGGTCAACTATCTCTACGATCTCGACCGCATCGAGATCAACCACGAGGAATACTTCGACCAGGGGATCATCGCGGCATCGAGAAGCATCAGCCGCTTACTATAAGAAGCCCCAGAATCGCTCGTTCTGCGCTGCGCCTTTCGTCTTTCCCGACAAACCCCCGTCTTTCCCGCGAAGCTCTTCGTCATTCCCGCGAAAGCGGGAATCCAGTTGCGCCTGGGCATCCAGTAGACTGGATTCCCGCTTTCGCGGGAATGACTGCATAACTCGTGGAGCATATGACAGAAATACCTGGTGGCGATACGGACGCCCGTATCCGCAGAAGTACCGCTGAGGCTAATTGTTTAAAACGGCCGGTGACCGCGAGAGGAATGGTTGCCGACCCGCACCCGCCCGCGTAGCAGGTCGAGCAGTTTGAGGCTGTCATCGCGGTTCAGGAACTCCCCGAGGGAAATTTCCTCGCCCTTGCTGAACACGCTGATAGCAGGCCCGTCCCAGGGGTGTTTCTCCGGAATCACGGACAGTGCCACGTCGTCGGTGGAGATTTCCCACTCCCGCTTTGGGAAGTAGTGACCCTTCTGGATACGGACCGTGGAGCCGGAGAGGGTAATGACGTGGCGGTAGCGCAGTTTCCAGCACACGTAGTAGAGCGCCCCGCCCAGGGCGGCCATCTCCAGCCCCGCAAAGGGCAGGATTGGCCAGGCGCCCATGGCGGCAAAGCCGACCGCAATCGCGCCCGACCAGAAGCACATCAGCAGCAGCACAATCTTGTTGGTCTGCCAGCTGGCTGAGCGGTTGGGCTCCGCGACAATCATGTCGTCGTCACCGGTGCGCTGTTCGTATACCAAGGCCTTGTTCCCGCGTGGCGTTTAGTCGATTCTAGGAGGGCATACGCGGGCAGACAAGACGAGGATTCCTCATGCCGGGGCAGAGTGCTGAACAGACCCTGATCAAGGCCGACGAGCTGCGGACGCGGCTGGGGGAGGTGGTATTGCTGGATTGCCGTTTCAACCTCGCCAACCCCGGGGCCGGGGCGCGGGCCTACGCAGACGGCCATATTCCCACCGCCCACTACCTGCACCTGGAGCGGGACCTTTCGGGCCCGGTGGACATCCACGGTGGCCGGCATCCCTTGCCGCCGGCGGCTGACTTCGCCGCGCGCATGGCGCGACTGGGGATTGACCGCAACACGCCGGTAGTGGCCTATGACGACAATGGCTTTGCCTTTGCCGCGCGCCTGTGGTGGATGCTGCGCGCGCTGGACTATCGCGACGTGCGCATACTCGACGGCGGACTGTCAGCCTGGCTCGCTGCCGGGGGAGGTCTCGATACCGGTGTGCCGTCGGCCACAGCGGTGACGGCGCCGGTGGTAGGTGACTACCGGGGCAAGCTGGACATGCCGGCAGTGCGTCGCGCCCGCGATGCAGGCGCGCAACTGCTGGATTCCCGGGATGCTCCTCGCTACCAGGGTCTGGAGGAACCGATTGACCCGGTAGCCGGGCATATCCCCGGTGCCCTGAACCTGCCCTGGCAGGATGCCAGCGATGCGCAGGGGCTGGCCCTGGCGCCGGAGGCGCAGCGGCAGCGCCTGGCGATCCTGCCGGCTGACCGGGAACTGGTGGTGTATTGCGGTTCCGGCGTCACTGCGTGCGTGAACCTGTTGGCCCTGGAACTGGCGGGGCACCGCGGCGCACAGCTGTACCCGGGCAGCTGGAGCGACTGGTGCAGCTACGAGGAAAACCTGGAAGAACTGGGCTAGCAGCCTGCTGGCGGCAGGCCCTCGCTAGTCAGCGTGATCTGCGCATTTCACGCAGTGGGTGGCCTCAGGGATGGCGTCCAGACGACCAGCGGCGATCTCTTCACCGCAACCGGCGCAAAGGCCGTAGTTGTCGTCTTCGATGCGTTGCAGCGCCGCCTTGATGTGGGCAATGGAGAGTTGCGTTTCCTTGCCTATCTCTTCAAGCACGTCATCGTTCTCGCGCTCGGTGGCCTGTTCGGCAAAGTCACTCGACAGGGTCTTGGTGATGTCCTTGGTGACACCGGCAAGCCGTTTTTCATGGTCGGCCAGCTTTGCTTCCAGCGCGGCCTTCTGTTTGGTGTAGTCCATTCAGTCCTCAACTATCTCACGACAGCGTATGACCATAGTTTAGCCGCTGGAGGCTGCGCTCACATGATCTGCATCAGAATTCCGGCGGGCACTCATGCTCCAGCCACTGGCCCGTTGCGGGGTGGGTAAAACCCAGGCTGCGGGCGTGCAGCAGCAGCCGCTGCGCCATTCCCAGGGCTTGCGCATGGGCGTACAGGTCACAGCCGAGGATGGGGTGGTCGATGCTGGCGAGATGAAGGCGTAGTTGGTGGGAGCGACCGGTGACCGGCTTCAGCAGCAATCGGCTGCGGTCCGCCTCGCGTGTTATCACCTGGTAGCGGGTCAACGCCGCCTTGCCGCGCTCGGCGCAGATTTTCTGGCGCGGACGATTGCTCCAGTCGGGCGCGATGGGCAGGTCTATCTCGCCCCGCTCACCGTCTACCCGGCCAAATACCACGGCATCGTAGCTCTTCTCCACGCGGCGTTCCTGAAATTGACGGCTGATGTGCGCATGGGTGGCAGCGTTCAGCGGTATGACCATGATGCCGGAGGTGTCGAGGTCCAGGCGGTGTACGATGGATGCGCCGGGATAGGCCTCACGCAGGCGGTTGATCACGCAGTCCTGGTTGTCCGGGTGGCGGCCGGGCACAGAGAGCAGCAACTGCGGCTTGCGCACCAGCAACAGGTGTTCATCGGCATAGAGAATATCCACGGACTCCGCGCAGGGCGGTACGATATAGGTCATGACTGGCGACTCGAACGCGACGGCGCGCATTGTACACCCCGGGCTGTCGGCCCGGCTGCAGCAGCACCTGCCGTTCGCCGAGGCCCAATGCCAGCCGCTGCCGGAGGAGCCAGGCCTGCGCTTGTACCTCCTCAATCCGGACTTCCCGCAACATGCCCTCAGCGCTGAACAGATGCGCGCCGTGCTCAACTATCCCGCCTACTGGGCCTTCTGCTGGGCCAGCGGCCAGGTGCTGGCGCGCTTCCTGCGTGAGCGGCCCGGTTGGGTGCGCGAGGCGCGGGTGCTGGATTTCGGCAGCGGCTCCGGCGTGGCAGGCATCGCGGCGGCCCGGCTGGGCGCGCGGGAAGTGGTCGCCTGCGACATCGATCCAGATGCGCTCGCCGCCACCGCTGCCAACGCAGAGCTCAACGGGGTTCACCTCGGCCTGCGTGCGGACTTCGATAGCTGTCGCGGCCATTTCGACCTGATCCTGGTGGCCGATGTGCTGTATGACCGCGACAACCTGCCCTGGCTTGACCGCTTGGCGGAGCGCGCTGACCGGGTATTGGTGGCGGATTCGCGCATCCGGGATTTCAGCCACCCGCGCTACCAGAAGCTGGGTGAGTGGGAGAGCAATACCTGGCCAGACCTGGATGAATCGCCGGAGTTTCGCCGGGTGTCGATCTACAGCACTCGCTGACGATCAATTCCCAAACTCGATGATGGTCGTCTCAGGCATTGCCGGCCCCGGCCAGGTGCTGGTTGAGCTGGCTGCGGAAGTCTTCCCGATAGCGCCGCGAAAGGGTCACGCTGCGTCCGCTCTTGAGGCTGACGTCGCAATCGCCCGATTCCAGCGGTGTGATGGTATCGACGTAGTCGAGGTTGACACCGCGGGAGCGGTGGATGCGCACGAAGCCGCGCTCGGCCAGGCTATCCACCAGATTGTTCATGGTAGCGCGCAGGGGATAGACCTTATCCTGCACGTGCAGGTTCACGTAGTTGCCCGCGGCTTCCAGCCACTCCACGTCATCAACCTTGACCACGAACTCCTTGCCCAATTTGCGGACCAGAAAGCGCTCGGGCGTGCGACCTACCGGCGTATCCTCGTTGCTGGCTACCGGCACTGCCTCGCCCCGCAGACGGCTGAGAATGAAGCGATAGCCATGGATAAAAATGAGCATCACAACATAGAACCATGCGTCCTTGCGGTATTCGTAGATGAAGCTCAGCAACAGGTTGTTGCTGAACTGGTACTCGATTCCTTGCAGTCCGAAGGCCGCTTTGCGGAGCGCCACGAACAGGCTGATGTGAGCCAGGCTGAAGACGACCGAAGCGCCGACGTGGAAGAGCAGGTTGCGCCGCAGCTTGCCCCAATGCAGGGGAAAGTGATTAAGGAACCAGATCACCGCCGGAATCAGGGCCAGGCTCGCCAGGGCGCTGCTGTACTCTGTGATGAAGGGCCGCGACACCGGTATCTGGGCGCCAGCGCGGTTTGCCTCCATCAGAATTGAGGTGGCGTTGATGCTGTTGTTGACGAACAGCAGCAAGGCAACTAGCAGTGACGCGTACAGGCGTTCGCGGTGCAGGTAGCGCTCCAGGGTCATCATGGAGCCATTATGGAAGCTGCGCACCCACCGTACAAACTGTCTCCCGACGGTTCGTCCCTGTATTCCACCACTTGTCACTAAATCCCGGCAATTCAAGGAATTGCGGTAGTGCTTGCCCTGCCCCGAAATAACAATGGCGGCATGACAGGAGGCACTGAAATGAAAGCTATAGATCACTCCGCCGCTCCGCCCCGGCGCTACGACCTGGACTGGCTGCGTGTCCTGGCATTTGGTCTGCTCATTCTTTACCACGTGGGCATGTACTACGTGGCTGATTGGGGCTGGCACATCAAGAGTCCAGAGCCCAGTGAATTTCTGCAGAACCTGATGTGGCTGACCAATCCGTGGCGCATGTCCCTGTTGTTTTTCGTCTCCGGCGCGGCACTGTTTTTTGCCTCGCGCAAGATTTCGCCGGGCGCCCTGGTCAAGCTGCGCAACAAACGGCTGCTTTTGCCACTGCTGTTCGGCATGGCGGTGATTGTGCCGCCGCAACTCTACGTGGAACTGGTCACGAGCGAGGGCATGGCGTGGGGCTACGGCACTTTCTACGCTACCTATCTCGATGTCGGCACCGAAGCCTACCCACAGCACCAGCACGGCCCGCTCGGGCTGTGGACCTGGAATCACCTGTGGTTCCTGGCCTACCTGTGGGTGTACACGCTGGTGTTTGTGTTGATCAAGCCGCTGCTGGACAGAGCCGCCCGCCGCCTGCGTGACGCGCGCCCCGGTAGCTGGACTGTCCTGTTGCTGCCCGTTGTGATGCTGACTGCCTTTCGGCTGCTGCTGGCTGAGCACTACCCGCCGAACAATGCGCTGTTTGGCGACTGGTACAACCACTCCCGCTATTTCGCCTTCCTATGCGGTGGCTACCTGTTGGCGGATTGCGTTGCATTCTGGTCCCTGGCCGCCCGGCACTGCTGGCGGTTTCTGGCCGCGGCATTTGCTGCTTACGCAAGCGTACTCATGATCGTAAACGGACTCTTTGACTCGCTGAGGCCGCTTCCGGAGGAGGGGCCGGGGCTCGTTCTTGTCCGTGTACTGGCTTCCTTCGATCAGTGGCTGTGGATTCTCGCCGTGCTTGGGCTCGGACATCGCTACCTAAACCGTCCCGGTGCGGTTCTGCGCTATATGAACGACGCCATCCTGCCCTGGTACATGCTGCACCAGACTCTGATCATACTTTTTGCGTTCTGGCTGCTACCGCTGGCGCTGCCTCGGGGCCTGGAGTCTGTTGTGCTTGTGCTCGCCACGGTGGTTGGCTGTGCCCTGGGCTACGAGCTGGTGCGGCGCTTCCGGGCAGGGCGGCTGCTGTTTGGCCTCAAGGTCGATCGAGAGTCTTCTGCCAGCGCGCTGCCCGGTGGGCCAGCGGCTTCTGCACTATGACTCACAGTGGGCGGCGCTGGCCCGGCACTTCGATGAGGAGCAGCTCGTGGAGCTGGTCATGCTGGCGGGTCTATACCAGGCTGTCAGCTTCGTGGTGAACGCCTTTCGAATACCCGCTGAGTGCTTCGCCGCTGCACCGCCCCGGTAACGGCGGCAGGTCGCGGTCGCAGCATTCGCAATTGGGTCGCAGTTGCAGCATCGCTTCAGGTCCTGCGAGTGATGGTCGCGTCAGTGGCCGAACGCGGCCCGGCCTAGCGCGGTCCGGTAGGCGGCAACGGCATTGGCAAAGCCCATGCGAATGGCATCAACCGTCAGCGCGTGGCCGATAGACACCTCTAGGATCCCGGGGATGGTGGCAAAGCGGGGCAGGTTGTTGAGGTCCAGGTCATGGCCGGCATTGACGCCCAGCCCCAGCTCATTGGCAAGTTCCGCGGCGGCGCGGAAGCGTTCGAACACGGCGTCCACCTGACTGCTCTGCTTGCAGGCATCCGCATAGCTCTCGGTATAGAGCTCGATACGGTCGGCGCCACTCTCGGCGGCGAGCCGAATCTGCTCCAGGTCCGGGTCCATGAACAGGCTGCTGCGGATGCCCAGCTTTTTGAGGTCGGCAACGATGTCCGCCACCCGCTCACCATCGCGGGTCATGTCAAAGCCGTGGTCCGAGGTCAGCTGGTTGTCGCCGTCCGGCACCAGGGTGGCCTGGTCGGGTCGGACTTCGCGCACCAGCTCCATGAAGCCCGGGTAGTCGCCCACGCCCTCTCGGTCGCTCTTGCGGGCGGGCGCGAAGGGATTCCCCTCGATGTTGAATTCCACCGCGCCGCCGGCGGGGTGGGTGAGCCCTGCCACCAGTGGCCCCAGTTCCAGGCAGTCATCGGCCCGGATGTGGCGCTGGTCGGGCCGCGGGTGCACGGTAATGCCGTCGGCGCCGGCGTCGATCGCCATGCGAGCGTGCTCGGTCACGCTGGGGTTGGTGGTGTCCCGCGAATTGCGGATCAGCGCGATCTTGTTGAGATTGACGCTGAGGGCAATCATTCGCCGGGCTCGGTCTCCTCGGCCGCCTCTTCGGGTTCGGCTTCCTGGCCGACAATTACCACCTCGGTGATCGTGATCGGGGTGAGCGGAACGTCGCCGTGGCTCATGAAATTCCCGGTGGGTTCAATGGCGATGGAGTCGACCACGAACATACCGTCCGTCACCTCGCCGAATACCGTGTAGCCGGGGTTGCTGGGGGACCAGTCGAGACGGAAGTTGTTGCGCACGTTGATGAAGAACTGGCTGGTGGCACTGTCCGGTTCGTTGGTACGCGCCATGGCGATAGTGCCGCGCTGGTGGTGCAGGCGGTTGCGCGACTCGTTCTTGATGGGGTCGCGGGTGGGCTTCTCCTCCATGCGCTCGGTCATGCCGCCGCCCTGGATCATGAAGTTGGGGATCACCCGGTGAAAGATGGTGCCCTCGTAGAACCCGCTCTCGGCATAGGCGAGGAAGTTCTCCACGGTAATCGGTGCTTTCTCGGCAAACAGGCGCAGGGTGATGTCGCCATGGCTGGTGCGCAGGATCACCTGCGGGTCCTCGGCGGCGGCCGCATGCGCCACGGTCATCAGCAGGGCAGCAATCCAGTGTTTCATCGCGTTGACTCCTTACAGATTCAGGTTCGATTCAGGCCCAGCTCGAGCTGCTGCGTGGGCGCGGGCGCAGGCGCTGGGCAACCAGTGCAATCACGATGCCGGCCAGCACCGCCATGGCGCCGTTCATGAAGGAACGACTGTCGGCACTGTCCTTGAGGCGCTGGTTTTCGGCTTCCAGAACTTCCAGCCGGGTGCGCATTACCTGGCTTTCCTCGGTGAGGCGGCGATTGGTGATGTCGAGATTCAGGGCGTTGGCAGACAGGCGCTTCAGGTCCTGCAATTCCGTGCTGGTTTCCTCCAGCGAGCGATCAAGGCCGGCGGCCCGTTCGTTGGCCTCTGTGAGCGCCTGGCTGACTTCCACCAGCTGTGACCGCAAGCTGTCTTCGTCACCGATCAGGGTATCGTATTGCTCCTGCAGGGCGGCCAGGCGGTCGCTGGCGGGCATTTCCTCGGTGAGGTAGCGGGTCAGCATCCAGCCTTCGGTGCCATTGTCGGTGGCCACCAGCGAATAACCGCTGTCTTCATTGGTCTCCTGCACGGTCAGCCGGGTGCCGCTGGGCAGGCCGCGGTGCACGATGCGGTATTCGCTGCCCTGGCCGCTGCGCAGCGGCACGTAGAGCACGTCGGTGATAAAGCGGATTTCCTGGGCAGCGGCCACGCCGGCCTGCAGGGCCAGTGCGCAGAGCAGAAGCCCGGTTTTCATGGGGCGGTTCATGTTGCGTGTGTTCCTGTTGGCAATCTGTCGTCAGGGTAGAACGATTTTGTAGGGCTTGACCACTACCTGTGCAAAGACGCCCGCGGTCACATAGGGATCGGCGTCGGCCCAGGCCCTGGCGTCCTCGAGGCTGTCGAACTCGGCGATGATCAGGCTACCGGTAAAGCCGGCCTCGCCCGGGTCCTCGGTATCCAGCGCCGGATGCGGCCCCGCCACCAGCAATCGCCCCTGGTTTTTCAGTTCTTCCATTCGTTCCAGGTGGGCCGGCCGCGCCTTGGCGCGCAGTGGCAGGCTGTCGGCAACGTCTTCGCAGATGATGGCGTAGTACATCAGTCGACTTCCGCCGCGGTGTCGGCCACGGTGTCCTCTTCCTTGATATGGGGCGCGATCATGAAACCGGTGATGATGGTCAGCAGTAGCGTGAAGCCAAAGGCGGAGTACAGCTTGTAGCTGACCCAGAACGCTTCACTGAACTGGTAGGCGACCACCAGGTTGAGGGCGCCCACGAGGCTGAAGTTGCCGACCCAGAGCCACAGCAGGCGGCTCCATATCGGCTTCGGCAGGCTGATCTGCGAGCCCAGTGTCCGTTCCATCAGGTTGCGATCACCGATGAAGTGGCTGGCGCCGAACACCAGGGCCAGCACCCAGTTGAATACGGTGGGTTTCCAGAAGATGAAGGTCTGGTCCCGGAACAGCAGGGTGGCGCCGCCGAACACACATACCGCGGCCAGCAGCCACAGCAGGCGCTTTTCCAGCTCGCGGGTGAAAACCCAGGTCAACAGCACCTGCAGCGCGGTGGCCACAATCAGCACCGCCGTGGCCGAGAAGATGCCGTCCATCGTGTAGCTCCACTCGCCCAGCGACACGGTGTCGCCCTTCATCTGGTAGGCGACGAAAAACAGGATGATCGGAATGAATTCCGCGATTTGTTTCATGGGACTCTCTGTGGGGCCGTCTGAATCGGTGCCGGGTTTGTAATCGGAAGGTGTTAAAGCGCTACCACTGGCGGGGCGTAGTCTGGATAATGCGGCGCCTATGATAATTGATTTCCACACCCATAGTCATGCCTCCGATGGCGCGCTGGCACCGTCAGCCCTGCTGGCGGAAGCCTTGGCGGCCGGGGTCGAGCAGTTTGCCGTGACCGACCACGACACGGTGGCCGGCTACGTCGCGCTGCTGGAAGGGGAGTCGCTGCCCCCGGGGTTCCGTTTGCTGGCAGGTACCGAGCTCTCCAGCCTGTGGAGCGGTGTGGGGGTGCATGTGGTCGGCCTGGGCATGGATATCGGGCACCCGGGATTCCAGGCCGGACTTGCCCGGCTGGATGCCGCCCGCCGCGAACGCGCCGAGCTGATTGCCGAAAAGCTGGAGCGGCGGGGCATGCCCGGCGCGCTGGCGGGTGCCCGGGCAGAGGCCGGCGACAGCCAGATCGGCAGGCCGCACTTTGCCGCGTGGATGGTATCCCAAGGCCATGTGGCGGACGCCAACGAGGCCTTCGACAAGTACCTGGGTGCCGGCAAGCCGGGCGATGTGAAGGCCTGCTGGCCCGGCATGGCCGAGGTGACCGACTGGATCGTCGCTGCCGGTGGCGTGGCGGTGTTGGCGCACCCGCTGAAATACAAGATGACCCGGGTGAAGCTCAAGCGCTGCCTCAAGGACTTCATGGCCGCCGGCGGCAGCGCCATGGAAGTGTTCTCCGGCCGCCAGACCCGGGAGCAGACCCAGGACCTGTGCGAAATCGCCAATGAACTCGGGCTGCTGGCCTCCGCCGGCAGCGATTTTCACGCCCATTGGGAATATGGCCCGCACCTGGGCGTCGACACGACCAGCCTGCCGATCGAGGTGGACCTGCTGACCGCTGAGCGGCTGGGGGCGGGATGAGCCAGTTCTTCCAGGTGCACCCGGAAAATCCGCAGGTTCGCCTGGTGCGGCAGGCGGCAGACATCGTGCAGGGCGGGGGTGTGATCGCATATCCCACCGACTCCGCCTACGCGCTGGGCTGCCACATCGGCGACAAGAATGCGCTGGACCGTATCCGCCGCATACGCAAGCTGGACAAGGACCACAACTTCACCCTGGTGTGCCGTGACCTGTCGGAACTGGCCACCTACGCCCGGGTCGACAACGCCGCCTATCGGCTGCTGCGCAACAATACGCCAGGGCCCTATACCTTCATTCTCGAGGCGACATCCGAGGTGCCGCGGCGCCTGAAGCACCCGAAGCGCAAGACTATCGGCCTGCGGGTGCCGGACAATCGCATCGCCCTGGACCTGCTGGAAGCCCTGGGAGAGCCGCTGATGAGCGTGACCCTGATCATGCCCGGCGACGATATTCCCCTCACTGATCCCTACGATATTCGCCACACCCTCGAGCACGAGGTAGACCTGGTGATCGACGGCGGCTTCTGCGGCCTGGAGCCGACCACGGTGGTAGACCTGTCGAGCGGCCTGCCGCAAGTGGTGCGGGAGGGCAAGGGCGACGGGGAGCCATTCCTGGCGGCCTGAGACAACGGCTACGCTAGCGGCGCTTTTTACCGCCGCCCCCTGGCGGCTGAGCTAGCGGCGCCTTTTACCGCCGCCCCCTGGCGGCTACGCTAGCGGCGCATTCCACCCCGGGGGTATAATCGCGGCTTCCAGAAAAAACAGGTGAACAGTGAGCGATTCAGTCGAGGATACCTCCGACCAGGCCGCCGAGACGGCGTCCCCGGAGACCCCCAGCGGCGCCGCAACCGCGGAGCAGACTCCCCCCACATCACTGGCTGAATTGCGCCAGTCTCCCCAGCAGGGGGAGATGCCTTTTGCTGTGGTATTGGGACAGGCCATGACCGAAATTCCCAAGGATCTCTACATCCCCCCGCGGGCACTGGAAGTGTTCCTGGAGGCCTTTGAGGGCCCGCTGGACCTGCTTCTGTACCTGATTCGGCGGCAGAACATCGACATTCTCGAGATCGATGTGTCCGATATCACCGACCAGTACATGCAGTACGTCGAGCTGATGGATGCCATGCAGTTTGAGCTGGCCGCGGAATACCTGCTGATGGCGGCCATGCTGGCGGAGATCAAGTCGCGCATGCTGCTGCCGCGCTCGGAAAGCGTCGAGGAAGACGAGGAAGATCCTCGCGCCCAGCTGATTCGGCGCCTGCAGGAGTACGAGCGCTTCAAGCAGGCCGCCGAGGAGATCGATGAACTGCCGCGGATGGAGCGCGAGGTGTTCCCGGCCAGCGCCGAGCCGCCGGACATCCAGCGCAGCCGCCCTGACCCGGACGTGGATATGCGCGAACTGCTGGTAGCGCTCACCGAGGTGCTGCGGCGGGCCGAGATGTACGAGCATCACCACATCCAGCGCGAGGCGCTTTCCACCCGGGAACGGATGTCTGATGTTCTCGACAGCCTCAAGCAGAAGCAGTTCGTGCCCTTTGTTTCCCTGTTCAGGGTCGAAGAGGGCCGACTCGGCGTGGTGGTCACCTTCCTGGCGATCATGGAGCTGATCAAGGAATCGCTGGTAGAGATTGTGCAGACCGACAACTTCGGGCCGATTCACGTGAAGGCCCGCGCCGACAGCGCCGTCGACGGCGACCAGCCGCCGCCCGACAGCGCCGCCAATGACCCGGAGGCCACCGCGGCCGCCCCGGGTGACAACAGCAAGCCGCTGGACGACGAGAGTGAGGACAAAGCGTGAGTGATGCCGCGGATACCACCGGCCTGGTGCAGATCCTGGAGGGTGCCATCCTGGCCGCCGGCCGACCGCTGACGGTGCAGAACATGGCCGACCTGTTCGAGGAGCACGAACGGCCCGCCAATACTGAGATTCGCGAGGCTCTCAAGCAGGTGGCGGAACGCTGCGAGGACCGCGGCTTCGAACTGCAGGAGGTTGCCAGCGGGTTCCGCTTCCAGGTGCGCCAGCAGCTGAGCCCGTGGATCGGCCGGCTCTGGACCGAGCGCCCGGCCAAGTATTCCCGAGCGCTGTTGGAAACCCTGGCGCTGATTGCCTATCGCCAGCCCATTACCCGCGGCGAGATCGAAGAGATTCGCGGCGTGGCGGTCAGCAGCAACATCATCAAGACCCTGCACGAGCGCGACTGGATTCGCGTGGTCGGCCACCGCGATGTGCCCGGCCGTCCGGCCATGTATGCGACAACCCGTACCTTCCTGGATTACTTCAACTTGAAGAATCTCGACCAGCTGCCGGCGCTGGCGGAAATTCGCGACTTCGACACCCTGACCGCCGAACTGGGCTTTGAACCCATCCCGGAGCTGTCCGAGCAGGCGGCGCCAGATGAGGCAGGAGCTGACGTCGAAGTCGAGGACAGCGCCGACGGCGCTGCAGATCCCGACGCCGCGCTGGAACCGGTTGAGACTGAAGCGGCCGAAGCAGCAGCAGAGGATGACAGCGCCGGCGATGAGCCGCTGAGTGTGGATGCCCTGCGCGCCGCCGCCGAGGCGGCGGCTGAGTCTTCAGCGGAAGCGGTTGAGGGCGCTGATCCCAGAGCGGAAACGCCTACGGACGACGAAGAGGACGCGCGCGACCAGGGTCATGGCTGAAGACGGGGAAAAACTCCAGAAGGTGCTGGCCCGCGCCGGGCTCGGCTCGCGGCGCGAGATGGAGCGCTGGATCGAGGCGGGGCGCGTGCAGATCGATGGGCGGCAGGCCACCCTCGGCGATCGTGTCAACGGGGAGTCCGCCATTTCCGTGGACGGCCGCGCCGTGGCCCAGGCGGAAGTCGACAAGACCCGGGTGCTGCTTTATCACAAACCCCGTGGCGAGGTGTCATCCCGCAAGGACCCGGAAGGTCGCAAGACGGTTTTTGACAGACTTCCGAAGCTGAAGAACGGGCGCTGGATTTCCGTGGGTCGGCTGGACTACAACACCAGTGGCCTGCTGCTGTTCACCACCGACGGCGAATTGGCCAACGCCCTGATGCACCCTTCCTCCAACATCGAGCGCGAGTACATGGTTCGGGTCAAGGGTGAGGTGGACGAGGATACCCTCAAACGCCTGGCCGAGGGCGTGATGCTGGAAGACGGCGTGGCGCGCTTCACCGACATTGTTGACGGCGGTGGCGAGGGTTCCAACCACTGGTACTACGTGGTCATCATGGAGGGCCGCACTCGCGAGGTGCGCAGGCTGTGGGAATCCCAGGACTGCGTGGTCAGCCGCCTGAAGCGCACCCGCTACGGTAACGTGTTTATTCCCTCCAAGGTCAAGCAAGGCATGTACGTCGAGCTGGACAAGAAGGAGGTAAAGGGCCTCTACCAGCTGGCCCAACTCCCGCCCAAGCCGCTTGAGGATGCCACCCCCACCCAGAAGAAGCGTGAGCAGCGCCAGCTGGAGAAGCGCGGGGACGGCAAGCCACCACGCCAGTCACGGGCACGCAAGCCCGGGAAAGGTAAGCCGGCCAGGAAAAAACAGGCCGCCAGCAAACCTGAGGCCAATAAGTCCACCAAGAAATCCTGACGGCGCGCTCCGGGTGCGAATTCCCATGCAAGAAGCGGCAACCTGCTGTTTGAGTTTTACGTAAGTTGGTGAAGATGGCACAGGCGTGCTCTTGCAGTGACCCCAAGCATAAAATATTAGCTAAACTTGAGCGGACTATTCTTTGGTTTCTCAAACTGTGGGGGATGAATCCATGTATTTGAAATCTTTTTTTGTGATGTTCCTGACCTGCGCCGCGGTGGTGAGCACGACCACGGTTGAGGCTCAGCGCCGCGGGGACAGTACTCGGATCACCATCGGCGTGGTTGAAGGCGCACAACGCGTTAAGTTTGATTCGGGTGCCGGGAAAGGCGCGCTGCTGGGCGGCGCCGCCGGTTGGGCGCTGGCGCGCAATCAGTCCAGTGGTCGGCAGGCGGCGGCGGCCGCTGGTGGCGCGCTGCTGGGCTCCGGTGTGCAAAAAAGCCGCCACGGTGGCACCGGCATGCAGTACACCGTCCGCACCAGCTCAGGCAGCGCCATTCAGGTCGTTACCGACCAGACGGAAGTGCGTATCGGTGACTGCGTCTCGGTGGAGGAAACCGGCGACGTTGCCAATGTGCGTCGCGTGGACAATGACCTGTGTGCACCGGCGTCGCCGGAGGTGCATGAGGTGGTCAAGCCGGAGTTGGCTGCTGACGCTGACCGTTGTCACCAGGCCAAGGAGCGCCTGTTTGAAGCGAAGACTGCGGAAGAGGTCGAGGTGGCTCGCCAGATCATGGAAGCTTTCTGTAACGATTGATGCAAAAGGCTTCTCTGACATGCAGCGGCATTGATCGCTGCCGAAAATGACAATAATGGATGCCGTTATGCGTCTTCTGCTGAAACTATCTACGCTGGTGCGCCTGCTCATTGCCATGGTGCTCACTATTGCCTGCCCTTCGGTCTATGCCCAGGAGCGCGACACTACCTTTGACAACCTGGTGCGGGTTGAAGACGCAAAGGTGGCCGGTGTCTTTATCGACCCGGATGCAGATTTCTCCATTTACAAGCGGGTGGATATCCTGGAGCCCTACGTCGCGTTTCGCGCCAACTGGCAACGCGACCAGGTGCGCAGCAACCCGGCCAACCGGGTTTCGTCCAGCGATATGGACCGGATTCGCACCGCTGCAGGGGAGCTGCTGATGGATGTTTTTATCGAAGCGTTGGAGGCCAATCAGGGGTACACGGTCGTGGACCACCCCGGTGACGATGTCCTGGTGTTACGCCCGGCAATCATAGACCTCGACATTAGCGCTCCCGATAACCGCGGCGCCGGTCGCAGCAATTCTTTCTCCACCACGGCAGGTGCGGCCACGCTTTACATTGAGCTGTTCGATGGTGCCTCTGGCAAGATCATCGGTCGCGCCATCGATCGGCGCGTGGCCTCACGCCCGGGCGGTCAGATGCAGTGGAGTAATAGCGTGACCAATACGTCCGATGCGCGCCGCATGTTCAGGGTCTGGGCCGACCGCCTGCGTGAGTTTCTCGACAGTCATTATTCGGGCAATTAGTTAGCGCTGGGCGGGCTGCTCAGCGTTTTCCAGCCAGGCGCTGATGCGCTCCAGCATATAGTCGTAGAAGGGGTTGTGGCGGGCCCGCAGCAGCCAGTCGCTGGAGACGCGCAGCAGGTGGCTTTCTCCCTGTATGGCCATGGTCCCAAGGAAAATGTGGTCACGCCTGGCGGGTCGCTCCGCTCCGTATAAAGGGTCTTCAGGCGGGAACGGCAGGGCGATATGGGATAGCGACAGCATGCCCTGCGGCCAACGTTTGCCCAGCTCCACTTCGCTGTTGGTGTCCGCTGACATCGGCGGCTTGGTGCGGGCCACCACTTCGATACTCTCCCGGTCGCGGTTGCCGACGATGGTGACAGTGAAAGGCAGGCTGTCGTCCTGCAGCAGGCGCTCGGTGATTGGGCCCGGGTCATTCACCAGGATGCTGGCATTGGCGCCCCGGCGATTGATATCGAACAGCAGGTACTCGTGCCGGCCCGGCGCCAGGTAGGTCAGCAGGCCGTCAACCACCGCGCTGGTGGAGGTGGTGGAATCGACCGCAGATTTCAGCACCAGCATGGGCGGCAGCTGTGCCAGCTCCGCTGCCGGGCGCGCCGCGAGTCCGTTGGCGACTTCGCGGGTCAGCAGATGGACCTGCTCGGCGGCGTTGGTGGCGAAAGACTTGTACTTGAACGGGTCGAACTCCGGCTGAATGTCCAACCAGGCCAGTCCGCCCAGTCCCGGAAGGTATGACAGCTTGTGGTTCCACTGGGCCAGCGCCGCCGCCGGGCTGATGGCGATCGCCGGTGACAGCATCACGAGGCTGGCGGGCGGCGGCAGTGAGGGATCATTCAGCTGTTCTAGAGCGTAGAGCAACGCAATGGGCGCACCGGTCGAATAGCCCATGATGTGAATCGGCGTGTCGGTATGTCGACTCCCCAGGTGCATCATGGCCAGGCGTGCGGCTACCGTCATGTCGGTCCAGTGCACTTCCAGCAGCCCCGAGGGGATGGTGCCGTGACCGGGATAACGCAGACCCAGCACGTCGTAACCGTTGGCGTGCAGAGCCCTGCCGATGGCGCTCAGGCTGTAAGGTGAGTCGGACATGCCGTGCAGTAACAGCACGGCCCCCCTTGGCGCTTTCGCGCGCAGCTCGAAACTGCGGTTCCAGTCAGTCTCCCACCTGGCGGGGTCGGCGGCACTGCCAGCGCTATAGCGCTCAAGCTGGTGCAGTTCCCCGCGCGGCGTTCTGGTGTAGACCTTTTCCCGCACTTCCGCAAACAGCCGCTCCTCCAGGGCCAGGTAATCAGCAAAACTGGCGATGTCCGCGTGACGTTTGCGGTTGAACTCTTCCTCCAGCACCACCTCGTGCCAGAGTTCAGGGTCCGGTGCCGTGGTACTCAGCGCATAGAGTAGTGCCAGCAGCAGAATTACCAGCAACACCAAGCTGCGTGCGGCAAATTTCAGCAATCTTTTCAGCGGATTCATCGTTTTTTTTTCTGGCGGCGACTCTATCCTGAAGTATAGGGGCCGTGCGTCCCGCGCGGAAGAAGACTACTGGGCGTCGAAGGCCTGCCCTGTGACGCCGCGGCTGTCATCCCCCAGTAGGTAGAGGTAGGTGGGCATCAGCTCCTCTGCAGTCTTGAGAGTCGCTGGGTCCTCGCCCGGGTAGGCGGCGGCGCGCATGCGCGTGCGCGTCGCTCCGGGGTTGAGGCTGTTGACCCGCACCTGGCTGATATTCTCCAGCTCATCCGCAAGCACCTGTACCAGGCCTTCGGTGGCAAACTTGGAGACCGCGTAGGCACCCCAGTGGGCGCGGCCCTTGCGACCCACCCCGGAAGAGGTGAATACCACTGACGCACTGGGTGCGGCTTCCAGCTGCGGCAACAGCGCCTGGGTCAACAGCACCTGGGCAGTGACGTTGACCTGCATAACCTCCTGCCAGAGCTGCGGCTTGTAATGGGCAATGGGGCTGCGTTCGCCGAGCAGGGAGGCATTGTGCAACAGGCCGTCCAGGCGGCCGAAGGTCTCCCCGATGGAGGCAGCGAGGCTTGCGTAGTCCTCAACAGTGGCGCTCAGCATATCGGCTTCGAAGATGACCGGCTGTGGCCCTCCCGCGGCTTCGATCTCGTCATACACCGCGTCGAGCTTGCTGCCGGTGCGGCCCAGCAGTATGAGAGTGGCACCGTGGCGGGCGAAGCACAGGGAAGCGGTCTTGCCGATACCGTCGCCGGCGCCGGTGACCAGTATGACCTTGTCAGCCAGCAGCTTGTCGGCAGGCTGGTAGTGTTCCGGGATGTGCATGGCTTCAGCTCCGTGTGGCCGCAGCGACCAGTTGCGACAGTTCTTCACTGCTGTTGGCAATGGCGTCGGCGCCCCAGCGAGCCGGGTCGTCGTCGCGGTGAATATAGCCGTAGGCGGCGGCAATGGTGTACATGCCCGCTGCGCGGCCGGCGTCGACGTCGCGGGGGTGGTCGCCGATATAAACGGCTTCCTGCGGCGCGCAGCCCAGTTGTTCGCAGTTCAGCAGCAGCGGCTCCGGGTCGGGCTTGGGGCGGCTGACGTGGTCGGGGCAGACCACGCTGGCCGGTGCCGGCTCAAGACCGAGTCGTGCCAGCAGCGGTTCGGTCAGCCAGCTCGGTTTGTTGGTGGAGATGCCCCAGGTGATACCCGCTTCGGCGAGCTGCTCGATAAGGCCCAGGATGCCGGGGTAGGGCGTGGTAGCGCGGCCCAGGTCTTCACGATAGATTTCCAGGAAGCGCAGGCGCTGGGTTTCGAAGTCGGCGTGGTCCTGGGCCAGGTCCAGCGCCATTGAGACCATGGCGCGGGCGCCATCGGACACCACCGCGCGTACCGCCTTCGGGTCCATGGGTTCGAGCCGGTGTTCCGCGCGCAGGGCCTGCACCACCTCGATGAATTCAGGGGCGGTGTCGAGCAGGGTGCCGTCGAGATCAAACACAACGGCTTTGAGGTGATCGGGAAACACTCAGGCGGGCTTGTGGCAGTGAATCATGTAGTTGACGCTGACGTCCTTTTCTTCCAGCCAGTAGTTGCCGGTGAGCGGGTTATAGAGCAGGCCGGTCATATGCTCAAGCTCCAGCCCTGACTCGCGCACCCACTCGGCGAGCTCCGCTGGTTTGATCAGTTTGCTGTAATCGTGGGTGCCCCTCGGCAGCAGCCGCAGCACGTACTCGGCGCCGACAATGGCAAACAGGTAGGACTTGGGGTTGCGGTTGATGGTAGAGAAGTACAGGTCGCCCCCCGGCGTGCAGAGGTCGGTGCAGGCCTGCACCACCGCCGCGGGGTCGGGCACGTGCTCCAGCATTTCCAGGCAGCAGACCACGTCGTAGGATGCCGGCGCCTCGGCGGCCAGTGCTTCCGCCGTCATCTGCCGGTAGTCCACCTCAACGCCGGACTCCAGCTGGTGGATGCGAGCGACTTCCAGCGGCGCCTCACTCATGTCGATGCCGGTGACGGTGGCGCCGCGCTGCACCATGCTCTCGGCCAGGATGCCGCCGCCACAGCCCACGTCCACCAGTCGCTTGCCGGCTACCGGCGAGCGCTGGTCAATGTAGTTGGCGCGCAGGGGATTGATCTGGTGCAGGGGCTTGAAGTCACCGTTGCGGTCCCACCAGCGGGACGCCAGTTCGTTGAATTTGGCGACTTCCTTCGGGTCGACGTTCTGGTCCAGTTGGCTGTCGACTTGCTGCTGACTGCTCATAGTGTCCTCGGCTTGGAATGTGCCCTTGCTACGCAGCGGAGACGGTTTTCGCCCAGTGACCGGCGCGGGCAATGATATCGGCCAGGTCCAGGGTCTTGAGCTGCCGGTCTGCCAGCAGCGGCCTGCCCGCTACCCAGCTATGGGTGACCTGGGCGGCGTCGGCGGCATACACCAGCTGTGAAACCGGGTGGTAGAGGGGCTGGGTTTCCGGCTGGGCCAGGTCAACGGCCACCAGGTCGGCAGACTTGCCCACTTCCAGGCTGCCGATCTCATCCTGCAAGCCCATGGCGCGAGCCCCGTTGATGGTGGCCATCTCCAGGGCCGTGGCGGCGGGCAGGGCAGTGGGGTCGCCTTCCCCCACCTTGGCCAGCAGGGCGGCACTGCGCATTTCGCCGGGCATGCTCAGGTCGTTGTTGCTGGCGGCACCGTCGGTGCCCAGGGCCACGTTCACGCCGGCTTCCAGCAGTGCCGGCACCGGGCAGCGGCCGGAGGCCAGCTTCATGTTGGATTCCGGGCAGTGAATAACGTGGGCGCCGACCTCTGCCAGCAAGGCGATTTCATCGTCCTCCAGCGCGGTCATGTGCACACACTGGGTGCGCGGTCCCAGCAGGCCCAGCGCGTTGATCCGCGCCAGCGGCCGCACGCCGTGGGCAGACACGCTGTCGTCCACTTCCTGTTGGGTTTCGTGCAGATGGATATGGATGGGCAGGTCCAGCTCAGCCGCCAGCATGCCCACCTTGCCCAGCGCCGCCTCGTTTACCGTGTAGGGCGAATGGGGGCCGAATACCACCTGCACCAGCTCGCTGTGCTTGAGATCGTCCCGCAATGCCAGGCCCTTGCTGATGTAGTCGTCGCTGTCGGTTCCCCAGGCGCTCGGGAAGTCGAAGATCGGGAAGCTGATCTGGCAGCGCAGGCCCGCCTGCTGGGCCGCCTGGGCCACTACATTCGGAAAGAAGTACATGTCCGAGAAGCAGGTGGTGCCGGCGCGCAGCATTTCCGCCATGGCGAGTTCGGCGCCATCGCGCACGAACTCCGCGCTCACATGCTGCATTTCCGCCGGCCAGATGTGCTGTTCCAGCCACGGCATCAGCGGCAGGTCGTCGGCAATGCCGCGCAGCAGGGTCATCGGCGCGTGGCCGTGGCTGTTGATAAAGCCCGGCAGCAGCGCGTGCCCCGGTAGCTCCAGCACGGCTTCTGCCTCGACGGCCTCCGCCTCGGCCCGCGGCAGGATGGCGCTGATGCGGCCGTCCGTGATCGCCAGGCTGTGGTCCCCCAGCACTGCACCGCGAGGTACCACCGGGATGATATGGCCGGCGTGGATGAGGGTATCTGCTCGGGTCGTGGGGTGGGTCATCTGGCGGCTATTCGCGATTCTGTGAGTGGCTTTGACCGCCTCGGCGGCGGGCTGGTTGAGGGGCGCCAGTATACCTGCAATCCGGGAAAAAAATGGCGCGAAAAATGCTTTGTCCGTATAATCGGTCGTTTACTTTATTGGGGTTCGGAACAACAACTACATGGGTGATCTAGCCAAGGAAATCCTGCCGGTAAATATCGAAGACGAGCTCAAGCAGTCCTACCTGGATTACGCCATGAGCGTCATCGTGGGGCGGGCCCTCCCCGATGTTCGAGACGGCTTGAAGCCGGTCCACCGCCGCGTGCTCTACGCGATGAACGAACTCAACAACGACTACAACAAGGCCTATAAAAAGTCGGCCCGTATCGTCGGTGACGTGATTGGTAAATACCATCCCCACGGCGACTCGGCGGTCTACGACACCATTGTGCGTATGGCCCAGCCCTTCAGCCTGCGCTACATGCTGGTAGACGGGCAGGGCAATTTCGGTTCCATCGACGGCGATAGCGCCGCCGCCATGCGCTACACCGAAATCCGCATGCAGAAGATCGCCCACGACCTGCTGGCGGACCTCGACAAGGAAACCGTCGACTTCGTGCCGAACTACGACGGCACCGAGCAGATTCCGGAAGTCCTGCCTACCAAGGTGCCGAACCTGCTGATCAACGGCTCCTCCGGGATCGCCGTGGGCATGGCCACCAATATCCCGCCCCACAACCTCACCGAGGTGGTGAGCGCCTGCCTGGCGCTGCTGGATAACTCCGAGCTGACCGTCGACGAGCTGATGGAGCATATCCCGGGGCCCGATTTCCCCACCGCGGGCATCATCAACGGTCGCGCCGGCATCGTGCAGGCCTACCGCAGCGGCCGCGGCCGCATCTACGTGCGGGCGCGCACTGAAATCATCACCGATGAAAAGTCGGGCAAGGACACCATCCTCATCCACGAGTTGCCCTACCAGGTCAACAAGGCGCGGCTGATCGAGAAAATTGCCGAGCTGGTGAAAGAGAAGAAGATCGAAGGTATCACCGAGCTGCGGGATGAATCCGACAAGGATGGCCTGCGGGTAGTCATCGAGCTGCGACGCGGGGAAGTGGGCGACGTGGTGCTCAACAACCTGTTCGCGCAGACTGCGCTGCAGCAGGTGTTCGGGATCAATATGGTGGCGCTGGTCAACGGCCAGCCCAAGGTGCTGAACCTCAAGCAAATCATCGAGGCCTTTATACGCCACCGCCGCGAGGTGGTGACTCGACGCACGGTCTACCTGCTGCGCAAGGCCCGCGAGCGCGGCCACGTGCTCGAAGGCCTGGCTGTGGCACTGGCCAATATCGATCCGGTGATCGAACTGATCAAGGCCTCCACCAATGCCGCCGAGGCGCGCGAGAAACTGATCGCGGAAGCCTGGTCGCCGGGTGATGTAACCGCCATGCTGGAGCGCGCCGGCAGCGATGCCTGCCGCCCCGACGGCCTTGAAGAACAGTACGGCCTGCGCGATGGCAAGTACTACCTGTCGCCTGCCCAGGCCCAGGCCATCCTCGAGCTGCGCCTGCACCGCCTGACCGGCCTGGAGCAGGAAAAGCTGATCCAGGAGTACCAGGAAAAACTGGCGGAAATTGCCGACTACCTGGAGATCCTCTCTGACCCGGACCGCCTCAAGCAGGTGATCCGCGAGGAACTGCAGGAGATAGTCGAGTCCTATGGCGACGAGCGTCGCACCGAGATCACCGATTCCGCTGCCGACCTGACCGTCGAGGACCTGATCACCGAAGAAGACCGGGTGGTCACCATCTCCCACGGCGGCTACGCCAAGACCCAGCCCCTGACCGACTACCAGGCCCAGCGCCGGGGCGGTATGGGCAAGTCTGCCACCGCGGTAAAAGACGAGGACTTCGTCGAGCACCTGCTGATTGCCAGCACTCACGACACCATTTTGTGCTTCACCAACGTCGGCAAGGTGTACTGGCTCAAGGTCTACCAGATCCCGGTGGCGGGTCGCGGCAGCCGCGGCAGGCCCATGATCAACCTGCTGCCCCTAGATGAGGGCGAGCGGGTCACTTCTATTCTGCCGGTGGCCGAATACACGGAAGGCCACTACATCTTCATGGCAACCGCCAACGGCACCGTGAAGAAGACCGCGCTGACCGATTTCTCGCGCCAGCGTAGCGTGGGCCTCAGGGCCCTGGAGCTGGAAGAGGGCGACGTGCTGGTGGGTACCGCCATCACCGACGGCGAGCAGGACGTGATGCTGTTCTCCACCTCCGGCAAGGCGGTGCGCTTCAAGGAGTCCGACGTGCGCGCCATGGGTCGCACCGCCCGCGGCGTGCGCGGCATCAAGCTGCAGGGCGGCCAGCGCATGATCTCCCTGATTATCCCCGCCGAGGGCGGTCGGGTGCTGACTGTCAGCCAGAATGGCTATGGCAAGCGCACTCACGTCTCTGAGTTCCCCACCAAGGGCCGTGGCACCCAGGGCGTTATCGCCATACAGTGCAGTGATCGCAACGGTGAGCTGGTGGGTGCGGTGCAGGTGCACGAGGGTGATGAGCTGATGCTGATTTCCGACCAGGGCACACTGGTGAGAACCCGTGCTGACGAAGTCTCCGAGCAGGGCCGCAACACCCAGGGTGTTCGCGTGATTCGCCTCAAGGTGGGTGAACAGCTGGTCGGCATCGAGCGTATCGAGGAAGCAGAAGGTGAGCTCGCGGGCAAAGTAGCCGAGGATGTGGCCGAGGAAACAGCCGAGGGCGATGCCGAAGCGCCCGGGGACGACGGCGAATCCTGATTCAGCAGCCATTGCTGTGGCAGCCATTGCTGTGGCAGCCATTGCTGTGGCAGCCGTCGCTGCAGAGCGCAGCTAATTCCTGCCGCACTGGCGGCGCTGTAATACGATAATTGATAGTCGCTATCCGCTGCCGGAACTGGCCGGCCGCGCCTTGCCGGCCGCGCCTTGCCGGCAGCGCCTTGCCGGCAGCGCCTTGCCGGCCGCGCCGCTAGCCTGTAAGTTGCTGTCCCTTTCTGTAACGCCACATGCGGCGAAGGCTGTAACGACCAATCTGGAGATGTGAGACATGGCGCGTAAGTACAATTTCTGCGCCGGCCCGGCAGCGTTGCCGGAGACGGTGCTGGAGCAGGCGAGAGACGAGCTGCTGGACTGGCAGGACGCCGGCCTGTCGGTGATGGAGATGAGTCACCGCAGCCCGGAGATTGTCGGTATCTACGAGCGTGCCGAGCAGGATTTGCGTGACCTGTTGGCAGTGCCGGACAACTACAAGGTGCTATTCCTGCAGGGCGGAGCCAGCACCCAGTTCGGCGCCGTGCCCCTCAACCTGACCCAGGGTGAGGCGACCGCCGACTACGTGAATACCGGCCAGTGGTCGAAAAAGGCGATTGCCGAGGGCAAGCGCTACCTGGACGTCAACGTGGCCGCGACCGCCGAGGACACGAACTTCTCGACCATCCCGCCGCGTGACAGCTGGCAGCTCAGCGACAATGCTGCCTATCTCCACTACACACCGAACGAGACCATCGGCGGCGTGGAGTTCTTCTGGACGCCCGAAACCGATGCGCCGCTGGTAGTGGACATGTCTTCCACGATTCTCAGCCGGCCCATCAACGTGTCCGACTACGGTGTCATTTACGCCGGCGCCCAGAAGAATATCGGTCCCGCCGGCCTGACCCTGGTGATCCTGCGCGATGACCTGCTGGGCCGCGCCCACCCGCTGTGCCCGGCCATGCTCAACTGGCAGGTCGCGGCGGAAGCCGATTCCATGTACAACACGCCGCCGACCTTCGCCCTGTACCTGGCCGGCCTGGTGTTCCAGTGGCTCAAGGCCCAGGGCGGGCTGTCGGCCATGGAAACCCTCAATCGCCGCAAGGCGGAGAAGCTCTACGCATTCATCGATGACAGCGCGTTCTACGCCAACCCGGTGGAGCAACAGAGCCGTTCCCTGATGAATGTGCCGTTCACCCTGGCCAATGCGGAGCTGGACAAGCCCTTCCTGGCGGAGAGCGAGGCGGCCGGGCTGCTCAACCTCAAGGGACATCGCAGTGTGGGCGGCATGCGCGCCAGCATTTACAATGCGGTGCCTGAAGCGGCGGTGGACGCGTTGATCGACTTCATGCGGGATTTCGAGACGCGCAACGCCGGCTGAATAAAACCAGGCCACGGCAGCACTGCAGACATGGACAAGCCCACGCCCGACAAACCGCGCAAACTGCAACAGGTTCGCGATGAAATCGACAGCATCGATCGGGAGATCCAGGGCCTGATCAATCGCCGTGCCCGCTGCGCCCAGGAAGTGGCCGATATCAAGATGGCCGACGCCCAGGCGGCGCGGGAGGCTGGCCCTTCAAGTGACGATCAGCATGGCGGCGCCGGTGGACAGAGAGCCGAGCCGGACGCGGTGTTCTATCGCCCCGAGCGCGAGGCCCAGGTGCTCAACCGCATCAAGGAGCGCAATGACGGTCCGCTGTCCGGTGATCGAGTCGCCTTTATCTTCCGGGAAATCATGTCTGCCTGCCTGGCGCTGGAGCGCCCGCTGCAGGTGGCCTACCTCGGTCCGGAGGGCACCTTCACCCAGGCCGCCACCATCAAGCATTTCGGCCACGCCGTGGTCAGCATTCCCCAGGGCACTATCGACTCGGTGTTCAACCAGGTGGAAGCCGAGGACTGCAATTACGGTGTGGTGCCGGTGGAGAACTCCACCGAGGGCATGGTCAGCCACACTCTCGACAACTTCATGGATTCCCCGCTGAAAATCTGTGGCGAAGTGGAAATGCAGATACACCACCACCTGCTGGCCGGCACGCACACCAGTTTTGGCGACATCCAGCGCGTCTGCGCCCACCAGCAGGCCCTGGCCCAGTGCCGCGGTTGGCTCGAGCATTACCTGCCCGACGTCGAGCTGCTGGCGGTGTCCAGTAACGGCGAAGCGGCCAGGCTGGCCGCGGTGCAGACCGGCACCGTCGCCATTGCCGGTGACATGGCGGCCGACCAGTACGGCCTCGAGAAGCTGCACCAGAACATCGAGGACAGCGCCCACAACACCACCCGTTTCCTGGTCATCGGTCGCGACGAGATACCGCCATCGGGAGCCGACAAGACCTCCATCATCGTTTCCAGCCGCAACAAACCCGGCGCGCTGTTCGAGCTGCTGGAACCGTTCCGTGATGCCGGCGTAAGCCTCACCCGCATCGACACCCGCCCGTCGAAGACCGAAAAGTGGGCTTATGTCTTCTTTATCGAATTCGAAGGGCACCTGCAGGACGAGCCCATCGCTCGCATCATTAGTGGGCTCGAAGAGCATTCGATACTCCTGAAACCGCTCGGCTCCTACCCCAAGGCGGTTCTCTAGCATGCCCGGCAAGGTGGCCGTGATCGGCCTGGGCCTGATTGGAGGCTCCCTGTGCCGCGCCATGCGCGCCAGCGGCTTTGCTGACACGGTCGTCGGTTATGACCGCGACGCCGGGATCGGCGAACTCGCGGTGGACCTGGAGGTCGTGGATCGCTTTGAGTCGACCCTGGAACAGGCGCTCTCAGGTGCTGAACTGGTCGTCATTGCCACGCCCACGCTGGCCGCGGCGGAGGTGCTCGCCGATGTGCTGGTCAAGCTCCCGGCTGAGGCGGTATTGACCGACGTGGCCTCGGTGAAGGGGAACCTCGTGGCGGCCTACCAGCACACTCGCGAAACCATCCTCGCCGATGACACCCTGTCCATCCCCGGCGTGGCGCCGTTCGTTCCCGGCCATCCTATTGCCGGTTCCGAGCGCAGCGGTGTGGATGCCTCCCGGCCCGAGCTGTTCAAGGCGCACCGGGTCATCCTGACACCCCTGGAAGACGGCGACGCCGACGCCCTGGCGCTGGTGCGCCGGCTGTGGGAATCTGCGGGCGCCGAGGTGGTGGAGATGCCGGTGGAACAGCACGATGCGATTCTCGCCGCGACCAGCCACCTGCCACATATCCTGGCCTTTGCGCTGGTGGATGCCCTGTCGCGCAGCGACCTGAGTGACGATATCTTCCGGTTCGCCGCCGGCGGCTTCCGCGACTTTACCCGTATCGCCTCAAGCAACCCGGTCATGTGGCGCGATATTGCACTGGCCAATCGCGAACCACTGGTACAGGCCATCGACGAGTTCGGTGAGCACCTCAAGGCATTGCGGGACGCCGTGGCGGACGGTGACGGCGCAGCGCTGGAAAACACTTTTGCCGATGCCCGCAGCGCGCGGGAACACTTTATCAAGCAGCAGGCACCCTAGGAGCCGATCGTGGAATTCAGTATTCATCCAGGCGGCGCTCTCCACGGCGAGGCCCGCGTTCCCGGCGACAAGTCGATCTCGCACCGCTCCATCATGCTGGGTTCGCTGGCTGAGGGCGAAACCCGGGTGCGGGGTTTTCTGGAAGGCGAGGACGCGCTTGCCACCCTGGCGGCGTTTCGCGCCATGGGCGTGACCATCGAGCGCCCCGATGAGGGCCAGGTGGTGATCCAGGGGGTCGGCCTGCACGGCCTGTCGGCGCCTGCGGGTCCACTCGACCTCGGTAACTCCGGCACCTCGATACGCCTGATGTCCGGCCTGCTGGCGGGGCAGGCCTTCGATACCGAACTGACCGGCGACGCCTCCCTGTGCTCGCGGCCCATGGGTCGGGTGATGACCCCGCTCTCACAGATGGGTGCACGCATCCAGGGTAGCGACGGGGAGCGCCCGCCGCTGCATATTACCGGCGGCCAGTCCCTGAGGGGCATTCACTACGACCTGCCCATGGCCAGCGCCCAGGTGAAATCCTGCGTACTGCTGGCGGGCCTGTACGCCGAGGGTCGCACTTCCGTCACCGAGCCCGCGGTCACCCGGGACCACACCGAACGCATGCTGCGCGGCTTCGGCTATCAGGTTGAGCGCGACTCCGAGGGCATCATTAGCCTGGCGGGGGGCGGCCGGCTGCAGGGCTGCGAAATCGATATCCCGGGTGATATCTCCTCGGCCGCCTTCTTTATGGTGGCGGCCACTATCGCCCCGGGCTCCGACCTGCTGCTGACCCATGTGGGCATGAACCCCACCCGTACCGGTATCCTCGAACTGCTGCGCCTGATGGGGGCCGATATCACCGTGCAGGACGAAACCGAGGTGGGCGGCGAGCCGGTGGCAGACCTGCATATCCGTTCCGCCTCGCTACAGGGCATCGAAATTCCCGAACACCTGATCCCGCTGGCCATCGATGAATTCCCGGTGCTGTTTGTGGCGGCGGCCTGCGCCGAAGGGCGCACCGTGCTGCGCGGGGCCGAGGAACTGCGGGTCAAGGAAAGCGACCGCATAGCCGCCATGGCTGAAGGGCTCGCCACCCTGGGCGTGGCTGCCGAGGTGCTGGACGACGGTATCATCATTGATGGCTTTGGCGATGCCGGCAGCTTTGGCGGCGGGGAAGTGCACAGTCACCACGACCATCGGATCGCCATGTCCTTTGCCGTGGCCGCACTGCGCGCCAGCGACCGCGTCCTGGTCAGTGAGGCCGACAACGTGGCCACCTCCTTCCCGGGCTTCGACGCCCTGGCTCGTGGCCTGGGCCTGCAGATCTCCGTCAAGAATCGCGACCCCGATGCCGGTGCCGATGACTGAGGTGCCGGTGATCACCATTGACGGTCCCTCGGGGGCCGGCAAGGGGACAGTGGCACACATGTTGGCTGAGAAGTTGGGCTGGCACCTGCTGGATTCCGGCTCTTTATACCGGGTGACCGCCTTTGCCTGCCTCCACGACGGTGTTGGGCTGGAAGACGAGCACAAGGTCGCCGAGGTAGCCCGGCACCTCGATGTGCGCTTCGAACAGGCCGCCTCTGGCGAGGTCCTGGTGTTCTATCGCGACGTGGATGCCAGCCGCGCGATTCGCACCGAGGAGGGCGGTCGCGGTGCTTCCACGGTGGGCGCCATGGCGCTGGTGCGAGAAGCGCTGCTGCAGCGCCAGCGGGATTTCGCCCAGCCGCCGGGTCTGGTGGCAGATGGCCGGGATATGGGGACGGTGGTATTCCCAGAAGCTCCCCTCAAATTCTTCCTGACGGCCAGCGCCGAGGAGCGTGCTCGGAGGCGCTATAAGCAGTTGATAGATAAGGGGGAAAGTGTTAGTCTCCCGCGCCTTTTAAGGGACATCGAAGAACGTGACGAGCGAGATCGCTCCCGTTCAGTGTCTCCCTTGTTGCCGGCAGACGATGCCATTCTCATCGACAGCTCGGCAACGCCCATCGACGCCGTATTTGAAAAAGTCATGGCCGATGTAAATGCCCGGTTCGGGACTTGACCAGTCAATGGTCCCGAAGCGGGAGATGTTAACTGACCCGAGCCAGCTGGTGGTGCGGACCAATACGATAGGTATTTGTTAATGAGCGAAAATTTCGCTGAACTGTTTGAAGAAAGCCTGAAGACCGTCGACATGCAACCCGGCGCCATCGTGACCGGCGTTGTTATCGACATCGACAACGAGTGGGTAACCGTACACGCGGGCCTGAAGTCTGAGGGCATTATCCCGCGCTCACAGTTTGAAGACGCCAGCGGCGAATGCGAACTGTCTGTGGGCGACGAAGTCCAGGTTGCGCTGGAAACCGTGGAAGACGGCTTTGGGGAAACCCGCCTGTCCCGCGAGAAGGCCAAGCGCGCAGAAAGCTGGAAAGAACTGGAAGCTGCCCACGAGGCAGACAAGGTTTGCAAGGGTGTCATCAACGGCAAGGTCAAGGGTGGCTTTACCGTGGATATCAATGGCATCCGCGCGTTCCTGCCGGGCTCTCTTGTAGACGTCCGCCCGGTCCGCGAAACCGTGCACCTGGAAGGCCAGGAGCTGGAATTCAAGGTCATCAAGCTCGACCAGAAGCGCAACAACGTTGTTGTTTCTCGCCGCGCGGTCATGGAGCAGGCCAACAGCGCCGAGCGCGAAGCCCTGCTGGAGACCCTGCAGGAAGGTATGAGCATCAAGGGTATCGTCAAGAACCTGACCGACTACGGCGCGTTCGTAGACCTCGGCGGTGTCGACGGCCTGCTGCACATCACCGACATGGCCTGGAAGCGCATCAAGCACCCCAGCGAGATTGTCGAAGTCGGCCAGGAAATCGACGTCAAGATCCTCAAATTCGACCGCGAGCGCAACCGTGTCTCCCTGGGTCTGAAGCAGCTGGGTGAAGACCCCTGGGTTGACATTACCAACCGCTACCCGGAAAACAGCCGCGTTATGGCCCGCATCACCAACCTCACCGACTACGGCTGCTTCGCCGAGCTGGAAGAGGGCGTGGAAGGCCTGGTACACGTGTCCGAGATGGACTGGACCAACAAGAACGTACACCCGTCCAAGATCGTCCAGCTGGGCGACGAGGTCGAGGTCATGGTCCTGGATATCGACGAAGAGCGTCGTCGTATCTCCCTGGGTATCAAGCAGTGCCAGCAGAACCCCTGGGACGCATTTGCTTCTACCTACTCCAAGGGCGACAAGATCACCGGTTCTATCAAGTCCATCACCGACTTCGGTATCTTCATCGGCCTGGAAGGCAACATCGACGGCCTGGTACACCTGTCTGACATCAGCTGGAACGAAGCCGGTGAAGAGGCAGTGCGCAGCTACAACAAGGGTGACGAGATCCAGACGGTTATCCTGTCTATCGACCCCGAGCGTGAGCGTATCTCCCTGGGCATCAAGCAGCTGGAAGACGACCCCTTCAACAACTACGTGGCCGAGAATGATCGCGGCGCGGTAGTAGTGGGTAAGGTCACCAGCGTTGACGCCAAGGGCGCCACCATTGAGCTGGCCGAAGACGTTGAAGGCTACCTGAAGGCCTCCGAGCTGAGCCGCGACCGCGTCGAAGACGCCCGCAACGTGCTCAAGGAAGGCGAGGAAGTCGAAGCCAAGATCATCAGCGTAGACCGCAAGAACCGCGGTCTGTCCCTGTCCATCAAGGCCAAGGACTACGACGATGAGCAGGAAGCTGTGAAGTCACTGAAAGAGTCCGAGGGCGAGACCGCTTCTCCGGGCACCATCGGGGACCTGATCAAGCAGCAGATGGAGAAGTAATTCCATCCGTTGAGGATCGAGAAGGGCCGCATCAGCGGCCCTTTTTTTTTTGCCCGAAACAAAGCAACCTGTCGATTATCGCGCCCGGGGTGCCTGCTCGAGCCCGCCCCATAAAACAGTATTACCCAGGTCACAGGACCATGACTGATTGGCTATTCACGCTTGCACCGGCTGGGCATTGCAGGCAGAATATCCAGCCCAATCAATAAGTTATAAGCTGCAGCCGGACAAAAACTGCCTAGGTTCGGTGTGGCGAGACCAGGAAACAGGAGGCAGCATGACCAAATCAGAGCTGATAGAGCTGATTGCATCCCGCCAGACCCAGCTGTCCGCCAAGGATGTCGAACTGGCTGTCAAAACCATCATCGAGCATATGTCCCAGACCCTGTCCGCTGGCGAACGCATCGAGATTCGCGGCTTTGGCAGTTTTTCCCTGCACTACCGGGAGCCGCGCAAGGGCCGCAACCCCAAGACGGGTGACGCGGTGCAGCTTACCGGCAAGTACGTGCCGCACTTCAAGCCCGGCAAGGAGCTGCGCGAGCGCGTGAACATGGGGTTGCAGGCGGGCCTGTAGGCCGGCCGCTGCCCGATGCAGTATCTGCGGAACCTTTTCTATTTCCTGATTGCGGTTGCCATGCTGGCCCTCGGCGCACTGTTCGCGGTGCAGAACGAGGCCACTGTTCCCCTCGACCTGCTGGTCGTCTACCTGCCCGAGCGTTCGGTGGCCCTGTGGGTGCTGCTCGCCTTCGCCGTGGGTGGCGTGGCGGGCTTGCTGGCCTCCCTTGGCATCATCCTGCGGCAGCGCACGGCGCTGGCATCTGCCCGCCGCAAGCTCGACAAGCTGCGCGCCCAGGCGTCGCAGGATTCCTCGCCGAAATCCACCCCGGCGCCGGAACCCGCAGCAGTGACTGCCGGTGACAAGACGGCCCAGGAGGCCTGAACCCCATGGATACCCCGATCATCGTCGCCCTGGATTTTGACAGCGCCGAGGAGGCCATAGACCTGGTCGAGCGGCTGGACCCGACCCTCTGCCGGGTCAAAGTGGGGAATGAGCTGTTCACCCGCGGTGGGCCGGCGATGGTGCGCACCCTGCAGGAGCGTGATTTTCAGGTGTTTCTTGACCTCAAGTACCACGACATCCCCAATACCGTCGCCGCCGCAGTGCGGGCGGCAGCGGACCTCGAGGTGTGGATGGTCAACGTTCATGTCGCCGGCGGCAGCCGTATGATGCAGGCGGCGCGTGAGGCCCTCGAAGGGCGTGAGCACCGGCCGCTGCTGATCGGCGTGACGGTGTTGACCTCCATGTCGGAAGACGACCTCGCGGAACTCGGTTACACGGAAACCCCGGCCGAGAGGGTTCAGCGCCTGGCCGGTATTGCCCGGGCCAGTGGCCTCGACGGAGTGGTCTGCTCCGCACAGGAGAGCAGCATGCTGCGAGAGGCCTGCGGTGGTGAATTCACCCTGGTGACGCCGGGTATCCGGCTGGCGGGAGACGACGCCGGCGACCAGCGCCGGGTGGTGACACCGGTGGACGCCGTGGCGGCAGGCAGCGACTACCTGGTGATCGGCCGCTCGATCACCCGCGCCCAGGACCCGATTGGCACACTTCAGCGCATCCACGCCGACTTGAACGCATAAGTTGGTATTTGGCGCCGCGACCGGCGCGTTCCCTTTCTAGACTGAAATCCAGCAGGCAGCCGTCGCTGCCTGTCGCTCACTGCGGCAGCTCTCCCTGGAGGGGTAAGCAGCCGCGAAGTTGCATCACACCAGGTACACCTGGAAGTGAGCTCAGCACAGACACGGAAAAGGAGATCCAGTCATGTTTGCACGTATTCGACTCGAGGCAGTCACCAGGCATTTGCTGTTCGCCGCCTTCATGGTCATGGCCCCGGCGCTGGTCGCGTCGGCAGTCCAGGCCGATGAGGTGGCCATGGTCAGCCAGGCACAGACCGTCAATATCAACACCGCCGATGCGGAGGCGCTGGCCGAGGGGCTGGTGGGCGTCGGCAAGTCGCGGGCGGAAGCGATCGTCCGCTACCGCGAGGAGTTCGGGCCCTTCTTCACCATCGAGGACCTCGAGCAGGTGAAGGGCATCGGCCCCAGCGTGGTGGAAAAGAACCGCGAGCGCATCCGATTGGAATAGCGTCGGGCCAGCCGTATGATGCAAGGGGGCTTCGGTCCCCTTTTTTCGTGAATTTCGCTAGCGCGAAATACACTGGGGCTGAGGGCTCTTCTTCGTGAATTTCGCTGGCG
>JAZBOY010000151.1:0-2036 GCA_036351375.1 Halieaceae bacterium
GCGCGCGGCCTGATCGGCTCGCGCACCAGCCTGCTGCCGCACCAGGTCTACATCGCTGCCGAGGTGGGTCGCCGCCATGCACCGCGGGTACTGCTGGCGGACGAGGTGGGTCTCGGCAAGACCATCGAGGCCGGCATGATCATCCAGCAGCAGCTGCTGACCGGCCGCGCCTCGCGGGTGCTGATCATCGTGCCGGAAACCCTGCTGCACCAGTGGCTGGTAGAAATGCTGCGCCGCTTCAACCTGCACTTCGCCCTGTTTGATGCCGAGCGCATCCAGGCCATGCAGGAGCTGGACGAGGACAACCCCTTCGCCGAGGAAATGGACGCCGGCAATCCCTTCGAGTCGGAGCAGCTGGTACTGACCAGCCTGGCATTGTTCGAATCCGACCCGGCTCTGGCGCAACAGGCCATCGACGCCGGCTGGGACCTGGCGGTGCTGGATGAGGCCCACCACTTGCACTGGACACCGGAAGCCGCCGGCGCCGACTACCAGTTTATCGAGGCCCTGTCGCAACAAACTGCCGGCCTGCTGCTGCTCACCGCCACCCCGGAACAGGTGGGCCAGGCCAGCCACTTTGCCCGCCTGCGACTGCTGGACCCGGATCGCTTCCACGACCTCGACACCTTCCTGGCCGAGGAACAGGGCTACCGCGCCCTCAACGAGGAGCTGGAGAAACTCGAGGAGGCCTCCGGCAACGAGCAGGCTATTGCCGAGCTGCTCGACCGCCACGGCACCGGTCGGGTGCTGTTCCGCAACTCACGGGCCGGGATCAGCGGCTTCCCGGAACGCAAGCTGCACGCCTATCCCCTGCCCGCCCCCGAGCGAGAAACTGCCGGTGACGACCCGGTACGGGCGGCCCTGTACCCCGACACCCGCTACGAAGACGAATCCTGGGTAAGCGACGACCCGCGCGTGAGCTGGCTGGAGCAGAAGCTCAAGGAGCTGCGCCCGGAAAAGGTGCTGGTGATCTGCGCCCACGCCGACACCGCCATCGCCCTGGAGCACTACCTGCACCTGCGCGCCGGTATCCGCAGCGCGGCGTTCTATGAAGGCCTGACCATTCTCGAGCGCGACCGGGCAGCGGCCTATTTCGCCGATACCGAAGGCGGCGCCCAGACCCTGGTGTGTTCGGAGATCGGCTCAGAGGGCCGCAACTTCCAGTTCGCCCACCACCTGGTGCTGTTCGACCTGCCACTCAATCCCGACCTGCTGGAACAGCGTATCGGCCGCCTCGACCGTATCGGCCAGACGCGGCAGGTGGACATCCATGTGCCCTACCTGGAGGGAACCGCCCAGGAAACCCTGCTGCGCTGGTACCACGAGGGCCTCAACCAGTTCGAGGAGAGCTGTTCGGCGGGCTTTGCCATTTTCGAGCAGTTCGAGAGTCGCCTGCGCGAGCAGTTGATTGCTCCCGACGCAGGCCTGGACAGCCTGATTGCCGACAGCGCCGAGTTCACCGCCGCCACCCGCGCCGAGTTGCGTGAGGGTCGTGATCGCCTGCTGGAACGCAATTCCTGCAAGCCCGACGAGGCCGCGGCCATGATCGCCGACATCGAAGCCGCCGAGGCCAGCGACGACCTGAGTGAATACCTGGAGCTGCTGTGCGAGAGCTACGGCGTTGACCAGGAATACCACTCTGAGCACGCGGTAATCCTGCGCCCCACCGACCACATGCTGACGGGGCATTTCCCCGGCCTGCAGGAAGACGGCACCACGCTCACCTTCAGCCGCGAGCAGGCCCTGTCACGGGAAGACATGGCCTTCCTGACCTGGGAACACCCGATCATGGTGGAGGCCATGGACATGGTGGCGTCCACCGAGCTGGGGAACGCTGCGATCGCCACCCTGTCCCTGAAAGGCATTCCCGCCGGCACCCTGCTGCTGGAGTGCATTTACTGCATCAACTGCGTCGCACCAAAGAGTCTGCAGGTGGAACGCTTCCTGCCGCTGACACCGATCCGCCTGCTGGTCGACAGCCGCGGCAAGGACCTGGCGGAAATCATGCCCCACGCCAGGCTCAACGACCTGTGCGA
>JAZBOY010000152.1:0-5157 GCA_036351375.1 Halieaceae bacterium
ATCAAGGCGCTGGTGGAAGCGGGTATCCAGGTGGATATCGGCGTGCTGGAAGCCGAGGCCGAGTTGGTCAATCCGGGATTCTTAAAACGCATGCGCCGCGGCCTGCCGCTGGTGCGGCTGAAGCTGGCCGCAAGCCTGGATGGCCGCACCGCCATGGCCAGCGGCGAGAGCCAGTGGATTACCGGCCCGGCGGCCCGCGCCGATGTGCAGCGCCTGCGCGCTCGTTCCGGCGCCATTGTGACCGGGGTGGATACGGTGATTGCCGACAATCCAGCCCTGACGGTGCGTGACGAGACGCTGGCTATTCCCGGCCAACCGCTCCGGGTGGTACTCGACTCGCAGCTGCGATTGCCCGCCGACGCCAGTCTGCTGCAGCAACCGGGCCAGGTATTGGTGGTGTGCCGGGAGAAAACCGCCGCGGCCGAGGCCCTGGAGGCCGCCGGCGCGGAAGTGCTGGCCCTGCCGGGCAGCGAGCGTGTGAATCTGCTGGCTGTCCTGACTTTGCTGGCAGAGCGGGAAGTCAATGAAGTTCTGGTAGAATGCGGCGCCCGGCTGGCCGGGTCCTTCGTGACGGCGGGCCTGGTGGATGAGTTGGTGCTCTATACGGCGCCAACGCTGCTCGGCAGCAACGGGCGCCCGCTGCTCGACCTGCCCATAGACCGTATGGACGAGCAGCAGCGGCTGGAATTGAAAGAGCTGCGCCGGGTGGGGGACGACCTGCGTATGGTCCTGGTCCCCACAGCAAATGATTCAGAGTAACGACAGCTGAAGTTAGCAAGATATGTTCACAGGAATAGTTGAAGCCATTGGCGAGATTGCCGACATGCAGCCCAGCGGAGGCGATATGCGCCTGCGCATTCGGACCGGCAAGCTCGATCTGGGCGACGTCAAGCTGGGCGACAGTATCTGCACCAGCGGCTGCTGCCTGACCGTGACAGAACTGCCCGGCGACGGCTACTGGTGCGATGTGTCCAACGAGAGCCTGGCGTTGACCACCCTGGGTGACCTCAAGGTGGGCAGCAAGGTGAACCTTGAAAGATCCCTCACCCCCTCCAGCCGGCTCGGGGGGCATATCGTTTCCGGTCACGTCGACGGCGTCGGCGAAGTGGTGAGCTTTCACGACGACGGTCGCTCCGTACGCTGGGTGATGAAAGCGCCAGATGAGCTGGCCCGGTACATCGCCCACAAGGGGTCGATTACGGTCGACGGCACCAGCCTCACGGTAAATGCGGTGCGCGGCGCCGAGTTCGACCTCAACATCATTCCCCAGACCACCGAGGAAACCATATTCAGTGAGTACCAGGTGGGCACCCGGGTGAATCTGGAAGTCGACCTCATTGCCCGCTACCTGGAGCGGCTGCTGCAGGGTGACCAGGCGGCCAACCCCGATGCCGCCGGCATCAGCCAGGCCTTCCTGGCCGAGCACGGATTCATGGGCAAGGCCTGACGATGGATCTCAATACGGTAGAAGACATCATCAGCGACCTGCGGCAGGGCCGCATGGTGGTGCTGCTCGATGATGAAACCGATAACGGGGACAACGAGGGCGTGGTGATGATGGCGGCGGAGCACGTGGAACCTGAGCACGTGAACTTCATGGCCCGTCGTGCCAAGGGCCTGGTGTGCCTGGCGCTCACTGAAGACCGCTGCCGCCTGCTGGGCCTGCCGCCCATGGCCGATGATCCCAGTGGAGAGAAATCCAATTTCACGGTCTCGATTGAAGCCCGCGAGGGCATCAGTACCGGTATCTCGGCGGCGGACCGCGCCTGCACCATACAGGTAGCGGTCGCAGCGAACACCGTTGCAGAAGACATTGTGCAGCCCGGACACATTTTCCCGCTCACCGCCATGCCCGGCGGCGTGCTCACCCGCGCCGGCCACACTGAGGCCGCCGTGGATTATGCGCGGCTCGCGGGTCTGCAGCCGGCCGCGATGATGGCCGACGTGTTGACCGCCTCGGGGGAGCTGGCTGACGGGGCCGAGCTGGCGACATTTGCTGCCGAACACGAGCTGAAGATGGGCTCCATCGCCGACCTTATCCATTATCGGGTGGTAAGCGAACGCACTGTGCGCAAGGTACGCGAGGGCAGGGTACAAACTGCCCATGGCGAGTTCACCCTCTCGGCCTACCGCGACCAGAGCAGCGGCCGACTGCACATGGCGCTACACCTCGGCGAGATCAGCGCCGATGTGCCGACCCTGGTGCGAGTACACTCACCCTCGACGGTGCGCGACCTTCTGGGTACGGAGGCTCCGGGGTGGCCAAGCTGGAACATTGGTCGCTGTCTCGAAGCGGTGGCGCAGGCTGGCAGCGGTGTCGTCGTGGTGCTTGCCTCTACAGAGACTGACGATGCGGTTCTGGAGAGTGTGGATATCGCGCTGGGCGAACACTGCCGCGATGACAGCCCCGCAGGCACTGCCTCGAGCTATACCACTGTGGGCATTGGCTCACAGATCCTCCGCGACCTGGGGGTGGGAAAAATCCGCCTGATGGGAGCACCAATCAAGTACAATGCTATTTCCGGTTTTGACCTGGAAGTCACTGAGTTTGTGTCGCCTTGAACGGCGGGCAGAAGTCGTACACAGCGCGCAAAATTACAAGACCGGCCAGCTACAAGGAGAGCGAACATGAGTGGCATCAATACCATTGAAGGTGATTTCGGAACAGGCAGCGCGAAATTCGCGCTGGTCGTGGGCCGTTGGAACAGCTTCGTGGTGGAGCACCTGAAAGCCGGTGCCATCGACACCCTGAAGCGCCACGGCGTCAGTGAAGAGCACATCACCGTGGTGTACGCCCCGGGTGCATTCGAGATTCCCCTGGTGTGCCAGAAACTCGCTGAATCCAGTGATTACGACGCCATCATCGCCCTGGGTGCGGTGATTCGCGGCGGTACTCCCCACTTCGAGTACGTGGCCGGTGAGTGCGTCAAGGGTATTGCCAGCGTGATCGGCAAGCACGGCCTGCCGGTAGCGTTCGGCGTGCTGACGGTGGACAGCATCGAGCAGGCCATCGAGCGCTCCGGCACCAAGGCCGGCAACAAGGGTGAGGAAGCCGCGCTCTCGGCCCTGGAAATGGTCAGCCTGCTGGGCAAGCTGTAAACGTCTTCCAGGCAGAGAGCCCTCCCGTGTCAAAGAAACCCGTAAACCCGCTGGCCGCAAAGCGGCACAAGGCCCGTCACTACGCCATGCAGGCGCTGTATCAATGGCATATGGCCGGCGCGCCGCTTAATCATATCGAGGCAGAGTTCCGCACCGAGTACGATTTCGACAAGGTCGACGGCGAGTATTTCCACATCCTGCTGCACGAGATTCCCGCCCAGCTGGATGACGTCGAGGCGGCTTTCTCCCCCTACATGGTGGAGCGCAGCCTGGAGGAGCTCGACCCCATCGAACGCGCGCTGCTGCGTATCGGAACTTTCGAGCTCAAGGAGCGCATCGACGTGCCCTACAAGGTGGTGATCAACGAGGCGGTAAACCTGGCAAAGAAGTTCGGCGCCAGTGAAAGCCACAAGTTCATCAACGGCGTGCTCGACCAGGTGGCCCAGCAGCTGCGCAGCGTGGAAGTGAACGCCGAAAGCCGTTCCTAGCAGGTCTCGAGGTTCAGGGGCAGAACCGTCAATGGCTGAAGAATTTTCTCTGATCGCGAAATATTTTGCGCCGTTCAGCAGTGCGATCGGCGACGACTGCGCCATCATTGAACTGGCCCCTGGCGAGCGTCTCGCCACCTCCATCGATACCATGGTGGAAGGCCGGCATTTTTATTCCGACGCGCCTCCCGACCAGGTGGGCTACCGGGCGGTGGTGACCGCTGTTTCCGATCTCGCCGCCATGGGCGCCACGCCGCGGGCCCTGACCCTGGCGCTGACCCTGCCGGAAGCCAACGACACCTGGCTCGGGCAATTCGCCCGCGGCATCCAGCAGGCCACCGAGGCCTGCGATATCGAGCTGGTGGGTGGCGACACCACGCGGGGCCCGCTCACTATCACCTGCACCGTCATGGGCGCTGTACCCGCCGACCAGGCCCTGACCCGCAGCGGCGCAAGTCCCGGAGACAAGCTCTACGTGAGCGGTACCCCCGGAGACTCTGCCGCCGGGCTGGCGGTAGTCAACGGCGACTGGCCCGGGCACAGCCAGCACAAGACCTATCTGTTGACGCGCTTCTACCGACCCGACGCCCGGGTGGCCCTGGGCCGGGAACTGCTTGGCCGTGCGACCAGCGCGATCGACGTATCTGACGGTGTGCTGGCCGACGCCGGCCACCTCGCCGACAGCAGTGGCGTAGGCATTCGCGTGTACTCCCAGTGCCTGCCCCTGAGCGCGGCGCTGCAGTCGGTTCCCGAACAGGAGCAGGCCCTTCGCTGGGCGCTGACCGGCGGTGACGATTACGAGCTGCTGTTTACCCTGCCGGAGGACCAGGCCGCGCCTGAGGGCTGCACCTGCATCGGCGAGGTGATCGCCGGGCAGGGCGTGCAGTGCGACCTGGAGGTCGACGTACCGGGCTACCAACACTTTCAGCCCGAACCCGAGGCTGTGCCTGAACCGCCCGCTCTGCCTGTACGCCCGCGGCCGTTTCGCAGCCTTACCCAGTTCCTCGCGTTTGGCTTTGGTTCAGGGCTGTCACCCAAAGCCCCTGGTACTGCCGGTACAGTAGCGGCTATCCCGCTATTCCTGCTGATTGCCCAGCTCGAACTGCCGCTGTACTCAGCCCTGGTCCTACTGGGCGCCGCCGTGGGCATCTACCTGTGTGATGCCGCCAGCAAGGAGCTGGGGGTGCACGATCACCCAGGCATTGTCTGGGACGAGTTCGTGGGTTTCTGGATCACCATGTGGGCGGTGCCGGTGAACTGGCAGACGGTGGTGGCGGGCTTCTTCGTATTCCGCGTGTTTGATGTGCTCAAACCCTGGCCGATCCGCGCCCTCGACAGGCACGTTAAGGGCGGCTTCGGCATCATGGTGGATGACTGGCTGGCCGGCGTATTTGGCTGCCTGGTAATGCACGCCGGCTGGTACGGCGTCACCGGTTCCTGGCCGCTGGCCTAGGGCACCTCTGATTAATGCGGTGCTACCTCAGGCTTTGCGGCGACACTGCCAGCAAGGCGCAGTCGCGCAGGAAGGCTGGCTGCCTTTCAAGCGGCTGCAACGCAGCGGGCGGTGTCG
>JAZBOY010000153.1:0-6013 GCA_036351375.1 Halieaceae bacterium
GTTGAGGATGGTCCAGTCACCGCGCAGGGCAAACTCTGCCTGCTCAGCGCCCACGGCAAATCGATAGTAGGGGGATTCGATAGCGCTGGCGTGGGCCAGCGCATCCGGCTGCCGTTCAGGTGGCGTCGTCATTCGCTCATGATAGACCACAACGGGAGCAGCGGCCCGCGGTTGAGGTCGCCGCAGGCGCCGTTATACTCGGGCGATTGAAGAATACAGGCAACTGATGAGTACGCTGATTCCACTCGGGCCTACCCTCACCGGCACCGTGGTAACGCCCGACCTGGACACCAGTGTTGCGGCGTACTGCGACTACCTGCACGCCTCGGTGCTGGAAGAGGCCACCGTGTCGCCGGAGCAGGCCCGGCTGTGGGGTAAACCCCGCCTCGAGGGCAGTCCACTGGTCACCCTGCAATCATCCGGCGGCACGCCCTGGATGCGCCTGATCGGCATACCCGGCCTGCTGCCGGCACGGCCCTTCAAGGAGCTGGGCTGGATGGCGCTGGAAGTGCTGGTGGCAGACGTGGGCGCACTCTGGCAGCGGCTCGAATCGTCGCCTTTTGAGATATTTCGCGGCCCCACGGACAGCGGCAACGCCTGCGGCATGCAGGTTGTCGGCCCGGCGGGCGAAGTGTTGTACCTCACCGAGGTGCGCAAACCGGAAGCGCCTTTCGATATCGCCCCCGCGGAGTCGCCGGTGGAGCGGCTGTTCACGCCGGTCACTGCCTGCCTGCGGCGTGATGAGGCCCTGCGTGTATACAGCAAGCTGGGCGCCCAGCGCAGCTGGCGTTTCGATACTACGCTCGGCTCGGTGAATCGCGCCCACGGCCTTGACCCCTCACTTAAGCACCCGGTGGGTACCGTGCAGCTGGCGGGCCGCAGCATGGTGGAGATCAACCAGCTGGGCATGGCCAGGTCGCGGCCACCGGTAGAGGGCCAGCTGCCTGCCGGAATTGTCATGGTGAGTTTCATGATCGACAACCTGGACAATATCGGCCTGCGGCCCATCTCGCAGCCGCTGGTACTGGCGGGCGAGCTGTACGGTGGCCGGCGGGCGGCAGCCTGTCGCGGTGCCGCCGGAGAACTGCTGGAACTGATTGAGGCGGCCGACTAGGCGCTGCCGGCCAGGCGCTGCCGGCCAGGCGCTGCCGGCCAGGTGCGGCGGGGCCGCCTCAGGCCGGCTAGCCGGCAGCAGCCACCGCTTCCCGTGCCAGGGCATTCAGGGCGCTGAAATCAGTCTTGCCGCTGCCCAGTTTGGGAATGGCGTCCACCTTGATGACCTGGGCCGGCAGCATCAGCGGGGCGACGCCGGCTTCGACCATTTCCTCGCGCAGGCTTTCCTCCAGACGGTCGCTGGTGACCAGCATCACCACTTTCTCGCCCTTGCGGGAGTCGGGCACCGCGGCAGCGGCCAGGTCTTCCTCGGTTTCCGCGGGCAGCAGGTTGCGCGCCTGCTCTTCGACGGCGCCCAGGCTGACCATCTCGCCGCCCACCTTGGCAAAGCGTGAATAGCGATCGACGATGATCAGGAAGCCTTCATTGGTGAGATGGCCCTTGTCGCCGGTGACGTACCAGCGCATGTCATCGCTTTCGAAAATGACCTCGCGGGTTTTTGCCTCGTCGTCCAGGTAGCCGAGCATCACCTGGTTACCCGAGATGCAGATCATGCCGTCTTCGCCCAGCGGCAGCTCCTCGCGGGTGTTGGGGTCGATGATCTTGAAGCTGGTGCCCGGCAGCGGCAGGCCGACACTGCCCTCGCGCTGGCCCACCTGGATCTTCCAGTCGTTGGTGTCCACCGCGTCAGGCACGTTCACGCTGGCCACGGGGGTGGTCTCGGTGGCGCCATAGCCTTCCAGGATGTACTTGTTGAACTTCATCTGGAATTCCTGCCGCACGTGGGTGGGCAGCTTCTCGGCGCCTGCCACCACGATGCGCAGCGGCTCCAGCAGGATCGGGTCGACCTTGCGATTGCGGGCATAGAGGCTCAGGAACGTCGCCGTGCCGAACAGGATGGTGGCGCGGTAGCGGGCCACGGCCCGGGCAATACCCAGCACATCGGTGGGATCCGGATGGCAAACAATGGGAATGCCCTCGATCAACGGCATGATCAGGGTGACAGTCAGGCCGAAAGCATGGAACGGTGGCAGCGAGGCCATCACCACATCGTCGACCCGCGTGTTCAACACGTCGGAGATCTGCTTGCAGTTGGACTGGATGTTGCGATGCGAGAGCACCACGCCCTTGGGCTTGCCCTCACTACCGCTGGAGAACAGGATGGCGGCGGGATCGTCCAGGCCTACCCGTGAACCGAACAGCGTGTACAGCAGCCGCGCCGGCAGCAGGCTGACCTGGATCAGTTTGATCACCAGGCGCCACTGCGGGATGGTCTCGCGGATGTCTTCCATGTAGCGCACTTCGACACCCTCTAGCATCGCGTCCACATCGACACCGCGGGTCTCCAGTCGCGCCTGGAACTGGCGCGAGGTGAATACCTGCTTGATGCCGGCGGAGGCGATAGCAGCGCGCACTGCGTCTTCGGGCGCACTGAAGTTGAGGTTCACCGCCGCGCGGCCCTTGAGCATGATGGCCATGTTGGCGATGGCTGCGGCGTTTGCCGCCGGCAGCAGCAGGCCGACGTTCCGGGCGTCCTTGTCCAGCTTCATCGCCGCCGAAAAGGCCAGGGTGGCGGCAGCGAAGCGGCGGCGGCTCAACTTCACGCCGCTGGCGTCCACCGTGCACACGTCACTGAGGTTGCGCTTCACCGTGTGCAGCCAGGCGAGGGGCAGCGGGTCGAGCCGCTGGGTGTAGGCCTCCCAGGCGGTAATCGACAGGTCGAACACCTTCTGTTTCAGGTTGTCGGCGCGGGTATCCAGCGGCAGCGGTTTGCCAAAGGCGACGATCAGGTCGCGCTTCAGGCTGGGAGAGCGCGAATCGCGCAGGTGCTCGTCGGCGTAGGAGAACTTGCTGCCCCACAGGCCGCGCAGGTAGAACGGCACGATCACCCCTTCCTCGAGACCGTCGACGGCGCGCTCGTAGCCTGAGTGGAACTTGCTGAGCTGGCCGTTGCGGCTGATGGCGCCCTCGGGGAACAGGCACACTGCTTCGCCGGCCTTCAACAGTTCGTTGATGGTCTTGAGGGAGTCCTTGCTCTGGCCGGAGGCGATGGGCACCACCCGGAAAAACTTCAGGATCGGCTTCAGGTACCAGGTGTCGTAGATGCGGCGCAGCATGACAAAGCGCAGCGGCCGCGGGCAGGCGATCTGCACCAGCGCCCAGTCGATCCAGGAAATATGGTTGCCCAGCAACAGCAGCGGGCCGGACTGTGGCAGGTTCTCGAAGCCCAGCACCTGGATTTTGTAGCGGCGCCTGAGGACCACGGCGGCGACGATCCGCGCCAGCGACTGGGGCAGTTTGCGCACCGTGTAGCCGGTGCCAAGAATCGCCACGACGGTGAGCATGTAGAACAGGCCCACGCTGTCGATGCCGGCCAGCGCAAAGCTGGCGGTGATGCCCAGGAAGGTGAGCATCGCCACGTTCTGGATCCAGTTGTTGCCGGCGAGGATGGTGCCAAGCCGGTTCTCCGGCGCGTGGAACTGGATAAGGGCATTGAGCGGGATGATGAACATGCCGCCGGCGGTGCCCACCAGCAGGAACGCCAGTGCCATGCTGAAGGTGCTGTCCAGCGTCGGCAGGATGGCGATGATGGCCGCCACGCCGAGGGCGCCGATCGGAATCAGGCCGGTTTCAATGTAGTTGCGCGACACCCGCCCGGCGATCAGTGAGCCCATCATGATGCCAATTCCGGAACAGGCGAGGATGCCCTGGATGATGACGGTGTTGGTAATCTCGAGGCGCTCCTTCGCGAAGGCCGGGAAGGCGGCCAGCATGACCTGGGAAATGGCCCAGAAGGTGGCAAGGCCGATGATCGACAGGAATATCTGTTCCCGCGAGCGCACCGTGCGCAGGTTCTTGGTCAGGTAGCCCAGGCGCATGTAGGTTTTGACGTCGAAACGCTTGCTGGAGCGGGTGCCGCCGGTGGACGTGAGCTGGAAGGTGAACAGCCACTCGATGGTGGCGAGGATCACCAGGAACCAGCCGATGGGCGCCACCAGCTTGATAATCTCGTGAGTGGTCATGTTGGTGGTGTCGGGCAGCAGCGACTCGAAGGCGCCGGAGAATACGAAGGTGCCCAACAGGATGCCGATGATCGTGGTGGCCTGCACCGCACCGTTGGCGCTGGCCAGGTTTTCCGCACCCACCAGTTCCTTGATATAGCCGTACTTGGCCGGGCTGTAGATGGCGCTCTGCACCGCCAGCGCCAGGGTCATCGCGAAGGCGCCCCAGAACCAGCCCAGGTAATAGAACAGGGTGATCAGCAGGGTGGCGGCCACCGCACCCAGTGCGGCGTAGCGAATGACCTTGGGCTTGGGGTACTTGTCTGACAGGAAGCCGGCGGGTGAAAACAGCAGGATGAAGGGTAGCAGGATGAGCGCATTGACGATGGCGGTCAGGACGATCTGCTCCTGGCCGTCGTAGGTCTTGAAGACCGTATTCTGGATGATGATCTTGTGCCCGAGGTCCACGAAGGCGTTCAGGAACAGGATGATCATGTAGGGAATGAAACCGCTGATGCGGGTCAGGCGTGTCATGCGTCAATCCTCGCGAGGTTGGTCCCGGCCATCTTCCTGATTGTGCTTTTCTTTGCCACTTTAAACGAAAAAGTCGCTTTATTTTGACCAACAGGTATTATTATTCGCTACTTGTCGCGAGATCGTCGAGGTCCCATGGCGCAGGTCAGCCCACTGGTCGATACCCTCAAAGCCTCACTCAAGGCCGCGGGTATCAAATATACGCAGGTCGCGACGGCTCTCCAATTGTCCGAGTCCTCGATCAAGCGAAAATTTTCCCGCAAGGAATTCTCCCTGTCGGAGCTGGATCGTATCTGCGCCCTGGCCGGGCTGCAGATCTCTGACCTGGTGCGGCGCATGGAGGAGAGTCGGGGCCGGCTGCAGGCACTCACGCGAGAGCAGGAACAGGATATCGCCGATGACCCCGGCCTGTTGCTGGTGGCGGTCTCGGTGTTGAACCGCTGGTCATTTGATCAGCTGCTGGATTTCTACCGCTTCGAGGCCACCGACCTGGTGCAGATGCTGGCGCGACTGGACCGGCTGAAAATGATCGAGCTGCTGCCCAACAACCGCATCAAGCTGCTGGTTGCGCCCAACTTCGGCTGGCTGCCCAACGGCCCCATTGAACGGGTCTTCCTGGCGGCCATCCAGCAGGATTTCTTTTCGACACGCTTCGACCGCGACGACCACAAGCTGCTGGTACTCAACGGCATGCTGTCACCGGCGTCCAACCGCGAATTCCAGCGCAAGCTGGAACGGCTGGCCCAGGAGTTCGACCAGCTCAATGCCGAGGACGCGGGCCTGCCGCTGGACGAAAAGCAAGGCTGCACCGCGCTGCTGGCGTTGCGGGACTGGCACTACCAGACCTTTTCCCACCTGCGGCGGGAACGGCCATGATACGCGCGGCGCGGGAGAGCGACGGCGAGCCGCTGGCGGCGCTCTACAACCATTACGTCCGGCACACCGCTACTACTTTTGAGACCGAGCCCATCAATGGCCGCGACATGTTCAGCCGGGTTGCTGCGGTGCAGCAGATCGGCCTGCCCTGGCTGGTGCTGGAAGAGGACGGAAAGCTACAGGGCTACGCCTGTGCCGTGCGCTGGAAAGGGCGCGCCGCCTACCAGAACTCGGTGGAGTCGACGATATACCTGGCCGAAGGCCTCGGCGGCCGCGGGCTGGGAACCCTGCTCTACGAGGAGCTGCTGGCGCAGCTGCGCAATCGCGGCATGCATTGCGCCCTGGGTGGGATCGCCTTGCCGAATGCTGCCAGCGTGGCGCTGCACGAACGGATGGGCTTTGAGAAAGTGGCGCACCTCAAGGAGGTGGGCCGCAAGTTTGATCGCTGGATAGACGTGGGCTACTGGCAGTGCATGCTGGACCGCTGA
>JAZBOY010000154.1:0-3872 GCA_036351375.1 Halieaceae bacterium
GCGCATCTACGGCACCGCCTGGCGCAACAACAAGGAGCTGAAGGCCTACCTGCATCGCATAGAGGAGGCCGAGAAGCGCGACCACCGCAAGATCGCCAAGAAACTCGACCTGTTCCATACCCAGGAAGAGGCCCCTGGCATGGTGTTCTGGCACCCCAAGGGCTGGCGTATCTACCAGGCTATTGAGCAGTACATGCGCAATACCCAGCGTGAGCACGGCTACCAGGAGATCAAGACCCCGCAGATTGTCGACCTCAGCCTGTGGGAGAAGTCCGGCCACGCCGACAAGTTCGGTGACGACATGTTCATGTTGTCTTCCGAGGACCGCCACTTCGCCATCAAGCCCATGAACTGCCCCTGCCACGTGCAGGTGTTCAACCAGGGCCTGAAGAGCTACCGCGACCTGCCCCTGCGGCTGGCCGAGTTTGGCAGCTGCCACCGCAACGAGCCCTCGGGTTCGCTACACGGCATCATGCGGGTGCGCGGCTTTGTGCAGGACGATGCCCACATCTTCTGCACCGAGGACCAGATACAGCCGGAGTCCATCGCCTTTATCGATTTCCTGCATGAGGTGTATGCGGATTTCTTCGGCGAGCCGGACATGATCTACCGCCTCTCCACCCGCCCCGAAAAACGGGTGGGCTCCGAAGCGGACTGGGACCGGGCCGAGAAGGCGCTGGCCGACGCGCTGGACGCCAAAGGCCTGCCCTGGGAGGAATTGCCGGGTGAGGGCGCCTTCTACGGGCCCAAGATCGAGTTCAGCCTCAAGGACTCCATCGGCCGGGTCTGGCAGCTGGGCACCCTGCAGGTGGATTTCTCCATGCCGGGCCGCCTGGATGCGCACTATGTGGCGGAGGACGGCAGCCGGCAGGTGCCGGTGATGCTGCACCGGGCCATCCTCGGTTCCTTCGAGCGCTTTATCGGCATTCTCATCGAGCACTTCGAAGGCAACTTCCCGGTCTGGCTGGCGCCTGAACAGGCGGTAGTGTTGAACATTACCGACCACCAGGCAGACTATGCCCGTCAGGTAGCCGACACGTTGACGTCGAAAGGCTTCCGGGTAGAGCCCGACCTGCGCAACGAGAAGGTCGGCTTCAAGATCCGCGAGCACACCATCCAGCGCATCCCCTACCTGCTGGTGGTGGGTGACCGTGAGATGGAAGAGGGGAGCGTGGCAGTGCGCACCCGGAGCGGCGAAGACCTGGGCACCCTGTCCCTCGACGCCTTTGCCGAACGCCTGGGCGAAGAAGTCAGAACCCGTCAGTAGCAAGCATTGAGCGCACTCGGATAGTCCCCGGCTGATCCAGGCCGGGGCGCTATCTCGTACAGCTTTTGTGCAGGTTTGCCCCGTCAGCCAACTCTGTACTACATTCAAAACAACGGTGAGCGTCGGGCCAGCGCGCCGTTCATACAGGAAATTTTTACCCAGGACGTTATTCGAAAGGACATCGAACAGATAGCGCGGCTAGCCCGCGATGACTAGCACCATCTCTACACCCATAACTTATAAGAGTAGGAGAGGTACCCATGAAGTCATCCGCAGACGGATTGAAACTGTCTACCATTGCCATGGCCGTGACCATGGCGGTCCCATCATTGAGTATTCCCAATATCGCCGTCGGCCAGACGGTCCTTGAGGAGATCATCGTCACCTCCCGGCGGCGGGAAGAATCCCTGCAGGACATTCCTGTGACGGTGACCGCGATTGGTGAGCAGGAGATCGAACGGGCCACCATCTTCGACCTGCGGGATGTGGGTCGGCTGGTGCCCAATATGCAGATCTACAGTGCCGGCAGTGGCAGTGGTTCGGGTATCTATTTGCGCGGTGTGGGTTCCAGCACCATCAGCGCGGCATTCGACCCGGCGGTGGCGCTGAACATCGACGGTGTGCCGCTGGCCGCCTCGCGCATGATCGTCGCCGGCCAGTTCGATATGCGCCAGATTGAGGTGCTCAAGGGCCCACAGTCGCTCTATTTTGGTCGTTCGGCCACGGCCGGCGTGGTGTCGGTGCTGACCAACGACCCGACCGATGACTTCGAGTTGATGCTGCGCGGCGGCATCCAGCCCGAGCACGACGGCACTCGCTATGAGGCGGTGATCTCCGGCCCGCTGGGCGACAAGTTCGGCGCCCGCCTGGCTCTGTTCGGTTATGACCAGGACGAATTCCGTGAAAACACCTTCCCGCAGGATCCGGTGGTGATTCCCGGGGTGGGTGAATTCAGTGCCTCCGATCAGTGGCGCGGACGCGAGAGTACCGATGCTCGCCTGACCTTGACCTGGGATGTGGCCGACAACTTTATGGCCAAAGCCAAGATCTACGCCGGCAACTACGAAGATGACGGCCCCAGCAGCAACGCCAACATCACCTGCCCGGAGGGCAGCATGCAGCAGACCAACACGCTGTTTGTCTGGCCGGCGGCCTTCGCCAATTGTGATGTCGACGAGTCGTTGGCGATTCCGGATGTGGCCGATACTTTCCTGCCTGCGCCGGACTTCCGCACCCGCGGTGACTGGAACAACGGCAAACCGTACACCGACCAGGATACGCTGCTGACCTCCCTGCAGTTGGACTGGGGGATAACGGATGACCTCGACCTGACGTCGATCACCGCCTACCTGGAACTGGAAAATGACACGCTTGAGGTGTACGACTACGCCTGGGGTAACGGTGCCTCACACGCCTACAACTACTATGAGATGTGGTCGCAGGAATTCCGGCTGGAATCTTCCTTCGACGGTAATCTCAATTTCTCGGCCGGTCTGTACTACGCCGACATCACCCAGGAGTTCATTACCGGCCAGAACGCCGTGAACATCGGTATTGCCGGCGCCGACCCGATCACCGGCAACCGCTATGACTGGGACAAGGAGCACTACACCGATACCGAATCCTGGTCGGCCTTCGGCGCGGTGTACTGGGATATCACCGAAGATCTGACCCTGACCGCCGGTGTGCGCTACTCGGATGACGACCGCGACGGGTCCATCCGCATTCCCTATATGCACACCTTCCTGGTGGCTTCGGGCTTCCTGCCCTCGGGCACGGTGATCAGTGAAGGCCTGGAGTTCGATGACGATGAGTGGACCCCGGAAGTGTCGCTGAACTGGGCCTATTCCGAAGACATCAACTTCTTCGTGGCCTACAAGACCGGCTACAAGTCAGGCGGCTTCGACAACTCGGCGCTGCCTTCGGCTACCCTCGGTAGCGGCGATGTAGCACCGCTCATTTACGAGTCCGAGACCGGTGAAGGGGTTGAGGGCGGCATCAAGTCCACCTTGATGGATGGCAGCCTGCGCTTCAATGCCACCGCGTTCTACTACGTCTATGACGACCTGCAGGTGCAGCTGTTCAACGCGAACATCATCCAGTTCGATACCTTCAACGCGGGTGAGCTGACGACCCAGGGCGTGGAGACGGAATTCGTGTGGCTGCCGGGGATTGACGGCCTGACCATCCGCGGCGCACTGGCCTACACCGATGCCGAGTTCACCGACGAGTTCATCAACACTGAAGGCGATGACCTCGACGGCCAGACCCCGGCCCGCACCGCCGACTGGGCCGGCAATATCGGCGTCACCTACGAGCGGCAGATCCTAGGTGACTGGATGCTGGGCTTGAGTGCAGATGCCCGCTATTCCGACGAGTACCCGCTGCAGGACGTGATCGGTACCGAGAATGAGGACAGCTACTGGATTTATGATGCCAGCGTTCGCGTGTTCAGCTCTGACAACAAGTACGAGCTGGCCGTGATAGGCCGCAACCTAAGTGACGAGGTGGTGCGCTTCAGCAACCAGAGCCGACCCTTCGCCTGTGGCTCCAGCGGTACACCGGGGGTTTGTGTCGACCCACCCCTGCGCAACGCCGACCTCGA
>JAZBOY010000155.1:0-2725 GCA_036351375.1 Halieaceae bacterium
CAAGGCTGTGGGTCAGGCCGGCCACGGCCTGCTGGGCCTGGCCTTCGTGGACGGGCTGGAGAGCGACCAGGCGGGTACCGGTGATATCCCGATGATCGGCTGCGTGGTGCGCCTGCATCGCATGCCCGCCGGTGGCGAGCAGCAGGGCCAGTTCATGGTGCAGGGCATCAAGCGCTTCCGCATCGTGCGCTGGCTCAATGAGTCGGCTCCCTTCCTGGCGCAGGTGGAATACCCTCGCAGCCAGGGCCAGCGCGACAGCGACGAGGTAAAGGCCTATGCGATGGCCCTGATCAAGGAGATCAAGGAGCTGTTGCCGCTGAACCCGCTCTACAACGAGGAGCTGAAGCAATACCTGTCGCACTTCAGTCCCAACGAGCCCTCGCTGCTGGCAGACTTTTCCGCCGCCCTGACCACCGCCTCCGGCAGCCAGTTGCAGGAAGTGCTGGAAACCCTGCCGCTGATTCCGCGCATGGAGAAGGTGCTGGCGCTGCTGCGCAAGGAGCGGGAGGTGGCGGAGCTGCAGGGCCAGATCAGCGAGCAGGTCAACCAGCAGCTCTCCGAAACCCAGCGAGAATTCTTCCTCAAGGAACAGCTCAAGGTTATCCAGAAAGAGCTGGGTATCTCCAAGGACGACAAGACCGCCGACCAGGACACCTTCGAGGAGCGCCTCGAGGCGCTGAACCCTCCGGAGGCGGTAATGAAGCGCATCGAGGAAGAGATGCAGAAGCTCTCCTACCTGGAAACCGGTTCGCCGGAGTACGCGGTCACCCGCAACTACCTGGAGTGGGCCACCTCGGTGCCCTGGGGGGTGTATTCGGAAGACATTCTTGAGCTGAGGCATGCCCGCGAGGTATTGAACGACCATCACGATGGGCTGGCAGACGTGAAGGAGCGCATTGTCGAGTTCCTGGCCGTGGGCAGTTTCAAGGGCGAGATTTCCGGGTCGATCCTGCTATTGGTCGGCCCTCCGGGCGTTGGCAAGACCTCTATCGGCCGCTCGGTGGCCGATGCCCTGGGTCGCAAGTTCTATCGCTTCAGCCTCGGCGGCATGCGCGACGAGGCTGAGATCAAGGGGCACCGCCGCACCTATATCGGCGCCATGCCCGGCAAGCTGGTGCAGGCACTCAAGGATGTGGAAGTCTCAAACCCGGTGATCATGCTCGACGAGATCGACAAGATCGGCGCCTCCTACCAGGGCGACCCGGCCTCGGCACTGCTGGAAGTGCTGGACCCTGAGCAGAACAGCGAATTCCTCGACCACTACCTGGACCTGCGTGTCGACCTGTCCAAAGTGCTGTTTATCTGCACCGCCAACCAGCTCGACACCATCCCCGGCCCGTTGCTGGACAGGATGGAGACCATCCGCCTGGCCGGCTACATCGCCGAGGAGAAACTGGAGATCGCCCGCAACCACCTGTGGCCCAAGCTGCTGGAGCGCCACGGTGTGCAGGACGAGCAGCTCAGGATCAACGACGCCGGTCTCAGGTATGTGATCGAGGCCTACTGCCGCGAGGCGGGTGTGCGCAACCTCGAAAAGCAGCTGGCACGCATCATCCGCAAGAGCATCGTCACCCTGCTGGAAGGCGACGAGGACAAGCTGCGGGTGGGCAAGAAAGACATCGAAGGTCTACTTGGCAAGCCGCCCTTTGGCATCGAGAAGCCCCTGCGTGGCCTGGGCATCGCCACCGGGCTCGCCTGGACCGCGATGGGTGGCGCCACGCTGCCCATCGAGTGCACCCAGGTGCACACCCTGAACCGCGGCTTCAAGCTGACCGGCAAGCTGGGTGACGTGATGCGGGAGTCCGCGGAGATTGCCTACAGCTACGTGATGGCCCATCTGAAGGAATACGGCTGCAGCCCCGATTATTTCGATACTTCGCTGGTGCACCTGCACGTGCCTGAGGGTGCGACGCCCAAGGACGGCCCCAGCGCCGGCATCACCATGGCCACCGCCCTGCTGTCGCTGGCGCGCAAGGAGCGCATCCGTCGCAAGCTGGGCATGACCGGCGAGCTCACCCTGACCGGCCAGGTGCTGGCGGTGGGTGGCATCCGTGAAAAAGTCATTGCAGCCCGTCGCGCCAACGTCATGGAACTGATCCTGCCGGCGGCCAACAAGAAGGACTTCGAGGAACTACCGGACCACCTGCGGGAAGACATCAACGTGCACTTCGCACGCACCTTCCGGGACGTGTTCCACTTCGTGTTTGACGATCACCTCGACGATCGCTCGGTGCACTAACCCGGGGTTCCAGCTTGCTGTGAAGCTGGCGTGCCGCTGAAGCTGTCCTGGAGCCAGTCCAGAAACGCCTGGATCTTGCGATTATCCACTGTTCCCGGCAAGGCCAGCGCGCGGTAACCGGCGCCGGGCAGGGCGACATCTTCCCTCACCGGTTGTAACAAGCCTCTGGCAATGAAGTCCGCCGCCAGTACGGAGCTGGCCAGCACCACGCCTCGGCCGGCGATGGCGGCCTGCAGGACGTAGAGTTCCTCGTCGAAGGTAACAAGACGGCTCTCATCGGGCGGCGGCAGGCCTGCAGCTGCAAACCAGTCCTTCCAGCTCACGTCGCCCAGCACAGGTTGCTGCCAGCGTGTTTCCAGCAGTGTCCCCTCCTCAGTGAAATCTGTTCCGGCGAGGGCAGGAGCGGCCAGGGCGATAAACCGCTCGGCGACGAGCGGAATATGAGCCAGCCCCTCTGGGACTTGAACGCTGTAGCGAATGGCCAGG
>JAZBOY010000156.1:0-2005 GCA_036351375.1 Halieaceae bacterium
CATTGCCAGCTTCCAGGCGGTGAAGCACAAGGCGGCCGACATGATGGTAAAGGTGGAGGCGGCGCGCTCCGCCAGCTACTACGCCGCCTGTATTGCCCAGGAGTTCCTGGCCGGTAGCGCTACAGCCGACGAATTGGCCGAGGCCGCCAGCGTTGCCAAGGCGGCCTGCTCTGAGGCCTATTTGTTCAATGCCGGCTGTGGCATCCAGTTGCACGGCGGGGTGGGTTTTACCTGGGAGTACGACATCCAGCTCTACTTCAAGCGCGCGAAATCCTCTGAAACCCTGCTGGGCAACGCCAGCCACCACCGGGAGCGCCTGGCGGCGCTGCTGCTGGACGAGGCGTGAGGAAGACCGCATGGAACTGAAGTTCAGCCCGGAAGACGAACGCTTCCGCGAGGAAATCGCCGACTGGCTGGCCGAGCACCTGGTCGGCGAGTTTGCCGCCATCCGCTTTCGCGGCGGCCCCGGTGACGAGCACATGTATCCCGAGGAGCGCAAAGCCTGGGAGCGGGAGCTGGCGGCAGGCGGCTGGACCTGTATTGGCTGGCCCGAGGCCTTCGGTGGCCGCGGGGCCTCCATCGAGCAGCAGGTGATCTTCCACGAGGAATATGCCCGCGCCGGTGGACCCGGGCGCATGGGGCATATCGGCGAAACCCTGACCGGCCCGACCCTGATCGCGTTTGGCTCCGATGAGCAGCGCGCGCGTTTCCTGCCCGGCATTCGCGCGGGCACCGAGTTCTGGTGCCAGGGCTACTCGGAGCCCTCGGCGGGTTCCGACCTGGCCAACGTCAAAACCAAAGCCGTATTCGATGAGGTGAGCCAGCGCTGGCTGATCACCGGCCAGAAGGTGTGGACGTCGCTGGCGCACGAGTCGGAGTATTGCTTCGTGATTGCCCGTACCGATCCCGATTCCGTCGGCCACCGGGGCCTGGGTTTCTTCCTGCTGGCCATGGACCAGCCCGGCATCACGGTGCGGCCCATCGAGCAGATGACCGGCACCAGCGAATTCAACGAAGTGTTTTTTGACGAGGCCGGCTGCGGCGCCGGGGATATCGTCGGCGCGCCGGGCGACGGCTGGAAGGTGGCCATGGGACTGCTGGGCTTCGAGCGCGGCGTGTCGACCCTGGGCCAGCAGATGCTGTTCCAGAACGAGCTGGACGAAATCATCCGCGAGGCCAAACGCAACGGCGCGGCAAAAGATCCAGTCATTCGCCAGCGCATCGCCGACGCCCACGTGGGCCTCAAGATCATGCGTTACAACAGCATGCGCACACTTTCAGGGAATGCAGACGATGGGTCACTTCAGCCCGAGGCCATGATCTACAAGCTGTACTGGTCCACCTGGCACCGCAATCTCGGCAAGCTGGCCATGGATGTGCTGGGCCCGGAAGCGGAGATCTGCGCCGCGGCCCCCTATGAACTCAGCAGGCTGCAGAGCCTTTTCCTGTTTTCCCGCGCCGATACCATCTACGGCGGTACCAACCAGGTGCAGCGCAATATCATTGCCGAGCGGGCACTCAATATGCCGCGGGAACCTCGCGGCTGACCACGGAGCAAGCCATGGCCCTCAAAGAACCCCCTCCCTATGTTGCCGGCCACCAGCTACTGGCCGGCAAGAGCGTGCTGGTGACTGCCGCTGCCGGCGCCGGCATCGGCTTTGCCGCCGCCACCCGCGCCGCCGAGGAAGGCGCCCGGGCAGTATTCATCAGCGACATCCACGAGGGTCGGCTAGAAAAAGCTGTCACCGCACTGCAGGAGAACACCGGGCTGGATACCGTATTCGGGCGGCTGGCCAACGTCACTGATGAGGCCGATGTGCAGGCGCTGGTGGAGGAGGCCGAGCAGGCCATGGACGGCGTCGACATACTGATCAACAACGCCGGCCTGGGCGGGACCAAACTGCTGGTGGATATGGAAGACGACGAGTGGCAGCGGGTGCTGGATGTCACCCTCACCGGCACCATGCGCATGACGCGCGCCATGCTCAGGAAGATGCAGCCCCGG
>JAZBOY010000157.1:0-4540 GCA_036351375.1 Halieaceae bacterium
ACGGCTGGCGCGGAGAGATCGTTCCGGGCTGGCGCATCGGAGAGGTGCCCAACGGCGGCTATCTGCTGGCGATCGCCGGCCGTGTACTGTCCGAAGCCCTGGCGCAGCCTGATCCGCTGTCACTGCATATTCTGTTCACGGCCCCAACCGGCCTGGGGCCGATCGACTGCGAGGTACAGCCCCTGCGCGAGGGCGGCTCGACCAGCTTCGCGGCCCTGTCCATGCAGCAGGGCGGGGAACTCAAGGCGTACGTGACCGGGTGCTATAGCGACCTGGCCCGGCTAGAGGGCGAAAGCTGGAGCAGCGTTGAGCGTCCCGAAATACCCCCGCCGGAAGCCGTGCCGCCGCTGGGCACCCACGGCATTGAGCTGCGTGAGAGTGTCAACCAACACTACCTGCGCGGCCAGGAGACCTTCCTGCAGCGGGAGCCAGACGGCAGCGGTGTGTTCCAGGGCTGGCTGAGCCTGGCTGACGGCAGTGATGCCGGAGTCCTGGGCCTGCTGCTGTTTGCCGACGCCATGGCGCCGCCGGTGTTCACCGTGTTCGGGCCGCTGCAGTGGGTGCCTACCCTCGAACTGAGTGTGCAGCTGCGTGCCCGTCCGAAGCCGGGGCCGGTCCAGGTGCGCTTCCAGAGCCGCTACCTGAGCGATGGCGTGGTCGAGGAAGACGGCGAGCTGTGGGACTCGGACGGCCGCCTGGTGGCGCTGTCACGCCAGACCAGCAAGGTTCGCGTGCGACCGCACCCGCGGCGCCAGAGCTAGAGCCCGGTGCGGCGTCGCGCCGGGGGAATGCCCGGCAGGGTTTCGGCAAGGATGTAGCCGCGGCGGGTCTTGCTGTCCTCCCCGGGATAGGGGTCGCGTTGATAGGCCCGCTCCTGGCGGAAACCCGCCTCCTGCAGATGGACGACCATCTCTACCAGGGGGAAGAAATGGAACTCCAGGTCCACCTCCCGCTGCCACCAGTCCTCGAGATGCTGCTGCTCCCAGCCCACGTGGAAGGCCAGCAGCAGGGCGCCGCCGGGCACTATTACGCGCCGGATTTCCAGCAGCGCCTGCACCAGTTCGCCCGGTGACAGGTGTATTAGAGAGTAGAACGCCACCGCCGCCGAGTAGAAATGGTCCGGCGCCGGCAGGTCGCGGAAATCGCCGCGGCTGAAGTTGATGTCCGGGTGGAGGCGCTTCGCTTCTTTCACCATGGCGCCGGACAGGTCGATACCGGCGATATCCAGCCCTCGCTCATGCAGATAGCGGGTGACATGGCCGGGGCCGCAGCCCAGGTCGATGCAGGGGCCCTCGCCGGCCAGGGCGCCGGCGAACTGGTCCAGCAGGCGGCGGTCCGCCGGTTTGTGCTGTAGCTCATCGGCGAAGCGCCGGCTGTACTCGTCGGCGACCGCATCGTAGCTCTTTTCCAGCGCACCGCGCCGGGAGAACAGGGCCATCTCAGTAGCCGGCGACCCACCCGCCGGGACGTCGCGAGTCCGTGGCGCCGTAAAGCAGGCCATCTTCCAGCATGATCGACTGGGTGCGGCCCAGGGTTCGCCGCGTATCGACCAGGGTATGGCCCATGGCTTCCAGCAGGCGCCGGGTATCCGGCGAGATGCCGCGTTCGAGGCGCAGCTGGTCCGGCATCCACTGGTGGTGGACGCGGGCTGCGGCCGCTGCGCTGGCGATGTTCATGTCGAACTCCATGGCGTTGATGATGGTTTGCAGCACCGCGGTAATGATGATGCTGCCCCCGGGGCTGCCGGTGGCCAGCCAGGGCTTGCCGTCGCGGAATACCATGGTCGGCGTCATCGACGACAGCGGCCGCTTGCCGCCCTCGATGCGGTTGGCCTCACTTTCGATCAGCTTGAAGGCGTTCGGGAAACCCGGCCGGGCGGCAAAATCCGCCATCTCATTATTGAGCAGCATGCCGGTGCCGGGGACCGCGATATGGGAGCCAAAGCTGAAGTTCAGGGTGTAGGTGTTACTCACCACGTTGCCGTGGCGATCGGCCACCGTGAAGTGGGTGGTGTCAGTGCTCTCGTAGCCCAGGTCGATGCCGGGCTGGATGTCGGAAGAGGGGGTCGCCTTCTCAGGGTTGATGCGCTGCCGCAGGCGCGCCGCATAGGCCTTGTCGGTCAGCTCGGCCACCGGTACATCGGTGAAGTCAGGGTCGCCCAGGTAGCGACTGCGGTCCGCGTAGGCGAGCTTCATGGCCTCCGCCAGGTGATGCAGGTAGGCGGCACTGTTGTGACCCCACTGCTGGGGGTCGTAGCCTTCCAGGATGTTGAGGATCTGGATGATATGGGTGCCGCCGGAAGAGGGCGGTGGGGTGGAGACGATGTCATAGCCGCGATAGCTGCCGCGCACCGGCGTCCGTTCCACCACCTGGTAGCCGGCCAGGTCTGCGTGGCTGATGAGACCGTCGTTGGCTTCCATGTCGGCAACGATGCGGTCGGCCACGGCGCCCTTGTAAAAGCCGTCGCGGCCGCGTTTGCGAATCTGCTTCAGGGTCCAGGCCAGGTCAGGCTGGCGGAACACCTCTCCCACCGGGTGGCGGCTGCCGTCTTCCCGGAAGAACAAACGCAGGGCCTCCGGATCCTGCTGCAGCCGCGATTCCCGGGAAGCGATTTCCGAGTCCAGCGCGAAGCTGACCGGAAAGCCCTTCTCCGCCAGTTCGATGGCAGGCTGGATGACCTTCTTGAGCGGCATCGTGCCGTATTGCTCAAGGGCGTGAATCATGCCTGCCACCGACCCCGGCACACCGGCAGACTGACGGCTAAAGAACTCGCGCTGGCGGTCGACTTCACCCTCTTCGTTCAGGAACAGGTCGCGGTGGGCACTGGCAGGGGCGACTTCGCGATAGTCCACCAGCGTCTGCCGGTCTTCGTCCGCCAGGTGTATGAGCATGAAGCCACCGCCGCCGATATTGCCCGCCCGCGGGTAGGTCACAGCCAGTGCAAAACCGGTGGCAACGGCGGCGTCCACGGCGTTGCCGCCCTGGCGCAGGATTTCCACGCCGACCTCGGCCGCCAACCGCTCCGGGCTTGCCACCATGCCGTGCCGTGCTACCTCCGGCAGGAAGCGGTTTTCGAAGTTGAGTATGGGTTCTTGACCCTGCGCCGGGACGACCCCGACAATCAGGAACAGGCAAAGCGTGCGCAGCAGGCTCACGTAACGGCCCCTTGTTCTGAGTGTGAAGAGAGCCCGGATTATGCCAAAAAACACCGAGCACGCGCTTGCCGAGCTGGAGCACCGCTGGCAGCAGATATTCGAGCGCCTGGCCGGTGGCAGCGAAGTACCGCCCGCACAACGTCTACGGACCGAGGGTTACATGGAGGCGCTGGTGGCACTGGGGGTGGCGACCGAGCCGGACCTGCAGGACGCGCTGGAGCGACAGTACCGCGAGGCCTACGGGGAGGCCTTGCCCGGGGACTGGCGCGAGCTGTTCCCGTTTCCGCAGGTGCCGGGCTTTGGTCAGCGCGCCCCGGTTTATCCTTCCACCGGCGATTAGTCCGCCCGGAGGTAATTTTTCATGGGTTCACGGCAAGCCAGGTTGTATGATTCTTCCATGATGAATGCCTTTGCCCGTTATCGCACCGCCTTTGGACGCGTTCGCCGCAGCCTGTTGCTGCTGGTGAGCGTGTTGGTGACCTTTGCCTTGGGGGCCTGCACGACGATCGATGACATCATTTCTTCCAACGCCAAGGTCGACTACAAGAAAGGCTACGATTTCGACACCATCAAGGTGATGAACGTGTCTTGCGGCCTCGCGGACGATGACACCACGCTCACTTCCGATCAGATCGAGCGCGTGAACCTGGCCCTGACGCGCGCGCTGGAGCGACGTGGAATGACCGTGGTGGGGGATGACCAGCCCGCCGACGCCCAGGTGAGCTGGCACGTGGTGGTCAAGGAGCAGAGCAGTCTGCGGGAGTACAACGCCGAGAGTTACTACCAGTGCTGGCGCTGCGGTCCCTCCATCTCCAGCTCGAGCACCGTGCAATACACGCAGGGCACCTTTGTGGTCGACGTGATTGACCCGGCGCTGAGCAAATCAGTCTGGCGTGGTGTCATGCAGGGCCGGCTCGCAGACGTACGCGCCAGCGATATCCAGCAGGCCCGGTTCGACAAGGCTGCCCGTGAGATGTTCGCGAAGTTTCCACCGGGCATCCTTATCGATGGGATTTATTGATATCCAGCGAGCTTCCCCGCCGGGCATTCTCATCGATGGTCTCTACTAACACTTAACGCGCACCTACCGCGGTTCGCGCCACATGAAGGCGAGCGGCGGGCCACCCTCACCGATAGGTTCCTCAGCCTGTACCTCGAAGCCGTGCCGCTGGTAAAGCGGAATGTTCAGCGGCGAGCTGCTTTCCAGGTAGGCCGGCATGGCCTCCTCGTCGCAGCGCCGGGTCACGTGCTTGAGCAGGGCGGATCCCAGGCCCTTGCCCTGGTTTCCCCTGCGAGCGCCAATAGCGTGCAGATAGTAGTGGGGCTCGCGCGGGTGACGCCTCCACATAACCTCCTGCGCCTGTTCGAGGCGCGGTAGCACGCCC
>JAZBOY010000158.1:0-13319 GCA_036351375.1 Halieaceae bacterium
ACCATGGGCATGATGGGCCCGGTCAGGGAGATGCCCACCAACCTGTTGAGCGATGAGATTCTCACCCCCGGCGAGGGCCAGGTGCGGGCGCTGATCGTGGTGGGCGGCAATCCGCTGATGGCCTTCCCCAACCAGGAAAAAACCTTTGAGGCGCTCAGCAGCCTGGACCTGCTGGTATCGATCGACGCTTACCTGCACTCGGGGACGGCGCAAATCTCCGACTATGTTTTTGCCCCCAAACTGACCCTTGAGCGGGACGATGTCACCCTGTTGGCCGACCCCTGGTACGAGGAGCCCTACAGCCAGTACGCCCAGGCCGTGGTGGCCAGCTCCCACGATGTCATCGAGGAGTGGGAAGTGTACTGGGAGCTGGCCCACCGGCTGGGACTGGACCTCACGGTCAACGGTACCCGCTTCCCCGGGCCCGAACGACCCAGCAAGTTTGACGTGCTGAGCGCGATCACCTCAGGCTCTCGGGCGGACCTGGCCTGGCTGCGCGACAACCCCGGCGGCCACAGCTTCCCGGACCAGAAAGTCGTTGTGCAGGGCCCCGACGAAAGCGCCGGCAAGCTGCAGTTCTTCCCCGAGGGCGTGGCAGAGGACTTCGAGGCGGCGCTGGCGCCGGCGGCTGACGCTGCCGACTACAACCTGCGGCTGATCTGCTCGCGCAGCAAGTACGTGCTCAACTCCTCGGGCCGCAACCTGAGCCTGCTGCGCAAGAAGCAGGGTGACACCAACCCGGTGTTGCTGCACCCGGACGATATGGCCGACCTGGGGCTGGACGAGGACTGCCTCGTACAGGTGCATTCGGAGCACGGCTGTGTAACCGGCGTGGCGCGGGCCTACGACCGCATCAAGCGCGGCGTAATTACCATGCACCACAGCTGGGGGCCGGTACCCGGGCCCGACGCCGATGAGCAGGTACGCGAGCAGGGGGCCAACACCAACCGCCTGATCGACAACCGCACCCACACCCAGCGCTATACCGGCATGACCCGGCAGAGCGCCATTCCCGTGTATATCACTCGCAAGGAGCAGGCCGCATGAAGCCCTTTCGCTTTGGCCTGCAGGCCTTCAACCCGAAGTCTCCGCAGGCCTGGCGTGAGATGCTGCGCAAGGTCGAGGACATGGGCTACTCCACCTATCACCTGGCCGACCACTTCATGGGGCCGGGCCCGGCCCAGGAGAGCACGGCCCACCCGCCACAAATCCTGGCAGCAGTGCCTGCCATGGCCATGGCGCTGGAATACACCGACCGTATAAAAGTGGGTGCCCGGGTGTTCTGTATGGATTATCGCGACCCAGTGATGCTCGCCAAGGAGGCCGCCACCATGGACTACCTGTCCGACGGGCGCCTGGAGCTGGGGCTGGGAGCCGGCTGGATCCAGGCCGAGTACGAGGCTGCCGGCATACCGTTCAAGCCCATCGGCGAGCGCCTCGACAAGTTCGAGCATGTGGTCAGCGCAATAAAGGCCTTCATGACCGGCGAGCCGCTGGACATCGAGAACGACTACATACACTGGCAGGGCTTTTCCGGTTTGCCCGCGCGACCGAACCCACCGCCTTTGATGATTGGCGGCGGCAGCAAGCGCATCCTCACCATTGCCGGCCGCGAGGCCGATATCGTCAGCCTCAACTTCAACAACCGGGCCGGGGTGCTGGGCCCCGACGGCATGATGTCAGGGCTGGCGGAGCAGACGGCGAAGAAGATCGGCTGGATCAAGGACGGTGCCGGCGCGCGCTTCGACGACCTGGAGCTGGAGATCGGCGCCTACCTGACCGTGGTCACCGACCACCAGCAGCCCACGGCGCAGGCGATCGCCGAGCCCATGGGTCTGACGGTGGAAGACCTGCTGGCCGGGCCGCACAACCTGATCGGCAGCGTTGACTATATCTGCGATGAGCTGGTGCGGCGTCGCGAAACCTATGGAATTTCCTACATCACAGTCCTGGACGACGGCGAGAACAACATGGTCGAGCAGTTTGCGCCGGTTGTTGCTAAACTCGCCGGCGCCTGACGGGGGGACATATGGCGAAAGCAGCGAAGGAAAGCAGTCGCAAGGAGCGCGACAAGTCGGGCTGGCAGGCCCAGAAAAGCGCTATGATGCGCGACACCATTCTCGACGCGGCGCTGGAATGCTTCGTCAACATCGGCTATGCGAATACCACGACCGCTCGTATCGCCGAGCGAGCCGGTGTGTCGCGCGGGGCGATGCTGCATCACTTTCCCTCCAAGTCGGAGCTGATGCAGGCAGCGGTGGAGTACCTGCACGGCAAGCTGGTGGAGTTGTACGCCAGCAACATAGAGAAGATTCCCCTTCATCTGCCGGTAGATGAACGCAATCGCGAGGGCATCAAGGGTTACTGGAGCTACTTGCGCTCCGACCTCTACGTTGCCTACCACGAGCTGTGCGTGGCCGGCCGCACCGATCCCGAGCTGCAGGATATTCTCGAGGATTCCATCGCCCGTTTTGACCAGGCCATCGTCGAGTCCAACCGGCGCCTGTTCCCGGAGTGGTCAGAGCGCGGTGAGCTGTACGAACTGGCCATGGACATCACCAAGTTCCTGATGGAGGGCATGGCGGTCTCACAGATCGTCAGCCAGCGCGAGAAGCGGGTCAATCGCATGATTGACTACCTGGGCGACCGGCTGGAGGAGATATTTCACGCCGGCGACGAGGTCGGCGCGGCCATTCACCGGCATTCGGTGAAGAAGTAGCCCAGACCCGGCTTCCCCCACAGGCAGTGGCCCGTGCGAATGGGGGAGTTTCAAAGTGTCAGCAGTTGATGGATTCCCCGCTGCGCGGGAATGACGACGGAATCAGGCAGCCAGGTAGCGCCGCAGGTGGTGTTCGCCGTCTCCGAACAGGGTATTCAGCAGCAACAGGCGCTTGAAGTAATGACTGATCCCGAGTTCATCGGTCATGCCGATCCCGCCGTGTAACTGCACCGCCTGCTGGGACACAAAGCGCCCCGCTTCCTCGAGTTTTACCTTCAACGCCGAGGCAGCCTTGCCGGCATCGGGACGACCCTCATTGCGCAGGATTGCCGCGTAATAGAGCAGCGAACGCAGCTTCTGGCACTCCAGGTACATATCGGCCATGCGGTGTTGCAGGGCCTGGAAGCGCGAGATGGGCTGGCCAAACTGCTCGCGAGTGCGGGTGTACTCCACGGTTTGTTCCAGCAGCACGTCCATGGCGCCGAGTGCCTCGGCACCCATCGCCACGATGGCCTGGTCAATAACATCCTCGACCACCGGCAAGGCGGTACCGGCTTCGCCAATCAGCGCGGCAGACTCTACTTCCACGTCCTTGAAGTGCAGGCTGGCGCCGCGGGAGCCGTCCACCAGCTGATAGGCGCTGCGCTCAAGCCCATCTGCATCAGCGGGCACCAGGAACAGGGAAATGCCATCGCGGTCGCGACGATCGCCGCCGGTGCGTGCGGTTACCAGGAAGAAGTCGGCGGCCTCGCCGTTCAGCACGGCGATCTTGTCGCCCCGCAGCCGGAAACCGCCGTCGGCAGCTTCTGCGCTCAAGCTTACATCATGCAGCCGGAAGCGACCCTGTGGCTCGGCAAAAGCAAAGGCCCACTGGCTTTCGCCGGCTATCAAGCCGGAGAGATAATGACTGCGTACGCCTTCATCGGCCGCGCGCAGGAAAGCGCCGCAAATCACCACATTGACCAGGTAGGGGTCGGTCACCAGCCCGCGGCCGAATTGCTCCATCAGCACCATCAGGTCGATGGCGCTGCCGCCGAAGCCGCCGTCCTGCTCATCAAAGGGCAGCGCCAGCCAGCCGAGCTCGGCGAGCTGCTGCCAGCGTTCGGCGTCCAGGGGACGGCCGCTGTCGCGCAAGTCGCGCAGGCGTTCGATGCTGTAGTTTTCCTCGACAAAGCGCGCCACGCTGTCCTTCAGCAGCTGCTGCTCTTCACTCAGGGAAATGTGCATGATGCGCTCCGACCAGGATCCGGGCGAACAAGTTAGCAGAGCGGGTGCACAGAAACAATCAGCTCATCCGGTTTTTTAGACCGGGCGGAGCGCGCCTTCTCCGAGCCCTAGTTGAGGTCGGCGGCGTACTGGCGCAGCACTTCCAGGGGGACGATTTCCAGCGCACGCCGGTGGGTACGGCGCAGGAATACCCGCGGCGCCATGTCCGCCTGCTGGGCTTCCAGCCAACGTCCGGCGCACAGGCACCAGCGATCGCCGGCCTTGAGCCCTGGAAAGCCATAGGCTGGCATGGGGGTCACCAGGTCGTTGCCGCGGGAGCGGGAGTAGGCCAGGAAGTCATCCGTCACTTCAACGCACACCGTATGGGAGCCGACGTCCTGCTCACTGGTGTTGCAACAGCCGTCCCGGAAGAAGCCGGTCATCGGCTCCTCGCCGCAAGTTTCCAGTTTTTCGCCGAATACGTTGACCGACTCATCCACAGTCATCTCCTTCCCGCAGCAGGCTTTCGAACAGGGCTATATCTTCCTCGAACACCGGCGCCATGGCGCGGAGTTCCTGCACCGTGACCCAGCGTAATGCCGTCAGCTCATCGTTGCAGATGCAGGGCTCACCGGCGTGGATCTCGGCGCGCCAGTAGTGTAACCGGTAGCGCCCGTTATGGGAGGGCAGTTCCTGCAACTTCTCGAGTGGACGCACCTCGCAGCCCAGCTCCTCGCGGGCTTCTCTCACCACGGTGTCGGGCTGCGCCTCACCCGGCTCTACTTTGCCGGACACCTGGGTCCAGTAGCCGGCGGCCGGTTTGTGTGCCGCGCGACGGCCCACCAGGAAGCGTTCCCCGCGCTGTAATACGATGATGACGCCGTCGAGCATCGCGGTCATGTGAGTGGTGTCAGCCCGTAGTCCTTGGCAAGCGCACTTCGCCAGTCTTCTACTTCAGCGCTGTCATAGCTGGACATATGGACGAGGTTCCCCCAAACAGGTTGGGGCCAGCAGGGGTCGTTATCGCTGCGGCCGATGATGTGGAGGTGCATCTGCGGCACGACGTTGCCAAGGCCCGCAAAGTTGACCTTTGGGCAGCCGATCACCTCCTTGATGAAGCGCGAGACCCTGGCGCTGTCGGCGGTCACGCGCGCCAGCGCTTCGGCCGGCAGGTCCAGCACATCAGCGAGCTCGGTATCCGGCACCAGGATGAACCAGGGCACACCGGCATTGCGGTGCAGTAACAACGTGCCGCTGTCCATCCGGCCCAGTTGAAAACAGTCTTCCAGCAATTGTGAGTGAATCATGGCGCACCTCCTGGCGGCTGCCGCAGCGGATTGCCAAGAGAATAGTGTCAGCGCAATGGCAATAACAAGAGGCCCGGTCCGGTGCTGGCTCCTGCCATGAATTGCCAGTAACCTGCTCGCATGCAAATCCACTGCCCTGCCCTGGACTGCCTGGTCCCCGACGGCGTTGATGTGCCTGCCGCCGCTCAGCGCACCACCCACATGGGTATCGGCGCGCATCCGGACGACCTGGAGATCATCGCTATCAGCGGCATTCTTGCCTGCATCGACTCCAGTGAGGACTGGTTTACCGGTGTGGTGGCCTGCGACGGCGCCGGCAGCCCACGCAGCGGCGACTACGCCGGGCTCAGCGACAGCGACATGGTCGAGACGCGCCGGCAGGAGCAACGTCGCGCCGCGGCGCTGGGCCGGTATTCACTGCAGTTGCAGCTGGGTTTCAAGAGTCGCGAGGCGGATAGCCCTGCACTGGTCGACTGCCTCGAGCAGGCGCTGCGGGACTGCCGGCCAGAGACGCTGTTTATCCACAACCCGGCGGACGGCCATGCCACTCACCGGGCACTGGCACGCAGCAGCCTGGCGGCCCTGTCACGCCTGCCCGTGGCAGAGCGACCCGGTCAGGTGTGGGGAGTAGAGGTGTGGCGCAGCCTGGACTGGCTGGGCCCGCCCCGACGGGTGACGCTACCGGTGGATGACCCCGACGGTTTGCAGGCCCGGTTGCTGCGCTGCCACGACAGCCAGGTCAGTGGCGGCAAACGCTATGACGAGGCCATCATCGCCCGCCAGCAGGCCAACGCCACGCTGGTCGAGAGCCACAGTGTGGATGCCTGCGGTGCCTGCGTGCTTGCCATGGACCTGGGGCCCCTCCTCTCCCAGCCGCAGCCAGACCTGGACGCCTTCCTGCTGGAACTGCTGTCGGAATTCAGGGACAGCATCCTGGGCTGATTGCCGCAGACCCCGCGGCACTGGTCTATGCTCTTGGAGTTTCAACGAGGGAGGATACCCCATGGACTACCTGTTACTCGGCAGCAGCGGGCTGCGCGTTTCCCAGCTTTGCCTGGGTGCAATGACTTTCGGCTCTGACGAGCCCTGGTGCGCCGACAAGGCCGAGAGCCGCGCCATGTTCGATGCCTATGTGGCCGCGGGTGGCAACTTCATCGACACCGCAGATATCTACACCGGCGGCGAGAGCGAGAAGCTGGTGGGCGAGTTTATCGCCGACGATCGCGAGCGCTTCGTGGTCGCCACCAAGTACACCAACTCGTTCCCGGGCCCGAATGACCCCAACGCCAGCGGTAATCACCGCAAGAACCTGACCCAGTCGCTGGATGCCAGCCTCAAGCGCCTGAACGTTGACTATATCGACCTGTACTGGGTACACGTGTGGGATTACACCACGCCAGTGGACGAGGTAATTCGCGCCCTGGATGACGCGGTGCGAGCCGGCAAGATTCTCTACATCGGCCTGTCAGATGCGCCTGCCTGGGTCTGCAGCCGTGCCAACACGATCGCCGAGCTGCGCGGCTGGACGCCCTTTGTCACCATGCAGCTGGAATACAGCCTGCTGGAGCGTGGTATCGAACGCGAGCATTTTTCCCTGTGCCGGGCGGCGGACATCGCCATTACCGCCTGGTCGCCGCTGGCCTCCGGCGCACTGTCCGGCAAATACACCCGCGGCGGGGATGAAGCGAGGCGCCTGGATGTCCTGCCTTTCAAGACTCTCGACGAGGACAAGCTGACTGTTGCACGGGAGGTCGATGCGGTGGCCGACGAGATCGGGGTCAGTTCCGCGCAGGTGGCCCTGGCCTGGGTGCGGCAACGCGGCACCATCCCAATCATCGGCGCGCGCACCCTGGCGCAGCTCGAGGACAACCTGGCCAGCGTGGAGCTCAGCCTGAGCGATGAACAGATGGAACGGCTCAACAGCGCCAGCGCCATCGACCTGGGCCACCCCTACAACTTCACTGAGAACGAACTGGTCCGGGACCTCGTCTACGGGGGCATGCATGGCCGGGTGCACAACCACCGACCCCTGCGCTAGCCCGGATATTTCACCAGTACACTCGTCAACAGGAAGTTCACGCGGATATGGCAGGCGAATCGCTAAGTTCCGGCTATGCGCGTTTTGCCATCAGCGCCGTTTGCCTGTATCTCGCTGGTTCTCGCACGGCCTGAACGCGCATGCTCCCTCCGGCGTAGCCACCGCTACGCCTCCGGTCCCGAGCACGCCCAGGCCGCACGAGCCCGGCGCGAGCTATCAGGCAACTGGTGAAATATACGGGCTAGGCACTGAGCAGGCGGTTGAGGTCGTCGCAACGAGCGGCGAGCGAATCCGCGCCCTGGCACCAGCCCAGCAGGCTGCCGAGAAAGTCCAGGTACAGGGTTTCCCCCAGCCGCTCAGCGGAGACATCGCTGCGCCAGGCGCCGCTCGCCTGGCCGGCATGAGCCAACTCGCCGAACCCTGCCCGCAGGGCTGGAAAGCCGCCGGCGCCTGCCTGGCCCATCAAAAGCAAGCGAGTAAGCCCTGCTGTCTGCGCCAACACCCGCCCGGTGTGGGCGTAAAGGGCGGCCAGCGCTTCCGGCGCAGCGGCGTGTTTGTTGCGGTAGTGGGTGAGTGCATCCAACAGGCGCTGTTCCAGGTCTGCACTGAGGCCGGCGAGCAGGGCTGCTTTACCCGGGTAGTAATTGAACAGCGTTGCCCGTGATACGCCGGCGGCTTCCGCCACCTGCTCCATGGTAGTTGCCTCGACACCTTCGGCCAGGAACAGCCGCCGGGCCGCTGCCTGAATGGCCTGGGCGCGGGCCTGTTTCCGGCTGGCGCGCATGGGCATTACTAGACTTTAGTCTAATCTTGGACTCGAGTCTATTTTCTGCACACAATCTTCGCAGCTACGGATGCGCAATACCGTCGCCGTACCGATGGACAGCAGTACCACGCCGGTCACCCGCAGCCAGGTCTGGTCCACGGCAAATATCACCGAGGCACCCCCGGCCAGCAACATACTGGTGACTGCCACTACCTTGGCGCGCCGGGACATGCAGCGATTTTCTTCCCAGTTGCGGATCATCGGCCCGGTCAGTTCGTGGGCCAGCAGGCGCTGGTGCCATTTCTCTGAGGAGCGCGCGAAAAACCAGGCAGAGAGCAGCAGGAAAGGCGTTCCCGGCAGCAGCGGCAGCAGCACGCCGAGGATCGCCAGGCCCAGGAACAGGAACCCCATTGGTTTGTAGAGTGAATGCTTCACGCCACCGGCACTCTCGACAGTCAGTACGAAATGGTCTTTATTACAACCGTCTTGTGAACTACGAACAAGCGCCACTGGAACACGGTGATACTCGACGCCGATGTGCCCCGCGGGGAAATAGAGCGTATGATGGACCGCTCCTACGGACTGGTCGTGAAGACCCTGAAGAAGTCAGAGAGAGACGCACTGCTGTTGGCCCATGGACAGGAAGCAATATTTAAGTAACGAAGAAATCCGCTACTTCACCAGCAAGGATGACAGCCTCGCCTGGCGCACCCTGGCGCTGAGCTGGGCGGGCATCCTGGTGATTTTCTGGATTGTCTCTACCTGGACCAACCTGTTCACCGTGTTGGCAGCGCTATTGCTGCTGCCCGGGCGCCAGCTGGCGCTGGCGGTGATCACGCATGAGTGCGGCCACGGCACATTTTTCACGTCGCGCAAGCTGAACCAGTTCATCGGCCAGTTTTTTGCCGCGAACCCGGTGTTTACCGACCTCAACAACTACGCCCGTGGCCACACCCGTCACCACCAGCTGGCCGGCACCCACGAAGATCCGGACCTGCCGAACTACCAGGCCTACCCGGTCAAGAGCGACAGCTTTCGCCGCAAGGTAAAGCGCGACCTCACCGGGCAAACCGGCTACAAGCTGATGCACTACATATTCAGCCAGGCGCGGCTGGCACTGTCTGATGATGCCGAGGAGCGCGAGCGGGCCCGCCCCTTCGTACAGCAGCTGTGGGTCAACGCCGCGCTGGCGGTGCTGCTTGGGCTGTTGTTTGCGCCCTGGGTCTACCTGCTGTGGATCGGCGCCTATTTGACCACCTACATGCTGGTGGTAAGGATTCGCCAGGTAGCAGAGCACGCCAACGTACCGGACCTCTACGACCCGGATCCGCGCAACAATACGCGTACCACCATCCCACGCTGGTGGGAGCGCCTGATCTTTGCGCCCAACAACGTCAACTACCATGTGGAACACCATTTCATGGCGGCCGTACCCTGCTACCGCCTGAAAGCGCTGCACGAACTCCTGAAACAACGCGGTGCGTACACTGACACCCCTATCTTCCATGGCTATGGAGAAGTTCTGCGCCACGCCGTAGCGTAATCTATGCCACGCCGCACCAAGATCGTCGCCACCGTCGGTCCCGCCTCCCAGTCAGAGCAGTGCATTGCTGAACTGATCGAGGCGGGAGTCAATGTTTTCCGCCTGAATTTCAGCCACGGCAGCATGGAGGACCATCTCGCGGTGGCCGAGCGCATCCGCCGGCAGGCGGAGCAGCAGGAAGTGTACGTGGGCATTCTTGCAGACCTGCAGGGCCCTAAGATTCGCATCAGTGGTTTTGCTGACGGCAAGGTAACGCTGGAAGAGGGCGCGCTGTTCTCCCTGGACACCGGTCTCGGTGCCGATGCCGGCACCGCCCGCAGCGTCGGCCTCGAGTACGCGGCCTTGTGCGACCAGGCCAGCCGGGACGATATCCTGCTGCTCGACGACGGGCGCATCCGCCTACAGGTCACGGCAGTAGAAGGCGGGACAGTGGAAACCCAGGTGCTGGTGGGTGGTGAGCTCAGCTCTCGCAAGGGCATCAACATGCTGGGCGGCGGCCTCGCGGCACCGGCGCTCACCGAAAAGGACCGCGCAGACATCGCCCGCCTGCCGGAGCTGCGGCCGGACTTTGTTGCGGTCTCATTTGTCTCCACCGCCAGTGATATTTTCGAGACCCGCGACCTGCTCGCCGAGCAGGGCCTGGAGCCTGCCATCATTGCCAAGATCGAGCGCGCCGAGGTGGTGGGCGACGAGATCACTCTCAAAGGAATACTGTCTGCCGCCCACGGCATCATGGTGGCGCGTGGTGACCTGGGCGTGGAAGTAGGGGACGCCTCACTGATCGGCATCCAGAAAGACCTGATCAGCCGGGCACGACGTATGGATCGCATTGTGATAACCGCGACCCAGATGATGGAGTCGATGATTACCAGCCCGATGCCGACCCGGGCAGAGGTGTTCGACGTCGCCAATGCGGTGCTGGATGGCACCGACGCTGTCATGCTGTCCGCCGAGACCGCCACCGGGAGATACCCGGTAGAAGTCGTGCGGGCCATGTCAGACACTTGCCTTGGAGCAGAAGAGCACCCCAACACGCGGCGCTCCCGCTACCGCATCGACCGCGATTTCAACAGCGCCCAGGAAACGGTGGCCATGTCGGCCATCTACGCCGCCAATCACTTCGCAGCCGTGCGCGGTATCGCCTGCCTGACCCAGACCGGCACCACCCCGCTGCTGATGTCGCGCCTCAGCTCCGGGCGGCCCATTTTTGCGCTGAGCAACGATATCGTCACCCTCAAGCGCCTGTGCCTGTGCCGCGGTGTCATCCCGCTGTATTTCGACGCCGAGTCTTTCGAGCATAGCGAACTGGATGCGCGGGCTATCGAATACATCAAGAGCTGCGGCTACCTGGCCAAGGACGACGCCATCATCCTCACCAAGGGCGAGGTACTGGGTCAGCGTGGCGCCACCAACAACATGAAGATCCTCCCGGTGGTCTGAGCGCTCGCTGCGCGGCTCCCGACATCCACAGGCCTTACCCTGCAAGGGCTCGCAGTCACGCCGCCGCCGACCGCGGGCTTTCTGGGACAACAGTCACATAAACGTTTTCTTCGGGGAAAAGCGCCGCGAAGTTTCCCTGAATACTGCGAACCGCTTCACACAAGCTCCAGCGCAAGCGCGCTACTGTTTCCGCAAGTTTTAGCTGACATCACCAGGAGACAATGATGAAGCTTGCAATCACATGCTTCGCGCTGGCACTGTCATCACAGGCACTGGCCGACTGCACCATCGAACAACCCGCCCAGACCGGCGCCAACGCCAACAGCGCTGCTGCCGCAGCCACGGTGCAGGCCGTAACCGCCGCGCAACATCGCCAGCTGGTGCTGGACTGCATGATGCGCCCTGCGCCCTTTACCCAGGAGCCGCTGCTCATCGAGCTGGATGAACTGGAAGACGAGTTCATTGAAGAAGCGGACGCCTACCCGGAAACCGGAAAGTCGGTCGCCGCCAACTCGTAAAATCGGTTAACCCTGCACGCGCATCGCGACAGCGACAAGCGGTGCCGGGCTCCAAGCCCCATCAGTCCAGGGCCTCATGCCACACGCTGCCTCAGTGGGCAGGCATAAAAAAACCCCGCATATTGGTGCGGGGTTTTCGTCGGCAAACTAGCGCCTCAATAGTCCCTGAGGCTCGATCCGGTCCCCCGGTGATCCAACGCCTCAATAGTCCCTGAGGCACAGAACCCAAGCGGTCCTAATAGAGAGCTATTCGCCGCTAAGATCCAGCGACGCCACGTCGATATCCTTCTCGAGCTCCTGCTGGCGGGCGATCTCATTGTCCATGTACTTCATCCACTGGTCAGCGTACTCCTTGGAGCGCTTGTCCTTGGCGGCTTCCTTGAAGGCGCTGCGAGCGCTGTCGTACTGGCTGAGGTTGAAGTGGGCCATGCCCTTCACCAGGTAGCACTGGTCGGGGCGCTTGACGCCGCCACGGGCGAGACCTTTCTTGTTGGCCTCAACCGCCTTGCGGAACTCTTCCTTGTCCAGGTAAACGCTGCCCAGGCGGCAGAACAGCTCGCCATCGTCAGACTTGGCGGCTGCCTGTTCCATCACCGGAATCGACTTCTCGAGCTCCTGGGCCTGACGCCAGGCATTGCCGAGAATCTCCAGCGTCTTGGACGACGCCTCTACGGTGTCGTCCTTGATGCCGCTGTCCAGCACCCGAGCAGCTTTGTAAGGCACTTCAGCGTTCAGGTACAGATAGGCCATGGTGACCTGCTCACGGTCCTTGGTCAGGAAGTCCTGCACGTAGGCTGTGTCCATGGCCGCCAGCTGCTTGCTGTCGTCCCGGGCCTCACCGTACATGTGAGACAGCTGCACCCAGTATTGCTTCTTCGGGTAGTAAACGATCATTTCTTCGAGGGTCTCGATCGTCTTGTCGATCTCGTTCTTCTCGAAGTACAGAAAGCGCAGCAGGCTGTACCACTGCTCCTTGGGCACTTTGCCCTTGTCCTTGTACATGTTGACGGCGATCAGCGTGTTATCCAGCGCCTTGTCGTAGTCCTTGAGCTGGTAGTAACCCTGGCCCAGCAGAACGTAGGCCTGCGCTGAAGGGCTGTCAGCCACCTTGAACCAGTCATTGAGGGCATCGATACCGCGCTGCCAGTCTTCCATCACGAAGTACAGCTGGGCGATGGTGTAACGCGTGTTGATCTCCATGGCCAGCGGAATATCCGGCTGCTTGACCACATTGCGATAGGCTTCCAGCGCCTTCGGATAGTTCTCCTGCGAGTAATAGACAAATGCAAACAGGTTGTACAGGTTGGCAAGCTCGTAGGAGTTCAGCTCACGCTTGCCGCCGGCTGATTCCATTTTGAACAGGATTTCCAGGGCCTCGTTGTACTGCTTGGCCTCGATGAAGGTCTGGGCCTCGGAAAGCTGCTCGTACACCTTGTTCCGCAGGGCGGGGGTCCGTCGCGTCTCGCGCTCTGCGGGCTTGCTATCGTCCTGCGCCAGGGCTGCGCCCAGCACGGGAGTGCCACTATCGCTGGCCAGCTGGGTGATCGCCACCTGCACCGCCAGCACGGGCACCGCCAGCAGTGCACTGCGACACCAGCGAAGAACGGGGGCTTTCTCTGACGTGAACTCTGATCCAAAGATTTTCATAGGGCCTACCTCGTTAAACTGCCGGCCAGTGACCGGCGGCAGTCTCTATCGGTTTACTACTGCTCGAGCTCGTAGGTGAACTTGTTCTGAACACCTGCCACCTCGATCGGCTCACCATCCACCACGCGCGGCTTG
>JAZBOY010000159.1:0-3910 GCA_036351375.1 Halieaceae bacterium
ACCTCGTCATCCCGCGGCGTGATGATCACCGTGGGCGCCTCAAAAAACCCCGCCTGCTTGAGAATGGCCTTGTCGGCGCCGGAGCCGTGCAGGTAGTGCTCGTCGTTGCGCACCCGCTCGAGATCGGGCTCGATTATGCGGTAATCGATGCGCCGCCGTTTCAGGGCCGCGCCGGTGGCACGCCCCACCCGACCGCCGCCGACAATCACCACCGGCAGCGTGTTGCGGGGGCGATCACGCGACTGGCAGCGCTCGTCGAACTCCCTGAGCTGGGCCCGGGTGCCCGCCAGTAGCAGGGTGATGTCGTTGGCGATGGTCTCGCCCGGCTCGCCGATCTCGAAATCCCCCCGGTGCCAGAAGCCGACAATGCTGACGCTGGTGTCCCGCTGGGCCTGCTCGTAATCCATGCCCACCAGGGTGGTGTAGTCGGCATCCACCTCGGCGATCAACAGGTCGTCGATCTGCCCCACCACGTGGGTGAACTGGTTGTCACCAATCACGCGCCGCGCCAACGCCTCGGCCATCAGGTGGGTGATATCCAGCACCCGGGTGCAGCCCGCCAGTTTGAGGATATCCACAGAGTCGTCATCCCGCGCCGTGGCGATCACCGGCACGCTGGAAGTAATGCCGCGCACGGTGAACACCACCGAGGTATTGATGATGTCTGAGCGGGTGGCCGCCACCAGCGCCGCCTGCTCCACGTTGGCGCGCCGGTAGGTTTCGGGGTCGTTGAGCTCGCCGTGAATGGCGTGAATGCCCCGGTCGATCAGCTGGGTGACCTCCTCCAGCTCCGGCAGGATCACCACGTAGGGGTACTTGTACTGGGTGAGCTTCTGGATTAGCGCGCCGGCCACCGGGCCGTAGAAGGTGAGAATGATATGGCCGCTGGTGCCCGCCGGCACCCGCTTCGGCAGCAGGCTGCGGGCACGCGCCGCCATCCAGGGTTCGTAGAGCAGCTCGATAAAGGTAGACGGCAGCAGCACCAGCATGAAGATGATGCCCGACAGCAGCACCACCATGGAAAACACCCGCCCGGCATCGGAGACAAAGCTGATATCGCCGTAGCCCAGCGTCGACATGGTCGACAGCGTCCAGTAAAAGCCGGTGACCCAGGAATGCTCCTGGCCCTCGAAGACCATGAACACCTGGAACAGCAGGGAAAACACCGTCACCAGCGCCAGCAGCGAGCCGACAAAGCGCGCCAGGGCGCGAATGTTGCGTCGCCCCAGCAGCCTGGCGGGTTGGTCGGTCGAGTTGTTGCCGTGGGATTTCACGTGGGGGCCTCCGGGATGCGGTGATGATAACCGCATTATGGGGATAGAGGCCCGCGCTGATTGGGTGGAACCTGAAGAGCTACCTGCCTGGAAAACATCGCCGGCCCCGGGGAGACACCACAATCACGATTCCCGCTATTCAGGGATGCGATCCCACGGTCGATAAACGATGTTGTACGGGTACGGCGGGAATTCCTTACTCACATTGGCGCCGGCAATGGCCGCGTCGATTTCCTGTTGCGTGGCGACACGGCAGTTGGCCCGTTCGGCGGACTCGGCATCACCGTAGCGCGCGCCGGTCTCCATGTTGCAGTAACCCTCGTGGAACTTGCACGGGTCCGCACAGGAGGAGTGGCGCGTGGGTGTACTGGTCATGATCATTGTGCGCCCGATCCTGCCCCCGTAGCCCGTTGTCCAGGTGGTGGAGACATAGCAGTGGCGCACCGCGTCACGCATCTGGCATACCTTGCCCTCCCGCGCATATTCGGCGAAGCGACTGCGCTGCTGGGCCGCCATGGCCTCATTCAGGGAGGTGGCCATCACCACGCCGCCCGGGTAGTTGCCCATCGCCTTGATGGTGTTCCAGAAACTGTCCAGCGTGGCCCGGGCGCGTTGCTGCTGCAGGAAATCCTCATGAAAAGCCACATTCCACACCCCCGATTCCAGGAAAGCCCGCAGGAACTGCTCTGACCCCGAGAAGTTTCTCCTGCTACCGGACGTTGAGAAACGATCCACCCGGACCACGAGCGTTTTTGCGCGTGGACACCGGGCGCTTAGCGACTGGTTGATGATGTCGGCGACCGTGCGGGCCAGTGACGGCGTGAGGTTGAAGTCCCGCGGCCAGTTCACGATGCCGTAGAGCGATTCGCCACACCAGTCCCCCAGTTGCTCATCGGCACCCGGGAACTTGGCGATGATCAGTTCAGTGCTTACACCCTCAACGACCAGTTCTGCCGCCAGCACCCTCTGGCGCTGCTCAGCGACGCGCCGCGTGGCGGTGTTGATGCAGGATGGGAAGCGCGCTCTCCCCTCCTCGCCGATGTGGGGCAGCATGAACTGCGTGCAGGATGACACCACCGCACAGTCAAAATCCTCATCTGTGCAGATGCTATCGCGCTCCAGCAGGATGGCCGCCTGGCAGCGCAGGTTGTAGTCGTTGCGCTGGGTGCTAATGTTGTTGAGCACCTGACGGTAACGACCGCCGCCGATCAGGGCGTCGAGGTTGCCACCGGCTAGTTTGGTGATTACCGCCTCTGCCGTCGTGCCCTGCTGGCCGCCAAGGGGATCACGTAGCACAAAGGGGCCACAGCGAGCCTCGTCCAGCGAGGGTGCATCGACCGAGGCATAAATCTCAATCAGCTCGCGGGCAGGTGTCGTCCCCAGCCCATACACGCCACCCACCGGCGGGGGTGTGGGCGTGCGGTCAGTGCCTTCCACCAGGCCGCCCTCGGGCACCCAGTTGGTGGCCCGAGCGGTGATACCCTCATACACCAGCACATTGTTCGCATACCCCTTCACCCGGAACGATTGAAATTCCCCGCAGCCGGCCTTTTGCACATCGTATTCAGCGTATATCGAGGCCTGCTGAATCTCCGCATCCTTTTCAAAGGCCTCCCAACCGGGCGCGCGAATAATCAGCTCCACTTCCTCAGCGCAACTGCCCTCCATCATCGAGATGCGGTACTGGCCCATGCGCAGCAGTTCCTTTTCCGCAGCACTGGCGGATGCCACAGACAGGCCAGCGAGGAAGAAAAGGATGCAAGGTGCCAGGTTCCGTTTCATCACGGTGCGTAACATGGTGAGGGTCTCCAGTCAGATTGGTTTGGTGGCCTGAGTGTGAAGCAGTAAAGCCGATAACCGCATTGCCCGCTACCTCAAGCCACTCTGCCCTCGCCGGCGGAAGGCCGCCGATCCGGCGGCTCGAGATCGCCCAAGGACTCGATCTGCCTCGCCCTGCCCTGATCCGAAGAGGCGGGCCCACGGTATAGTGGGTGTATTCACACTACGCATTCGCCATGCCAAACAACTCCCGGCTAGCCGGTACCCCACTCCGCGACACCCTGGCCGCCGCCTTCAGCCCGCTGGGGATTTTCAACACCTTGCAAGCAGGCATCTACCGGCCCGACGTGGCAAACCTGCCCTACGGCGACCACCCGCGACAGACCCTCGATGTGTATCTGCCGGCTGCGACCGATAAGCCAGCACCGCTGCTGGTCTGGTTTTACGGTGGCGCCTGGGATTCCGGCGATAAGCGGCATTACCGCTTTGTCGCCCGACGCTTCACCGCCATGGGTTACGCGGTGGCCATACCCGACTACCGGCTGGTGCCCGAGGTGCAGTTTCCAGCCTTTGTTGAGGACGCGGCCGCAGCGCTGGCCCGGCTTACAGGCTACGCCGAGCAGACTGAGCGGCTGGCAGCGGGCGCCATGCTGCTGGCCGGGCACTCTGCCGGTGCCTACATCGCCGTGCAGGTGACGGCGGATCCCGGGTATCTGGCGCAGCACAAGGTATCGACCAACCGGGTGGCCGGCATCATTGGCCTGGCAGGCCCGTACGATTTTCATCCCTACGATGTGCAGGCATCGCAGGCCGCCTTCGGCAGCGCCCCCGCCAGCGCCAGCCAGCCGGTGGCGCAG
>JAZBOY010000160.1:0-9762 GCA_036351375.1 Halieaceae bacterium
AGGAATGCGACTGCCGTCAGCAGAAGCAGCATGCGCGAAATCGTAGACATCATTGAATTCCTTGGGAATGAGGACAGAACTTAAACGACTATACGCGCGAAAGCCGACAGCGGGCCATGCCCGGTACGAATTTGCGACCGCTGTCAGGGCAACGTCTGGCCCAGTACCCGCAGCACGTTACCGCCCATGACGGCGCGGATATCCGCGTCGCTGTAGCCGGCATCCATCAATGCCTGGGTAAGCACCGCAAGCTCGCTGGTGTCGAAGCGGGTCGTTACCGCACCGTCGAAGTCCGACCCCAGGGCGATATGCTGGATACCGATGGTGTCGCGCACGTGATTCATGGCGGCGACGATCCCGGCCGGCGAGCTGTCGCAAACCGCGGCTTCCCAGTAGCCGATGCCGATGACACCGCCATTTGCGGCAAGGCGGTGTAGTTGGACATCGGTGAGGTTACGGTTGGCATCGCACACCGCGCGCACGCCGCCGTGGGACACCACCAGCGGCCGGGTGGCCATGTCGAACACGTCGCTGACCGCCGCAGGGCTGGCGTGGGCGAGGTCGATGACCATGCCCATGGCCTCGGCCCGCTCTACCACCTGCCGGCCGAGCGCGGTGAGGCCGTATTTCTCCTCACCGTGCATGGAGCCCGCCACCTCGTTATCGAAAAAGTGCGCCAGGCCAATCATCCGGTAGCCGGCGTCGAACAGGCGCTGCAGGTTGTCGAGGCGGCCCTCCAGCGGCTGCGCGCCCTCAAGGGCCAGCAGCCCTCCCACCAGCGGCTGGCCCTGTTCGCGAGCCGCTACCAGCATCGCCAGGTCATCCTGGTTGCGGATGATCTTCAGTTGCCCACCGGAGCGTTGCTGCAGGTCCTCCAGCTTGCCGACATGGAAGATGGCGCGCTCGTAAAGGCTGGTCCAGGTCGCCACGGGCTGCAGGTTGCCGATCACCAGGTAGGTCAGCACATCGCTGTCCGAGGGGTTGGACTCGTAGTTCTGGCCGCGCGGCGTCTTGGTAACAGACCCGAATACCTGCAGGCCGACATTCCCCGCCAGCAGGCGCGGCAGGTCCACGGCGCCGTGGGACAGCTCTTCAGTGAGGTCCCGGCGCCACAGCAGCGGGTCGGCGTGCAGGTCGGCGATAAACAGCTGCTGGTGCAGGGCCCGGGCCGCGGCGGACACTTCCGGCAGCGGGATGCTGCGATCCACTGAATTGGACAAGCGATCGAAGTGGCGCGGCGCCAGGGTGAAGAAGTAGATCACGCCCAGCACCATTGCAGCGCCGGCGATGCCCGCCACCGTCTTGAGTATCCTGTTCATCGAAGTTTGCTGTGCTCCGTTGCCACTTTTTGCGCAGTCGCCATAATACGCGGGTCACAGCCCATACATCATCACCGAGGACAGTTTATGCACCTGCGCACGCGCATCGACGGTGGCGGCACACCCCGCCCGGATCGCTGGGGAATCGACAGTGAGTACGGCCGCCTGCAGGACCTGCTGGTGGGCCCCATCGACAACTACCACTGGACGCCGGGCAATGCCGTGGCCCAGCGCAGCGAGCGGGTGGGCCTCAAATTTGATATCGACGTGGTCCGCAAGCAATACGGCGAGATGATCGCCGCCTACGAGCAGGCCGGTGTGAAGGTGCACATCCTGCCCGCCGAGGACGACCTGCCCTACCAGGTCTACGCCCGCGACTCGAGTGTGATGACGCCGTGGGGCGCGATCATCATGCAGCTGGAAAAGGCCTACCGCCGCGGTGAGTACGCCGCCGTGCTGCGCTTTTACCTGGAGCAGGACATTCCCATCTACGACATGGTCAGCGCCGGCAACGTCGAGGGCGGCGACTTCATGGTGTTGAAGCCCGGGGTGGCTATTTGCGGCTACTCCGGCGAGCGCAGCATCGAACCCGCCGTGAACCAGATCAAGGGCTGGTTCGAGGCCGAGGGCTGGGAGTTCAAGAGCTACGCCTTCGACCCCCACTTCCTGCACCTGGATGTGCAGATGGGCATGATTGCCGAAGACCTGGCTGTGGTGTGCGTGGAAGCCGTGGAGCCGGAGCTGGTGGAATGGCTGACAGCCAAAGGCATTCGCATTATCGATATCAGCTATGGTGAGGCCATGGACATGGGCACCAACATCGTCGCCCTGGGGGACGAGCGAGTGCTGATTCCCGCCGCCGGCGAGTCCCTCATCGAAAAGTGCCGGGCCGAGGGCCTGGAAGTCTTCGATCCTGATGTTTCGATGATTGCCGCCGGCGGCGGCTCGGTACACTGTATGTGCCAGCCATTGAAACGAGACCCGGTGGAATAGCGGTATGCCCTGCAGGTATGAGGAAACATCATGACAACTGAACTGCGGATCAATGGCGAGCGCCTCTGGGACAGCCTGATGGAGATGGCCCAGATCGGCGCCACCCCCCGTGGCGGCTGCAATCGGCAGGCGCTGACCGATGAAGACAAGCGCGGCCGTGACCTGTTCGTGAGCTGGTGTGAGGCCATAGGTTGCAGCATCGGCGTTGACGAGATGGGCAATATATTCGCGCGCCGGGAGGGCTCCGACCCCGAGGCGGCCCCGGTCATCACCGGCAGCCACCTGGACACCCAGCCCACCGGCGGCAAGTTCGACGGCGTGTACGGGGTGCTGGCGGGCCTGGAAGTGCTGCGCACCCTGGCGGAACATGACATTACCACCGCGGCGCCGCTGGAAGTGGTGGTGTGGACCAACGAGGAAGGCGCGCGTTTCGCGCCGGCCATGGTCGGTTCCGGCGTCTGGGCCGGCGAGATGGCCCGTGACGATATCTATGCCATCGAGGACAAGGCCGGCAAGCGCTTCGGCGATGAGCTGGAACGCATCGGCTACCGGGGCGAGCTGCCGGCCACGCCCAAACCCCTTCGGGCCGCCTTCGAGGCGCATATCGAGCAGGGCCCGATTCTCGAAGCCGAAGAGCTGCAAATCGGTGTGTTGACCGGCGTGCAGGGCAGCCGCTGGTACGACCTGATCATCGAGGGCCAGCCGGTACACGCCGGCCCCACCCCCATGGAAGTGCGTCGCGACCCCTTCATGGCCGCACTGCCGATCATCCAGTTCTGCTACGACCTGGCGGCGAAGCACGCCCCCTGGGGCCGCGCGACCTTCGGCGATATAAAGGCCGAACCCGGCTCGCGCAACACCGTGCCCGAGCGATTGGTGGTCAACGTGGACCTGCGGCACCCGGACCCGGAAATCCTCGACAGCATGGATAAGGAATTCAGGGAGTTCGTGGCAAAGGCCTGCGCGGAGAAAAAGCTCGACGGGCGCGTCGAGGAGCTGTGGCATATGCCGGTGACCCAGTTTGACCCGGCCTGCGTGGAAGCTGTGCGCAGCGCCACGGCGGAACTGGGCTACAGCAACCTGGAGATGGTGTCAGGCGCCGGCCACGACTCCCTGTACGTCGCCAAGGTGGCGCCGACCAGCATGATCTTCGTGCCCTGCAAGGACGGCATCTCCCACAACGAGGCCGAGGACGCCAAGCCTGAAGACTTGGAAGCCGGCTGTAACGTGCTGCTGCACGCGATGCTGAAAATGGCTGACGCGGCCGCCTAGCGGCGAGAGATCACCGCCGTCACCATCAGCCCGAAACCGAGGCCGGCAATCAGGCAACCGACAAAGGCCAGGGCTGAGGTTTGCAGGAAAAACAGGCCCACGCCAAGACCTGCCAGCACGCCGCCACCGGTTGCCCAGGTGCTGCGATCAGGTAATGATTCCGCCATGCCACCACTCCCAGTATTCCGGAAGGTGAAGTGTACGCGGTACCTCTGCCCGGGCCATGGCACAGATCAATCAGGGTGGAGATTGATCCGCAGATCAGTCCGATGCCAGCGGCGACGCCTCCAGGAGGCTGCTACTCTCGCGCTTGCCGCGTTTGCGCACCAGCAGGTCAACCAGCTCCGCGTAACGCGGGGTGTAGGGCCCCCACTGCGGGCAGGCGCTGGCGAAGAACACCAGGCCCACCGAGGCACCGGCCAGCATCTCTGCCGTGATGGCATCGGCCATGTACAGGCCCAGCGCAGCAAACAATACGGCCAGGCAAAAGCCTCGCAGGCAGAGTGCCTGGGTAACGCGCCACTCGGCACGCTCAATCAGTGCCAGTTCCTGTTCGTCAAAATCCATGGTTACCGTCCGTCTTCGCTCAAGTCTGGTGGTATCGACGTAGCCGGTCATGTTGTGGTGCCTGTCGTCCGCTTCCATGGCGCGGCATCAGTATAGTCCTGGCGGCATGACGGCCAAGCGGGCGCGGCGCACAAGTGCCAGATTGTTGCCCTTGTGACCAGATTTTCTGCGAAACCCGGCTGTGCAGTGCCAGATACATGCGCCAGCAATCGGCCAGTAGTGACGATTGCCGAGCGCGAGCTATGATTACCCAGGTGGCGCAGGGAGGAACCAGGCGATGGATCGTCAATTCAGCAGCTTAATACGCCGGCAGGGTAGCCTGGTTCTGGCGGCACTACTTTTCACAGGCGTGCTGGTGCCAACCACTGTTGCGGCCTCACCACCGATCGAGCTCTACTCGCGCTTGCCTGAGCTTTCCAATCCCCAGTTGTCGCCTGATGGTGAGCACTTTGCCGTTGAAATGAGCTACCAGGGCTCGCGTGTGCTGGTAGTGCGTGACACCTACGGGGCACAGCCACCCTCAGTGGTAGACCCCGGCGAATTCAAGATTCACGACTATGAATGGGTGGCCAACGACAGATTGGTGCTCTACACCCGCGCCACCAGCAAGGTGTGGAATTTCCTGTTCAACTACGTGCGGCTCTTCAGCGTCGACAAAAACGGTGGTGACATCATCCCCTTCAGAATGCGCCCCAATGACAATCGGTTTTTTGCAGGCTACCCGCATATTGTCTCGCGGCTGCCTGATGACCCGGATCACGTGCTCGCCGTGCTGAATGACGAATACGACCGCTACGGTTTTCCAGAAGTTGAGCGCGTCAATATATATACGGGTCAGAGTAAGCTCGCGCAGCGCAATGTCCGGGATATCGTCTACTGGCTTGCCGATGAACAGGGACAACTGCGGATTGGATTTGCGATCAACGACGAGGGTCTTGGCAAGCGCGGGTCGGAAGCTACGATCTATCACCGACGCGACGAAAACAGCGAATGGGAAGTGGTGCAAAAGGCCGGGGTTTTTGCGGGAGCGACACTGAGCCCCGTCGGCTTCGACCCCGACGATGAGATGGTGCTGCTCGTCTCGAGCAGTGAGCTGCAGAACACGGACCCGATGCGGGACGACGCCACGGTCTATCGCTACGACCTGGAAAGCGGTGAGTTTATCGGTGAATACGTGGACCAAGTGCACCGAGATATCGAAGCGATGGTGCGTGAACAGACCGGGGCGGCCCGCGCGAAGGTCACCTCCTGGGATGACGACAAGCGGCGCATGATGGTTATGACTTATAGCGACGTCAGCCCGCCTTTCTACTATCTGTACGAACGCGACGAACAGCGCCTTTCGCCCCTGGGAGGCCACTACCCAGAGCTGGAAAGCGGCGACCTGGCTCCCATGCAGCTCGTGGAGTACCGGGCACGTGATGGACGCAGCATCCCGGGCTTCCTGACCCTGCCAAAGACGCGGCAGGGAAAGCCGCCGCTGGTGGTCTACCCCCACGGTGGGCCCTGGGCGCGGGACTACTGGGGCTTCGATAATTATGTGCAGCTGCTGGCGAGTCGCGGCTATGCCGTTTTTCAGCCCCAGTTTCGCGGCTCGACAGGTTTCGGCACGGAACACCTGGAAGCGGGCTACGGCCAGTGGGGGCTGGCCATACAGGATGACATCACCGACGGGGTCAAGTGGCTGATCGATGAAGGCAAGGTCGATCCGGACAGGATCTGCATATACGGCGCCAGCTTCGGAGGTTACGCGGCCGCCATGGGCGCAGTGAAAACGCCGGACCTCTACCAGTGTGCGATCACCGTCAACGGCGTGCTCGACCTGAAAAAACTGGTTAAGTCCGCGCGCTACATGCCACTCGGTGATGCCAACCTGGCCATGTGGAATGACCCGGATGATGTCGACGAGGCCTCGCCCTACCACCTCTACAAGCAGATCAAGATTCCCATGTTGGTGATCGCCAGCGACAAGGACACGGTAGTGCCCTGGGTGGACCACTCAAAGCGCTTCCACAAGCGCCTGAAAAAACTGGACGTGGAGTCAGAACTGGTGGTGCTGGAAGACGGCGAGCACTGGCGCACCAACGAGGCGCACGAACTGCAGAAGATGGAGGCCATCATCGGCTTCCTCGACCGCCATATCGGCCACTAGCGCGACAGGATTTTACGAAAGGTCAGGTTGACCCGCGGGCCGCAGGGGCGCGCCTGCTTGGCCATGCCGTGGTGCCAGTTTCGCTGCGTCTGCCCCGCCATCAGCAGCAGGCTGCCGTGGGCCAGGGGCAGCTTGACGGACTCTACCTCGCGATCATGGCGATGCTTGAAACGCAGCGGCCGCTGCTCGCCGAGACTCAGGCTGGCAATGACCGGCTCGGGACCCAGCTCCGGCTCGTCATCGGCATGCATGCCCATGCTGTCGCGGTGGTCCCGGTAGTAGTTGAGCAGCACACTGTTGAAGTCGTGCCCACAGGCCGCCTCTACCTGCGACTTCAGTGCTGACAGCAGCGGTGTCCAGGGCAGGGGCGCCAGGGCCAGCCCTGAATAGGCATAGTGGGCGCCTTCGTCGCCGTACCAGGCGTGCAGCCGTGGCTGCATTACCGTTTTTCCAAACAGCGTAATCGGGTCCTGGCGCCAGGGCGTCTCCTCGATCAGGGCGGCGAGGCAGGCATCAGCAGAGGGCGACAGGGCCAGCGACGGGGTATAACTCACCTGCGCGCCCGGAATCGCAACAGGCTCAAGCCCCTCACCCGGGAACAGGGATAACGATGTATCATCCATGGCCCGAGTATATCCGGATGGAACCGAGATGATTGACCTGCGCAGCGACACTGTCACCCGCCCTACCCCCGCCATGCGTGAAGCCATGCAGGCAGCAGAGCTGGGCGATGATGTCTACGGTGAAGACCCCACGGTCAACGCCCTGGAGGAATACGCCGCGCAGCTCACCGGCAAGGAGGCGGCCGTGTTCGCCCCCTCCGGCACCCAGACCAACCTGATCGCCCTGCTCGCCCACTGCCAGCGCGGGCATGAATACATCGTTGGCTTCACCGCCCACACCTACAAGTATGAGGGAGGTGGTGCTGCGGTGCTGGGTGGTATCCAGCCCTGCCCGATTCCTTTCAACGAGGCCGGCGAGCTACCGCTGGATGCCGTGGAAGCCGCCATCAAACCGGATGACTCCCACTTCGCCATCACCCGCCTGCTGTGCCTTGAGAACACGACCGGCGGCAAGGTGCTGTCACTGGATTACATGAAGGCCGCCAGCGAGCTCGCCCAGCGCCACAGCCTGGGCCGGCACCTGGACGGCGCCAGGGTATGCAATGCGGCAGTGGCACTGGGTTGCTCCTTGAAGGACATTGCCGGGCATTTCGACACGGTGTCCATGTGCCTGTCGAAGGGTCTGGCGGCCCCCGTGGGTTCCGTGCTGGTGGGAGACACTGACACGATCGCCCGCGCCCGGCGCTGGCGCAAGATGGTCGGCGGCGGCATGCGCCAGGCCGGGGTCATTGCAGCCGCCGGCCTCTATGCGCTGGAGAACAATATCGGCCGCATGGCTGAGGACCATGCCCGGGCGCGACGGGTGGCAGAGGCGCTGGCCGACCTCGACTGGTGGCAACTCGACCACGAACCGCAGACCAATATGCTGTTCCTGCACAGCAGCATCGACATGCAGCCGCTGATCGAGCACCTGGCACACTATGGGGTGAAAGTGAACGGCCATCGCTGGGTGTTCCATCAGGATGTACCCGACTCCGCTGTCGATACGCTGATCGAGGCCTGCCGCAGCTATTCCACCTGAGGCCTACTCGCTGAGCAACTCGGCGAGCTGTGCGCGCTTGTCGGCGCCGAAATCCAGGGCCTCTTCGATAAACCCGACCACGCTGCCGTGGCGCTCGTGCATCAGTGCCAACGCGCCGCCCAGGTAATCCCGTTCTACCTGCATCAGCTTGCGCAGGGCCTCGCCGTTGATTTCCATGCCCGGGACCGGCGCCTCGGTGACACCGTCCACCAGGCCGTCGACGTAGTTGGCAGTGATATGGTTGGTAGCGAGGTAATCGTGCATGACGGTGTCTTCATCGGCTCCCAGCGCGAACAGCGTCATGGCAGCGGCAAAGCCGACCCGATCCTTGCCGGCGGAACAGTGGAACACCAGCGGGTAGCGGTGCTCCTCTAGCAGCAGGTGCAGGAAGTCGCGGAACACCGGGCTGAAGACCTCGACAAACTGGCGGTTGGCCAGGCGCAGGAATTCCACGGCGTCCTCCGGGCCCATCTCGCCGCGCTCCAGGCTGCGACGCAGGGTGACCACGTCAGCGGCTTCCGCGCTCACCGGCAGCCACAGCTGTTCAACTGAAGGGTTGTCGACCCGATCGAGAATTTCGGCGCGCTCTTCTTCCCGGCGCAGATCGACGACGGTGCGCAGGCTGATTTCCTCCAGCAGCTGCTGGTCGGTATCCGTCAGGCGGCCCAGGTGGTCCGAGCGAAACAGTCGCCCGCTGCGCACCTGCCGGCCGCCCTGCAGGGGGTAGCCACCCATGTCGCGGAAGTTGTGGGCGCCTTCGAAATCGAGTTTGGTGGGGAGGTGGTTCATTTGGAAAGAGTATCGTGTGACTGTGACAAAGAAAGAATTTCCGTCATTCCTGCGAAAGCAGGAATCCAGTCTACTGGATGGTCCGGAGTGGCTGGATTCCCCTACGCGGGCCGCCGCTTTCGCGGGAATGACGAAGTGGTGCTGCTGGCGCGTCAGTGGTGAGCCACTATCCGACACGGGCGCGCTGCAACCCGCTCCCGAGGGACGGGTTGCAGCCCGGTCAGCTCTGGCAGCCTCAGGCCGCCGCGGCAGGATCTGCGGCAGCCGGCGGCGGTGCGCCGTTGACGCCGGGCCAGCGGGAGCCGGAGATGGTGTCTGCAAAGGGCAGGAAGCCATCGGGGTCGAGGGGGCCAGCCAGGCTGATCTGGCGGTCCAGGAAGATCGGCCACCAGAGGTGGGCCGACACCTGCTCGCGCATAGGCAGCTTGCTGGCCAGCGGGTCCCAGGGGCTGTCGCGCAGCAGCAAGGTGCCGTTGACCTTCTCACGGTGAGCGGTGCCGTACTTACTCATGACGTGCACCACGTGGGGCGGGAAGTCATAGCCGGTGGCGGGACCACCCACGCTGACGGCGCGTGACACCTTGATCCACCACTCGTTCTGCACCCACTCATCCTGGGGGTCGGCCTCGCCGGTCGACTCGCCCTCGAACTCCACGAAGGTGTAGCCCTGGTGAATACAGCGCGCAGACACCTTGTTCATCATCCGGTAGAAATGGGTCTCGCAGGGATACTTGGGCTGGCCGTTCATCTCCTGTGAGATGAAGATGGCTGACTCCTGGTCGATGCCGTAGCCAAGGGTGTATTCACCGGCTGTGCCGTTGTAGTCGGCATCTACCGTGGTAACGATCCCGTACTCCGGCACGTCGGGTACCGGGAAGTTGTAGATCGTCAGGTTCACATGGGGATTGGCGCCGGGCTCGATACCCGGCGGCAGCAGCGCGGCAATCTTGTCCGGGTCGGTGCGATAGACAATCTTCAGCATCGGCCAGTTGATAATGTCGCCGGTGGGTCCCTGGGGTGCGTTAC
>JAZBOY010000161.1:0-6047 GCA_036351375.1 Halieaceae bacterium
CTTCGGCGACATGCTGGCGTTGGGCGAGCACTGCTCCATGACCGAGCGCCGCGCCGACGACGCCACGCGTGAGGTCGATGCCTGGCTCAAATGTGAGTTCCTGCAGGACCATGTCGGCGACACCTTCGAGGGTGTGGTAGCGGCGGTGACCAGCTTCGGCTTGTTCGTGGAATTGTCCGACCTCTATATAGAAGGCTTGGTGCATATCAGCGCGTTGCCCGCCGACTACTACCACTTCGACCGCGGTCGCCAGCGCCTGGTGGGTGAACGCAGCGGCCGTAACTTCAACCTGGGCGACCAGGTCACCGTGCAGGTCGCGCGCGTGGACCTCGACGAGAAAAAGGTCGACCTGGAACTGCTGGACGCGAAGAGTCGTCGCGAGAGCAACCGGCAGGCACCGGCAAGGAAGTCGGGCAAGAAAACCGGCAAGCAGCAGGATAAGAAATCGACGGGCAAGCCTGGCAAGAAGTCCGGCGCCAAAAAGAAGGGCGGCCCCAGTCGCTCCGGAATGCGGCGCCGCCGTTAGATGGAGCAGGTGTACGGCATTCACGCCGTGGATGCCCTGCTGCGGCGGGAGCCCGGCAGTATCCAGCGCCTCTGGGTCCAGGCCGGCCGGCAGGACAAGCGCATGGCTGCGCTGCTGGAGCTGGCTGCCAACCAGGGTATTGCAACGCAAACGGTTGCCCGCGCCGAGCTCGACCAGAAGGTATCCGGCCGTCACCAGGGCGTGGTGGCGGAAGTGCTGCGCGAAACCCGCCAGTGGGACGAAGCCGCTCTCTATCAGCACCTTGATGCACTGGACCGCCCGGCCCTGCTGCTGGTGCTGGACGGCGTTACCGACCCGCACAATCTTGGCGCCTGCCTGCGCAGCGCCGATGCCGCCGGCGTCGACGCCGTGATCGTCCCCAAGGACAAATCCGCCGACCTCAACCCCACCGTTCGCAAAGTCGCCTGTGGCGCCGCCGAAGTCGTCCCCTTCGTGCGCGTCACCAACCTCGCCCGCACCCTGGAAGGCCTGAAAGAACGAGGCATCTGGCTCTACGGCACCGCCGGCGAGGCGGACACCCTGCTGTACGACGCTGACCTTAAGGGCCCCGTTGCCATCGTCATGGGCGCGGAGGGCGCGGGCTTACGTCGCCTCACTCGCGAGACATGCGATCACCTCGTCAAACTCCCGATGGCGGGTGAGGTCAGTTCTCTCAATGTGTCTGTGGCCACCGGGGTTTGCCTATTCGAGGTAGTAAGACAGCGCAGTTAACTCGATGCCCTGGAGTGGCTGAGTGGGTAGTGGCCTGGCCGCCCAATCAGGGCGCGTTTAGGCTGCTGCCGATTTTCGGGAATTCTGCGAGCACTGTCCGAGTCCAGATTTTTGCGTAGCAAAAATTGTCGAGTTGCGCAGCAGCCGAAAATCGGCAGCAGCTTGCGCCCGGGCGGCCAGGCCGCTACCCACTCAGCCACCCCTCGACGCCTCAAAATTTAGCTGTATCAATGGCTTGCGATGGGTGTTCAGAGGCTGTATCATCCGCCGCTCAAAATTTGACCGGTGGCTTCTGCCGCCGATTCTCCTTGCCACACCGGCTCTCTCTGACCCCGGGTGGCTTTAACCCGTAAGGAGCCGCTAATGCGACACTACGAAATCGTATTCATGGTCCATCCGGACCAGTCTGAGCAAGTGCCCGGCATGATCGAGCGTTACTCTGCCACTATCCAGAAGGATGGCGGTCAGGTACATCGCCTCGAGGATTGGGGCCGCCGTCAGCTCGCCTACCACATCAACAAGATCCACAAGGCGCACTACGTGTTGATGAACGTCGAGGCCAGCAACGACGCGATGGAAGAGCTCACCACCACCTTCCGCTACAACGATGCGATTATCCGCAACCTGGTTATCCGCCGTGATGAGCCCGTGACCGAAGAGTCCATCATCATGAAGCAGGAAAAAGAGCAGCGCGAGCGCAAGAGCCGCTACGAAGAGCGCCAGGCCGCTGAGTCCAGAAGGGACGATGCGAAGGATGATGAAGAAGCGAAGAAAGAGCCTGCCGCCGAGGCGCCGGAGTCCGGTGCTGAAGAAGCCGCAGAAGACGCAGACGCATAAGACCAGTAACGGAGGATTTTGACCATGGCCCGTTTTTTCCGTCGCCGTAAGTACTGCAAGTTCACCGCCGAAGGCGTGAAGGAAATCGATTACAAGGATATCGATACCCTGAAGCAGTACGTCACCGAAACCGGCAAGATTGTTCCCAGCCGCATCACCGGCACCAAGGCGCGCTACCAGCGCCAGCTGGCGACTGCGGTCAAGCGCGCGCGCTACCTGGCACTGCTGCCGTACTCGGACGCACACCAATAAGCTCGTCGAAAGACTGAGCGGTCGGAGCGGCCCGTGAGAGCCGTGGCCGAATATGTGATGCGGGGCCGTACCCAGGCCCTGTGGGTGTCCGTACTCGGTGCGAGCACCCTGATGTTTTCCTGGCTCAGCGCCGCGGTCCTGGCGCTGGTAACCCTGCGCAAGGGGCCGGGAGAAGGCGCCTTTCTGCTGGCATGGGCAATACTGCCGGCGGCATTTTTGCTGGGTGTCTTCGGTGATGTGGGTCCTTTGGGCCTCATCCTGGGGACCACGGCGCTGGCGGTAACGCTGCGCTGGACCGTGTCCTGGCAGCTGACGCTGTGCGCCAGCAGCCTGGTCGGGATCATCACCGGGGTGGGCATGTTGCTGTTTGGTGATAACTACCTGCAGCAGCTGGAAGCGTTTTTCGCGAGCTTTTTCGAGAACCTCCAGCAGCAACTGTCAGCGCAGGGCGGGCAACCGGTTGCACTGGCGCCACCGGGCACGGCGACAATCGCCGGCCTGCTGGGACTCATGAACGCGCTGAGCTGCGTTCTCTGCCTGCTGCTGGCGCGCTGGTGGCAGGCCCTGCTGTACAACCCGGGCGGGTTTCGGGCCGAGTTTCACGGCCTGCGCTATACGCCCGCCGTTGCCGGCATCCTGGTGCTGCTGGTGCTGGGAGTCAGCAGCCTGGGGTTGGAATACCGCCCCTGGGCAGTTTTATTTGCGCTGCCGCTGAGCATTGCAGGGCTGGCCCTGGTGCATGCGCGGGCAGCCTATCGAGGTTATGGAGCCGGGTATCTCACGCTGTTTTACCTGCTGTGGATGTTCCTGGACCCGGTGAAGTTGATAGTGATCGGGCTGGCTGTGGCAGACAGCATGGTGGATTTCCGCGGCCGCTGGCAGCCGAAGCCCGATAAAGACGATTCAGACAACGAGTAAACATCTAGAGGAAATCAGCATGGAAGTCATTCTGCTGGAAAAAATCGGCAACCTGGGCGACCTGGGTGACCAGGTCACGGTAAAGCCCGGCTACGGCCGCAACTACCTGATCCCGCAGGGCAAAGCCGTGCCGGCCACCAGGGACAACGTGGCAATGTTCGAAGCCCGCCGCGCCGAGCTGGAAGCCGCCGCTGCCGAGCAACTGGCCGAAGCACAGGCCCGCGCCGACAAGATCGCCGAGCTGGGCGTTATCACCATCGAGGCCAACGCCGGTGAAGAGGGCAAGCTGTTTGGCTCCATCGGCACCCGCGATATCGAAGATGCGGTCACCGCCGCCGGTGTCGAGATCAACAAGGCCGAGGTTCGCCTGCCGGAAGGTGCCTTGCGCGAGCTGGGCGAGTACCAGATCGAGCTGCACCTGCACTCCGATATCGACGTTACGATCGAGCTGCACGTCATCCCGGAAGCCGCGTAAGCGCCGCCACCCGACCCGTAAAGGGGGGCAGGGCACGTTTTTCCGTCAGGGAAACGTGGCCTGCCCCCCTTTTTTATTCACCGGTGACCGCGTGCTGCCCGACCCGCTTTAAATGCGCACGCGTATGCGCAACAATCAGCGGTTCCCCAGGACATTGAGCCCATGGCCGAAAACGACTACCCCGCAGAGATTCCCGCCGACGTCATCGACCTGCCCTACGCCGATGACCCGGAGGTGGCGCGCATCAAGATGCTGCCGCACTCCATCGAGGCGGAGAAGTCGGTGCTGGGCGGGCTGCTGTTATCCGACGACAGCTGGGATACGGTGGCCGAACAGGTGGCGTTTGCGGATTTCTACCGCCCTGACCACCGGCTGATCTTCCGCCACATGGCCAAGCTCGCCGAGGCCAATGAGCCCATCGATCCGGTGACCGTGGCCGATGCCCTCAACGCCAGCGGCGAGCTCGAGAATGCCGGCGGCTTCGGCTACCTCGCCCAGCTCGCCAAGGACACGCCGAGTGCCTCCAACATTCGCGCCTACGCCACGGTGGTGCGCGACCGCGCGGCCCTGCGCCACCTGATCCAGGCCGCCCAGGACATTGCCGACTCCGGATACAACCCCGAGGGTCGCGGCGCCGACGAGCTGATCGACGAGGCCGAACGCAAGATCATGCAGATCACCGAGCAGGGACCCAAGGCGGGCGGCCCGGTGGACGTAAACCCGCTGCTGACCCGGGCGGTGGAGCGCATCGACGAGCTGTACAACTCCGGCGGCGATATCACTGGCCTGAGCACCGGCTACACAGAGCTGGACCGCATGACTTCCGGCCTGCAGAAGTCCGACCTGGTGATTGTTGCAGGTAGGCCGAGTATGGGAAAAACGAGTTTCGCCATGAACCTGGTGGAACACGCGGTGCTCAACCAGGACAAGCCGATCCTGGTGTTCAGCATGGAGATGCCGGCCGACCAGCTGATCGTGAGAATGCTGTCTTCCATCGGCCGTATCGACCAGACCCGTATCCGCAACGGTAAGCTGGAACAGGAAGACTGGCCCAAGCTGTCGGCAGCGGTCACCAAGATGAAGGATGTGCCGCTCTACATCGATGACACCCCGGCCCTCACGCCCACCGAGATTCGCTCCCGCGCCCGCCGCGTGGCGCGCGAGGCGGGCGGCCTGGGCATGATCATGGTGGACTACCTGCAGTTGATGCGGGTGGCGGGTTTCAGCGAAGGGCGCACCGCGGAGATCTCCGAAATATCCCGCAACATGAAAGCGGTGGCCAAGGAATTTGACTGCCCGATGGTGGCTCTGTCACAGCTGAACCGTGCACTGGAACAGCGCCCCAACAAGCGACCGGTCAACTCGGACCTGAGGGAATCGGGCGCGATCGAGCAAGACGCCGACGTGATCATGTTCATCTATCGGGACGAGGTGTATCACGAGGACAGCCCCGACAAAGGCGTGGCCGAGATCATCATCGGCAAGCAGCGTAACGGCCCCATCGGCACAGCCCGCCTGGCCTTCATCGGCCAGTTCACCCGTTTCGAGAACCTGGCTCGCAGCGACTACGATACCGACTACCAGTAAATCCCTGACCTCAGTTCACGCGTGATTCAGCCCGAGGCGCGGCTTCGGGGACAAGTGCACTCGGGCACGGGTGCGAATTGGTCGCTCTCGACAGGCTGCTGCGCAACTCGACCAAAATCGCTTCGCGATTTTTGGGACTCGGACAGTGCTCGCAGAATTCCCTGTCGAGAGCGACCAATCCAAGCGGCACCCTGAATGTGCCCGAGTGCACTTGTCCCCGAACGCGCTCTAGTCCTGCGCAATGAGCAGGGTAGCGATCGGCTGTCAGCGCGCCCGTTTCAGCCCCTCACCCACACCGTGCGAGCCGGCTTGCGGAGCTCAGTTTGTAAGCGTGTCGCGGATCTTCTGCAGTTGAGCGAGGGCGTCTTCGCGGCTGGTGACTTCACCGCTGCTGGGAGGCAGGGCTTCCGGGGCCTCGATTTCGAGTTGTTCGCCGGCCATCACGCGGCTGCACCAGTGCTGGTAAGCCTGCTGGAAGACCGGCCAGGATTTGCTTTCCGGTTCATTGGCCAACAGGAACCAGTCCGCCTCGCGGCCGGCGAAGTACACAGCGGGGTGGCTCCAGGGCTGGGCCGACTTGGGGCTGGCGGCGGTGCAGGCCTCCCGGTAGGCGCTGCGGGCATCCGGCAGGCCATAGGGGGAGAGGCTGTCGCGGCAGCACTCGATCATCTTGTTCAGGGTGGGCAGGTACTCGCTGGTCTCGATGGCCTGCTTGGCGCC
>JAZBOY010000162.1:0-29712 GCA_036351375.1 Halieaceae bacterium
GGCTGGTCCCAGTTCAAGCAGGGCAGCTATCGCCAGTCCATTCGTGCCTATACCGGCACACTGGATGCACTGGTACCGGCAGACAACAAGCTCGATGACATGACCGGCGCCAACCGCGCGCTGGTGCTGGACTGCCTGCGGGTACTGGCGGTGGTATTCAGCACGCTGGAAGGCCACGACACCATCGCCGCTGCCTACCAGCAGCTGGGAGCGAGAAGCTACGAGCCGCTGCTCTATCAGGAGCTGGGTGAGCTGTACCTGAAACAGGAGCGCTTTCGCGACAGCGCCGATACCTACCGCGCCTTCGGGGAACGCTACCCGGCTTCGGAATATGCCCACCGCTTCCACGTGAAAGTGATCGGCATTTACGAGCAGGCGGGATTCCGCGACCTGATCGTGGAGGAAAAGCGTGACTACGTGGCGGCCTACGGGGTGTACGGCGATTACTTCCTGTTGAGCGCGGTGGATGTGCAGCGGGAAATTGCGGACAACCTCAGCCTCTATATCGAGGAACTGGCCACCCATCACCACGCCCTGGCCCAGGCCGGTGGCGAGTCCGCAGCGGATGATTACCGCCAGGCCGGTGACTACTACCAGCTCTACATCGACAGCTTCCCCGGTGACGAACGGGTGCCGGAGATGGGCTTCCTGCTGGCGGAAGTTCGCACCGAGTCCGGCGACTACGCCGAGGCGGTCGCCACCTACGAATGGGTGGCCTACGACTATCCGGATTACGAGCGCGCCGCGGACGCAGGTTACGCCGCCATCCTCGGCTATGCGCCACTGCTGGAGAACGCGGGTGATGACGAAAGCCTCCCGCGCCGCAAGGTGGACAGCCAGCTGCGCTTTGCTGCTCGCTTTGATGACCCGCGCGCCCCGGCGGTGCTCAATGATGCGGCCGCCAGCCTGTTGGCCCTGGAAGACTACTCGCTGGCGATTATCGCCGCGGCGACGCTGACCCGGCAGCAGCCGGCACCCGATCCCGAGCTGCTGTTGCCGGCCAGCCTGGTGATTGCCCACAGCTGGTTTGAAATGGCCGAGTACCTTGATGCCGCCAACGGCTACCGCGACGTATTGACCCGGATGCCGGCCAGGGATGAGCGCCATGAGGCCACCGTGGAGAGACTGGCGGCCAGCCTTTACCGTCGCGCCGAGGCCATTGCCGTCAGCGGCGACGACCTGGGCGCCGCACTGCAGTTCGCCCAGGTGGTCGAGGAAACCCCGGCCGCCAGCTTCCGGCGGCAGGCCCAGTTCGACGCGGCCCAGTATTTCATGAACGCCGGCGAGTACGCCCGCGCCAACAACCTGCTCAAGGATTTTCGCAGCCGCTTCAAGGGCGATGCGCTGGCCGGCGATGTGCCGCTCAAGCTGGTTTACAACTATGAACAGCTCGAGGAGTGGGAGCTGGCGGCCCGCGAGCTGGATGCCCTGGTGGCGTCGGAAACCGATCCTGAGCGCAGCCGGGAAATGCTCTACCTGAGTGCCGAGCACTACGACCGTGCCGGCAATACCGAACTGGCCATCGCGCGCTTCCGCAGCTACGCCCACGAGTGGGAGCAGCCGCTGGCGCCGCGCATGGAGGCCATGCAGCGCCTCAATGAAATCTATGACGGCCAGGGCGAACAGTCCAAGCGCCGCTTCTGGCTCAAGAAAATCCAGGCCGCCCACGACAGCGCAGGCGATGCTCGCAGCGAGCGCTCCCTGTACCTGGCCGCCAGTGCCTCCGCGGTCTTTGCCGAGGATGCCTACGGCGCGTTTCGCGCGGTGAAGCTCAAGCACCCAGTGGAGAAGTCGCTGAAGAAGAAGCGCCGCGCCATGGACACGGCACTGGAGGCCTATCAGCGTACCAATGCCTACGGGGTTGCCGACTTTGCCTCCCAGGCCACCTATCGCATGGGAGAGATTTACCGCCAGCTGAGTATCGACCTGATGGAGTCGGAGCGGCCCCGCGGGCTCGACGCGCTGGCTCTCGAGCAGTATGAACTGCTGCTGGAGGAGCAGGCCTATCCCTTCGAGGAAAAGGCGATTGCCATTCACGAGGCCAACATGCGTCGCAGCTGGGAAGGCTGGTACGACGACTGGATCAAGCGCAGCTTTGACGCGCTGGCCGGCTTGTCCCCGGCATTGTATGCCAAGCGTGAAACCCAGCTGGCCTACAGCGAGGAGATCTACTGATGTTTGCCCGCGGAGCCTTGCTGCTGCTGGCGCTGACACTGGGCGCCTGCAGCGCCGTGCCGGTATCGGTGATGACTCCCGCGGAGCCACAGGCCGAAAGCGCGGAAGCGGCGCCGGTGGACAGCGTCGCCGCGGCCGAAGCCATTGCCGCGGAGAACCCCTACCTTAGTTCGCGCCGCTCAGTGAGCGGCGCTGCGCGCCAGCGCTTTGCTACCGCCACGGCCGCCATGGCTGCTGAGGACTGGGACACCGCGCGCATCGACCTGGAATGGCTGGTAGAGAACTACCCGAAGCTGTCGGGCCCCTATCTCAACCTGGCCCTGCTGCATATTGCCGAGGGTGAGCCTGAACAGGCGGAGTCGCGGTTCCAGGCCGCCATCGAGGCCAATGAGAACAACCTCGTGGCCTACAACCAGTACGCGATCTTCCTGCGCGAGCAGGGCCGTTTCGACGCCGCTGAGACCATCTACCTGGAAGCGCTGGCGGTGTGGTCGAACCATGCCGAAACCCACCGCAACCTGGGCGTGTTGTACGACCTGTACCGCGGTGAGCACGACAAGGCCCTGCAGCATTACTACCGCTACCAGGAACTGACCGGCAATACCGATCGTACGGTGGCCGGCTGGATCGTCCTGCTGGAACGGCAATTCGGGCAGGTGGTGCAGCGAGGACAACAGGGGGCGGGAGAATGAAGACAACAATGATGGCAGCGGTATGGCTGCTGAGCGCCGCGGCTGCGGCCCAGGAGCCGGTAGTGACCCTGCGGGCCACGGTGACCGGCAACCAGGAACAGCCACGCGTCATGTACATCCTGCCCTGGCAACCGCCGGAGGCGCGGGACTATGAATACGAGCCGGCCCAGGCCTTGGCGGACGACCTGTTCCGCCGGGTCGACCGGGATGAATTTGTTCGAGAACTGGAGTACCGCGAGGCACTGGGCAGCGCGGACTCCGATGTAGACCACAGTAGGCAAGACTGAGGGCAAGACCATGGAGAGCTATAACCTGATAGTGCGTTTTTTCCAGAACGGGGGACCGTTCATGTATCCCATCGCCATTGTGCTGGTGGTGGGGCTGGCCATCGCGGTTGAGCGCTGGCTGGTGCTGACCAGCGCCCGCGCGTCAAACCGCAAGGCCTTCGACAGCATCATGAGCGCCCTGAAAAGCCGCGAGTACAAGTCGGTGTTGACTGCCGGCAAGGACTCCCGGGTACCGATGTACCGCATCGTGGCGGCGGGGATTGCCCGCTTCCTGAGCAACAACCGGCGCGACGAGATCGAGTCGGCCATGGAAGAGGGTGTGATGGAGGCGCTGCCCCGGCTGGAGAAGCGCACCCAGTACCTCGCAACCCTGGCCAACGTGGCCACGCTGCTGGGCCTGCTGGGCACCATCGTCGGCCTGATCGCGGCGTTCACCGCGGTCGCCACGGCGGCGCCGGCGGAGAAGGCCAGCATGTTGTCCAGCTCCATCTCGGTGGCGATGAACACCACGGCGTTTGGCCTGATTTCCGCCATTCCGCTGTTGCTGCTGCACGCCATGTTGCAGACCAAGACTATCGAGCTGGTTGACAGTTTCGAGATGGCGGGCGTGAAGGTGCTCAACACCCTGGCCGATGCCAGCCAGCTGCGCGCCAAGACCCGCACGGAAGACAGCTGAGCGCTAGCGATGGTCCCGGTTTGGACACGCAAGACCTGCAGATGAGGAAGCGACCATGAAAATGCGACGGCGCGTGCAGCGCACCGAGGCAGAGCTTGATATCACCGCGTTCATGAACCTGATGATCGTGCTGGTACCGGTGCTGCTGCTGAGCCTGGTGTTCTCACAGGTAGCAGCTATCGAAGTCAACCTGCCGAACGCTGCCGCCGGCGGCGCCGAGGGCGACGATGACGAGCAGCAGGTGGAGTTGGTGATTCGCCAGGACTCCATGCGGGTAGATTTCCCGCGCGGAATTCGGCTCAAGGATATCCCGATGACCGAAGAGGGCGATTACGACTTTGCGCTGTTGAGCCTGGTCCTGCAGGAAGTGAAGCGACAGCTGCGTGACCAGGGTATCGAGCGGCGCAATATCACCCTGCTGTCTGAGGAAGGGGTGGACTACCAGACCATCATCAGTGCCATGGACACGGTGCGTTCCTTCAAGACAGTCGTGGCGACGGACGTGGTGGACGCGGCGCTGTTCCCGGAGATTTCGTTTGGCGACGCGCCGGCGAAAGGGGAGGCGGAGTCATGAAGAGCTCAGCACGGGCGCGGCGCATGGCGCGCTCCCACCGGCGACTGCATTCCCAGGCCAAGTTGAGCCTGGTATCGCTGATGGATATTTTCACCATCCTGGTGTTCTTCCTGATGGTCAACAGCGGTGATGTCGAGGTACTCGAGGCGGACAAGAATATCAGCTTGCCCGAGTCCGTTTCAGAGCAGAAACCCGACATCGCGCTCACCATCAAGGTCAGCCCGGATGACATCGTGGTACAGGGTCGCCGCATGGGCAGCGTGGACGAAGTGCTCGCCCAGGACGACAACCTGATTCCCGCCCTTTCCGAGGAACTGGTCTACCAGGCCGCGCGCGCCCCGGCCATGACCGAGCGTGAAGAGGAAGTCGGCCGCTCCGTGGTCATCATGGGCGACCAGGATATGCCCTATAAGCTGCTCAAGCGCATCATGACCACCTGTGCCGACAGCGACTACCGGGATATCACCCTGGCAGTAAATACCGCCGCCACGCCCGAGCTCGACCAGCCGCTGCTGGCAGGGGGAGGTTGAGCCATGACGTCCATGACCATGCGAATCGTACCGCCTGAGCTGTTGCTGCCCTGGGAGTCTTCGGAGCGGGAGGACGCGCGCTACCGCAAGATTCTGCGCAACCTGCTCATGGCCCTGCTGGCCTTTGGCATCGTGATGCCTTTCCTGCCGGTAGAGGAACTGAGCCGCGAGAAGCAGGAGGCCCTGCCCCCGCACCTGGCGCGGGTGGTGCTGGAGAAGAAAGTGCTGCCACCGCCGCCGCCTCCGCCCAAGCCGGTGGAGAAAAAGGTAGAGAAGCCGGTTGAGAAAACCCCGGAAACCAAGCCGGAGCCGAAGCCGGTAGAGCCGCCGCCGAAGCCCGTCGACCGGGTGGAAGAGGCGCGCAAGGTCGCGGCAGTGAGCGGTGTGCTGGCCTTCCAGGATGCGCTGGCGGACATGCGCGACAGCGTCGATGTCGACAGCCTCGGCGATACCGGCATGAGCCGCGGCGAGGCCCAGGCAGCCAAGACCGAACGCTCCATTATTGCCGGCGCCGCAAAAGGCGGCAGCGGCGGCATCCAGACCGGTAACCTGAGCCGGGATACCGGCGGCCCTGCGCTGTCGGGCCGCGAGACCACCAAGGTGGAGAGCACGATTGCCGCCAACGCCGCGGACCGTGGCGACAGCACCGCCTCAGCTCGATTGGGTGGTCGCAGCGATGAGTCTATCCGCCGGGTCATGGACCGTAACAAAGGTGCGATCTTCGCGGTTTACAACCGCGCCCTGCGCAAGGATCCGACGCTGGCGGGGAAACTGGTCTTTGAAATGCAGATCGACCCCTCCGGGGCGATTTCCTCCCTGACCCTGGTATCCAGCGAGCTGGCGGATGAAAGCCTTACCCAGAAGATCCTGGCGCGCATACGCATGATTCGCTTCGACGCCGCCGACGTGGTGGCTACCACCGTCAACTACTCCTTCGACTTCCTGCCCTACTAGTTGAGCCCGCCAGCCGGCGGGCTCGCCTGGGCGGCCCCACCTGGGCGGCCCCGCCTGGGCGGCCCCTCCGCCCGTGCGTAATTCCCTCGCATGATTGATAGCTACCTCGTGTAATAATCGGGGGCAGTTGTATCGAGGAACTGGATATGGAAGACAAGCCGGATTCCACCGAACTCCCGGAAAACGTCGAAGCCAACGAGGAAGCCGTTTCACCACTGGTGAAATCCCTGGTCGAGCCCGAGCACGAGGCCCTGACCACGGAAGAGGTGAGGAAGCTCTCGGAGCTGGACGATGTCGACCTTGGCCGACTGATCGAGTCTCTGCCCCAGGAGGCGCGCGCCGAGGTGCTGGCCGAAATACCGCCGGAGCGCTACTGGCCGCTGCTGGTGCGCCTGCAGCACGAGACCGTTACCAACCTGTTCAAGCTGATCCCGTCCGAGGTGCAGGACTCGATCATGGAGTACGCCAGCGACGCCGACATCATCGAGCTGGCGGATGCGCTGCCGAAGAAATTTGTCGGGGCGCTGCTGGTCGAGGTGGAGTCGGAGCGCGCCGAAGCACTGCTGGCGGCGCTGAGCTACGACGAGGAACAGGTCGGCCGCTACATGAAAACCGACGTGATGCGGGTGCGCGGCAGCAGCAGCGTCAACCTGTTGCGCAAGCGGCTGGACCGGCGCTCAAGTTTTCCTGCGGCCATCGTGGTGCTGGACGAGAACAACCACGCAGCCGGCGTCATGCTGTACCGGGACATCACCCGGGCGGGCGCCAAGGAGAAGCTGATTGACCTGCTCAGCCCGGTCACCTGCTTCCGCGACGACATGACCCTGGCCGAGGCCGCCCGCGCCGGCGACTACAACTACAACACCGCCTGGTACCCGGTGGAACGGGAAGGGGAGGTGGTCGGCGTGCTGGGCGCCGCCGATCTGCTGGATTACCTGAAAGAGAAGAACATCGAGAGCCTGGGCTCAGAGGCCAGTTCCGAGGAAGAGGACCTGTTTACCCCGGTAATGAAGGCCGCCCGTATTCGCGCCATCTGGCTGGTGATCAACCTCGGCACCGCCTTCCTGGCGTCGGCAGTGATCGCCATGTTCGAGGGCACACTCGAGAAGGTGGTGGCGCTGGCGGTGCTGATGCCGGTAGTCGCCAGCATGGGCGGCATTGCCGGTAGCCAGACCCTGGCGATCGCCATCCGCGGCCTCGCCCTCAAAACCCTCAGCGAGGCAAACCTCAAGCTATTGTTGGTGAAGGAGGCGCGCATCGCCGTGCTCAACGGCATCGTGCTGGGGTTGCTGGTGGGCGTGGTGGTATGGCAGTGGTTCGACTCGCCCCAGCTGGGTGCCATAATCGCCGTGGCCATCCTGGTTAACGGCCTGGCAGCGGCCTACGCCGGCACCATGGTGCCGTTTCTGTTGAAGAAGCTGAAAATCGATCCGGCGGTATCCGGCTCGGTCATCCTGACCACGGTGACCGACGTCGTGGGTTTCTTCCTGTTCCTGGGACTGGGGACACTGGTGTTCGTCACCCTGGCCGCCACCTCGGCCTGAGGCGGTACCTGGCCATGCACGCCGCACAGCGGTGAACGATTCCGCGCCGCCGCCACCAGAAACAGCCCTGGACCGAAAAGCTGCCCTGAGCCAAAGAGTTATGAGCCCCGACGCAAGGGGCAGGAGAGTACAGATGAGTGAGTCGCTGAACGGTCGCAACGATCCGCAGTTCCGTGAAATCAAGTCATTTGCCGAGTATGGAGGGGACTTGGCCCGCACCCACGGTTTCACCCGCAGCGAGGCTGCCCGGCAGGTAGACCAGCAGCTGTTGAATGAGCAACACGAAACCTTGCTGCGCGATGGCTACGTCATTATCGAGAACCTCATCCCCGAAGATCTGCTCGCTGCGCTCAGGGCCGCCGCATCGCCGCACCTCGGGCATGTTGGCCGCAATTCCTTTGAAGGTGAACTCACCCAGCGCATATACGGCCTGCCGGAGAAGCTCCGCGCGGCAGACCCCTTCATCACCCACCCGCTGATCCTGGCGCACCTGGATCGCCTGTTGATGCCCAACTACCTGCTGTCCCAGGCCCAGGTCATCAATATTCTCGGCGGTTCACCGTCGCAGCCACTCCATATTGATGACGGCTTCTACCCCTGGCCGCGGCCGCGACCGGCGATCAGTGCCGCCACCGTGTTTGCCATCGACGACTTCACGGCGGAAAATGGTGCCACCGTCGCCATTCCGGGCAGCCATCGCTGGGGTGAGGACCGCTCTCCGGAGCCGGATGATGAACTGGTGTCGGCGATCATGCCGGCCGGTTCCTGCATCCTGTTCCTCGGCAACCTGTGGCACGGCGGCGGTGAGAACCGCACCGACAAGCCCCGGCTGGCCATCACCGCCCAGTACTGTGAACCCTGGGCGCGCACCCAGGAAAACTACTTCCTGTCGGTGTCGCGGGATACCGTGGCAGACCTGTCGGAGGATATGCAGCGGCTGCTGGGCTACTCCATACATCCACCTTTCATGGGCATGGTCAACGGCATGCACCCGAAGCGGGTTCTGCCCGAGCGCCCCGGCAGCTGAAGGGCAGCTGAAGGGCCTTTGAGCGACTTTTGCTGCGCCAACCCGGTATGCTTGTTCGAAACAGTGGCCGGAGGCGTAGCATCCAACAGTTCACCCTCGATGAGATCCTGGACCCGCTCTATGAACTGGTGCAGCGCACCGGTGCGGAAATCCTGCGCTACTATCACTCGGGCGAGGAAGTCGAAAGCGAGTCCAAGGCAGACAACACCCCGGTAACCGAAGCGGATATTGCCGCCCATCATATGCTGGTGGATGGCCTCGCCCGCTTCGGGCTGCCGGTACTGTCTGAGGAATCTGCCACCGAGGTCGTGCAGCGCCACGACTGGTCGTCGTTCTGGATGGTGGACCCACTCGATGGCACCCGCGAGTTTCTCGGTCGCACCGGCGAATTTACCATCAACATCGCCCTCATTGAGGGGCATGAGGTCAGCTTTGGCCTGATCGGCGTTCCCGTGGGTGGCGCGGTCTACGCCGGGGGTCGGGATCTGGGCGCGTGGAAACGGGTTGCGGAGGCCTGGGTGCCGATTCGCTGTCGCGCGCTGCCCCGCGCCGAGAGCCTGGTGGTAGTGGCCAGCCGGCGTCACCGGGGCGAAAAGCTTGATGCCAGCCTCGCCACACTGGAGGAGCATTTCCCGGGGCTGCGGCGCGATCACGCCGGCAGTGCCCTGAAATTCTGCCAGCTGGCGGAAGGCAGGGCGGATTTTTACCCGCGTTACTCGCCCTGTTCGGAATGGGATACCGCCGCCGGGCAGGCGATCGTCGAGGGCGCCGGCGGAGCGGTACTGGGCCTGGACGGCAAGCCGCTGACCTACAACGCCCGGGATACCTTGCTGAGCCCGCACTTTCACGCCGTGGCCGATCCCTCCCAGTCGCTGTGGAATCTTCTCGGCTGAGTCTTGTCAAGCATCGCGCGTCGCCGGCTCTTGGGCTATAAATAGAGTCCGTAATCCAGGACCCGCAATGGCAGATAACAACTACACATGCCTGAATCTTGAAAAGGATGTCACCAGCAGTCTCGACAACCCACTCGATCGACAGCGCAGCAGCCAGCTCCGGGAAAAACTGGTGGCTGAAATCCAGGCGCTGGAGGAGCAGCTTTCTGCCCTGGAGGCCAGTGGCGACGCCATCGACTTCTCGATGCAGCAGACCTGTCGCGAGATGATTCACTCCCGCCAGCAGCTTTACCTGGAGCTGTGTCGTTGAGTGATCCGAACACCCCGGATGAACCCGTAGCAGTGGAAGCCGCCAACGAGCTCACTCTTGAGGCACGCCTGCAACAGGTGCAGGAAGAACACCGGGCCCTGGATGAGGAGATCGAGGCGCTCTACGAGTTTCCCTACCGCGACCAGCTACAGCTGCAACGACTGAAGAAAAAGAAGCTGCAGTTGAAGGACCACATCGAACGGCTCAAGGACGAACTGATTCCCGACCTGAACGCCTGAGCCCCATTGCCCCGGAGCCAATTATGATTTTCCGTACCCTGATCCTGCTGCTGGTTGCCGCTACCGCCCACGGCCAGGATGCACCGACCGTCACCACCACGCCCATCAAGGACGGCCTCTATCTGCTGCAGGGCCGCGGCGGCAACGTGGTGGCCTCGATCGGCACGGATGGCGCCCTGCTGATCGACAGTGACTACCCGCAGTACCAGCCGGCCTACCTGGAGGCGGTAAACGCCCTCGGCCATGAGGGTGCGCGCTTTGTGATCAATACCCACTGGCATGGCGATCATGCCGGCGGCAACGCCGCCTGGGGCGAAAGCGGCAGCGTCATCATGGCCCACACCAATGTGCGCCAGCGCCTGTCCACCCGCCAGGACATGAAACTGTTCAAGCGGGTCGTGGAAGCGTCACCGCGTCCGGCCTGGCCTCTGGTCACCTATGAGGATTCCCTGGCCCTGCACGTGAATGGTGAGACGATCGAAGTCCAGCATTATCCGCAGGGCCATACCGATGGTGACAGCATGGTGTTCTTCATTGAGAGCAACGTGGTGCACACCGGCGACCACTACTTCAAGGACCGTTTCCCGTTCGTGGATATTGGCTCCGGCGGCACTGTGGGCGGTTTCGTCGAGAACATCGCCACACTGCTGGAGAAGGTCGATGACGAGACGGTGATCGTGCCTGGCCACGGCGGCCTGGCTACCCGCTCAGACCTTGAGCGCTACCACGAGATGCTGGTTGAAACCCGTGCTGCAGTGCAGGCGATGCAGGCCCAGGGCATGGACCTGGAAGCGATTCAGGCGGCCGGCCTTGATGCCCGCTGGGACAGCTGGGGCAGCGGCTTCATCAAGCCCGAGCGCTGGATTTCCTTTATCGTGACCAGTCCGCGCTAGTCCGCGACGTCAATCCCTTCCAGCGCCAGCAGTCGGCGCTTGCAGTCCAGCCCACCGGCAAAGCCGGTGAGCTTGCCGTTGCTGCCGACCACCCGATGACAGGGCACCACAATGGGCAGGGGGTTGCGGCCATTGGCGGCGCCAACGGCCCGCACCGCTTTCGGCTTACCGAGCGTCTCGGCAATATCCCGGTAGCTGCGCAGTTCGCCATAGGGAATGGCCCGCAGCGAGGACCACACCGCCTGCTGGAAGGCCGTGCCGTCTGCGCCTAGCGGCAGGTCGAAGTGCCGGCGGCGGCCGGCAAAGTACTCCTCCAGCTGCCGGCGCGCCCGGTCCAGTACCGGGTCGTCCTCCAGCACGCCGTCGCTGCTGTGCTGGCCCTGGAACTCCACCCGCAACAGGGCGTCGCCGTCGGATACCAGGCGCAGTTGGCCGATGGGCGTATCGATGGTTGTGAAATGCAGGGTGTCAGCCATTGCCAAGACTCCTCCAGAGCAGGTTGGCGGCGTAGGACCGCCAGGGTTGCCAGTGTTCGCTGCGCGCCAGTAGCGCCTTGCGTTCTTCTACGCCGCCCGTGGCCGCTGCCTTGAGCAGCCCCAGGTCGGAAGCCGGGAAACGATCCGGGTCGCCGAGCCCGCGCATGGCCACCAGGTCCAGTGTCCAGGGCCCTATACCCCGCAGCGCACCGAGATCTGCCAGTAGATCGACGGGCGCGGGATTCCCGGCAAACAGTTCGCATACCGCGCGCAGGGTCTGGCGGCGGCTGCCGGGCATTTTGAGGACCGCATCGGGCACCTCCAGCAAGGCTGCCGGTGTGGGAAACAGCAGCACGGATTCTCCCTCGATGTCCGCCCGACAGTCGGCGGCGGCCACGATACTGGCGCACAGGCTGCGCGCCGCGACGGTGCTGACCTGCTGGCCGAGGATTGCGCGAATACAGGCCTCGAAGCTCGAGGCGAACACTGGTGAGCGTACCCCGGGCGCCTGCGCGATCAGTGGCGCCAGCAGCGGGTCGGCCGCCAGGCAGCTCTCGATTTCTGTGGGCTGCGCGTCGAGGTCGAACATGCGCCGCAGCCGCGCGACCACCGGCATGAGGTCACGGTTGTCACTCAGTCTCACGGTCAGGCTGACCCCCTCAGGGCCCGGTGTCACCTTGACCAGCGCGGCGCCGTATTCCGTGCCCAGGGCGCGACGCCAGCAGCCGGCTTCCACCTGTTCCAGGCCGGCTACCGCATGGCGGGCAAACAGCGCCAGCACAGACTCGCTGTCGTAAGGTGGTCGCGCTGACAGCCGCAGGTGGATGCCGGGACCCTGCCGGCGCGACTGCTTGCGACGCCGCAGTTCGCTGGCCGCGCAGCCGAAATTCTCCCGGGTAGCGCTGTTGAAGCGGCGCAGACTGGAGTAACCGGCGGCAAACGCGACGTCGGTCATGGACAGGTCGGTTTCCAGGATCAGCTTCTGGGCGAAATGCAGGCGCTGGGTCTGGGCGACAGCGCCGGGACTGACGCCCAGTTTCTGGTCGAACAGCTTGCGCAGGTAGCGCTCGCCGATGCCCAGCCGCGCCGCCAGCTCGCCAAGGCTGTGATGGTTCAGGTAACCGGAATGGATCAGCTCCAGGGCGCGGCGCACGGTAGTGTCGGTGCCTAACCAGGCGGGGCTCCAGGGCGCCGATTCCGGGCGACAGCGCAGGCAGGGTCGAAAGCCCGCCTGGGCCGCCTCAGTGGCGCTGCGGTAGTAGCGGACATTTTCCTCCCGCGGCGGGCGGGCCGGGCATACCGGCCGGCAGTAGATGCCGGTGGTGACGACGGCGAGAAAAAACTCGCCGTCGAAACGCGGGTCGCGTGACAGCCTGGCGCGGCGGCAAACGGTGGGGTCCAGTGCATTCATGGGGTCACTATAGCCTGCGGGCAGGTCCCGCCACTAGCCAGATTCGGCCCTCTGCTGAGCTTGTAATCAGCGCGGGGTTGCCTAACATTCAGCGAAGCCTTCGGAGGATGCCATGAGACGTTTGTTTGCTGTATCTGTATTGCTTGTCACGACGCTTTCGCTGGGAGCGTGCCAGTCTGCCTACTACGCCGCCGCCGAGCAGGTGGGGTATCACAAGCGTGAGATCCTGGTGGATCGTGTTGAGGATGCCCGCGACGCCCAGACCGAAGCCGGCGAGCAGTTCGAATCGGCCCAGGCCCACCTGCTGAGCCTGATCGACTTTGACGGCGGCGAGCTGCAGGACGTGTACGAGGACCTGGCCGACGAGTACGAGGCGTCGCGTGATGCGGCAGATGAAGTCTCGGCTCGCATCGACGCGATTGAAGACGTGGCCGACGCGCTGTTCGATGAGTGGGAAGACGAGCTGGAGCAGTACAGCAACGCCCGGCTGCGGTCTGACAGCGAGCGCAAGCTCAAGGATACGCGGCGCCGCTATGACCGGCTGGTGGTTGTCATGCGGCGCTCGGAAGAGCGCATGCAGCCTGTGCTGGCAGCCCTGAATGACAACGTGCTCTACCTCAAGCACAACCTGAATGCCCAGGCGGTCGCGTCCCTCAAAACCGAGTTCAGCAACATCGACCGCGACATCGACGTACTGATCGCGGAGATGCGCAAGGCGATTGCCAGTTCAGACGAGTTTATCGAGAGTTTGCGCACCGAGGGCTGAGGCGTACAATAGCCGCCGCTTATGGATCTCGTCCCTTACGCCATCCCGTTCTTCTTCCTGCTCATGGGTATTGAATTTGTCTATGGGCTGATGCGCGGCCGCAACACCTACCGGATCAACGACTCGGTGGGCAGCCTGTTCATGGGCACCCTGCGCACCGCCAGCAAGCTGGTGCTGATCGGCCTCGGTGGCGCGGTATTTGCCGCCATCGAGTCTCATTACGCCCTGTGGCGCATGGATACCGGTCACTGGGCGACCTGGGTATTTGCGTTCGTCGCCTACGACTTCTGCTACTACTGGAATCACCGCATCGGACATGAGCGCCAGGTGTTCTGGGCCTCCCACGTGGCCCACCACCAGAGCGAGGAATACAACCTGACCACCGCCCTGCGCCAGACCAGCACTGGCTTCCTGCTGAGCTGGTTGTTCTACGTACCTATGTTCCTGGTGGGGGTGCCGGCGGAGGTCTACGTGACGGTGGCATCGGCCAACCTGATCTATCAGTACTGGGTGCACACCGAGCATGTGCCCAAGCTGGGCTGGTACGAGTGGTTTTTTGTCACGCCGTCCAACCATCGCGTGCACCATGCCCAGAACGACGTTTACGTGGATCGCAACTACGGCGGCGTATTCATCCTCTGGGATCGCCTGTTTGGCACGTTCCAGGAAGAGCTGGACGAAGAACCCTGTATTTTCGGCATCCGTGGGCCGCTCCACACGTTCAGCCCGCTGTGGGCCAACCTGCACATCTACGTGGGCATGGCGCAGGACGCCTGGCGCACACGGCGCTGGCGCGACAAGCTGCGCGTGCTGGTGGCGCGCACCGGCTGGCGCCCGGACGACGTGGCTGAGCGTTACCCCCGCGAGAAAACCGATCTGGAACACTTCCACAAGTACGACCCCGCAGTCAGCACCGCCGTGAATGCCTATGCGCTGGTGCAGCTGGTGGTGGTGATGGCAGTGGGTATCGCCCTGCTGTTTATCCCCGGCCTGTCCTGGATGACCAATGCGACCGTGGTGGGGCTGATGCTGTTGACCATGGTGTGCACCGGGCACTGGCTCGACGGCCAGCGGGTGCTCAACCTGGAGATTGCCCGGCTGGTGCTGGTGGCGGCTGCCGCCTGGTTGGGCTGGCAGGCGGGCTTCGGCCTGTTGCTGGCAGTTTCAGCCGCGGTCTACGCGGTGCTCAACCTGCTGGTGCTGCCGGTACTGGCCAACGCCCGACTGCCCGCCCTCGCCCTCGCGCGCAAGTAGCTGTGTCGCAGCGGTGTGCGCGTCGGTGAACGCGCTGCCTACAGACTCTCGAAGATTTTAAGCATTTCAGCGCGCTGTGCCGCATCGGGCACCGGCCCGAAATTGGCGCCCATATTGTCGCGCATGTGCTTGGGCTTGGAGGTGGCCGGGATCAGGCAGGTGACCGCCGGATGCCCAATGATCCACTTCAGGTAGAACTGCCCCCAGCTTTCGCAGCCGAGTTCCTTCGCGAGCGGCGGCAGCGGTTGGCCGCTGGATCGGCTGAACAGGGCGCCGCGCTGGAACGGGCGGTTGATGATGGTGGCGATGCCGCGATCGGCGGAGATTGGCAGCAGCCGCTCCTCGGCCAGCCGGTTTTCGATGTTGTAGCTGAACTGCACGAAGTCCAGTGGTTCGGTGCGCATGATCTCCTCGAGTTCAGCGTGATTGCGCTGGTGTGAGGTGGTGATGCCCAGGTAGCGAATCTTGCCTTCCTCCTTCCAGCGCCTGAGCGTGGGCAGGTGCAGCTTCCAGTCGCGCAGGTTGTGAATCTGCATCAGGTCAAACGCCGGCACGTTCATGCGCCGGCTCGATTCGCGCATCTGCTCAATGCCGGCATCAGCGCCGTAGGTCCAGACCTTGGTGGCGGCAAACAGGGATTCCGGCATACCCAGCTGCTGCAGAACGGCGCCCAGTGTGGATTCCGCCTGCCCGTACATCGGAGACGAGTCAATCATGGCGCCGCCGCCTGCAAAAAACAGCCGCACGACCTCCGTGAGCTGGCCCATCATCGCATCGTCCGGGGATACGTCGAAGGTGCGCGAGGAGCCCATGCCGATTACCGGCAGCGCTTCGCCGCTGGATGGAATAGGCCGGGTGATTGGCGCGGCCTCGGCGCCGGCGGTCACGTCGATTCTCATGAAAGGCAGCGCCGCTGCGGCGGCCAACAAGTTTCTGCGGGTGATCATGCTCTTATTCCTCCTGCAGCAGGTGTGATGGTTCAGGTGGTCGCGGCCCCGGGCGGCCTGGCGTGGGTGGCGAGGCCGGCGCCGGCCTCTGCGTAGACATTGAAGCTGGCGATGTCGTAGCGCTCAAGGTCCTTGGATTCATCGTCGTAACGCACCACGGCGGTCATGCGGCCCTTGTAGCCTTTCTCGCGGAGCAGCTCGCCGACCAGCATGTTCTCCCGGTGGTTGGTCAGTGCGATGAGCACCCATTCCACCTCGTCGAAATTCACCTGGATCCAGAACATGGGATCACTGGCGTCTGCCGCCACAACGCGCTGGTTTCGCAGCTGACAGGCCTTGAGCTTGCGGTCGTTGTCATCCACGCCCAGTACGGTATCGCCGTAGTCTTTGCGGATCTCTTCGTAGGCGCCGCTGCCGATGCGGCCCATGCCCAGCACGATCACCCGGGTGTTGGAGCAGTCGAGTCGGTCGATTTGCAGCTCGGCGCTCCTGAAACGGCGCAGGCGCCTGTAATAACGCATGTAAAAAGGATGTACCTGCAAATTCATGCCGGTAGAAATCAGGAAGCTCAGGGCGATGCTGAGGGACAGCGCCGCTGACCACTGATAGTCGATCACGCCCTGCTTGCTGGCGATGGCGATAACGATCAGACCAAACTCGCTGTAGTTGGACAACGCAGTAGAGCTCAGCAGGGCAGTACGCGGCGCGGTGGCAAAGCGCGTCATCAGCCAAAAATACAGCGGCGACTTGAGGGGCGCCAGTAATCCGACCAGCAGTGCCACGTAGACCAGCTCTTCTGCCGGCCAGCCGGACAGGCCGATGCTGACGAAGAAGCCCACCAGGAACAGGTCCTTGAACTGTAGCAGGTTCTTGGCGAGCTCCTTGCCTTGTTCGCTGCCTGCCAGCATCACGCCCAGCAGCAGCGCCCCCAGATCGCCCTTGACGCCGACCAGTTCGAACATATCGGCGCCGAGAATCGCCAGGCTAAGACCAAACAGTGAAAACAGCTCGTCGTGGCCGGCCAGGTTCAGCAGGCGGATGATCAGCGGTCGCGCCGGGATCAGCAGTAGCAGCAGCAGTGCAGTTGGTTCTGGCACCTTGCCGGTGGAAATGGCGATGTAGAGCACGGCTGCTACGTCCTGCAGCAACAGCACGCCGATCGCCAGAGTGGCGTGGCGCGAAGACATTTCGCCCCGGGACTGTAGCACCTGGATAGCGAACACAGTGCTCGAGAAGGACAGCGCGAAGGCGATCAGCAGGGAGTCGTCAAAGTCCATGGTGATGCCGGGCATGAGTTGCGTGGCAAAGACCAGCAGCGGTGTGAAAAAGGCGATAGACAACAGCATGTGTGCCAGGGTCGAGCCCCAGACGCGCTTTTGCAGCAGCTCTTTGGGCTGCAATTTCAGTCCGATGGAGAACAGCAGCAGCGTCACACCCAGCTCGGCCAGTTGGTCGACGATGGGGCCGGGGCTGACGCCCAGCTCGAACAGCACGAAGCCCGCCGCCAGGTAGCCCACCAGGGCCGGCAACCCGAGGCTGCGGGCGATGACGCCACAGGCAAGCGCGCACAGGATAGTTACGGGATCAAACATTCAACACGGTCCCGGGGTCAGTCCATGTCCGCATAGCGGGTCCGGACCAGGATGTACAGGCAGAGCGCCGCGACTACCAGGTCCAGGCTCAGGTGCCAGGCCAGGGTCGGGTCCGGCGCGCCGGGGTCGAGCTGGCCGCCGCGCAGGACGCCGCCAGCGGCGACCGATACCGCGCTGATCCACAGCGTGAACCTGGATTGGCCGGACAGGCCCAGGGCCAGCAGCAGATAGTACATTCCACCCAGCGCGGTCAACAGGGTGGCCGCAGTGGTCTCGCGCAGCCATAGCTGGGCCACGTGACTGACGCCATTGAGCATCATCAACAGGGCCGCGGTGTTGCGAATTTTGCGAGTGGCGTAGACCGCCATGGGGGAATACCGCTCCAACAGTTCCTGTCCGGACTGTACACAGGATACCGGCAGCGAGCCAGCGGCGCGGCCGGCGCGCTAGCCGGCGTCAGCGGCTTCGAAGTTGAGCAGTTCGGCGTCGCCGTCGACCAGCTCGCCGGCCTGGAAGAAAAATTCTGTGACGGTGCCGGCTACCGGGGCGCGGATGGTGTGCTCCATCTTCATGGCTTCCATGACCAGAAGCGGAGCATCGGCTTCCACCGTGCTGCCCACCTTGGCGAGCAGCTGCACGACCACGCCGTTCATCGGTGCGCGTGGGTTGCCGCCGGCGCCGGCCAGGTCGGCGTCACCCAGGTCCGCCAACTGTTCGCGGAAGTGGAAGGCGCCACTGGTGCGATAGGCCGACCAGGTACCGTCGTGCTCGGCGAAGGACAGGGTCTGCTGGAAGCCGTCGATGTCGGCGCGCAGGCTGTCTTCCCGGAGACTTCCGCCGGCAACGATGGTGCTGTCCTCAAAAGCCAGCCTGTAGTCGCCGTTGTTGAGCTGCTCGGCGCTCACGTCCACCTGTCGGCCGCGGTAGTCCAGGGTGACCCGGTGTCGATGGGGCTCGTTCATGCGCCAGGCGGAATGGCTGTGCCAGGGCGAGTGAGGATCGCCATGGTGGGCGGCTTCGTGCTCTGCCTGGCGGCGTCGGCTCAGCAACAGGAACAGGCTGCCCAGGGCGATTTCCTGGGCCTCGTCGGCGCTGTCGCACTGGAACAGCAGCTCGCGGTGTTCCTCGATGAAGTGGGTATCCAGCTTCACCTGCCGGAAGGGTTCGCTGGTGGCGATGTCGTACAGGAAGTCGATATTGGTGGTGACCCCGGCCACCCGGTAGCGGCTGAGTGCCATGGCCAGCTGGCGCAGGGCGCTGGCGCGATCCCGATCCCAGACAATCAGCTTGGCGATCATGGGGTCGTAATGAATGCTCACTTCGTCGCCCTGGCGCACGCCGGTATCCACTCGTACCTGGTCGCTCTCCTCCGGTGCACGCAGGTAGGTGAGCGTGCCGGTGGCGGGCAGGAAATCCCGCTCCGGGTCCTCGGCATAGATGCGCGCCTCGAAGGCGTGCCCGTTCACGGTCACCTGCTCCTGTGACAGGGGCAGAGGCTCGCCGGCGGCTACCCGCAGCTGCCATTCCACCAGGTCCTGGCCGGTGATCATTTCCGTCACCGGGTGTTCGACCTGGAGGCGGGTATTCATCTCCATGAAAAAGAAGGCGCCGTCGACGTCCAGCAGGAACTCCACGGTACCCGCACCGCGATAGTCGATCGCCTGGGCGGCACGCACGGCGGCCTCGCCCATGGCCACGCGCGTTTCCTCGCTCAGGCCCGGCGCCGGCGCTTCTTCGATCACCTTCTGGTGGCGACGCTGAATGGAGCAGTCCCGCTCCGCCAGGTACACGCCGTTGCCGTGGCCGTCGCAAAAGACCTGGATCTCCACGTGACGCGGCCGGGTCAGGAACTTTTCCACCAGCATCTTGCTGTCGCCAAAGCTGCTCTCGGCTTCGCGGCGGGCGGCGTCCAGTTCCTCGTTGAACTCGGATGCGTCATCGACCCTGCGCATGCCCTTGCCGCCACCGCCGGCGACCGCTTTCAGCAATACCGGGAAGCCGATGTTCTCGGCCGCTTCCAGCAGCAGGGCCGGGTCCTGCTCCTCGCCGTGGTAACCGGGCAGCAAAGGTACGCCGGCTTCTTCCATGATGCGCTTGGCGGCCGACTTGGAGCCCATGGCCTCGATAGCCGGGGTGGGCGGACCGATAAAGGTGATGCCGGCGGCGTCACAGGCCTCGCAAAACGCGGCGTTTTCCGACAGGAAACCGTAGCCGGGGTGAATGGCTTCGGCGCCGGTTTGCATGGCCGCTTCAATGACCCGCTCTATGCGCAGGTAGGACTCGCGAGCCGGCGCCGCACCGATGGCAACAGCCTCATCGGCCATGGCCACGTGCAGGCTGTCGGCGTCTGCATCGGAATACACCGCCACGGTGGCAATGCCCATACGGCGGGCGGTGCGAATTACCCGACAGGCGATCTCGCCACGGTTGGCTACCAGTATCTTGCTAAACACGGGTCAGTCTCCTGGAGCAGGTCATGCTTACATGCGGAACACGCCGAAGCGCGTCTCGCCGATCGGCTGGTTGAGGCAGGCGGACAGGGACAAGCCCAGTACCATGCGGGTATCGGCGGGGTCGATTACGCCGTCGTCCCAGAGCCGGGCCGACGCGTAGTAGGGATGCCCCTGGGTCTCATAGTTGTCGATGATCGGCTGCTTGAAGGCTTTCTCCTCGGCTTCCGGCCAGTCCTCGCCATTGGCCTCTTTCTGGTCGCGCTTGACCTGGGCCAGCACGCCTGCGGCCTGCTCGCCGCCCATTACAGAGATGCGCGCGTTGGGCCACATGAACAGGAAGCGCGGGTCGTAGGCGCGCCCGCACATGCCGTAATTGCCGGCGCCGAAGGAGCCGCCGATCAGTACGGTGAGCTTGGGTACATCGGCGCAGGCCACGGCGTTGACCATCTTGGCGCCGTGCTTGGCGATGCCGCCGGACTCGTATTGCTTGCCCACCATGAAGCCGGTGATGTTCTGCAGGAACAGCAGCGGGATCTTGCGCTGGGCACACAGTTCGATGAAGTGCGCGCCCTTTTGGGCAGACTCGCCGAACAGGATGCCGTTGTTGGCGACGATGCCAATGGGGTAGCCGTGCAGTCTGGCAAAGCCGGTCACCAGCGTAGTGCCATACAGGGCCTTGAACTCATCGAACTCACTGGCATCGACCAGCCGGGCGATCACTTCACGCACGTCGTAGGGCTGGCGCGTGTCTTTGGGAATCACGCCGTAGATGTCCTCTGCCGGGTACAGGGGCTCGCGGCTTTCGCGGATGTCCAGGTCAATGGTCTTTACCCGGTTCAGGCGCGCTACCGATTGCCGTGCAAGATGCAGGGCGTGCTGGTCGTTGTTGGCGTAGTGGTCGGTCACCCCGGAGGTGCGGCAGTGCACGTCTGCGCCGCCCAGTTCTTCGGCAGTGACGATTTCGCCGGTAGCCGCTTTCACCAGCGGCGGGCCGCCCAGGAAAATAGTGCCCTGCTCGCGCACGATGATGGACTCGTCGGCCATGGCGGGTAGGTAGGCTCCGCCGGCGGTGCAGGAACCCAGTACCGCGGCGATCTGCGGGATACCCCGCGCCGACATGCGGGCCTGGTTATAGAAGGCGCGGCCGAAATGTTCCCGGTCGGGAAACACCTCGTCCTGCAGCGGCAGGTAGGCGCCGCCGGAATCCACCAGATAGATGCAAGGCAGGTTGTTCTCGGCCGCAATGCGCTGGGCGCGGTCCTGCTTCTTGATGGTGAGCGGGTAGTAGGTGCCGCCCTTCACCGTCGCATCGTTGACGAACACCATGCACTCGCAACCCGATACGCGGCCGATGCCGGTAATGATGCCGGCGGCGGGCACGTCGTCGTCATAGACCTGGTGTGCGGCAAGCTGGGACAGTTCCAGGAACGGCGAGCCCGGATCGAGCAGGGCGTCGAGGCGCTCCCGCGGCAGCAGTTTGCCGCGCGCCTTGTGGCGCTGCTGGTATTTCTCGCCGCCGCCCTGCTTGATCTTCTCGACCAGTTGTCGAAGGTCGTCGACCTGGGCCTGCATGTGCTCGCGGTTCTCAGCGAAAGCCGCGTCCCGGGGGTTGATCTTGCTCTTGATCGTACTGTTGGCGGCAGACATGGCGTCAGGCGGTCTCCTTGAACAGCTCCCGGCCGATCAGCATGCGGCGAACCTCGGAGGTACCGGCGCCGATCTCGTAGAGCTTGGCGTCGCGCAGCAGCCGGCCGGTGGCGTACTCGTTGATATAGCCGTTGCCGCCCAGGGCCTGGATGGCCTGCAGCGCGACCTGGGTCGCCTTCTCGGCAGTAAACAGGATGACCGCGGCGGCGTCCTTGCGGCTGTCTTCGCCGCGATCGAGCGCGGCGCCAACCGCATACAGGTAGGCGCGTGACGCGTTCATGTCGGCATACATGTCCGCCACCTTGCCCTGCATGAGCTGGAACTCGCCGATGCTCTGGCCGAACTGTTTGCGGTCGTGGATGTAGGGCACCACCACGTCCATGGCGGCCTGCATGATGCCCACCGGCCCGCCGGACAGTACCGCGCGCTCGTAGTCCAGGCCGGACATCAGCACGTTCACGCCCTTGCCCTCGGCACCGAGAATATTTTCCTCGGGCACTTCGCAATCCTCGAATACCAGTTCACAGGTGTTGGAGCCGCGCATGCCAAGCTTGTCGAGTTTTTGCGCCTGGGAGAAACCCGGAAAGCCGCGCTCTACGATAAAGGCGGTAATGCCGCGCGGGCCGGCGTTGGGATCGGTCTTGGCATAGATAACATAGGTATGGGCATCGGGGCCGTTGGTGATCCACATCTTGTTGCCGTTGAGAATGTAGCGATCGCCTTTCTTCTCGGCCTTGAGTTTCATGCTGACCACATCGGATCCTGCGCCTGGCTCGGACATGGCGAGCGCGCCCACGTGTTCGCCGCTGCACAGCTTCGGCAGGTATTTCTGCTTCTGTTCCTCGCTGCCGTTCTTGCGAATCTGGTTTACGCAGAGGTTCGAGTGGGCGCCGTAGGACAGGCCTACCGAGGCCGATGCACGGGACACTTCTTCCATCGCCACACAGTGGGCCAGGTAGCCCATGCCACTGCCGCCGTATTCCTCCTCCACGGTGATGCCCAGCAGGCCCAGGTCGCCAAACTTCTTCCACATGTCGGCGGGGAACTCGTTGTCGATGTCGATCTGCTCCGCCCGCGGCGCCAGCTCCGCCTGGCACAGCGAGTAGACGGCATCGCGCAACATGTCGATCTCTTCACCGAGGCCGAAGTTCAGGGTGGGGTAGGGCGTGTTCATGACGTGGCTTCCTCTTGCATGGTTTGCAGTGCCGCTTCACAGCGGGCCTGGACCGCGTCCAGTTCCTGCATCATTTCATTCAGGTCTGCGAGCTGGGTGGCGATGACGGCGCGGCGCTCTTCGATCTTGCCCAACAGCGAGTGTAGCTGTTCGGCGTTGTTCTGCCCGGGCTCGTACATGTTGATGATGTCGCGGCTCTCCTCGAGGCTGAGCCCGCAGCGCTTGCCGCGCAGGATCAGCGCCACCCGCACCCGATCGGCATGGCTGAACAGGCGCTTCTGGCCCTGGCGCGCGGGCGCCAGCAGGCCTTTTTCTTCGTAGAAGCGCAGCGTTCTGGGGGTGATGTCGAACTCGCTGGCGAGGTCGGAAATGCTGTAGATGCGATCGGGCATGGACGCCTCCGGGCTGGGAGGCAGGAATATAGTTGACGTTAACGTAAACGTCAATAAACAGAGGCGCATGTGCCGCGCCGTAAAGGCGCGGAACTCAGTTTTCGATAGTGGCGGACTCGATTTGGATGAGCTGCCGAGGGAAATCTGCCAAGCCACTGAAGAAGGTGGTGGGGACGTTTGCCATGCTGTCGACTACGTCGAGCCCATTCTCAAGCACCGCGAATACCGCATAGCCCCCGCCAAAGTTCGGGAAGTCCAGGTCGGTGTTGTCGACCTGGTTAATGTAAAACTGAGCAGTCGCGCTGTCGGGGTCGCTGGTGCGAGCCATGGCCACAGTGCCGCGGGTATTGGAGATACTCCAACGCGACTCATTGCGTATAGGTGATCCAGGTGTGGGGTCATCAAACACCTGGGTGTCTATGTCATAGGTCAGCAGGCCGGCCTGGATGACGAAGTTCCTGATCACGCGATGGAAGATGATGTCCTCGTAGAATCCTGACTCCACGTAGTTCAGGAAGTTGTCCACCGTGACCGGGGTTTCCCAGTTCAGGGTATCCATGGTGATGGTGCCGAAGTTGGTTTCGATCACCACCCTGTGGCTGCCCAGCACGGCCTGTGCCAGCGTATCGAGGGAGGCGGCGGGCTGGTTGGCGCGGATCGCCTCGGCCAGCGCCTCCTGGTCGAGGAGATCTCCGCGGTAGCGTGGGCCGTGCAGCCGTGGGTTCCAGGCCAATATGTCGTTGTGATCCACGCTGCCGTCGTTGTCCACATCGGAGACCATCAGCCTCGCCGCCGCATCCAGCTGCTCCAGTAGCTGCTGGTCGCTGAGTTGGCCCAGCCGGCTCGCGGCCTGGCGGTAGCTGGCCTCGCTGAGCACTGAAATCTGCAGGTAGCCTTCGATCAGGCGCTGGCCCGTGGTGATGGCGTGCCAGGTGCCCTGTACCGGCTCGGGTTGGCCGGGGTCGATGCTGGTGGCCTGGGAAAAGTAATCTTCTCCGCCGGTGGCGGTCAGCAGGTAGAGCGCGTTCGGGTCGATGGTCGACGTGTCCAGAGCGGAGGTGGTGCCCAGGAACAGCAGCTGCACCAGTCGCGCGTAGCCCTCCCAGGTCTCGGCGCCGAGGATGCTGATCCAGTCGCCCTCGGTGCGAGTGACATACTCGCCGATGGTGTTGCCGGGGTCACGCAGCGGCGCCACGGTGACGGTGGTAGCTCCGGTGGTGCCGGTCAGGCTGGTCTGGAAACAGCCGGCCAGCGCCAGGCACAGGCCGCCGGATGTAAGCAGTTTTGCAATCAAAGGCTTCAACACGGTAAATCTCGTCACTCGGACAGGGTCATCAGGGCGCGTACCTTAGCAGGAGTGCCGCCGGCTGTCTGCGGCTTCTGACGGCAGGCAACAGGAGACTGTGACCGCTGTTTTGACAAGCGGTAACCCGATGCCCGATTATCCAGCGTCCATCAGCGTTTGCAGACCATGATCGGCAGCGACTCTCTCAACCCGGAGCATATCCAGTCTGGCCTCACTGCCGAGGCCCGCGCCCTGCTGGGCGAGCTGCGTGTGCACGGGGCCATCGACTCTACCAATGCCGAGGCGTTGCGGCGGCTCGAGAGCGGCGCTGTGCCGGGGCTGGTGATAACCGCTGAACAGCAGACCGCCGGCCGCGGTCGCCGCGGCCGCGACTGGGTAAGCCCTCCAGCGGCCAATATCTACCTGTCGGTGGCCTGGCAGTTCCACGGCGGCGTGGAGGCGATGGACGGCCTGAGCCTCGCGGTTGGCGTGGGCGTGGCGGAGGCGCTGGCAGAGCAGGGTCTCGAGACGGTCGCGCTGAAGTGGCCCAACGACCTGCTGCACGGCGATGCCAAGCTGGGCGGCATCCTGGTGGAAACCAGCGGTCACGCCGCCGGCCCCACCAGTGCTGTGGTGGGGATCGGCATCAACCTGGCCATGCCGGACACAGAGGCAGAAGCTATCGACCAGCGCTGGACCGATGTGTCCCGCGCCGGTGGCATTCGCGGCGGACGCAATGCCCTGCTCGGAAGTCTGCTCAATCACTTGCTTCCTTTATTAGCTAATTTCGAGTCCGCCGGGTTTCATCCCTGGCGGGAGCGCTGGCTGGCCCGCAACGCCCACGCCGGGCAGTCGGTGGCCCTGCGCAGTGGCGACAGGGAAATTGTCGGCGTTGTACAGGGTGTTGATGAGAGCGGTGCGCTGTTACTGGATCTCGGCGGCACGGTACAGGCCTTCACCGGCGGCGAGCTGAGCCTGAGGCCGCTGGCATGATCCTGCAGATCGATATTGGCAACAGTGCCCTGAAATGGCGGCTGCGCCAGAACGGTCTCAGCGTCGCATCGGGCAGCACAGGACGCGATGAAGCCCTGCCCGAGCTGCCCCAGCCGCCCGAAGCGGTGTGGGTGGCCAGCGTTGCCGATGCCGACAGCGAACAGCAGTTCGCAGCACGTGTGCAGGCACAATGGGGGCTGGCCCCCTGGTTTGCCCACAGCAGCGCCAGTGCCTGTGGCGTGATCAACAGTTACGTGGAGCCCGCGCGACTGGGAGTGGATCGCTGGCTTGCCATGATTGCCGGCTTTCGGCTGGCCGCCGGGCCGGTGTGCGTGGTGGACGCTGGCAGTGCTCTCACTATCGATTTCGTGGATGACGGCGGGCGCCATCGCGGCGGCTATATCCTGCCGGGAATGGCCATGATGGAGCGTGCGCTGGTGGGCGATACCGCCCGGGTGCGTTTCGGCGATGCGGCACGCGACCGCCTCGAGCCGGGCGCTTCCACCGCGGAGGCCGTATTTAACGGCCTGCAGCTCGCCCAGGTTGGAGCGGTGGCGACTGCACTGGAGCGCTTTGGTGGCGATTCTAAGCTGGTTTTGTGCGGCGGCAATGGCGCGGAGTTGCAGCGGCTTCTGGGCCGTGGCGGCAGCTTTGTCGCTGAGCTGGTGCTGGATGGGCTGGAGCAGCTGGCGCTGGCCAGCGAGCCAGCGGGCGTGGGTGCCGCGTGAAGCTGTCGATGGTTCACTGGCTGATTGCAGCTGCTCTGCTGGCCAACGGGGCGGTGTTCTACTGGCAGCAATCCCGGCCGGAGACGATTGAGCCTGCGGCTACCGGCAACAGCCTGCGGGAGCTCAAACTGCTGAGCGAAGTTGAAGTCGATGAGTCTTCCTCGAGTCAGCGGTTCCGCGAGGCAGAGTCGAGGTCGCAGCCATCTTCGTCGAGCGCACCCGCGGCACGCACCGCTGCACCAGACCCGGAAGTGACCGATTTCGATCCGCCGGTGGGCGGGGTTGGGAATACCGGCAGCCCGGTTGCTGAAACTCCGGAAGCGCAACCCGTATCGGAAGCGCCTCCGCTAGCTGCGGCCGACTCTCTGGTGTCCGGCACCCCGGCTGCCGGAGACCCGGTAGCCTTCGATTCGGCATCTGAAGTACAGGATTCTGAGGATTTCCCGCCTGAGCAGCCGCCAGGTTGCTGGTTGGCGGGCCCGGTGGACAATGACGCCCTCAGTGAACAACTCACGGTGGCCTTTGCGGCGGCCGGTGTCAGCATGGACCTGGTGCTGCAAACCACTGAAGTGTCCCCGGATAACTGGGTGCACGTGCCCACTTCCGGGGAGCAGGCCGATGTGAGACGCGTGTCCCGGGAGTTGCGGCAGGCGGGTTTCGATAACTTCCCGATCAACAACGGCCCGCTGGCTGGCAGCCTGTCCATGGGCCTGTTTCGCAGCGAGCAGCGGGCCATCGCCATGCGCGACACCCTGCGCGGAATGGGTTATGAGGCCGACATCTACGAGCGTCAGGCCTTCGCGGAGCAACCCTGGATTACCCTTGATGAAAGCGCGCGCGTCGCACTGGACTGGCCGGCTGTGGAAGGCGAACTCCCGGGCTACGATGACTTGCGTCTGTTGGCGGTGGAATGCCCGCCCCAGTCCTGATTGCATGGTCACGGCACATTGTCTAAACTGCGCGCCCTCTGGAGTGTTACGCTGGCGTAGCTCAGTAGGTAGAGCAGCTGATTTGTAATCAGCCGGTCGGGGGTTCGATTCCTCTCGCCAGCTCCATTTTCCCCACCCTCCGTTCCAGGTAACCATGCCCGGTAGTCTCGTGGCAGGCGCCGTTCATTCCGCTGCCTGTTGCGCCCCGTCCCTGGAATAGTGGTAGTAGGCCTGTGCTTCATCCGGGGTGGCGAAGCGACCGGCAATATAAATCTCGAATTCGTCCTGTTGCGGCGGCGCGAAGGTGAAGGGTAGCTCGCCGTAGAAATCCGAGTAGAAGCCGGCTCGTGTGGTTGCGGACATGGTTCTCAGGCGACAGCATATGGGCAGGGATTTCACCTCCACGCGGGTAAAGTCACGCTCATTGAGCGGGATGGGGTTGGAATTGTTATCGGGCTTGATCACCAGGTCCCCGGGTTCGATCGGGGAATCCTTGACCAGCGTTAGCGCTCCGTATTTCTCCATATACCACTGGAAGCCCCAGTGCCCGCCAAACCAGACCCTGTGCGGATATTTTCCCAGGTCCATGGCCAGCTTCCTGGCAGCCAGCTGCTGGTTGTTGGCCCAGGATTGATCGGCGAAGGCCACCAGCAGGGAAACGGCAGCCACCATGGCCATGGGCAGTGCGTACCACGGTCGCGCTACTGAAAAGCCGGGATGATGCAGTTCCAGCCGACGTACGATCAGGATGCCAACGACCGGTGTCAGGGGCAGCAAGGTCCTGGCGTTGGTAGACCAGTTGACCAGGGATGCGAAGGTGAGAGTGCCCAGCACCCACAGCGCCAGCAGCACGGCCCGGTCGTCGCGATGGTGGTTGAGGTCTGACAGGGTAAGCGCGATGACCTGCACACCCAGTACCGCGAACAGCGCATACTGAACTACTACAGTCCACTGGCGCTCACCCCGGAAGGCCAGGAAATGACCGTTGAGATCGACGCTCAGCAGCAGCCCGCTGAGCAGGGCGAGTCCCGCCGCGTACAGCAGGAGCGTCCTGGTCTGCCACAGCTTTGGCGCCAGCAGCAGTACGCTGAGCGTACAGCCCCCCAGGAAAGACAGGCCGGTCGCCAGGCGCCGTAGTGTCGAGGATTCGCTGTTGATACCCAGCGAGACAGAGTAGCTGGTGGCTCTCAGGAGCAGGTTTGATCCGTATAGATGAAGCGTCAGCCACTGGTACGCAACGACCACGGCGACCGGCGCCAGCAGGTACAGGTACCAGTAGCGTGGCTTCTCGCGCTGCAGGCAGGTGAAGACCAGCAGCAGCGGCACCATGGTAATGCCGAAGTACTTGGTCATGGCTGACAGGGAGATCAGCAGGGCAGAGAGTGCCAGGTAGCGGTGCAAGCCCGTCTTGAGACCATGCAACCAGGCGGCGGCCGCCGTTACGTACAGGGCAGCCATCGTGACCTCGGCCATCACATTGGTGCTCGAGACGATGAATGCAGGCGAAACCAGGGCGGGAAGGGTTGCTGCGACCGGGGAGGAGCAAAAATGGCGCGCCACGCTGTAGGTACCCAGCACGAAACCCACCGCGGGTAGCAGGAAGGCCGTATGCAGCACCCACTCGCTCCAGCCGAACAGGGCTGCCACCAGCGCAATGTAGTAGGCGATCAACGGCGGGTTCTGGTTGATGATGTGCATCGGATAGGGGCTGTCCGACCAGTTGGCGGAGAACCCGTAGAAATCCAGGGGCTCACGTAATATCTGCTCTGCGCACCACAGGAACACCGTGTCGTCCATGTGAAATGCCTTGCCGAGGAATGGCACCAGCAGGGCCAGTGTCAGTAGCGTGAGGAATACGCGAGGGTGGCGAGTCAGTGAGAGTGTCGTCACGTGAGCGGTCTACCCGTCCGTAGGTGAAAAGAAGCGTTGGCATGCGATGTCGAGCTAGCCTCGCATACCCCGTGCGGGAGGGTCCAGTCGCTGCTCCAGAAGTGTCGACCGGCTTCCGTTGAGCGGTCTGCAGGCCGCGTAACAGGCGGCCTGCAGACATTTCCGTAAGTGGATAATTTAATTGGGAATGTGGTTGACAAGGTGGGGCCTCGTAAGGACAATACGTCGCCTTTCGGAGGGGTTCCCGAGCGGCCAAAGGGATCAGACTGTAAATCTGACGCGAAAGCTTCGGTGGTTCGAATCCACCCCCCTCCACCAGATGTGGCAAATCACCCCCAGCGATCCTTGCTCTGAAATGGGCTTCAGGAGCGGGTATTTGCAGAAAAAGTGCGGCGAAAATCTGGAAACATGTTTTCTCGCAGGCGCCGGCGCAGTGAGCCTGGCGGGCAGTTTGGTGAGTTTGGCGGGTCGTACTGGCGGCTATGGGCCGCGAGTGTCGCGGGTGATACTGCGGGTATAGTTCAATGGTAGAACCTCAGCCTTCCAAGCTGATGATGCGGGTTCGATTCCCGCTACCCGCTCCAATCGCCCTGGCGCAGACAGGTAAAAGAGGTTTACAGGGCTCATATAGCTCAGTCGGTAGAGCACTTCCTTGGTAAGGAAGAGGTCACCGGTTCAAATCCGGTTATGAGCTCCACTATTCGGGGTGCCAGCCTGGCTGGTGGCCTAAAGAGGAGATCGAAGCCAGGTGAGAGTGGTCTACTCCCCGCTTCGACAATGAATGGCAAGACGCAGACCAGTTAGGAGACTGTCGAGATGTCCAAAGAGCAATTTGAACGCAATAAGCCCCACGTAAATGTGGGCACCATCGGTCACGTTGACCACGGCAAGACGACGCTGACGGCGGCACTGACGCGCGTTTGCGCGGAAGTCTGGGGCGGTGACGCGGTTGCTTTCGACGGTATCGACAACGCACCGGAA
>JAZBOY010000163.1:0-6632 GCA_036351375.1 Halieaceae bacterium
AGTCAGTCAATGCCCTCCAGCAGCTGGCGAGCTTCGCCCTGCTGGGCCTCGCTGCCGGCCTCTGTGACTTCTTCGAGGATGCTGCGGGCGCCGTCGTGGTCGCCCATGTCGATATAGGCCCGTGCCAGGTCCAGCTTGGTGGCCATCTCGTCGCCATCGGCGGCAAACACCAGGCCGTCTTCCTCACCGGGGTCGGCGCTCATGTCGAGTTCGATATCGGCGAGGTTGCTGTCATCAGAATCTGAGGAAAGATCGAATTCAACGCCGTCCAGATCAGAGCCGGTGTCGAGGTCTGATGAACCGAGATCCAGGTCGCCGCCGTCATCGAGATCGGCACCCAGGTCGGCCAGGTCACCGTCTTCATCGTCCAGGGACAGGCTCATGCCTTCCAGGTCGCCGTCGGAATCGTCAGAGCCGAGATCTGAGCCCATGCCCTCCAGGTCAGCCAGCAGGTCGTCCTCGCCGGACTCCTCTGCTGCAGGCTCGTCGCCGAGGCCATCGAGTTCAAGGTCCGGCAGGTCGACTTCTTCGAGCTCGTCACTGCCGTCGTCGGTTTCCAGGGTCAGCTCATTGAGGTCAGCGGCTTCCAGCTCGGCGGGCTGTTCTTCGAGATCGCCGGCGTCATCGGTCAGCAGGCCGTCGAGCTCCAGGGCCGAGTCATCGCTGTCGTCTTCCAGCCTGTGTTCTGCCTCCGGCTCGTCCTGTTCGTCCAACTCTTCCAGCGCGGGCTCGGAAGAGAAATCGATGCCGGTGTCATCATCGAGGCTCGCACTCTCGGTATCCAGCTCCAGGCCGAGGTCGGTTTCTTCGTCGTCGATGCCCAGACCGCTGTCCGCATCGTCAATATCAAGGTCCAGTGCGCCGGCTTCGTCAGCGCTGGCAGTCAGTTCAGACTCATCAATGTCCAGGCCGGTATCGTCGCCGGCGTCCTCGAGGTCAGCGTCAAGGCCGAGATCGAGGTCAAGTGAATCTTCCGCGACAGCGGCACCGCCGCCATCACCCATCGATGCCCGGGCGGCTTCAACGTCAGCGGGCGTAATTGTCGGGTCCGGCAGGTCCTGCAGCCAGGCCTCACCGCCATCGACGGCCTCCAGCAGTGAGCGCGACCGCTGCAGCACATTTTCGTCGCCAATCACCTGCAGGTCGGCATACTGCTGCTGGAACTCACCGCTCTCACCCATTTCCACACAGGCTTCCATCAGCTTGATGCGGAAATCTGTGTTGATGGGCTCTACGGCAATAGCGGCCTTGAGGAGGTCCACGGCCTGCGGGAAACGACCGTAGGCGATATAGATATCCGCCTCGGCGAGGGCATCCCCGGATTCAAACTGGGCGGCATACTGCTCGTCAGCGCCGGAATAGCCGCTGCCGGCCGGCGCCGGCGCTTCGATATCGGCGGCCCCCTCGTCAGCGTCCTCATCAAATTCGTCCACCACCAGGCTGTCATCGCTGAGACTGACGTCGGCAAATTCATCGGCACCGCCCGCCGCGACGGCGGCCATCGGCAGTTCCTGGTCCTTGTTGCGACCGGGCAGGAGTTTCTTGCGCAGCAGCAACACCACCAGCAGTATCAGTGCGAGCAGGCCGCCGGCCACGTAGAGAATGTTCTCCATGACCATGTCGAGGATGGTCGGAGGCGGCGGCGCTACCGGTGCAGGCGGCGCCGGGCGGGGCGTGGCAGGCTGCGGTGCCGCCGGCTGCGGCGCTGCGGGCTGAGGCCCTGCGGCCTCCGGCTGGGTGTCAGGCGTGACCTGTGCGGGCTCATCCTCCATCGCATCCAGCGACTCGATGGTGCCTTCCTGCCCCTCCGGCATGTCCACATCTGCGCCGGCGCGCTCCAGCGCTTGCTGCAGCGCGGCAATCTGTTCATCTTTCAGGGAGATCAGGCGTTCCTGCATCTCCATCTGTTCTTCCATGGCAGACAGGCGGGTGCCCAACTCTACGTTTTCACGCTGGGCCCGATCGAGGTCTTCCATACGCGCACTGACGTCGCCGCCCGTAGGGGTTTCGTCGCTGCTGTCGACACCGGCAATCTGCAGGTGGCCTTCGCCGCTGTCGCTGCCGGCAACGCCGGACACGTCGAGGCCCTCGGAGGCATCCAGCCGGTCAACGCTGCTGACGCCGCTCTGCCAGCGCTGGGTCTGGCGCTCCACTTCCCGCACCGCTTCCTCGAAGCTCTGGGGCGTGATGTCACTGGCGGTGGGCATGCGCAGGATGTAACCCGCTTTCAGCTGGTTGATATTGCCGCCGATAAAGGCTTCCGGGTTCATGCGCTGGATATCCAGCATGGTCTGCTGCACGCTGGCGCCGGACGGACGGCCGGCCTCGGCAATCCGCCACAGGGTGTCGGAGCGCTGCACCAGGTATTCCTCGCCGCTGATCGGGCGGTCGGTGGCCCGGGCATCGTAGTTACGCTGCGTAGGCGCCCGCGGCGCAGGGGAAGTGGATTGCGCGGTCTGGCGGCTTGGGCTTTCGCTGCGGCTGGGACGGCCCGCACGACGGTCGGAAGCGGAGGCGCGGGCGGTAATACCGCTGTCATCGCCAACGAAAATCGGCGGGTCGAGCAGGATGGTGTACTCGCGCAGCAGGCGGCCGGTGGGCCAGCGGGCTTCAACAATGAAATCCAGGAAAGGTTCGCGCACCGGGTCGGAGGAGCGAATTTGCAGCAGGGCACCGCCGCTGGGCGTGCCGACTACTTCAAAGCGCAGGCTGGTCAGGAAATAGGCGCGCTCGACGCCGGCGCGGGAGAAATCTTCACGGGTGGCCAGTCGCACGCGAATCTGGCTGGGATCGAGATCGCCGATCTCCAGCAGTTTGACCTCTGCCACCAGTGGTTCGTTCAGGTAGGACTTGAGCGTCAGTTCACCGAGGCCCAGAGCGGCAGCCATCCCCGGACTCAGCAGCCCGAGAACGAGAAGCACTAACGCACACTTACGCTTCATAAAGTCGCCTTATTATTCTATTGACCGTTGTACCGCTTTCCCCTAGATAACGGTCGTTTCACCAAACCAACAACGCTGTCCCGTGCCGGAAGCCCGAGGCTTCAGTGCACACAACTACCTGATCAGTCGCTACGCAGCTTACTCAGTCCCCTTTTGTTCTGCGAGCTATAAATGCCGAAAAGTGACGATTTCGTGTGATTAATCAGGCATCTCCGCCGGCTTTGCGCCCTGGAACTGCATAAACCCCGGTCGCTGGCGCCGTCTGCTTCGTTGTCTCTTACTGGTATCTTTGCTACCACCGTGGTTGTCGCCCGCGGCGACAAACTCAATGGCACTCTCGATTGCAAATCAACCGGCAACGTTGTTGCCCCTGGCCAGGTTTAAACGGCAAAACCTAGAATATTCCTATACTTACGGGCGTAAGTATCTTTTATAAATAAGTTTTTAGCAAGCACTCGGCAATCTGCACACTATTGAGCGCAGCGCCTTTGCGAACGTTGTCGGAAACCACCCAGAGATCGAGCCCGCGGGGGTGTGAAATATCCTCGCGAATGCGTCCCACGAATACCGCATCCTGGCCCGCCGCCTCGCCCACTGCGGTGGGGTAGCCGCCGTCAGCGTGCTCGTCAATCACCGTCACGCCCGGCGCCGACTCCAGCAGCGCCCGGGCCTCGTGGGCGCTGAGCTTGTTGCTGGTCTCGATGTGCACTGCCTCGGAGTGGCCGTAAAAGACCGGCACCCGCACACAGGTGGGATTGACCTGGATCGACTCGTCACCAAGGATTTTCTGGGTCTCCCAGACCATCTTCATCTCTTCGCGGGTATAGCCGTTGTCCTGGAACGTATCGATATGCGGCAAGGCGTTGAAGGCGATTTGCACGGGGTACACCTCGGCCTCAGCCGGCTGGCCGTTCAACAGCCTCGCGGTCTGGCCTGCCAGCTCCTCGATCGCCGACTTGCCGGTACCGGATACGGCCTGGTAGGTGCAGACGTTGATGCGCTCGATGCGGGCCGCATCATGCAGGGGCTTGAGTGCTACCAGCATCTGGATAGTCGAGCAGTTGGGGTTGGCAATGATGCCGCGCTCACGGTAATCCGCAATAGCCGCCTCGTTGACCTCCGGAACCACCAGCGGAATATCCGGGTCGCGACGGAAGTGCGAGGTGTTGTCCACCACCACGCAGCCGGCGGCAGCGGCCCGCGGTGCGTACTCGGCGGAGACGCTGCCTCCGGCAGAGAACAAGCCGATCTGGGCCTGGGAAAAGTCGAAGGTCGCCAGGTCCTGGACCTCAACGGTCTTGTTGCGAAAGCTGACGGTGGAGCCGGCGGAGCGGCTGCTGGCCAGCGCGTAAAGTTCACCTACCGGGAAATCGCGCTCTGCGAGGATTTCCAGCATGGCCTCACCGACCGCGCCGGTGGCACCCACCACCGCTACATTGACCTTGTCAGACATCAGGCAGACTCCTCGAGTGCGTTGGCCTCGAGGGCGGCAATTACCGCATCACCCATGGCCGTGGTGCCCACCTGCTGGTCCCCGGGGGTGCAGATATCCGGGGTCCGCAGGCCGCGGTCCAGCACCCGGCTGACCGCGTTTTCGATGGCGGCGGCCGCCGCCGGCGCTGCCAGCGAGTAGCGCAGCATCATCGCCACCGACAGAATGGTGGCCAACGGGTTGGCCACGTCCTGGCCGGAGATATCGGGCGCCGAACCGTGACAGGGTTCATACATGCCGCGTGAATCGACGTCCAGTGATGCCGACGGCAGCATGCCGATGCTGCCTGTGAGCATGGCCGCGGCGTCCGACAGGATGTCGCCGAACATATTGCCGGTCACCACCACATCAAACTGCTTCGGTGCGCGCACCAGCTGCATGGCCGCGTTGTCCACGTACATATGGGACAGCTCCACGTCGGGATAGTCCGCGGCCAGGCGCTCCATTACCTCGCGCCACAGCACAGTCACCTCCAGCACGTTGGACTTGTCTACCGAGCACAGGCGGCCGTCACGCTTGCGAGCCGCCTCAAACGCGAGGCGCCCGATGCGCTCGATCTCCGACTCGCGGTAGACGTAGGTGTTGTAGCCCTCCCGCTCTCCGCTTTCCAGGGTGCGAATGCCACGCGGCTCGCCAAAATAGATACCACCGGTGAGCTCACGGACTATGAGGATATCCAGCCCCGCCACCACTTCCGGGCGCAGGCTGGAGGCATCCGCCAGCTGTGGATACAGGATCGCCGGGCGCAGGTTGCCGAACAGTTCGAGCTCCGAGCGGATCTTCAGCAGGCCGCGTTCCGGGCGCAGCTCGCGCTCTACCCCGTCCCACTCGGGACCGCCCACCGCGCCAAGCAGGATGGCATCGGCCTGGCGCGCCCGTTCCAGGGTGCTGTCCGGCAGCGGTACGCCGCTGGCTTCCAGTGCTGCCCCGCCAATCAGCCCCTCTTCCAGCTCGAAAACGAGACCGAAATCCGCGGCAACCCGCTCCAGTACGCGGCGGGCCTGGGCCACGACCTCCGGGCCGATATGGTCACCTGGCAATACCAGTACCCGGTGGCTCATGCGCCCTGCTCCTGCGAAGCCGCCGCATCAACGGCATCAAACAGCCAGGGGCGCGCCGCCCGGGCGCCGGCCTCGTAAGCGCGGATGGCCTCCGCGTGCTCCAGGGTAATGCCGATATCATCCAGGCCGTTCAGCAGCCGGTAGCGCCGGTACTCGTCTACCTGGAACGCGGTCTCCCGGCCGTCGGGCTCGATGACCACCTGGCGCTCCAGGTCGACCGTCAGCTGGTAACCCTCCTCGGCATACATGGCCGCAAACAGGCGCTCCACGTCAGCCGCCTCCAGGGCAATGGGCAACACCCCGTTCTTGAAGCAGTTGTTGTAGAAAATGTCTGCAAAGCTCGGCGCAATGATGCAGCGAATACCGAAGTCTTCCAGTGCCCAGGGGGCGTGTTCGCGGGAGGAACCACAGCCGAAGTTCTCCCGGGCCAGCAGGACTGACGCGCCCTGGTAGCGGGGGAAGTTGAGCGGGAAGTCCGGATTGAGCGGGCGCTGGCTGCAGTCTGCCCCGGGCTGGCCCTCGTCCAGGTAGCGCAGTTCGTCAAACAGGTTGGGGCCGAAGCCCGAACGCTTGATGGACTTGAGGAACTGCTTGGGGATGATCATGTCGGTGTCGACGTTGGCGCGATCCATGGGCGCCACCAGGCCGCTGTGTACGGTAAACGGATTCATGCCGCGTCTCCCTGCGCTGTGTTGGGGGCAAAACTGCGGACATCCACGAAGTGGCCGGCCACCGCAGCCGCAGCCGCCATCGCCGGGCTCACCAGGTGGGTGCGGCCGCCAAAGCCCTGCCGGCCCTCGAAATTGCGATTGGACGTGGAGGCACAGTGCTCACCTGCCCCCAGTTTGTCGGCGTTCATAGCCAGGCACATGGAGCAGCCGGGCTCGCGCCACTCCATGCCGGCCTCGATGAACACCCGGTCGAGACCCTCAGCCTCGGCCTGGGCCTTGACGGCACCGGAACCGGGCACCACCAGCACCTGCTTGATGCCGTTCGCCACTCGCCTGCCGCGCACTACATCCGCCGCGGCGCGCAGGTCCTCGATGCGGGAATTGGTACAGGAACCGATGAACACGCGGTCCGGGCGGATGTCGGTGATCGCCTGGCCGGGCTCCAGGCCCATGTACTCCAGCGCCC
>JAZBOY010000164.1:0-20341 GCA_036351375.1 Halieaceae bacterium
GGCGGCCGCACGGTTGGCGCCGGCGTCGTCGCCAAGATCATCGAGTAAGCCGGTAAGTCACGCAGCCTCAACGGCTGCGAGACTTACGGGGACGGACCTTCAGCTCCGTCCCCCTCCCAACCCTCTACGGAGGAGTGGGAAAACGACCAGCCGAGCTAGCGCTCGGCTGTGTCGTCTGAAGACGGGCCATCGGGCGAGCATGATTTCCGGTGGCATAGGTTACAGGCCAGTAGCTCAATTGGCAGAGCAGCGGTCTCCAAAACCGCAGGTTGGGGGTTCGATTCCCTCCTGGCCTGCCACTTTCCCGGAAGCACAGATCGGGTCAGTGGTAGAGCGCCGCGAGGCGCAAACAAGTGAGGTGTGCAGGTTTAATGAGTTCTGAAGCAAGTGCGAGCCGCCTTGACGGCCTGAAATGGGCTGTTGTGGTCGTACTGATAGGTGCGGGCGTATACGGTAACAGCTATTTCGCTGACGAATCCGTCCTGTACCGGGTACTGGCCTTGCTGGTGCTGGCAGTGATCGCGGGCTTTATCGCCCTGCAGACCGCCACCGGCGCCCAGTTCTGGGACCTTGTGAAAGGTTCGCGCACTGAAATCCGCAAGGTCGTGTGGCCGAGCCAGGCTGAAACCCGGCAGACCACCCTGATCGTGGTGGCCTTTGTGTTGCTGGTCGGACTGCTGCTGTGGGGCCTGGATTCCCTGCTCGGCTGGCTCGTGTCGCTGGTCATCGGTTAAGACCCGGGGATTTCCTGGGTAGCTAAGGGAAGAGAATGTCAAAACGCTGGTATGTAGTTCACGCCTATTCCGGTTACGAGAAGAAGGTGGCATCTGCACTCAAGGAGCGCATCGAACTGCACAACATGCAGGATCGCTTCGGTGAGGTGCTGGTTCCCACGGAGGAAGTGGTGGAGATGCGTGCCGGCCAGAAGCGTCGCAGCGAGCGCAAGTTCTTCCCCGGCTATGTGCTGGTGCAGATGGAACTCGATGATGACACCTGGCACCTGGTAAAGGACACGCCCAGGGTCATGGGCTTTATCGGCGGCAAGGCAGACAAGCCGGCGCCGATTACCGAGGCGGAAGCGAACGCAATTCTGCAGCGAGTGGAAGACGGCGTCGAAGCGCCGAAGCCCAAGACGCTGTTCGAGCCCGGCGAGATGGTGCGGGTTATCGATGGGCCCTTCAACGACTTCAATGGCGTCGTGGAAGAGGTCAACTACGAGAAGAACCGCCTGCAGGTTGCGGTACTGATTTTTGGACGTTCCACCCCGGTGGAACTGGAATTTGGCCAGGTAGAAAAAGCCTGACCGTTAACAGGATGGGGAGCCCGAACAATTAGGGGACAGTTTACTTAATTCCGCACGCGGAATTGCGCGGCCAGCTATGTGGCTGGAATTAAGTTAACTGTCCCCAAATTTAGTACGGCGTTTGAACCCAGGGAGAAGCACTCATGGCTGCAAAAATTGAAGCCTATATCAAGCTGCAGGTGCCTGCTGGTCAGGCAAACCCCAGCCCCCCCGTCGGCCCGGCCCTGGGCCAGCACGGCGTGAACATCATGGATTTCTGCAAGGCTTTCAACGCAGAAACCCAGGGTATGGAGCCGGGCCTGCCGGTTCCGGTTGTGATCACGGTATACGCTGATCGCAGCTTCACTTTTATCAAGAAGACGCCGCCGGCTGCCGTGCTGCTGCGCAAGGCTGCCAAGATCCAGAAGGGTTCCGGCACGCCGAATACCAACAAGGTTGGCAAGGTAACCCGTGCCCAGCTCGAGGAAATTGCCGAAGCCAAGTGGCCGGACCTGACTGCCGCCGACATGGACGCCGCCGTGCGCACCATCGCGGGCAGCGCCCGTTCCGCCGGTATTGAAGTAGAGGGGGTTAAGTAATGGCCAAGCTCTCAAAGCGCAAGCAAGCCATCAAGGACAAGATTGAGCCCGGCAAGGCCTATAGCTTCGAAGAAGCGGTAAACCTGCTGAAGGAATGCGCCACCGCCAAGTTCAACGAGTCCATCGAAGTCGCCGTAAATCTCGGCATCGATGCCAAGAAGTCTGACCAGGCGGTTCGCGGTGCGACCAACCTGCCGCACGGCACGGGCAAGGACGTACGCGTTGCCGTTTTCACCACCGGTGAAAACGCCGACAAGGCTACTGCGGCCGGCGCCGACCTGGTGGGCATGGAAGACCTGGCCGACAAGGTCAAGGCGGGTGAGATGGACTTCGACGTGGTCATCGCCAGCCCCGACGCCATGCGCGTTGTCGGTCAGCTGGGCCAGGTGCTGGGTCCCCGCGGCCTGATGCCGAACCCCAAGACCGGTACGGTAACTCCCGATGTGGAAACTGCCGTGAAGAACGCCAAGGCGGGCCAGGTGCAGTACCGCACCGACAAGAATGGCATCGTCCACGGCGGTATCGGCAAAATCGATTTCGAACTGAATGCCATCAAGGAAAACCTTGAGGCAGTGCTGGCTGACCTGAAGAAGGCCAAGCCGTCCGCTGCCAAGGGCATTTACATGCAGAAGGTGACCCTCAGCACCACCATGGGTCCCGGGCTGGCGATCGACCAGTCCAGCCTGGAGGTTTAAGGCACAGAATTTGATCGGCACGCCCTTACCGGGGCCTGCCCTCAAGTGTCCTGCAGGGAAGCGGGACAACTGGCAGGGGCCACTGCTTACCGGCAGTCCCAGCCAGCTTTGAGGTCTTTGGAAGAGGCCAGGGCTCACAGAGCTTTAGCTGAGTACTGAAGACCATCAAAGACCGTAGGTGCAAAGGTTTGCAGCGGTATCCGCAAACCTGCGCTTAATCCGGCCCTGGTTGGGGTCAAGCCTACGCAGATGGACGCGTGACCTGCTGCTGGTGCAGCCGGGCACGTGAATTCAACTAACCAGGAGTAGATCCAGTGGCAATTGGACTCGAAGACAAGAAAGCGATCGTTGCTGAAGTCAATGAGACTGCCACCAGTGCGCTGTCCCTGGTGATCGCCGATTCACGCGGCGTCACCGTGGACGATATGACGGCACTGCGCAAGGAAGCTCGCGAAAACCAGATTACGCTCCGCGTTGTGCGGAACACTCTGGCCAAGCGGGCCTTTGAAGGAACCGAGTACGAGTGTGTCTCCGACTCACTGTCCGGCCCTTCCCTGTTCGGTTTCTCGATGGAGGATCCGGGCGCAGCGGCACGACTCTTCAAGGATTTCGCGAAGGATAACGACGCGTTTGAAGTGAAGGCACTGGCGGTCAGTGGCCAGTTACTGGGTGCGGAACAACTCGACGTATTGGCCAAGCTGCCGACCCGCGACCAGGCACTCTCGATGTTGATGAGTGTCATGCAAGCGCCGGTAACCAAGCTGGTACGCACGATGAACGAAGTACCTGGGAAGCTGGTGCGTACTGTTGCAGCAGTTCGCGATCAGAAACAAGAGGAAGCTGCGTAAGCAGCTGGTTAATCAGCTAAAGGAGATATTGAGTCATGGCTCTGTCCAAAGACGATATTTTGAATGCAATTGCTGAGATGAGCGTGATGGACATCGTTGAGCTCATCGAAGCGATGGAAGAGAAGTTCGGTGTATCTGCAGCTGCAGCTGTTGCTGCTGCCCCGGTTGCTGCCGCTGGCGGCGACGCAGGCGGTGCTGCTGAAGAGAAGACCGAGTTTGATGTCATGCTGACCGGTGCCGGTGACAAGAAAGTCAACGTCATCAAGGTTGTCCGCGCAGTGACCGGCCTGGGCCTGAAAGAAGCCAAGGGTCTGGTTGACGGTGCACCGTCTGCCGTTAAGGAAGGCGTTGCCAAGGACGAAGCAGAGGACATCCTCAAGCAGCTGGAAGAAGCTGGCGCAACTGCAGAGCTCAAGTAAGCTCGGTTGTTCAGCCTTCACTGCTGAAGCTGCCTTAAGGCTGGCAGGGAAAAACCCCTGCCGGCCTTTTGCCGCTTCATGATTATCAGTTTTTCGCCCCGCAATGGGGCATGACGTTGGGGAGTACAGATGACCTACTCGTACACTGAGAAGAAACGGATTCGCAAGGACTTCGGCACCATGCCGATGGTGATGGACGTTCCATACCTGCTTGCCATCCAACTCGATTCCTATCGCAAGTTCACCCAGGAGAACATATCCCTGGAGGAACGTGAGGATTACGGCCTGCATGCGGCCTTCAAGTCTGTTTTCCCGATTGTCAGCTACAGCGGCAACGCCGCTCTGGAGTACGTCGACTACAGCCTCGGCAAACCGGTATTCGACGTCAATGAGTGCCAGCTGCGTGGTGTGACGTTCTCCGTACCCCTGCGCGTCAAGGTTCGGCTGATCATTTATGACAAGGATTCAGCCAACAAGACCATCAAGGACATCAAGGAGCAGGAAGTCTACATGGGGGAAATTCCCCTCATGACCGAGAACGGTACCTTCGTCATCAACGGTACCGAGCGTGTGATCGTGTCCCAGCTGCACCGTTCCCCGGGTGTATTCTTCGATCACGACCGTGGCAAGACCCACTCCTCGGGCAAGCTGCTCTATTCTGCACGCGTCATTCCTTACCGTGGCTCCTGGCTGGACTTCGAGTTCGACCCCAAGGACCTGGTCTACGTGCGTATCGACCGCCGCCGCAAGCTGCCGGCAACCATCCTGCTGCGCGCCCTCGGCTACAGCGCCGAGGAAATCCTGGGCATGTTCTATGACGTGAACACGTTCCAGACCGACGGCGAAGGCAACTACACCATGACCCTGATCCCCGAGCGCTTGCGCGGGGAAGTGGCCGCCTTTGATATCAAGGCCGGCCGCAAGCTGGTGGTTGAACAGGGTCGCCGCATTACTGCGCGACATATCAACCAGCTTGAAGAGGCGAAGGTAACCAAGCTGGAAGTGCCCAGCGAATACGTTTTAGGTCGCGCCCTCGCCAAGGACGTGGTCAGCAAGGAAACCGGTGAAGTGCTGGCGGCCTGCAACGACCAGCTGACCGAAGAAGTGCTGGCTACACTGAGTGAGGCCGGCGTGCGTGAGATTGAGACTCTTTATACCAACGATCTCGACCATGGCCCGTTCGTCTCAGACACCCTGCGCGTCGACACCACCACCAATGAGCTGGAAGCGCTGGTAGAGATCTACCGCATGATGCGTCCCGGTGAGCCGCCGACCAAGGAGTCTGCAGAGAACCTGTTCCAGAACCTGTTCTTCTCCGCCGACCGCTACGATCTGTCTGCCGTGGGCCGCATGAAGTTCAACCGTCGCCTGGGCCGTGAAGAGTCCACCGGCAGCGGTATCCTCGATCGCGAAGACATTGTTGACGTGCTCAAGACCCTGGTGAATATCCGTAACGGTCAGGGCATGGTCGACGACATCGATCACCTCGGTAACCGTCGTATCCGCAGCGTGGGCGAGATGGCCGAAAACCAGTTCCGCGTGGGCCTGGTACGGGTAGAGCGCGCCGTGAAGGAGCGCCTGTCCATGGCGGAAAGCGAAGGCCTGATGCCCCAGGACCTGATCAACGCGAAGCCGGTCGCCGCTGCAGTGAAGGAGTTCTTCGGTTCCAGCCAGCTGTCGCAGTTCATGGACCAGAACAACCCGCTCTCGGAAGTGACCCACAAGCGCCGCGTCTCCGCACTCGGCCCGGGAGGCCTGACCCGCGAGCGCGCTGGTTTCGAGGTACGCGACGTACACCCGACTCACTACGGCCGGGTATGCCCGATTGAGACGCCGGAAGGCCCGAACATCGGCCTGATCAACTCGCTGGCGGTCTATGCCCGCACCAACGAGTACGGCTTCCTGGAAAGCCCCTACCGCAAGGTGGTGGATTGCAAGGTCACTGACGACATCGAGTACCTGTCGGCGATCAACGAAGGCCAGTACGTGATTGCACAGGCCTCCGCTGAGCTGAACGACAAGAACCAGTTTGTCGAAGACCTGGTGGCGGTACGTCACCTGAACGAATTCACCGTCAAGCCGCCGGAAGACGTTGACTACATGGACGTGTCGCCGCGCCAGGTAGTGTCTGTGGCAGCCTCGCTGATTCCGTTCCTGGAGCACGACGACGCCAACCGCGCATTGATGGGCTCCAACATGCAGCGCCAGGCAGTGCCGACCCTGCGTGCCGACAAGCCTCTGGTGGGCACCGGCATGGAGCGTCACGTGGCACGGGATTCCGGCGTTTGCGTGGTAGCCCGCCGTGGCGGTGTGATCGACAGCGTCGACGCCAGCCGCATCGTGGTGCGGGTGAATGATGCCGACGTGGGCAAGGACGAAGCCCCGGTCGATATCTACAACCTGATCAAGTACACCCGTTCCAACCAGAACACCTGTATCAACCAGCGTCCGATCGTCAAGGAAGGCGACGTGGTGGACCGCGGTGATGTGCTGGCCGACGGCCCGTCCATCGACATGGGCGAGCTGGCCCTGGGCCAGAACATGCGCATCGCGTTCATGCCCTGGAACGGTTACAACTTCGAGGACTCCATCCTCGTATCAGAGCGGGTGGTGAAGGAAGATCGTTTCACCACGATCCACATCCAGGAGCTCACCTGTATCGCTCGCGATACCAAGCTGGGGCCGGAAGAAATCACCGCCGACATCCCCAACGTGGGTGAAAGTGCGCTGAGCAAGCTGGACGAGTCCGGCATCGTCTATATCGGTGCCGAAGTCGACGCCGGCGACATCCTGGTCGGCAAGGTCACGCCCAAGGGCGAAACCCAGCTGACCCCGGAAGAGAAGCTGCTGCGCGCCATCTTTGGTGAGAAGGCGTCCGACGTGAAGGACACGTCCCAGCGGGTACCCAGCTCCACCAAGGGTACCGTGATCGACGTGCAGGTATTTACCCGCGACGGCCTGGAAAAGGACGCCCGCGCCCTGCAGATCGAACGTCACCAGCTCGACGAGTACCGCAAGGACCTCAACGAGGAGTACCGCATCTTTGAAGAGGCCATGTACTCCCGCCTGGGCAACCTGCTGAAGGGCAAGAAGACAGCCTCCGGCGGTGGCCTGGCGAAGGGTTCTACCCTGACCGCCAAGGTGCTGGAAGACCTGGACCGCGAGCAGTGGTTCAAGCTGAAGATGGTCAACGCCGAGCTCAACGAGAGCCTGGCGGCCGCCCAGACCCAGCTCAAGGAACAGCGCAAGCTGCTGGACGAGCGCTTCGAAGACAAGAAGCGCAAGCTGCAGTCAGGCGACGACCTGGCGCCGGGTGTGCTGAAGATCGTCAAGGTCTACCTGGCCGTGAAGCGTCGCATCCAGCCGGGTGACAAGATGGCGGGTCGCCACGGTAACAAGGGTGTGATCTCCGTGATCATGCCGGTGGAAGACATGCCCTATGACGACAAGGGCGAGCCGGTCGATATCGTGCTCAACCCGCTGGGCGTGCCCTCGCGGATGAACGTGGGCCAGATTCTCGAGACCCACCTGGGCATGGCTGCCAAGGGGCTGGGCGAGAAGCTGGACGGCATGATTCGCGAACAGCGCAAGATTGCCGAGGTGCGCAAGTTCCTCGAGGCGATCTACAACAACGGCGCCGGCCGCATCGAAGACCTCAAGTCGCTGAGCGACGAAGAGATCCTCGAACTGGCCCACAACCTGCGCGGCGGTGTACCCATGGCCACGCCGGTCTTCGACGGCGCGGCGGAAGCCTCCATCAAGGAGCTGCTGAAGCTTGCCGACATGCCGGACAGCGGCCAGTTCACCCTGTACGACGGCCGTACTGGTGACGCCTTCGACCGCCCGGTGACGGTGGGCTACATGTACATGCTGAAACTCAACCACCTGGTGGATGACAAGATGCATGCGCGCTCCACGGGCTCCTACAGCCTCGTTACGCAGCAGCCGCTGGGTGGTAAAGCCCAGTTCGGCGGCCAGCGCTTCGGGGAGATGGAAGTCTGGGCCCTGGAAGCCTACGGCGCCGCCTACACGCTGCAGGAGATGTTGACGGTCAAGTCCGACGACGTCGCCGGCCGCACCAAGATGTACAAGAATATTGTTGATGGTGATCATCGCATGGAGCCGGGAATGCCCGAGTCCTTCAACGTGCTGGTCAAGGAAATTCGTTCGCTCGGTATCGATATCGAGCTGGAACACGAATAGGCCTGACCGGAACCCATTGAACGGATAACGCATTTCCCACTGGAGGAATAACCTTGAAAGACTTATTGAATCTGTTGAAGTCCCAGGGCCAATCGGAAGAGTTCGACGCTATTCGCATCGGCCTCGCCTCGCCCGAGATGATCCGCTCCTGGTCGTTCGGTGAAGTCAAGAAGCCGGAGACCATCAACTACCGTACCTTCAAGCCGGAGCGGGACGGACTGTTCTGCGCCAAGATCTTTGGCCCGGTGAAGGACTACGAGTGCCTGTGCGGCAAGTACAAGCGCCTCAAGCACCGCGGTGTCATCTGTGAGAAGTGTGGCGTTGAAGTCGCGCTGGCGAAAGTTCGCCGTGAGCGCATGGGCCACATCGAGCTGGCCAGCCCGGTCGCTCACATCTGGTTCCTGAAGTCGCTGCCTTCGCGCATCGGCCTGCTGCTGGACATGACCCTGCGCGATATCGAGCGGGTCCTGTACTTCGAATCCTACGTGGTGACCGATCCCGGTATGACCACCCTGGAGCACGGCCAGCTGCTGACCGACGAGCAGTACTACGAGGCGATGGAAGAGTTCGGTGACGAATTCACCGCCAAGATGGGCGCGGAAGCGGTCCAGGATCTTATGAGCCAGCTGGACATCGACGAGATCGTTGCCACCCTGCGCGAAGAGATCCCGGCCACCAACTCCGAGACCAAGATCAAGAAGCTGTCCAAGCGCCTCAAGCTGATGGAAGCTTTCGCCACCTCAGGCAACAAGCCCGAGTGGATGATCCTCAACGCCCTGCCAGTACTGCCGCCGGACCTGCGTCCGCTGGTACCGCTGGACGGTGGCCGCTTTGCGACCTCCGATCTCAACGACCTGTACCGCCGGGTGATCAACCGTAACAACCGCCTGAAGCGCCTGCTGGACCTGAACGCGCCGGACATCATCGTGCGCAACGAAAAGCGCATGCTGCAGGAAGCAGTTGACGCCCTGCTGGACAATGGCCGCCGCGGCCGTGCCATCACTGGCTCCAACAAACGCCCGCTGAAGTCCCTGGCCGACATGATCAAGGGCAAGCAGGGCCGCTTCCGCCAGAACCTGCTGGGCAAGCGCGTGGACTACTCCGGTCGTTCGGTGATCGTGGTAGGCCCGACCCTGAGGCTGCACCAGTGCGGCCTGCCGAAGAAGATGGCGCTGGAGCTGTTCAAGCCCTTCATCTTCGGCAAGCTGGAGCTGCGCGGCCTGGCCACCACCATCAAGGCGGCCAAGAAGATGGTCGAGCGCGAGCCGCCGGAAGTGTGGGACATCCTCGCTGAAGTGATTCGCGAGCACCCGGTACTGCTGAACCGCGCACCGACCCTGCACCGCCTGGGTATCCAGGCCTTTGAGCCGGTACTGATTGAAGGTAAGGCGATTCAGCTGCACCCGCTGGTGTGTGCGGCCTACAACGCTGACTTCGACGGCGACCAGATGGCGGTACACGTACCGCTGACCCTGGAAGCCCAGCTGGAAGCGCGCGCGCTGATGATGTCTACCAACAACATCCTCTCGCCCGCCAACGGTGAGCCGATCATCGTACCGTCTCAGGACGTGGTGCTGGGCCTGTACTACATGACTCGCGATCGCATCAATGCGCAGGGCGAGGGCATGGTATTTGCCGACACCCGTGAGGTTCATCGCGCCTTCAACGCCGGCCAGGTACACCTGCAGGCGCGCATCAAGGTGCGCGTGCACCAGCGCGTGCAGACCGAAGAGGGTGACTTCGAAGAGAAGACCACCATCGAGGAAACCACCGTTGGCCGCGCCCTGCTGTGGGAAATCGTGCCCAAGGGCCTCGAGTACGCACTGATCAACCAGCCGATGAACAAGAAGGCGATCTCGCGTGTCATCAACCGCTGCTACCGCGTGGTGGGCCTGAAAGCGACGGTCATCTTTGCTGACCAGCTGATGTACATGGGCTATGAGTACTCCACCAAGTCAGGCTCCTCGATCGGTGTAAACGATTTCGAGATTCCGGAAGCCAAGGCGAAGATCATCGATCACGCCGAAGCCGAGGTGAAGGAAATCGAAGACCAGTACGCATCCGGCCTGGTGACCCAGGGCGAGAAGTACAACAAGGTGATCGATATCTGGTCCCGCGCCAACGACCTGGTGTCGAAGAGCATGATGGAAGGCCTGAGCAAGGAGACGGTAATCAACCGCGAGGGTGAGGAAGAGCAGCAGGATTCCTTCAACTCCGTGTACGTGTATGCAGACTCCGGCGCCCGTGGTTCACCCGCGCAGATTCGCCAGCTGGCCGGTATGCGCGGCCTGATGGCCAAGCCCGATGGCTCCATCATCGAGACGCCGATTACCGCGAACTTCCGCGAGGGCCTGAACGTACTGCAGTACTTCATCTCCACCCACGGTGCTCGTAAGGGTCTGGCGGATACCGCGCTGAAGACCGCGAATTCCGGTTACCTGACCCGTCGCCTGGTCGACGTGGCCCAGGACCTGGTCGTCACCGAAGAAGACTGCGGTGCCGACCGCGGCCTGCTGATGACGCCGGTGATCGAAGGCGGCGACATCATCGAGTCGCTGGGCGACCGCGTACTGGGCCGCATCGTGGCCCGCGACGTGATTCGCCCGGGTACCGAGGACGAGATCGCAGTAACCGCCGGCACCATGCTGGACGAGCGCTGGGTTGAGCGCCTGGAAGAAATGGGTATTGACGAGGTGGAGGTACGCTCGCCGATCAGCTGTGAGACTCGCTACGGCATCTGCTCAATGTGTTACGGCCGCGACCTGGCCCGTGGTCACCGCGTCAACATGGGTGAGGCCATCGGTGTTGTGGCGGCACAGTCCATCGGTGAGCCGGGTACCCAGCTGACCATGCGTACCTTCCACATCGGTGGCGCGGCGTCTCGTGCTACCGCAGCGGACAGCATCCAGGTCAAGGGCGGCGGCACCGTGAAGCTGCACAACCTGAAGTTTGTTGAGCGCGCCGACGGCAAGCTGGTGGCGGTAAGCCGCTCCGGTGAGCTGACCGTGTCTGACGAGCGTGGCCGTGAGCGTGAGCGTTACAAGCTGCCCTACGGCGCCACCATTACCGTGGCCGACAACGCTGAAGTGGCAGCGGGTGACATCGTTGCGACCTGGGACCCGCACACCCACCCGATCATCACCGAGGTGGCGGGTACCGTGAAGTTCTCTGGTATGGACGAAGGCATTACCGTCAAGCGCCAGACCGACGAGCTGACCGGCCTGTCCAGCATCTCTGTGATGGAAACCGGTGAACGCCCGGCGGCAGGCAAGGACATCCGTCCCGCCGTTACGCTGGTCGACAAGAAGGGCAAGGAACTGACCCTGGCGGGCACCAACGTGCCGGCGCACTACTTCCTGCCGGCGGGCGCCATTGTCTCGCTGGAAGACGGCGCCGAAATCGGTGTCGGCGAATTCGTCGCCCGTATCCCGCAGGAAGGCTCCAAGACTCGCGACATCACCGGTGGTCTGCCGCGTGTTGCCGACCTGTTCGAAGCGCGTAAGCCGAAGGAGCCTGCGATCCTCGCGGAAATTTCCGGCACCGTCAGCTTCGGCAAGGAAACCAAGGGCAAGCGTCGCCTTGTCATCACCCCGACCGACGGCTCGGCACTGCCGGATGGCAGCACTCACTACGAGTCGCTGATTCCGAAGTGGCGTAACCTGTCTGTGTTCGAAGGTGAGTCGGTGGAGAAGGGCGAAGTCGTATCCGAAGGCCCGCCCAGCCCCCACGATATCCTGCGCCTGAAAGGTATCGAGGAGCTGGCCAAGTACATCGTCAACGAGATCCAGGACGTGTACCGCCTGCAGGGTGTGAAGATCAACGACAAGCACATCGAGGTGATCGTTCGCCAGATGCTGCGCAAGGTGACTATCACAGCCTCCGGCGACTCCAGCCTGATCAAGGGCGAGCAGGTGGAATACACCACCTTCCTCGAGGAGAACGAGCGCCTGCTGGCCGAGGATCTGATCCCGGCCCAGGGCGAGCGCGAGCTGCTGGGTATCACCAAGGCGTCGCTGGCCACCGAGAGCTTCATCTCCGCGGCCTCCTTCCAGGAGACCACCCGCGTGCTCACCGAGGCTGCCGTCACCGGCAAGCGCGACAACCTGCGCGGCCTCAAGGAGAACGTGGTCGTGGGTCGCCTGATTCCTGCCGGTACCGGCCTTGCCTACCACGAGGAGCGTCGCAAGCAGCGCGACGTGGAATCACCGGAAGGCAGCGTCAGCATGCAGGAAATTGAAGCGGCGCTCACCGAAGCACTGCAGGCCGACTCCTAAGCCTTCAGTCCCGGCTCGCCGGGTACCGAATGAGAAGGGCTCACCCGCAAGGGTGGGCCCTTTTTCTTTGCGGCGCTTGCTTGTCTCACCCCGGGTGGTGGGCCGCGACGTGAACCCGTTCCTGTGCCCGCCGCCCTGCGGGGCCTTATACTCGCGGCTGTAGTCCAGCAACCAGCCAGGCCTTGCTCCGTAGCCATGTCCGCAAGCGACAGCATTTCACCGATATCAAAGCCGTGGGTTTTTGACCTGGTGACGGTGGCGTTGCACCTGCTGCTGGTGGCCCTGATTTACGGGCAGGTACACGACTTCGACTACATCCATTTTGACGACACGCTCTACGTGTTGTGGAATCCGCAGGTCAGCCAGGGGCTGGGTGGCGAGGGCATTCGTTGGGCCTTTAGCACGACCTTCCTGGGCAACTGGCACCCGCTGACCTGGCTGTCCCATATGCTGGATGTCAGCCTGTTTGGCACTGACCCCGGCCGCGCGCATCTGCACAACGCTGCCCTGCACCTGGTAAACAGCCTGCTGGTTTACCTGCTGCTGCTGAGACTGGGCGCGGTTCGAAGCTGGGCGCTGCCGCTGTCCCTGCTATTCCTTGTGCATCCCCAGCACGTGGAATCGGTGGCCTGGATAGCGGAGCGCAAGGACCTGTTGTGCGCACTGTTCTACCTGCTGGCGCTGCTGGCCTGGGACGAGTTCCGGCGCACGGGCTTTGTGCGCCACTACCTGCTGGCGCTGCTGGCCTTCCTGGCGGCCCTGCTGTCCAAGGCTATGGCGGTCACGCTTCCCGTGGTGCTGCTGATTCTCGCCTGCTGGCACTACCGGCTGCCGCTGCCCGACTGGCGGCGAGTGCTGCGCACGCCGATACAGGCAATTCCCGGCTGCTGCTGGCAGCTGCTTCCTTTCGTGCTGCTGTCGGCGATTTTTTGCGTCATCGCGGTGCTGGCACAAGCCGGTGCCGAGGGTGTTTCGGACATGCAGGCCGTGCCACTGGCGACCCGGCTGGCGAACGCCGGCTGGGCCTACACGGAGTACCTGTTGCAGTTCCTGGCGCCACGCAATCTCGACATCTTCTATCCCTACCGAGCCCATACCGGCCTGGCCGACCTGCTGCCCGCGGTGCTCGTCATGCTGGTCACCCTGGGCGCGGTGTATTGGGGACGGGCTCGCCGGCCGCTACTCAGCATCGGCCTGGCCTGGTACCTGGTCACCTTGCTGCCGGTGATCGGCCTGGTTCAGATCGGCGAGCAATCCCACGCGGACCGCTATATGTATATTCCCTCGATTGGGCTGCTGCTGGCGATTCTGTCCCTGCGACAGGGGTTGCCGAAGCAGCGCACCCGTCCACTGGCGGCCCTGGCAGGACTACTGATCGGCGTGTTTTCCGTGCTCTGCTTCTGGCAGGTCAGCTACTGGCAGGACCGCCAGACACTGTACCTGCGCTCCCTGGCAGTGAGTGGTCCGCACTGGCGCATCCACGCCCACGTTGCCGAGGACTACCTGGCGCGCAATGAGCCGGAAAACGCGCTGGCGCATGCGGAGGCATCGGCAAACCTCGCTGCCGCAGAACCCCTGCCGCATTTTTATATGGGCAATGCGCGTTCCCGCCTCGGCCAGTTCGACCTGGCGGTGCTGCACTACGTGCGTGCCAACGAGTTGGGCATGCACAGCGCCCGGCTTTACAACAACCTGGCGGTGGCGCTGATGGAAACCGGCAGCGAACGTGACGCCAGGCGCGCCTTCCTGCGGGCGCTTCAGGTAGAGCCTGGCTACCCGCCGGTGGCCGCGAGCCTCGCCCACTACGGCAAGGATGCCGGCTGGCTTGAAGACCCGCCCGACTAGCTGTATCGACCAATCACGGCCAGTGCCTGGGCGCGGTAGCCACTGCCAAATAGGTTCAAGTGATTCAGCACGTGGTAGAGGCTGTAGATGGGCAGCCGCTCACGCCAGCCGGGCGCCGGCTGCCAGGTTTCTTCCCATGCCTGGTAGAAGTGTTCCGGGAAGCCGCCGAACAGTGCGCACATGGCGACATCCGCCTCCGGCCAGCCCCAATAGCAGGCAGGGTCGATTACCACCGGCCGGCCACTCTCATCGAACAGTACGTTGCCGTTCCAGAGATCGCCGTGCAGCAACGCTGGCCCCTGCTCCGGGACCAGTTCACGCAGGCGTCCGCAGAGTTGCTCCAGGGCCTGCACCTGGGCGGGCTCGAGCAGGCCGGCGTCGCGCGCGAGCCTGCCCTGGTAGCCGAGCCGGTGCCGGGCGAAGAACTCGTAGCCGTCGTTGAGCCGGGGATTGGGCTGGGGGGTGTCGCCGCAGAAATTGTCCGTGGTGAAGCCAAAGCAGTTTTCCGTCAGCGTGTGCAGCTTACCCAGCTGCCTGCCGAGAGTTCCCCAGCCCTGCGGGGTGGGTGAGCCCGGCGGGATGCGTTCAGTAAGCAACTCGCGATCATCAACCGCGACCACTGCCGGCGTTCGAACCGTACCCGAGGCTGCCAGCGCTGCCAGTCCCTCTGCCTCCGCATGGAAGCGCGGGTCCGGGGCCGCGGTCGTGTACTTCCGGAATACGGCCTGTCCATCCGGGCCGGTGCTGAATTCGTAGGCGGGCATGTATCTGGAGAACTCTCGGGTCCCCTACAGCATACGAGGTGCCGGTCGCCGCGTCACCGCCGGCTTGACCCGGGCGGGCCAGCTTTATAGCCTGCTCGGTCTACGCCCAGCGGAGTTCGCTATGCAGTACTGGTTGTTCAAGTCCGAACCCTCGAACTGGAGCTGGCAGCAGCAGCTGGACCGCGGTGACAAGGGCGAAGAATGGGATGGCGTGCGCAACTACCAGGCCCGCAACTTTATGCGCACCATGGAAATAGGTGATCGCGGTTTTTTTTACCACTCCCAGAAAGACAAGGCGATCGTCGGCCTGGTGGAAGTGATCGCCACTGCCCACCCCGACAGCACGACCGACGACCCGCGCTGGGAATGTGTGGATATCAAGGCGGTGGCCAGCCTGCCAACGCCGGTCACCCTGGAGGTCTGCAAGCTGGACCCAAGGCTGGCGGACATGGTGCTGGTCAACAACCCGCGCCTGTCGGTGCAGCCGGTCACCGCCGAAGAGTATGCGGTGATCTGTGAGCTGGGCGGTCACCTAGGTAAATAAACGCAACAGGAAGCACACTATGAAAGCGCTCTTTGGCCTCCTGGCAGCTGCCCTGGTAGCTGCCACAGCCATGCCCCCGACAGTGTCGGCGGCGGAATTCGAACAGGGAAGGGTGGTCGACAATGATCATGCGGTGCTGCCGCGTCGGGAGCGCCCGGCTGTGGAAAATCGCATCCTCGAGCAACGGCTCGATACGCTGTTACCGACTTTGATGGAAGAGGCCGGTATCGATATGTGGCTGGTCATCGCCCGCGAATACGCGGAGGACCCGGTGTATTTCTCACTGGTACCGCAACCCAGCTTTGCCGCCCGTCGCACAACCATGCTGGTGTTTTTCCAGGGCCCCGACGGTTTTGAGAAGCTGTCGGTCAACCGCTACCCGCTGCGCGGGCCCTACGCCACCGGCTGGGCTGGCGGCAACCTCGACCAGCAGTGGGCGGCGCTGGGCCAGCTGGTGGCCGACAAGAATCCCCAGCGCATTGGTATCAACGTATCCCGGGATTGGCCCGTGGCGGACGGGCTGACCCACGGGCTGCACGAGCGCCTGATGGCCTCACTGCCCACCGAGCTGCACGAGCGAGTGGTACCCGCTGAGCAGCTGGTAGTGCGATGGCTGGAAACCCGGAGCGACGACGAGATGGCCCTGTACCCGCATATCGTCGGGCTGGCGCGCCAGGTCATCAGCGAGGCCTTCTCTACCCGGGTGATCACGCCTGGTGCCACCACCACCGAAGACATCGCCTGGTATATCCACGAGCGGTTTGAGGCACTGCAACTGCCGATCTGGTTTCATCCGGACGTCAACCTGCAACGGCAGGGCGACGACTGCGGTGAGGATTCCCCGTTCTGCGGCGGCCAGGGGGTGGTCATGCCCGGTGATGTGCTGCACACGGATGTGGGCATCTGCTACCTGAAGCTCTGCACCGACACCCAGGAGATGGGCTATGTCCCGCGCCTGGGTGAAGAGGGGGTGCCCAAAGGTCTCAGGGAGGCCCTCGCCAAGGGCAACCAGTGGCAGGACGGCCTGACCGATGCCTTCAAGACCGGCCGCACCGGCAACGACATCCTGGCCCGCAGCCTGAAGGCGGCCAAGCGCCGCGGCTTGATCGCCAGCACTTACACCCACCCGATCGGCTTCTTCGGACACGCCCCGGGACCGACCATCGGCATGTGGGATAACCAGGGCGACACCCCGGTGCGCGGCGACTGGCCGCTGTATCCCAACACGGCCTATGCGATCGAGGGCAATATCAAAGCCCAGGTGCCTGAGTGGGACGACCAGTACGTGCAGATCAAGCTGGAGCAGTCTGCCTTTTTCGATGGTGAGCGGGTGATCTACCTGGCCGGTCGCCAGACCGAGTGGCACGTGGTCCGCTGATTCCCCGCCCCTGGCCCGATAATGCCCTGTGAGGGCCCGTAAACCGGGCGCTCGCAGGCATTGACTCTACCGGGCCTCATCTATAGAATGCCGCCTCCCTTGAATCGGGGGGACGTTTTACGTCCTGAATTTTATTAACGGAGTTTCTTTTTAATGGCAACGATCAACCAGTTGGTTCGTAAGCCTAGAAAGCGCAAGGTTGCTAAGAGCGACGTGCCCGCACTGCAGAGCTGCCCGCAGCGCCGCGGTGTATGCACCCGCGTCTACACCACGACGCCCAAGAAGCCGAACTCTGCACTGCGCAAGGTCTGCCGTGTGCGCCTGACCAACGGTTACGAGGTCTCCTCGTACATCGGTGGTGAAGGTCACAACCTGCAGGAGCACAGCGTGGTGCTGATTCGCGGCGGTCGTGTGAAGGACCTGCCCGGTGTGCGTTACCACACCGTGCGTGGCAGCCTCGACACCTCTGGAGTATCCGACCGTAAGCAGGGTCGCTCCAAGTACGGTGCCAAGCGTCCCAAGTAAGCGGGACCATGCCCCTCTATCGAGGAGGGGCCAAAGCTTTTTAGCAGACAATGAATGGGGCATTGCCCCAAGTAAGGCCGGATCCCTGCACCCCCGCAATGCGTTCTCGCAGTAGTGGCAGGTCAGTGTCCGGGTAACCTGAAGAGAAGAGGAAGGCAAAATGCCTAGAAGACGCGTAGTCGCCAAGCGCGAAGTACTGCCGGATCCCAAGTACGGCAATGTCACCCTGGCGAAGTTCATGAACCACGTAATGATCAGCGGCAAGAAGTCCGTTGCCGAACGTATTGTTTACGGCGCACTGGATATCGTCCACGACCGCCTGTCCAAGGACCCCATTGAAGCGTTTGATGAGGCCCTTGAGAACATCGCCCCGATGGTGGAAGTTAAGTCCCGCCGCGTGGGTGGTGCTACCTACCAGGTGCCGGTGGAAGTTCGCCCCTCACGTCGTATGGCCCTGTCCATGCGCTGGCTGGTGGAATACGCCCGCGCTCGTGGTGAGAAGTCCATGACCCAGCGCCTGGCCGGCGAGATCATCGACGCCTCCCAGGGCAAGGGTAACGCCGTACGCAAGCGGGAAGATGTACACCGCATGGCGGAAGCGAACAAGGCGTTCTCCCACTACCGGTTCTAAAACACTTTTCATACACCTATACGACAGGATTTTAACGTGGCACGTAAAACTCCGATCGACCGGTATCGCAATATCGGTATCTGCGCACACGTGGACGCTGGCAAGACCACGACCACCGAGCGTGTTCTGTTCTACACGGGTCTGTCCCACAAGATTGGTGAGGTGCACGATGGTGCGGCCACCATGGACTGGATGGAGCAGGAACAGGAGCGCGGTATCACGATCACGTCTGCGGCTACCACCTGCTTCTGGCAGGGCATGGACCAGCAGTTCGATCAACACCGCATCAACATCATCGATACCCCCGGGCACGTCGACTTCACCATCGAAGTAGAGCGCTCCCTGCGGGTGCTCGACGGTGCCATCGTGGTCCTGTGTGGTTCGTCCGGTGTTCAGCCCCAGACCGAAACGGTGTGGCGCCAGGCCAACAAGTACCACGTACCGCGCATGGTATTCGTGAACAAGATGGACCGTGCCGGTGCTGATTTCAAAATGGTAGTCAGCCAACTGAAGGAGCGCCTGGGTGCGCATCCTGTACCGCTGCAGATGACCATCGGCGCCGAAGAAAACTTCAAGGGCGTTGTCGATCTGGTCCTCAACAAGGCCATCATCTGGAATGAAGATGATATGGGTATGACCTTCGAATACGAGGAAGTGCCCGCAGATATGGCTGACGACGTTGCGGAAATGCGCGAGTACCTGATCGAATCCGCTGCTGAGGCCAACGAAGAGCTGATGGACAAGTACCTGGAAGGTGGCGAACTCACGGTCGAGGAAATCAAGCAGGGCATCCGCCTGCGCACCCTGGCCAACGAGATTGTCCCGGTCCTGGGCGGCTCCGCGTTCAAGAACAAGGGCGTACAGGCTGTGCTGGATGCGGTTATCGAGTACATGCCGGCTCCGACCGAAGTAAAGGCCATCGAAGGTACCCTGGAAGATGGCGAGACCGTCGAGCAGCGCTTTGCTGATGACGACGCGCCCTTCGCTGCGCTGGCGTTCAAGATCGCCACCGACCCCTTCGTGGGTACGCTGACCTTCTTCCGCGTTTACTCCGGCAAGCTGGAAGGCGGCACCGGTGTCTACAACTCCGTGAAGCAGAAGAAAGAGCGTGTCGGCCGCATGGTGCAGATGCACTCCAACAGCCGTGAAGAGATCAAGGAAGTACTGGCGGGCGACATCGCTGCAGCGGTGGGCCTCAAGGACGTCACCACCGGTGACACCCTGTGTGACCCCGACAAGCCGATCGTGCTGGAGCGCATGGAATTCCCGGAGCCGGTGATCTCGGTGGCTGTTGAGCCGAAGTCCAAGGCTGACCAGGAAAAGATGGGCATCGCACTGGGCAAGCTGGCCCAGGAAGATCCCTCTTTCCGCGTCAAGACCGACGAGGAAACCGGCCAGACCATCATCTCCGGTATGGGTGAGTTGCACCTGGACATCATCGTCGATCGTATGCGTCGCGAGTTCAGCGTTGAAGCCAACATCGGTAAGCCGCAGGTCGCATACCGCGAGGCGATTCGCAACACCTCCGAGATCGAAGGCAAGTTCGTGCGCCAGTCTGGCGGTCGCGGCCAGTACGGCCACGTCTGGATCAAGTTCGAGCCGGGCGAAGACGAGTCCGCCGAGGGCCTGGAATTTGTCAACGAAATCGTTGGTGGTGTGGTACCCAAGGAATACATTCCCGCGGTACAGAAGGGTATCGAAGAGCAGATGCAAAACGGCGTACTCGCCGGCTACCCGCTGCTGGGACTGAAGGCGACCCTGTACGACGGTTCCTACCACGATGTGGACTCCAACGAGATGGCGTTCAAGATCGCGGGCAGCCTGGCTACCAAGGAGCTCGCCAAACAGGGCGGTGCGGTACTGCTTGAGCCCATCATGGCCGTAGAAGTCGTTACCCCGGAAGAAAACATGGGTGACGTTGTCGGCGACCTGAACCGTCGTCGCGGCATGATTGGCGGCATGGACGAGAATCCGTCCGGCAAGGTAGTGACGGCTGAGGTGCCGCTGGCCGAGATGTTCGGCTATGCCACCGACCTGCGTAGCGCTACCCAGGGCCGTGCGACCTACACGATGGAGTTCCTCAAGTATGCGGAAGCTCCGAACAATATCGCTGAAGAAATTATTTCCAAGAACAGCTAACCAGCTGGCCAACATTCAGAGGCTTTTACAATGTCCAAAGAGCAATTTGAACGCAATAAGCCCCACGTAAACGTGGGTACCATCGGTCACGTTGACCACGGCAAGACGACGCTGACGGCGGCACTGACGCGCGTTTGCGCGGAAGTCTGGGGCGGTGACGCGGTTGCTTTCGACGGTATCGACAACGCACCGGAA
>JAZBOY010000165.1:0-23081 GCA_036351375.1 Halieaceae bacterium
CGCCGTCTGCGGCGAGGCATTGCAGGGCCACCTGCGGCACCGGGTGTTTTTTGCCGGCAAGGATACGCGAGACCTGATCAATGCCGGCCTGGCCGATTACGTGCCGATCTTCCTGTCCGAACTTCCCAAGCTATTTCGACGCGGCGAGCAAAGGGTGGATACGGCGCTCATCCAGGTCTCCTCGCCAGACCAGCATGGTAACTGCACGCTGGGGATATCAGTCGAGGCTACCAAGGCCGCCTGTGAAGTGGCGGATCGGGTGATTGCCCACATCAATCCAAGCATGCCTCGCACTCACGGGGATGCCTTCATCCCGCTGGATGATATTGATATCGCCTATGTCGAGGATGGTCCGCTCATTACCATCGATCCTCGACCGGCCAGTGAGGTCACGGCGCAGATCGGCAGGCACATTGCGAGCCTCATCGGAGACGGCGACTGCCTGCAGATGGGTATCGGGGCGATTCCCGATGCCGCCCTGTCCAACCTGGAGGATCGCCGGCATCTCGGTGTTCACACCGAGATGTTCTCGGACGGCCTGCTGCCACTGGTGGAGTGTGGCGCCGTGGACAATTCGTTGAAGAAACGCCAGCGCGGCAAGATCGTCACCGGTTTCGCCATGGGCAGCGAAGCCCTGTACCGCTTTGTGGACGACAACCCCGAGGTGATTTTCCTCGACATCGAGTATGTCAACGACCCGACCGAGATTGCCCGCAACAAGCAGGTGGTGTCGATCAACAGCGCCATCCAGATCGACCTGAGCGGGCAGGTCTGCGCCGACTCCATGGGGCCGCGGGTTTACTCGGGGGTTGGCGGGCAGGTGGACTTTGTGCTCGGGGCCGCCTTCTCGGAGGGAGGCAAATCCATCATCGCGCTGCCCAGTACCGCCCGTGACGGCAAGTATACGCGGCTGGTCACCATGCTGACCCGGGGCTCAGGAGTAGTTACCACCCGTGCCCACGTGGACTACATTGTTACCGAGTACGGCATTGCCCGGCTGCGCGGACGCTCGGTGACGGAACGGGCCCGCGAACTGATCGCAATCGCCCACCCGGATTTTCGGGAAACCCTGCAGCGCGAGGCGCACGAGCAGCTTGGGCTGCAGCTCTAGCCGGCTGGCAGCGGAAACAACAAGGAGAACACAATGGTCGTCGACAAGGCGGAAAACCTCGAGAAGTTCATGGAAGGCGTGGTGGAGCGCAATCCGGGTGAGCCGGAGTTTCACCAGGCGGTGCACGAGGTGGCGATGGATATCATCCCCTATATCCAGGACAAGCCGCGCTACAAGGACCTGCGAATACTCGAACGCATGACCGAGCCGGACCGGATCGTGAGCTTCCGGGTGGTGTGGGAGGACGACGTCGGCGAGCTCCGGGTCAACCGGGGGTTTCGCGTGCAGCAGAACAACGCCATCGGCCCATACAAGGGCGGTATCCGCTTTCACCCCTCGGTGAACCAGGGCGTACTGAAATTCCTGGCCTTCGAGCAGGTGTTCAAGAATTCCCTGACCGGCCTGCCCATGGGCGGCGGCAAGGGCGGCGCCAACTTCAACCCCAAGGGCCGCTCCGACCGTGAGGTGATGCGCTTCTGCCAGGCGTTCATGACCGAACTGCAGCGCCATATTGGCCCGGATACCGACGTGCCGGCCGGTGATATTGGTGTGGGCGCCCGCGAGGTGGGCTACCTGTTTGGCCAGTACAAGCGGCTGGCCAATCGCTTCGAGGGGGTATTGACCGGCAAGGCCCTGGAGTTCGGCGGCAGTCGTATCCGCACCGAGGCCACCGGTTACGGTACGGTGTATATGATGGAAGACATGCTGGCTCACTGCGGCGAGCACATCGAGGGCCGCCGCTGTCTGGTCTCTGGCTCCGGCAACGTCGCCACCTACTGCGCCGAAAAGCTTATCGCCCTGGGCGGCAAGGTGCTCACGCTGTCGGATTCCAACGGTATGGTGTACGCGCCCAATGGCATCAGCCAGGACCAGGTGGACTGGGTCAAGGAGCTCAAGACCGTGCGTCGCGGGCGGATCTCCGAGGCGGCAGAGGAGTTCGGTTTCGAGTACCACGAAGGTGCCGAGCCCTGGGGCATCGAGGCGGACCTGGCGTTCCCCTGCGCCACCCAGAACGAGATCGATGGCGAGGAAGCCAAGACCCTGCTGAAGAACGGCATTCGCGCAGTGGCGGAGGGCGCCAACATGCCCACCACACCGGAAGCGATCAAGGTGTTCAGCGAAGCCAGGGATCTCCTGCACGCGCCGGCGAAAGCCGCCAACGCCGGCGGGGTCGCGGTATCAGGCCTGGAGATGAGCCAGAACAGCCTGCGCCTGCAGTGGACCGAGTCTGAAGTGGACGAGCGGCTGCGCAAGATCATCCGCCGTATTCACGACCAGTGCGTGGAGTACGGTGTGCAGGAGGGCGGTCACATCGATTACTTCAAGGGCGCCAACATCGCCGGCTTTACCAAGGTCGCTGACGCGATGCTCGCTTACGGTGTGATGTAGGCCTAGCTGAGGTTGCGGAACAGCAGCAACAGGCGCTTGGTGCGGCTGAGGCGTTCCAGCAGGCTGCGGGGTTCTTCGTTTTCCACCAGAAAGTTGGAGAAGCCGGGCAGCAGTGACATGTCGACGCCGCCCAGCTCTATAAAGCCCATCTGCCAGTCGGAAAATTCCCGCTCTTCGATGTAGTCCTCGAACAGGGTCTCCACACGCTCGTGGCGGGGGTCCTCCTGGATGCGCCGGTACAGTTCAAGAACGTCACCTTTGCGCCCCTCTATCACTTGCAGGAAGGAGTCGTCCCGGTGCAGGAGCAGTCCGCTGATATCGTGTTCGATGTTGAATTGGCGGGCTTCGTTGAGGAGTTCAATCAGTCCGGCTGTGCCCATGGGCGCAGTTTGCGTGCTCGCATAGCCGAGAGTGTACAACCGGTCAGCCGTGGCATCGGGCGTGTCGGCGCTGTGTGCGCCGGGTACCGCAGGTCGTCCCATTAGCCTAGCGCCCCCTGGCGCGTTAAACCCGCTGGCCGATTCGTGGCGGAATCGAGCGGGCTGCTTGAAATCGCAGTATAGACAACTATAATTGACAGGCCAACTGTCAAAATAAGTTGACAGTTCAGGGCCTACCACCCAACCGGCGCCGAAACGCCAAAAGACATCGCCATCAGGCGACTCGAGGGTAAAAACAATGAACCAGATGGCTGCCATCGACAGCAACACCGGGACTTCCAACACCAACGACACCACTGCAAAGGCCGTCAAGGACACCCTGCTGGCGCCGCGCTTTTACCGTACCAACTACGCCGAGGTCGAAAAACTCGACGTGGAACCGGTCCGTGAGGAATGGGACGCGATGATGGCCGAGTACGCCGCCGATAACAACCACGATCATTTTCGTGGTGAGGTCGACTACGATGCCGAGATGCACGAGCTGACACCCGAGCTGCACGCCGAATTCATCGACTTCCTCGTCAGTTCCATTACAGCGGAATACTCGGGCTGCGTGCTATATAACGAGATCAAGAAAAACGTAGACAACAAGGATGTGCAGGAACTCATGGCCTACATGGCCCGCGACGAGTCACGGCATGCCGGCTTCATCAACCGCGCCCTCAAGCACCTCGGGGTGGCGGTGGACCTCGGTTTCCTGAAGCGTGAAAAGGACTACACCTACTTCAAGCCGAAGTACATCTACTACGCGACCTACCTGTCGGAGAAGATCGGCTACGCCCGCTACATCACGATTTTCCGGCACCTGGAAAAGCACCCGGAGAAGCGCTTTCACCCGATTTTCCGCTGGTTCCAGGAATGGTGTAACGACGAGTTCCGCCACGGCGAGTCGCTGGCGCTGATCATGCGCGCCAACCCGCACCTGCTGCGCGGTTACAACAAGCTGTGGATTCGCTTCTTCCTGCTGGCGGTGTACTCCACCATGTATGTACGCGACCACACTCGCCCGCAGCTCTACGAGGCGCTGGGGATGGATCCCACGGAGTTCGATTTCCGTGTGTTCGAGATCACCACCGAGATCAGCAAGCAGGTGTTCCCGCTGATGCTGGATACCGACAGCCCGCGCTTCCGTGCCGGGCTGGAGCGCCTGCGCGCGATCAATGTGCGTATCGAAGAGCTGCGCCAGCGCGGCGGCATCGTCGCCCGCATCAAGCGTGTCGGCCTGTCGGCGGCCGCGGGAATGACCTTCCTGAAGCTCTACTTTCACCCGACCCTGAGCAACGAGATTCCAGCAGAGCCTCGACTCGCGCCGGTCTGGTAAGCGCGAGAAGCCGCCGGCTCAGCGGCCCGCGCGCAGGCGCAGGCCCAGGTCGGTAAGGTGGGCCGCCAGCGCTGCCAGTAATGCCAGCGCTATCCACTGCCACGACGCATCCACAAGGCTGGCCCGCAGGGCCAGCATCAGCGCCACGCCGGCAAGGATATTCGGTAACAGCGGCAGCAGGCCCAGCGGGCTGTCGAGCTTGCGCAGCAGCCAGGGCAGGGCAATGACTTCCAGAACCACCAGCGCCAGGACCAGGTCGATGACCCGCCCGGAGGCGAACCAGTCAGACAAGAGGGTGGGGGCCTAGACCCGGGCCAGGCCCAGCAGGTGTGCCATATCCTTGAAGAAGATGCGCGCGTGAGCCGCCGGGCGGGCACGCACCAGCTTCTTCTGGGTGTAGGCCTGCCAGGTAAGGTATTGCACGTCCGGGTCCTTGCACATGCTGACGAAGCGCTCCCGGCGCTTGTCACTGGAGTACCAGAACTTCTGCATGATGCCGAGAATCCAGAACACCCGCCCATGCTCCTTCATGAAGCGCTTACGGGCCAGGCCCAGATCCCGGGCATCGCCGCTGGCGAGGCAGGCCATGACGGCCTCGGCCGCCAGCTGGCCACCGTACATGGCGTAGTAGATGCCCTCGCCGGAGGCCGGGGCAACCACGCCGGCTGCATCTCCCGCCAGTACGATATTGGCGCCATCGTCCCAGCGCTTCAGCGGCTTGAGCGGAATCGGTGCGCCCTCGCGGCGGATGGTCTCGGCGCACTCCAGGTTGACCTGGCGGCGCAGGGCCTTGACCGAATCAGGCGCCGAGAAACCTTTCAGTTCGCTGCCGACACCGATGCTGGTGGTATCACCGTGGGGGAAAACCCAGGCGTAGAAGTCCGGGGACAGGTTGCCCTGGTACCAGACGTCGGCACGGTTACGGTCAAAATTGCCACCGGCACTGCCCACCGGCGAACGCACAATTTCGTGGTAGGCAAGCACGCAGTTCTTGAGGTCGCCGCCTGGCACGTAACGCTTGGCCACCTGTGAGTTGGCGCCGTCGGCGCCGATAATGGTGCGGCCTATCACGGTCGCCACTTCGCCACCGTTTTCCTTGTCGGTGAAATCCACTTCGACCCGGCCGTCGTCGCGGCGCCGCAGTTCCTTGAAGTTGCCGATGCGCTGGGTGGCGCCGGCATCTACCGCACGCTGTCGCAGCCAGGGGTCGAATACCTCGCGATCGACCATGCCCACGTAGGTGTCGCCGACCGGCATGTCGACTTTCTGTTCGCTTGGGGACACCATGCGCGCCGAGGTGACCCTGGCCACCAGCAGCTCCTGGGGGATGGCGTAGTCCTCGATCAGGCGCGGTGGAATAGCGCCGCCGCAGGGTTTGATCCTGAAGGCGCGCTCCAGCATCAACACGCTGTGTCCGGCTCTTGCCAGGTCTGTTGCGGCGGTCGCCCCGGAAGGTCCACCACCGATGACGACAACGTCGTATTCCTGTGGTGTGGCGGTGGGCTTTATGCCTCTGCTCGTGTTTTCTGTTGCTGTTGCTTGGCTCATGGCTGCTTGGCTCATGGCTGTTGATGGGCTCACGGCTGTATCGCTCATGGCTTACCTCTCGTTCATCAGGCTGACGACGGCGACCTCGCCAAAGGCGGGCGCCGGCGTGTGATTGTTTTGGGGGTTGCGGACTGCGCAGCCGAGACGGGCGGCCCACAGGAACAGGATGGCCTCGGCGCTGAACACCAGCGCGTAGGCGGCCGCCGGTTCAGCGACGAACTGGCGGGTGATGTCGATGGCTACCGTGCCCAGGAAGCCGCCGAGGGCAAAGGCGATGGCCTGGGCGGCGCCCCACAGGCCCATGCGCAGGCCCTCGCGGCGAGCGCGGCCGTCAGCGGCCAGGTTCATCATCGAGGCAATAGCGGCCACTGCGAAGGCGCCGTTGGAGACGCCCAGCGCGAACACGTTGGCAGCCAGCGGCCATTGCTCGCTGAAGCCGCCGCCGCTGGCGATGCCCAGTAGTGCCAGGCCGGAGGCGATACAGCCTCCCACCGTCCAGCGTCGCAGGTGTGCGACGCTGTTGAGTTTCAGCAGGCTCCCGCTAAGGGCAACCAGCAACATGCCCAGCAGTACGCCGCTGTGTTGAATGCCGGCGAGCTGGGTGGATTCACCTGGGGTCATGCCGAACACGGTGCCGGCGAAGGGCTCAAGAATCAGGTCCTGGGCGCTGAAGGCGAGCATGGAGACAAACACGAATACGGTGAACTGGCGCGCCTGGCGTTCCTGCCAGATCTCCCGCAGGGCCGCCCGGAAGTTGGGCATGCCGGGCTCGTCCTGGCCAGTGTCGGTCGCTTCCGCAGGAAGCGCAGCGTCGGCCTCGGCCTCGATGCCGTGAATAGCGAACAGGGTGACGATAAATGCCGCCACCGATACAGTGCTGCACACTGTCACCAGCCGCTCCGGGGTGAAAGGGTCCAGGAACTGCCCGGCCACGCCGGCGGTAATGGCGAAGCCGGCAATCATCATGATCCATACCAGGGTGGCGGCTGCCGGACGCCGCTCTGGCGCAACTCGCTTGGCCAGCAGCACCAGCAGGGAAGTACCGGAGGCCCCGGCGCCGAGGCCGATCATCAGGAAGGCGACGATCGCCAGGCCCACACCCCAGGCCAGTGTGGCTTCCATCAGCGTGGTGGCAATGGCGGCAAGAATTCCCCCGCAGGCGAGCACCAGCATGCCGCCGATAATCCAGGGTGTGCGGCGGCCGCCGACATCCGAGCCGTAGCCCACGTGGGGGCGGGTCATCTGCACCATGTGATGCAGGGCGACGAGGATGCCGGGCAGCATGGCCGGCAATGCCAGCTCCACAACCATTACACGGTTGAGAGTAGAGGTGGTGAGTACGATGACTGCACCCAGTGAGGTCTGGACCAGGCCCAGCCGGATGATTGCCAGCCAGCCCAGTCCGCTGTTCATGCCAGGCCCCTGATGGCCACCGCACTGGCCATCATGCCGGAGACATAGAGAGTAACGCCGGTGCCGTTATACCAGGGTGCCAGTGCCTTCGGGTCGGTCAGCATTCGGCGCATGGCAAACAGCTGGGCAATGAGTACGGCGCCCACCACCGCTGCATATAGAGGTCGGCCCCAGTCGTAGAGCAGGGCAATAACGAATACCTGTGGTACCGCCATTACCAGGCAGGCCACCTTGGCGGCGCGCTCGGCGCCCAGCTGGGCCGGCAGGCTGCGCACGCCCATGCGCAGGTCGCCCTCGAGGGCCTTGAAATCATTGAGTGTCATGATGCCGTGTGCACCGAGGCTGTAGAGAAACGCCAGTGCCAGCACTTCCTTGCCGGGCAGGGTGCCGAGCATGACGGCGGCGCCGGTTATCCAGGCCAGGCCTTCATAGGAAATACCCACCGCCAGGTTGCCGAGCCAGCCGTTCTGCTTGAAACGCAGGGGCGGGGCGCTGTAGGCCCAGGCCAGCAGGATGCCCAGCAGGGCCGCCCAGAACACGGTAGTGCCGAGGCTGATCGCCAGAATCAGGCTGAGGGCGGTCCAGATGATAGCAAGGTAGAGGCCCCAGCTGCCCGGTACCCGTCCGGACGGGATTGGTCGCTGCGGTTCATTGATGGCGTCGACCTCTCGGTCAAACCAGTCGTTAACGACCTGGCTGGCGCCGCAGACCATGGGCCCTGCCAGCACGATTCCGGCCAGCAGCAGCAGCGGTGTGTCGAGAGGGTTGGTACCAGAGGATACCGCGCCACAGGCGAAAGCCCACATTGGCGGGAACCATGTGATGGGCTTGAGCAACTGCAGCATGCCGCGCAGCTCGGGGCGCGTGCTGGGCGTTGGTGCCATGGCTTCTGGGAGCATGGCTGTAATATAGATAGGACAGTAAATACTGTCAACTAAATTAGACAGTCTCTAGTGTAGGTCAGGAATGACGCTATTCGCCTTCTTCGCTGGGCCCGTCGATTTCGTAGCGTCGGAGCTTGGCGTACAGGCTCTGGCGGCTTAGGCCGAGTAACTCGGCCGCGGAAGCGCGATTGTCATGGGTGAGCGCGAGGGCGGCTTCGATGCACAGTGCCTCGATCACGTCGGTGGACTCCCGCACCAGGTCCTTGAGCGGCACGCGGCCCACCCGCTTGGTGATTTGCTCGATAGAGCGGGGTAGCTGCGCCGCCGAGGGGTGCTCGGTGACCACGCGTCGGCCCACATCACGTATAAAGAAGGCCAGGTTGCGGCCGCGGGGGTTGTTGAGAGCGACGGCGGACACTTCAACGTCGGCGGAGGATCCCTGTTCGCCCTGCAGGGTGGTGCTGAACAGCTTGACGCTGTTGTTCTTGCGCAGGTTGGTCAACAGCACGCTGAGGTCGACGCCGGAGCGCCCGATCCATCGGTCAGCGAGCTGCCCCAACACCTGGTCCTGGGAGACCACCTGGGCCAGCTCCAGGAAAGTCTGGTTGGCGGCCACGATGCGGCCATCGTCATCGGTCACCACGATCGCATCCGGGGACGCCTGCAGGGAAGCGCCCAGTAGCTGGTCGGCACCCGGGGCTGGCCCGTTGCTGGCCTCACTACCGTGCTCGGCAATGCGCACCAGGAAGCGCGCTTCGTTGCCCTGGCGCAGGAAGGTGGCGTAGACGTCGAAGCTGTGGTCGCCCTCGGCCGTATTGATGTCCTCGACGTGGCCGCGGCCGGAGGCGCGCGCCTCATCCAGCAAGGACTTGACGCTGCGCTGGCCGGTCTTGTCGAGGCCGATGGGGAATGCCTTGCCGGCGATGGAGTCCAGTTCGGGAGCGAGCAGGGCGGCGGCTCGCGGGTTGGATTCGATGACTCGCAGGCTGTCGCCGTCCACCACGATGATGGCATCGCTGACCATGTCGAACAGGCGGCGGTAGCGGGTCTCGATCTGGCGCAGGCGCCAGTAGTCCTGCTCCAGTGCCTGCTGGGCATTCATCAGCTGTTGTCGCAGGTTGGCTTCCGGGCGCAGGTCCTGGCCCAGCAGGAGTATCTCGGCGTCGTCGCCGCGGGCCACGGCCCGGTAGCGCACCAGCAGGTCGCCGTCATCGACCACCCCGTGGCCGGCATCGCAGCTCGCCACCGAACCGGGATTGGCGCTGACGCGATTCAGGAGTTCTTCGAGTCTCGCCCGGCTTTCTGCCGTGGCCAGGTCGCGCAGGTCTCGGCCGATCCAGCTGTCGTCGACGGCGCCGGCCAGGTCTTCGCTGTTAACAGATAGTTCAAGGATACGCCCGCTGTGGTCCAGCAGCATAGTGAAGTCGGCCATTCTCGTTACGAGGTCGGCCGATGCCTGAGGGTCCAACTGACCTAGCACGCGCAAATTCCATTAGTCGTAGGGTGTGGGCTTCTACCGGGGTCGGTAGCCGCGCAAGCGGCAGGTCCGACCGTTGGCCGTGCGAGCGCGTCGCTTGCATATACCTCGGTCAAGCGAGTTAATCGCAATAATTGAGGGATGTCAAATAGATTGGACTTCATTAAGTGTAAGGCAATATTGACAGTTGGCGCGTCAGGCGCTAGATTCATGGTCACACCGACAAAAACCGGCGCCGACCCATCGTGATGACAGATCCCGTTTCGTCACAAAAGATTTCCCTTTACACGCCTGAACAGCGGCGGCGTCGCGATGCGACCCGGTGGACTCTGGTGCAGGGGATTCTGGCGCCGCTGCAATTCCTGGTCTTCATTGTCAGCCTCCTGCTGGTGGTCAACTTCCTGTCCACGGGTGAAGGCCTGGCAGCCGCTACCTGGTCGGTCATATGTAAAACCGCGGTTTTATACACCATTATGGTCACCGGTGCCATTTGGGAGAAGAAGGTCTTCGGCCAATACCTGTTTGCGCCTGCCTTCTACTGGGAGGATGTGGTCAGCATGCTGGTCATCGCGCTCCACACCGCCTACCTCGTGGCCTGGCTGTTCGCCCTGGCCAGCCCCGTTACCCAGATGACGATCGCTCTCGCGGCCTACGCGGTCTACGTGGTGAACGCCGCACAATTTCTCGTGAAGCTGAGACGCGCACGCCTTGAGGCCTCAGGGCCCCAGGCAACGCCACCGCAATCTTCCAGCCCGCCCCTGCAACTGGTGCAATCATGAACAATGCCGTCCTCGCCAGTGATTCCACTCTCCAGGCGAGGCAGGAGCGGGGCCAGCGCGCAGTGTTCTGCGGGCTCACCTCCATTGTCTGGCTGCACCGGAAGATCCAGGATGCCTTCTTCCTCGTGGTCGGCTCACGAACCTGCGCCCACCTGCTGCAGTCTGCGGCAGGGGTGATGATTTTCGCCGAGCCACGCTTTGCTACCGCCATCCTCCAGGACAAGGACCTGGCGGGACTGGCTGACTGCAACGAGGAACTGGACCGGGTGGTCGGGCAGCTCGTTGAGCGCCGGCCGGATATAAAGACGGTATTCCTGGTGGCCAGCTGCCCTTCGGAGGTCATCAAGCTGGACCTCGGCAACGCGGCGGAGCGCCTGCAGCGCGACCACGGCGGCGGGGTGCGCTTTGTCGAGTTTTCCGGCAGCGGTATCGAAACCACTTTCACCCAGGGCGAAGACAGTTGCCTGCAACGCCTGGTAGCGGAGCTGCCCGCCGACGACAGCGTAGAACAGCTGCTGGTGGTGGGCACCCTCGCGGACATTGTCGAAGACCAGTTTCGACGCCAGTTTGACGCATTGGGTATTGCCAATGTGCGCTTTTTCCCCGGCCGGCGTGCCGACGAGCTCCCTCCGGTTGGCGCCGGTACACGGGTGCTCCTGGCTCAGCCCTGGCTGGGGGATACTTCAAGGGCTCTCACGGCCCGCGGCGCGACCCTGCTGTCGGCGCCGTATCCGCTGGGCGCCGAAGGCACTCTCGGATGGCTCAAGGCAGCGGCCGATGCTTTCGGTGTCAGCGCTGCACGCTTCGAGGAAGTGACTGCCGCGCCTTACCAGCGCGCACGCAAGGCGGTCGCCCTGCACCGGGAGCGCCTGGACGGTCGCTCGGTCAGCCTGTTGCCGGACTCCCAGATGGAAGTGCCGCTGGCACGGTTCCTTTCGGAAGAGTGCGGCATGAGCCTGGGGGAGGTGGGTACACCGTTCCTGGAACAGTCGTTGCTGGCGGCGGAGCTGAAGCGGCTGCCGGCCGACACCGCTCTTACCGAAGGCCAGGACCTGGAGCCGCAGCTCGCGCGCCTGCGCGAGGCGCGCCCCGACCTGACTGTTTGCGGTCTCGGCATCGCCAACCCGCTGGAGGCCGAGGGCCTGCGCACCAAGTGGTCCATCGAGCTGGTGTTTACCCCCATCCAGGGCTTCGACCAGGCCGCTGACCTGGCGGGCCTGTTCACCCGGCCCCTGGCCCGGGAGCAGCGACTGGGAGGTTTCCAATGGAGCTGAGCCTGTGGACCTACGAAGGACCGCCCCATGTCGGCGCCATTCGCGTGGCGGCTTCCATGGAAGGGGTGCACCTGCTGTTGCACTCACCCCAGGGCGATACCTACGCCGACCTGCTGTTCACCATGATCGAGCGCCACAAGCGTCGCCCGCCGGTGACCTATACGACTTTCCAGGCGCGCGACCTGGGCGACGACACCGCCAACCTGGTGCTGCGCGCCGCCGCTGACGCCTGCCAACATCACCAGCCGCAGCTGCTGCTGGTCGGTGATTCCTGCACTGCCGAGCTGTTGCAGGACCAGCCGGGCACCCTGGTTGGCGGCGGAGGCCTGCCGGTACCGGTAATCCCGCTGGAGATGCAGGCCTATTCCCGCAAGGAAAACTGGGGAGCCAGTGAAACCTTTTACAGCCTGGTGCGCGGTCTGCTGGCAGGCCGGGCACCGGCGCCGGGCAGTGAACGACCTGCCCGTGACCCGGAGCAGCCGCCCAGCGTTAACCTGCTTGGGCCCACCGCACTGGGTTTCCGCTGCCGCGACGACGTACGCGAAATCGTCGGCCTGCTGGAGCGCCTGGGCATCCATGTCAACGTGGTTGCACCGCTGGGCGCCAGCCCCGCCGACCTGCTGCGGATACCCCAGGCCGATGCCAACGTCTGCCTGTATCCCGAAGTGGCCGATGTCACCTGTGACTGGCTCAAGCGCGCCTTCGGCCAGCCGGTGATTCGCACGGTTCCGATCGGCGTCGGGGCAACCCGCGACTTCCTGCGTGAGCTGGCAGAAGTGACCGGCGCAGACATATCGGCGGCTCTCGACGACGAATTCTCGAACCTGCCCTGGTACTCGCGCTCGGTGGATTCCACCTACCTGACCGGCAAGCGCGTGTTCATCTTTGCCGATGCTACCCACGCGGTGGCGGCGGCGCGGATTGCCACCGAGGAACTCGGCTTCGATGTCGTGGGCCTCGGCACCTACGCCCGCGAGCAGGCTCGCGAGGTGCGAGAGGCGGCGAAGGCATTGGGCCTTGAAGCACTGATTACTGACGACTACCTCGTTGTGGAACGGGCGGTGGCTGAACTCCAGCCCGAACTGGTGCTGGGCACACAGATGGAGCGGCACATTGCCAAGCGCCAGGGTGTCGGCTGCGCGGTGATTTCGACGCCCGCCCATGTGCAGGATTATCCGGCGCGCTACTCACCGCAAATGGGCTTCGAGGGCGCCAACGTTATTTTCGACAGCTGGGTGCACCCACTGATGATGGGGCTGGAAGAGCACCTGCTCACCATGTTCCGCGAGGACTTCGAGTTCAACGAAGACGTCACGGCCTCACACCTGGCCTCGGGGGGCGGCAGCCACGAGCGCGCCGCGCCTCCCGCCAATGACGCCGGGGTACTCACCCTCGCCTGGGATGCGGACGCCGAGAAGGAACTCAAGAAAATCCCGTTCTTTGTGCGCGGCAAGGCCCGTCGCAACACCGAGCGGTATGCCGCCGAGCGCGGTCTCGAGATGATTGACTTGGATACGCTGTATGAAGCAAAAGCGCACTTCAGCAACTGATACCACGCCTATCAAGGTCGTGGTGGTCACCCTCGACAATCACCTGAATACGGTGATGAAGGGCGCCCAGGCGCAGCTACAGTCTGTGCTGCCCGGGCTGGAGCTGCGTATGCACGCGGCCACCAACTGGGAGGCCGACGCCAGCTCGCTGGATGCCTGCCACGCCGATATCGCCGACGGCGACATCATCGTGGTGACCATGCTGTTCCTGGAGCACCAGATCAATGCGGTGCTGCCGGCGCTGGCTGCGCGCCGTGATGACTGCGACGCCATGATCTGCTGCATGTCCGCCGCCGAGGTGATGAAGCTCACCCGTATGGGTCGCTTCAGCATGGACAAGGAAGCCACTGGCCCAATGGCCCTGCTCAAGCGCCTGCGTGGCAAGAGCAGCGGTTCGAAGCGCGGTGCCGGCGCCCAGCAGGTGTCCATCCTGCGGCAGCTGCCGCGGATCCTGCGCTTCATTCCCGGTACCGCCCAGGACGTGCGCGCCTATTTCCTGACCCTGCAGTACTGGCTGGCGGCCAGCGAGGAAAACGTCTGCGAGATGGTCGCCTTCCTGGTGGATCGCTACGCCGACGGCGAGCGCGAGTGCCTGCGTGGGCGCCTCAAGATTGCAGCACCCGTGGAATACCCGGAGACCGGCGTCTACCACCCACGCATGAAAGGCCGCATCAGCCCGAAAGCCGGCAGCCTGCCGCGCAAGCGCGGCAAGAACGGCACGGTGGGGCTCCTGATCATGCGCTCCTATGCACTGGCCGGAAACACCGCGCACTACGACCGGGTGATCGAATCGCTGGAATCCCGTGGCTTCAGTGTCGTGCCGGCGTTTGCGAGTGGCCTCGATGCGCGGCCCGCGGTAGAGAGTTTCTTTATCAAGGATGGCGAGACCGCGGTCGACGCTGTGGTGTCACTGACCGGTTTCTCGCTGGTGGGCGGGCCTGCCTATAACGATGCCCGCGCGGCCGAAGAGCTGTTGGCGGGTCTCGATGTACCGTATATCTCTGCCCAGTCGCTGGAGTTCCAGAGCGTTGACCAGTGGCAGCAATCAGAGCACGGCCTGACCCCGATCGAAGCGACCATGATGGTCGCCATTCCGGAGCTGGAAGGGGCCACCGGTCCCATCGTCTACGGCGGTCGCTCCGCCGATGGCGCTGAGGACATGTCGCCCCATGTCGAGCGCATCGATACCCTGGTGGCAAGGGTGGCGCGGCTGGTGGAACTGCGCAGGAAACCGCGGGCCGAGCGCAAGCTCGCCATCGTGCTGTTCAATTTCCCGCCCAATGCCGGCAACACCGGCACCGCTGCCCACCTTTCGGTTTTCAGCTCCCTGTACAACACGCTGGAGATGCTGGCCCGGGAAGGTTACACGGTGGACCTGCCGCAGTCGGTGGACGCCCTGCGGGAATCCATCACCGAGGGCAATGCCACCCAGTATGGCGTGCACGCCAACGTACACACCCGCATAGATGTGGACGACCACCTGGCCCGCGAACCCTACCTCGAAGAGATCGAGGCGACCTGGGGCCCGGCGCCCGGCAAGCAGCTTAGCGACGGTCGCTCGCTGTTTGTGCTGGGACAGGAATTCGGCAACGTGCTGGTGGGCGTTCAGCCATCTTTCGGTTGGGAAGGTGACCCGATGCGGCTGCTGTTTGAGCAGGGCTTTGCACCGACGCATGCCTTCAGCGCCTTTTATCGCTACCTGCGCGAGGATTTCGGCGCCGCTGCAGTGCTGCATTTCGGTACCCACGGCGCGCTGGAATTCATGCCCGGCAAGCAGGTCGGTATGTCAGGCGAATGCTGGCCCGATCGCCTGATCGGCGATCTGCCGCACTACTACCTGTACGCCTCGAACAATCCGTCCGAGGGCCTGCTGGCCAAGCGCCGGGCGGCCGCCACCCTGATTACCTACATGACACCGCCGGTAACGGAATCCGAGCTGTACCGCGGCCTGGTCGAACTCAAGGAATCTATCGGTCACTGGCGTACCCGGGACGAAAGCGACGCTGCCGGCTGTGATGAGCAGGCGGCCCTGGTTCAGTCCCAGGCCGCCGCCCTGGACATGGCCGAACTTGAGCCCACCTGGAGCCGCGATAGCGCCGACCTTATCGAAGCACTGCGCCTGCAGTTGATCGAACTGGAGCACACGCTGATTCCTTTCGGCCTGCACGAGATCGGCGCGCCGCTGAAGCGCGACCAGCGCCGCGAACTGCTGCGCTCGGTGGCACGCGCCAGTCACACGCTGGAGCTCGAGGATTCTGACCTGGACGCCCTGGTCGACGGCGAGCACATCCAACTCGATGACGTTGGTGAAGACGTGCTCGAGTCCCTGACCGGTGTGGCCGGGCAGTTGGCCACCAACGATGAGCTGCCCGCCATACTGCATGCACTCGACGGCGGCTTCGTGCGCCCGGCACCCGGCGGTGACCTGCTGCGCAACCCGGATGTGCTGCCTACCGGTCGCAACCTGCACGGCTTCGACCCTTACTGCCTGCCGTCCGCTTTTGCGGTGCGTGAGGGCAGGGCGCAGGCTGAATCTCTGCTGGCGCGTCACGCAGCGGAGGGCAACGGCCTGCCAGAGTCCATCGCGCTGGTGCTCTGGGGCAGTGACAACATGAAGAACGAGGGCGGGCCGATTGCCCAGGCCCTGGCGCTGATGGGCGCCGAACCGCGGCGGGATGGTTACGGCCGTCTGTGCGGCGCGCAGCTGATTCCTCTCGAGGAACTGGGGCGGCCGCGCATTGACGTGGTGATTACCCTGTCTGGCATTTTCCGCGACCTGCTGCCGCTGCAGACCCGCATGCTCGCCGAGGCGGCACTGCTGGCTGCGTCTGCCGATGAAGCGCCGGAACAGAATTTCGTGCGCAAGCACAGCCTGGCCTACCAGGCCGAACACGACTGCGATCTGCAGACCGCTGCGCTGCGCGTATTCAGCAACGCCGAAGGAGCCTACGGTTCCAACGTCAACCTGCTGGTGGACAGTGCCCGCTGGGAGGAAGAGGACGAGTTGGCAGAGGCCTACACGAAGCGCAAGTGCTTCGCCTATGGCACCGATGGCAAACCGGCCCAGCAGTCGGAACTTCTGCAGGACATGTTGGGGGGCGTAGACCTCGCCTACCAGAACCTGGATTCGGTAGAGCTCGGCGTCACCACCGTGGATCACTACTTCGACACCCTCGGTGGCATCAGCCGCGCGGTGCAGCGCTCCCGCGGCAGCGATGTGCCGGTGTACATATCCGACCAGACCACCGCCAAGGGCAAGGTGCGCACGCTGTCCGAACAGCTCGCACTGGAGACCCGGTCACGCATGCTCAACCCGAAATGGTACGAGAGTATGCTGCAGCACGGCTACGAAGGTGTACGCAGTATCGAAACCCACGTCACCAACACCGTGGGCTGGTCTGCAACCACCGGACAGGTGGCGCCCTGGGTGTACCAGCGGCTGTCTGAAACATTTATCCTCGACGAGGACATGCGCAAGCGCCTGGCGGAACTCAATCCCTCTGCCTCGGTGAAAGTGGCGCATCGCCTGCTCGAGGCTCACGAGCGCCAGTACTGGCATCCCGATGAAAACACTTTGAACGCACTCAAGCAGGCCGGTGAAGACCTGGAAGACTGGCTTGAGGGCATATCCCCGGAGGTAGCAGCTTGAACCAACTGACCAATATTCCCGTGCACAGTATCGACCCGGGGGACGGCGACGGCGAAGGCAGCCTGCAGGTCCACCTCGACCCGGATACGGCCATCGACAAGGCCAAGGTGTTCGCCGTCTACGGCAAGGGCGGGATCGGCAAGAGCACGACCTCATCCAATCTGTCGGTAGCTTTCTCCAAGCTTGGCAAGCGGGTCATCCAGATCGGCTGCGACCCGAAGCACGACTCCACCTTCACGCTCACCAAGGCCCTGATGCCCACCGTGATCGATGTGCTGGAATCGGTGGAATTTCACGCCGAGGAGTTGCGCCCGGAAGACTACATGTACGAGGGCTACAACGGCGTAATGTGCGTGGAAGCCGGTGGCCCGCCCGCCGGCACTGGCTGTGGCGGCTACGTGGTCGGCCAGACCGTGAAACTGCTGAAGCAGCACCACCTGCTGGAAGACGCCGATGTAGTGATCTTCGATGTGCTGGGGGATGTGGTCTGCGGCGGCTTCGCGTCGCCCCTGCAGCATGCCGAGCGCGCGCTGGTGGTGACCGCCAACGACTTCGACTCCATTTTTGCCATGAACCGCATCGCCTCCGCGATCGGCGCAAAATCAAAGAACTACCCGGTACGGCTGGGCGGTGTGATTGCCAACCGCAGTGCGGGGACCGATGAGATCGATCGCTTCAACGAAGCGGTGGGGCTCAAGCGTCTCGCGCATTTCCCGGATCTCGACGTGATCCGCCGTAGCCGCCTCAAGAAGTCCACCCTGTTCGAGATGGAGCCTGTAGATGGCCTGGCCGAGGTGCAGGCGGAGTACCTGAATCTAGCCCAGTCGCTGTGGGACGGCACCGAGGAGCTCGACGTGACGCCGATGAAAGATCGCGACCTGTTCGACTTCCTGGGATTTGATTGATGAACGTCTCCAGTTATGAACAGACCCGCTCCGAGCTGGAAACCTACTTCGACCAGACTGCGGTAGAAGCTTGGAAACGACTGACCTCCGATGCGCCGGTGGGCAGGATTCGGCGCACTGTGCGCGAGGGTCGCGATCGCATGCGCGACACGCTGCTGAGCTGGCTGCCGGATGATCTGTCCGGTCGGCGTCTGCTCGATGCCGGCTGCGGTACCGGTGCCTTTGCGCTTGAAGCGGCACGGCGCGGTGCCCAGGTGGTGGCCACCGACCTGTCACCGACCCTGGTCGAGTTGGCCGCGGAGCGGCTGCCTGAGGAACTCAGGGGTCGGGTCGAATTCAAGGTGGGGGACATGTCCAGTGAAGACCTGGGCAGCTTCAACCACGTGGTGGCCATGGACTCCCTGATCCACTACCACATCGATGACGTGCTGACCGTGCTCGGGCAGATGACTTCCCGGGCCGATCGCAGCGTGGTGTTCACGTTTGCCCCCAGCACGCCGCTGTTGGCGGCCATGCATACAGTGGGGCGCCTGTTTCCCCGCGGCAACCGTGCTCCCGCTATCCAGCCTGTGGCTGAGCAGGCGCTGGAGCTGCGAATCGCCGAGGAGCTTGGCGAGAAGGGCTGGCAGGTAGCCCGCGGCCTGCGTGTCAGCAGCGGTTTCTATACTTCCCAGGGCTTGGAACTGGTGGCCCGGTGAATTTCACGATCCCACGCCTGGACCCGCGCTGGCTGCCGTTCGCGGACGCAGCCACCGGCGAGCTGCCACTGGCGCGCATCCTGCGCCTGTCGCTGTTCCAGTTCTCCGTGGGCATGGCCGTGGTGCTGCTGAGCGGTACGCTGAACCGGGTAATGGTCCTGGAGCTGTCCCAGCCTGCCTGGCTGGTGTCGTTGATGGTCTCACTGCCGCTGCTGTTTGCGCCCCTGCGGGCCTTGATCGGTCATCGTTCGGACAATCACCGGTCCCACCTGGGTTGGCGACGGGTACCCTACATCTGGCTGGGGACCATGGCCCAGTTTGGCGGGCTGGCGATCATGCCCTTTGCGCTGATCGTACTGACCGAGCCGAACACCGGTCCGGTGTGGGCCGGCATGGCCGCCTCGGCGCTGGCATTCCTGCTGGTCGGTGCCGGGCTACACACCACCCAGACCGCAGGCCTGGCACTGGCCACCGATCTCGCCAGCGACCGGCTGCGACCGCGGGTGGTAGCGCTCTTATACGTCATGCTGCTGGTGGGCATGATTCTCAGCTCATTGGCGTTTGCGGCCCTCTTGCAGGATTTCGACTACATCCGCCTGATCCGGGTAGTGCAGGGCGCCGCAGTGGTTACCATGGTGCTGAACGTGATAGCCCTCTGGAAACAGGAGGCACGCAATCCCACCCTGACAGCCCACGATCGCGTCCGGCCCGAATTCCGGGAGAGCTGGCGACAATTGAAGGCGAACGGTCGTGCGCCGCGCCTGCTGCTGGCGGTCGCCCTGGGCTCCATCGGCTTTTCCATGCAGGACATTCTGCTCGAACCCTACGGCGGCCAGATTCTCGGTTTGTCAGTGGCGGCGACAACCGGGCTCACCGCAATTTTCAGCCTCGGTATGTTGGCGGCTTTCGCGCTGGCGTCGCGCCGGCTCAGTGAAGGGCGCGACCCTTTGAGGCTGGCAGGCAACGGCGCGGTGATCGGCATCTTCGCCTTCGCTGCGGTGATGCTGGCGGCGCCTCTTGATAGCAGCCTGCTGTTCCGGCTGGGGACCGCCGCCATCGGTTTCGGGTCTGGTGCCTTTGCCATAGGTACCTTGACGGCGGCCATGGACCTTGCAGAGGGCGGCCAGTCCGGGATTGCCCTGGGTGCCTGGGGCGCCGTGCAGGCCACCGCAACCGGGGTCGCCATCGCCAGTGGTGGTGGCTTGCGCGACAGCGTATCCCACTGGGCGGAGGGCGGACTGTTGGGGCCTGCCCTGACCGGGCCTGCTACCGGCTACGGTGCGGTTTACCAGCTGGAAATTCTGGTGCTGTTTTTGGCGCTGGTGGTCATCGGGCCGCTGGTGCGACGACAGGGTGAGCCGCTACTCGAGCGGCCTGCCTTTTATATGAACGATATTCCTCAATAACACGAACCGACACAGGAGGTTCACCATGGGAACAGGCGCAATAACCGAGTACATCGATGTAGCACAGCTCGTGCTGTATGCGTTCTGGCTGTTCTTCTTCACGCTGATTTTCTGGCTGCACCGGGAAACCAAGCGCGAGGGCTATCCGCTGGAGCAATACGACGAGAGCAAGCCAGGTCTGGCAGGCTGGCCGGACATGCCGCCGCCGAAAACCTTCGTGCTGCCGCACGGCCAGGGTACCCGGACGGTGCCGCGCCGTGAGCCCGAACCGCAGCGCGACCTGGCCCTCAAGAAGGGCCCGCCCGGCTACCCACTGGAGCCTACCGGCGATCCCATGCGCGACGGCGTTGGCCCCGGCTCGTGGAATATCCGTCCACAGACGCCGGACCTCACAGTGGACGGTGAGCCCCGTATCCGCCCGCTGAGGGTGCTGCCGGACTGGTCCCTCGCTGAACAGGATCCGGACCCGCGCGGTCAGCCGGTCTACGGCGTCGACGGTGAAATCGGCGGGACCGTGGTCGATTGCTGGATGGATCTTGCCGAGCCGCAGCTACGCTACCTGGAAGTAGAAGTGGCGGGCGCCTCACCGGCACCGGCCCAGGGTGAGCTTGGTGGCGGTGACTTCAGCAGTGCACCAGCCGCCAAGCGAGTGCTGCTGCCGATCAATTTCTCGCGTATCAGCGGCCGTGACGGCAGCGTTCGTGTGCAGTCGATCACCAGCAAGCACTTTGCTGACGTGCCGACGACTGCGAGCCCTGACGAGGTCACCCTGCAGGAAGAAGACCAGATCACCGCCTACTACGGTGGTGGCTACCTGTACGCGCTGCCCGAGCGCATGGAGCCCCTGATATGAACGAGTATGAATACGAACCGGTTCGCGGGCTGCCCGAGCAGCTCCCGGAAGGGGAGTACATCGTCTGGCAGGGAGAGCCGGAATGGCAGGCCATTGCGCGCCGCGTGTTTCACGTGCGTAGTGTCGGCCTCTATTTCCTGTTGCTGACCGGCTGGTACCTGTGGACACGGCTGCAAGCAGGCGCCAGCCTGCCGGAAGCCATCGCTGCCAGCAGTTGGGCATTTGCCCTGGGCCTGTCGACCCTGGGTATTCTGCTGGGAATGGCCTGGCTGTTTGCGCGGACAACGGTTTACACCTTGACCAACAAGCGACTGGTGCTGCGTTTCGGGGTCGCGATCCCGATGATGATCAACCTGCCGCTGGAGCGCCTGGAGGCGGCGGACCTTGCTCGCTACGGTGCCTATGGCGATCTTTGCCTGACACTGGGCGAAGGCGACCGGATTTCCTACATAGCGCTGTGGCCCCATGCCCGGCCCTGGCACTATGCCCGGGTCAAGCCGATGCTGCGTGGCCTGCCCAACCCGGAAGTCACCGCAGCCCTACTGGCCGATGTGGTCGGTGTCGCTGCCAAGACTCCGGATGCGGTGGAAGAGCGCGCGCCGGACTTTGGCGGGGCAATATCCGCAACGTGAAGCTGTTTGCCTGCTGATTCAGCAGGGGGAAGATTGCGATGAAGAGCACGCCGTTTATCAGCAAGCATGCACCGTATCTGCTGGGCGGAATCGTGGTGCTGGCATTACTTTCAGTGGTGTCAGCGCGCTGGACCGGCATCGGCCAGGCGCCGCAGAAGGCGGCTGCAGTTGTCAGCAGCTGCCAGCTACGCTTTGAAGATGGTGCCGCCGGGTCCGTGGAAGTATACGACTGGCAAGGTGGTGCACTGTTGGCCAGCTTCCCCTCTGGCGATGGCAGCTTCGTGCGTGGCGTGCTGCGTAGCATGACACGCGAACGACGTGGCCTTGCCGCAGGCAGTGAACAACCCTTTCGCCTGGCCAGGCACAGTGATGGCGCGCTGACTATTCGCGATGAATTCACCGGCCACACCATCCTGTTGAATGCCTTTGGCCCCACCAACGCTGCGGTCTTTGCCGACCTGCTTGATGCCAGTCAGGCGGATTCCTGAAAGTGGACTATCTGGTGGCAGTGGCCGCGACCGTGTTCGGCTGGTGGTTTACCACCGGCCTGATCCTGTGGCTTAACCACCTGCCGCGTTACACCCATCGTTGGAGCATGACGGTGGCGACCGGCCTCATGGGAGTGGCATTGCTGACACTGGAGAGTGTTGCGGCGGACACCTCGCGCGGCGCTGCGCTGCTGGCTTTCGTGCAGGCCCTGCTGTTATGGGGCTGGCTGGAGATGGGCTACCTGATGGGTTTTGTGACCGGTCCAAGCAATCGACCCTGCCCGCCAGACGCCGCCGGCTGGACCCGATTTGGGCTGGCGCTGAAAACCAGCCTCTATCACGAACTGCTGGTGGTTGTGGTGGTGCTGTCGGCTGTGGCGCTCACCGCAGGGCTGCCGAACCAGGTGGCGGCACTCACCTGCGCCTCGCTATGGCTGATGCGCTGGAGCGCCAAGCTCAATCTGTTTCTCGGCGTTGCCAACTTTCATGCCGAGTGGTTGCCGCGCAGCCAGCGCTACCTGGCGACCTACATGAAGCAGCGTCGCATCAACCTGCTGTTTCCTTTTTCAGTTGTGTTGGGAACAGGATTTGCCGTGCTGTTCCTGCACCGGGCTCTGGAATCCGGGGACCCGTCCCTGGCCACCGGAAACATGGTGGTCGGCCTGATCCTGAGCCTGGGCGTCCTGGAGCACTGGTTCCTGGTGTTGCCCGTGCAGGACTCGAAGCTGTGGCAGTGGGCCATGCCGGACAAGCTGAGCCGGGAAGAGGGGAGCCTCAAGGGGGCACTGGCCAACCGTCCGTTGGCCTAGCGCAAGTCTCTGGCGCGCGAGTGCTGCTGCGCTCGCTGTCAAGGAATAACAAAAGAATTAATTGATGCTGGACATTGTACGTACAGGTCGAGAGGCGTATAAAGACTGGATAAGTACTCGTTTGACTGGTCTACGAGTTATCCTCTCGCCGCGCATGCGGCAGCGCCTCAAGGCGCGGCCCGAAGGCTAATGTATAAGCCAGCCACTGAAAGTCGATATCGGGGTATCGACAAGGGGGCACTACATGGCCACAAAAGCCAATAATAACAATGGGTTAAGCGGTAAATCTCAAGCAATATCTAGGATACATTCCTCTGTATCGAAGGGCAGCCAGGCGGGGGCCGGCGTACTCATCGGTGCATCTGAGGGAAGCCATTTTCCAACACTTCTCGATCCCCAGGTGGGCAGTCGCATCGACGGCGCGACCTACGGGGAGATCCTGTCGAGCCCGGCGA
>JAZBOY010000166.1:0-15092 GCA_036351375.1 Halieaceae bacterium
ATTCCGTAGAATCGCGTTCCCAGAATGTGAGGACCACAGCCCCGTGTTCTGGGCTACAGGAGCCGGTGAAAGCGCGTGCCAAATTGCGATGAAAAAAAGCGAGATGAACTGATCATCTCGCTTTTTTTTGGGCTTGCAAAATGTGTTGACGCTCTCCCGGCCCGCGGCCAGCCCAGGGTCCTCGCCCCCACTGATTCTCGGAGGTTTGCTTGAGCAACAAGGCGATTCTGGCGCTGGAAGATGGCAGCATCTTCCGTGGCTTATCCATCGGGGCCGACGGCTCATCCACTGGCGAGGTGGTATTCAACACCGCCATGACCGGTTACCAGGAGATCCTCACCGATCCCTCCTACGCCCGTCAGATTGTTACGCTGACCTATCCGCACATCGGCAACACAGGCACCAATAGCGAAGACGAGGAATCCTCGGCCATCTGGGCCTCAGGCCTGGTCATTCGCGACCTGCCGCTGCTGGCATCCAACTACCGCAACGAGCAGGATCTCTCCAGCTACCTGAAGGCCAACAATATCGTCGGCATCGCCGACATCGACACTCGCCGCCTGACCCGCATTCTCCGGGAAAAGGGCGCCCAGAACGGCTGCATTGTCGCCGGCGAAAACCCGGACGAGGAGGCGGCCCTGGCCGAGGCCAGGGGCTTTGCCGGCCTCAAGGGGATGGACCTCGCAAAAGAGGTCACCGTCGAGGAACCCTACCCATGGCGTGAGGGCGCGTGGGTGTGGAACGAGGGCCACCCTACTTATAAAGATGATGAGCTCAAGTTTCACGTTGTCGCCTACGACTACGGGGTCAAGCGCAATATCCTGCGCATGCTCACCGACCGCGGCTGCCGGCTGACGGTGGTGCCGGCCCAGACCCCGGCCAGCGAGGTGCTGGCCCTGAACCCGGATGGCATCTTCCTCAGCAACGGTCCTGGCGATCCCGAGCCCTGCGACTACGCCATTGCGGCGATCACCGAACTGCTGACTACCGGCATCCCGATTTTCGGCATCTGCCTGGGGCACCAGCTGCTGGGCCTGGCCAGCGGTGCCAGCACCGTGAAGATGAAGTTCGGCCACCACGGCGCCAACCATCCGGTGCAGAACCTGGATGACGGCACGGTGCTGATTACCAGCCAGAACCACGGTTTCGCAGTGGACGAGGACAGCCTGCCTGCCACTTTGCGGGTGACCCACAAATCCCTGTTCGACGGCTCCCTGCAGGGCATTCACCGCACTGACTGCCCGGCCTTCAGCTTCCAGGGCCACCCGGAGGCAAGCCCCGGCCCCCACGACGCGGCGCCGCTGTTCGCACACTTTATTGAATTGATGGAGCAACACGCCGGCCAGTCGGCAGCCCAGGGGGGAGGTGCCTGAGATGCCGAAGCGTACTGATATCAAAAGCATCCTGATCCTCGGCGCCGGGCCTATCGTGATTGGCCAGGCCTGCGAGTTCGACTACTCGGGTGCCCAGGCCTGCAAGGCCCTGCGGGAAGAGGGTTATAGGGTAATCCTGGTGAACTCCAACCCCGCCACCATCATGACCGACCCTGCCATGGCTGACGCCACCTACATCGAGCCGGTGGAGTGGTGCACCGTGGCCAAGATTATCGAGAAGGAAAAGCCCGATGCGCTGCTGCCTACCATGGGCGGCCAGACTGCGCTGAACTGCGCCCTGGACCTGGCCCGGGAGGGCGTGCTGGAAAAGCACGGCGTGGAAATGATCGGCGCCACCAAGGAGGCCATCGACAAGGCCGAGGACCGCGAGCTGTTCGACCAGTGCATGAAGCGCATTGGCCTCGAGTGCCCGCGCGCCGCCCTGGCCCACAGCATGGAAGAGGCCTTGCAGGTCCTCGACCAGATTGGGTTCCCCTGCATCATTCGTCCGTCCTTTACCATGGGCGGTTCCGGCGGCGGCATCGCCTACAACCGCGAGGAATTCGAGGAGATCTGCGCCCGCGGGCTGGACCTCTCGCCCACCACCGAGCTGCTGATCGACGAATCCCTGATCGGCTGGAAAGAGTTCGAGATGGAAGTGGTGCGGGACAAGAACGACAACTGCATCATCGTCTGCGCCATCGAGAACTTCGACCCGATGGGTGTGCACACCGGTGACTCCATCACCGTGGCCCCGGCCCAGACCCTGACCGACAAGGAATACCAGATCATGCGCGACGCCTCATTGGCGGTGTTGCGCGAGATCGGCGTGGAAACCGGCGGCTCCAATGTGCAGTTCGGACAGGACCCGAAAACCGGCCGCATGGTGGTGATCGAAATGAACCCGCGGGTGTCGCGCTCCTCGGCGCTGGCCTCCAAGGCCACCGGCTTCCCCATTGCCAAGGTCGCCGCCAAGCTGGCGGTGGGTTACACCCTGGACGAGCTGCAGAATGACATCACCGGCGGGGCGACGCCTGCGTCCTTCGAGCCCAGCATCGACTACGTGGTAACGAAGATCCCGCGCTTCGCGTTCGAGAAGTTCGACGGCGCCGATGCGCGCCTTACCACCCAGATGAAGTCAGTCGGTGAGGTGATGGCCATCGGCCGCAATTTCCAGGAGTCCCTGCAGAAGGCCCTGCGCGGCCTGGAAGTGGGCTCGTCTGGTTTTGAGCACATGATCGACCTGGACGGCGAAGATGCTCGCGAGGAGCTGGTCCACCAGCTCACCATCCCCGGGCCGGAGCGTATCTGGTACGTGGCCGACGCCATGCGCTACGGGATGGACATGGAAGAAATCTTCGACCTGTGCGGCATCGACCCCTGGTTCCTGGTGCAGATCCAGGACATCGTGGAAAGTGAGAACGCCCTGAAGACCGTCGCGCTCAACAGCATTGATGCCGAGAGCATGTATCGCCTCAAGCGCAAAGGCTTCTCCGACAAGCGCCTGGCCGTGCTGCTGGCGGTGACCGAGCACGAGGTGCGCGCGCACCGGCAGGGGCTGGGCATCAAGCCGGTATTCAAGCGCGTGGACACCTGCGCGGCGGAATTTGCTTCGGCCACGGCCTACATGTACTCCACCTACGACGAGGAGTGCGAGTCCAATCCATCCGATCGCCAGAAGATCCTGGTGCTCGGCGGCGGTCCCAACCGTATCGGCCAGGGTATCGAGTTCGACTACTGCTGCGTGCACGCGGCACTGGCCATGCGCGAGGATGGCTATGAAACCATCATGGTCAACTGCAACCCGGAAACGGTATCCACCGATTACGACACCTCCGATCGGCTCTACTTCGAGCCGGTGACGCTGGAAGACGTGTTGGCGATTGTCGATGCGGAACAGCCCACCGGGGTTATCGTCCAGTTCGGCGGGCAGACGCCCCTCAAGCTGGCCCGCGACCTTGAGGCTGCGGGGGTGCCCATTATCGGCACCACGCCCGACGCCATCGACGAGGCGGAAGACCGCGAGCGCTTCCAGCAGATGATCGAGAAGCTCGGCCTCAAACAGCCGCCCAACATGACCGTGCGCAGCACCGAAGAGGCGCTGGCCGCAGCGGAGAGCCTGGAGTATCCGCTGGTGGTGCGACCCTCCTATGTACTGGGTGGCCGCGCCATGGAAATCGTCTACCAGGAGAAGGAACTGGTGCGCTACCTCAACGAGGCGGTGCAGGCGTCTGAGGATTCCCCGGTACTGCTGGACCACTTCCTGAACGCTGCCATCGAGGTCGATATTGACGCGGTCAGCGACGGCGAGCACGTGGTGATTGGCGCCATCATGCAGCACATCGAGCAAGCCGGCGTGCACTCTGGTGACTCTGCCTGTTCACTGCCGCCCTACAGCCTCGACGCCGACGTGCAGGACGCCATGCGCGAGCAGGTCAAGCAGATGGCAAAGGCGCTCAACGTAAAGGGCCTGATGAACGTGCAGCTGGCCTGGCAGGATGGCGAGATCTACGTCATCGAGGTCAATCCGCGCGCCTCTCGTACCGTGCCATTCGTCTCCAAGTGCATCGGCGTGTCGCTGGCCAAAGTGGCGGCGCGCTGCATGGCGGGCAAGAGCCTGGAAGAGCAGGGCTTCACCAGAGAAGTAGTGCCGCCTTATTACGCCGTGAAAGAAGCGGTTATGCCCTTCAACAAGTTCCCGGGTGTCGACCCGATCCTTGGCCCGGAAATGAAATCCACCGGCGAGGTCATGGGCACCGGCGACCGTTTCGAGGACGCCTTTGCCAAGGCCCAGCTGGGCGCCGGTGAAATCGCGCCCAGCTCGGGCACGGTGTTTATCAGCGTGCGCGATGTCGACAAGCCCGGTGCCCTGGAAGTGGCGAAGGACCTGCTGGAGCAGGGCTTTGAAATTGTCGCCACCAGCGGTACCCGCAAGGCCCTGGAGGCTGCCGGTATCCCCTGTCGGCACGTCAACAAAGTGCTTGAGGGCCGACCCCACATTGTTGATATGATTAAGAACAGTGAGATTGACCTGATCGTCAACACCACGGAAGGTCGGCGAGCCATCGCTGATTCCGCCTCGATCCGCTCGAGCGCGGAAGCCAACAATGTCTTCTACACGACCACGCTGGCTGCAGCCGAAGCACTCTGCGCGGCCATGAAGCATTCCGCGGACGGCGAGGTCAGACGCCTGCAGGACCTGCACGCCAGCCTGGCCGGGTAATTCCGGCCCGGCAGCCTGTTGCCTGTGGGCTGTCCATGGGTAACAAGCGGCGAGGTAGCCAATGAACAATGTGCCAATGACGGTGGCGGGTGAAGCCGCCCTGCGTGCCGAGCTGGAGAAGCTCAAGAAGGAAGATCGCCCGCGCATCAGCCAGGCGATTGCCGAGGCGCGCGAGCATGGCGACCTGAAGGAAAACGCCGAGTATCACGCCGCCCGCGAGCAGCAGAGTTTCACGGAAGGCCGTATCCAGGAAATCGAGGGCAAGCTTGCCGAGGCCCAGGTGATCGACGTCACCAAGATCACCAAGACCGGCAAGGTCATCTTCGGCGTTACCGTCGACCTCATCAACGTCGAGAACGACGAGGAAGTGCGCTACCAGATCGTCGGCGAGGATGAGGCCGAGATCAAGAACAACAAGATCTCGGTAACCTCACCCATCGCCCGTGCCCTGATCGGCAAGGAAGAGGGCGAAGTGGTGGTCGTGCGCGCCCCCGGCGGCGAAATCGAGTACGAGATTGCTGAGGTTCATCATTTATAAGACCGCTCGGCGTATGTGCCTCTAAGGCAAGCTCGAGGCGCTAGCCCACCGGTTTTCTGCTGATCCCTCTTCCGTTCCCCCGCGAGGGCGGCGGCCCGCGTTAGGGGAAGCTAGCGAGCCGGCAGCCCTTCTCCAATCTGCCATACCCTTTTGGACTCGTCATTCCCGCGAAGGCGGCGGCCCGCGTCAGCGGAGTTCACTCTCGATGTTTGAATAGCACGCCTCTATGAAGGTCGTGCACCATTGCTTTAGCGCAGTGTCCATGCCCAGGCTGTCCAGAAGCGCATCGATCCGCTCACTTAACTGCGCTTCACTGGTACGAATGGCCAGCAGCGTATCCCGGCGTGGGTCCTGAATCTCGATGTCCGTATCCAGCACCAGGTAGCACCAGGCAGCGAGTGCTTTCAGCAGGAGCGGGCTTTCACCCGGACCGGCCAGGGTCGGCAGCCAGCGCTGGCGGAGCTTTTCCGTGCAGTCCATGGCGATCTGGGCGCAGCGGTGCTGCAGGCGGGGATTGCTGAAGCGGTGGAGCAGCGCATCGCGGTAGCTGGCCAGATCAAAACCGGGGGGTGCAGCTATGGCCGGCAGCAGATCTTCCGCCATCAGTTGCTCGATGAGCGCGCGCAGGTCCGGGTCGGACATCACGTCGGCCACGGTCTCCTGCCGATTGAGCAGGCCGAGGATGGCGATGGCCGAATGCGCGGCGTTGAGCAGCCTGAGCTTCATCTCTTCGAAGGGCGCAATGCTGTCGACCAGTACGGCACCGGCGCCTTCCCAATCCGGCATCGGGGTGGCGAAATCCCGTTCGATAATCCACTGGCAGAATGGCTCTGTGGCAATCGCCGCCTCATCCCTGACCCCAAGCAGCGCCGCCTGCCGCGCCAGCGAGTCCTCGGTCTGTGCCGGGACGATGCGATCCACCATGGAGCAGGGAAAGCGTACGTTCTCTTGCAGCCATGGCAACACTTCCGGCCAGCTCTGCGCCAGGTAGTCCGTTAGTACGCTCTTGAGCTTTGCGCTGTTGTTGGCCAGGTTGTCACAGCTGATGATGGTCAGCGGCGCGCCACCGGCGTCCAGACGCTGCTTCAGGCCTTTCGCCAGCAGCCCGATGGCTGTGCTTCCCCCGTTCGGATTTGCCAGGTCTTGCTGGACGGCGGGCAGGCCGGCGTCCAGGGAATGCCCGTCGGCGGCCAGGCAGTAGCCCGCTTCGGTGACGGTGAGTGTGACGACCCGAATTGCCGCATCGCGAAACGCGGCTGCAAGCGACGCCTGCTGCTGTGGCGCCACCAGTACCTGCAGGATCGAGCCGACCACCCGCAGTTCGCGATTGGTGGCGTCTTCGCTGAGCAGCGAAAACAGACCCTGCTGGGGATTGAGCTGTTGGGCAACACGATCGCTGCGCAGTGACACACCGATAATTCCCCAATCATTGTCGCTTTGCAGCGCCACATCGGTATAGACCGCCTGGTGGGCGCGGTGAAAGGCACCCACACCGAGGTGCAGAATGCCCGGCGTGACCTGCTGGCGGCGATAACCGGGCCGCAGCACCTCCTCGGGCAAGCTATCGAGAGTGCCCGGCGTAAGCCGTGACTCGCTCACGGCATGTGCTCCGCCGGTATGATTGCGCCGCGTACCCCAATAACGGCGGCGGCGAGCCTGTGGCCTGCGCTTGCGGCAGAGTTTGGAGATTCTCCCCGCAGGCGTGCGGCGAGGTAGGCGGCGTTGAATGCATCACCTGCCGCCGTGGTGTCGACCACAGTCTCTACCGCCACTGCGTCAACGTTCTCGGTGCGTCCGTCGTGCAACAGTGTGCAGCCTTCGGCGCCGCATTTCAGGGCAACTTCCTGCGCCCCGGCGTCGGCCAGGCGCGCCAGGCAGCCGGCGTGATCGCTGTCTTTGTTCAGCGCCTGCTCATCTGCAAAGGTCGGCAGCAGCAGGTCGGCCATGGCGATGACCCTGCCCATGGCCGCGCGGGCCTCGTCTTCGTCCTGCCAGCCGGCGGGGCGATAATTGCTGTCGAAGGCGATACGAACTTTTTCGTGGCGCAAGGCTGCAAGCAGCGCGCAGAGTCGGTCGCGCCCGGCCTCGTCAAACAGCGACAGCGTAATACCCGACAGGTAAACCAGGTCGAAATTACCGGCGCGTTCCAGCACCAGCTCGACGGCGTGATCGTCGTCAAACAGCTGGCGCACCGGGGCCTCCCGGCGCCAGTAGTGGAAGCTGCGTTCACCGCGCGCGTCGATATCAATGAGGTACAGGCCCGGCAGTCGCCCCTCCCGGCGCAGCACCAGCTCGGTGTCGACTCCTTCGGCCTGCCATTCGGCAATCATGTGGTCGCTGTGCGGGTCGTTCCCCAATTCAGTGAGGTAGCTGACGCCCACACCGAGGCGTGACAGGTAAATGCTGGTATTGAGGGTGTCACCGCCATAGCCCAGGCGTAGCTGCCTGTCTGCGCCGACGGGTGACAGTTCCAGCATGCACTCACCGATGGCCAGGACCCGGGGCTTCGGCATCTACGCTTCTCCGGTTTGGGACGCGCGAATTGTACCGCAGGGCAGGCGTCAGGAGTTCGGGGGGAGAGCCCTAGTCGCTGTCGCGGCTGGCCTGGAACATGCGCACTTCCGCCATGACCAGCTCGGCGATCAGGCGGATGACCACAGCGTGATTCTCATCGCGAATGCGTTCCACCCCGGCGAAGATGGAGCGGCGCAGGGCGTCGGCCTCATCACCGGAGATGCCCTCCGGGAGGCTGACCTGGAAGCTGTAGTCTTCCGCCTCCACGGAGCGCTCGTAGACGCGCTTCACCGTGGCGGCGGCAAAGTCGATCAACTCTTCGTCCGCGCCGCGGGCTCGCAGCAGCTCGCGAATCTGCTGGTCCAGGAAAGCGAGCCCCTGGGCCCGCTGGGACGGGAACTCGATGACCTTGGCCATGGCCTAGAAACGCAGTAGGTTGGAGAGGCGCGGGTCGGGCTGCGGCGAGCGGCGCAACAGCAGCAGCATGCCGCCGGTGGACTGCACCAGCTCTGCGCCGGTGCGGGCGCAGATGTCCTCTGCGACCTGTTCGCGCTCGGCCTTGCCGCCTACCGCCAGCTTCACCTTGATCAGCTCGTGGTCGGAAAGGGCGCGTTCGAGCTCCATCATGACGCCGTCGGTCAGGCCCTTGCCGGCGATCATCACGACCGGCTTCAGCTTGTGGCCGATGGCGCGCAGCTGTTTTTCGTCTCGTTTGCTCATTGTTGGCTTGTCGTTTCCAGCGTCGGCGGGGCGCGGTATTCTACGCCAAGCGGGCGTGCTTGGCAGGTCCGAATTCACTCCCTGATCGTGATCACTCCCCACATGCCCAAGAAAAAGTCCTCCAGTCGCGCCTGGCTCAAGGAGCATCGCAACGACCCCTTCGTGCTCAAGGCCCAGAAAGAGGGCTACCGTTCGAGGGCCTGTTACAAGCTGCTGGAGATCCAGGACAAGGACAAGCTCATCCGGCCCGGCCAGACAGTCGTAGATTTAGGTAGCGCACCGGGTGGTTGGTCACAGGTGGCAGCCGGCATAGCCGGGTCCCGGGGCCGCGTGGTGGCCTCGGACATACTGCCCATGGACGCTCTGGAAGATGTGCTCTTCATCCAGGGAGATTTCACCGAGGAATCGGTGCTGGCAGAGATTCTCGAGGCTGTCGGGCCTGAGGGGGCCGACCTTGTTATTTCTGATATGGCCCCCAACATGAGTGGTATGAACGCTGTCGACCAGCCGCGGTCCATGTATCTGGTGGAGCTGGCGCTGGACCTGGCCAGGCAGGTATTGAAGCCGGGCGGGGCTTTCCTCAGCAAGGTGTTCCAGGGTGAGGGCTTTGACGAGTTGATGCGGGATGCGCGCACCAGCTTCGAGCGCGTGATCACCCGCAAACCGGCAGCTTCGCGGCCGCGCTCCCGGGAAGTGTATTTGCTGGGAACTGGTTTCCGCGGCGAATAGCACATTCAACGCATTGATTTGTAAGGGCTTTTTGCCAATGGTGATGGCCCCCCAACTCTAGTAACATTGAAGGTTCGTCCCTGAAGGGATCGGAGAGGTAGAAGGCCTTGAACGATATGGCAAAAAATTTACTCCTGTGGCTGGTCATCGCTGCCGTGCTGCTGTCAGTTTTCCAGAACTTCAACATGCAGCAGCCCACCGAGCAGCTGGGCTACTCCGAGTTCATCGAGGAGGTCCAGCGCGACCAGGTCCAGAAGGTGGTGATCGACGGTTTGACGATCACCGGCGAGCGCTACAACAACACGCGCTTCGAAACCATCCGGCCGATGCTGGAGGATCCCAAGCTTATTGATGACCTGCTGGCCCACAAGGTGGAGATCGAGGGCCGCAAGCCAGAACAGCAAAGTCTGTGGACCCAGCTGCTGGTAGCCTGCTTCCCGATCCTGATCATCATCGCGGTATTCATGTTCTTCATGCGCCAGATGCAGGGCGGTGCCGGCGGCCGTGGCGGCCCCATGAGCTTCGGCAAATCCAAGGCGCGCCTGCTGGGCGAAGACCAGATTCATACCACCTTTGCCGACGTGGCCGGTGTCGACGAGGCCAAGGAAGACGTCCAGGAGCTGGTCGAGTTCCTGCGTGACCCTGGCAAATTTCAGCGTCTCGGCGGCCGCATTCCCCGCGGCGTGCTTATGGTAGGCCAGCCTGGTACCGGTAAAACTCTCCTTGCCAAGGCGATCGCCGGAGAGGCCAAGGTGCCGTTCTTCTCTATTTCCGGCTCTGACTTTGTCGAGATGTTCGTGGGCGTGGGCGCGTCTCGGGTGCGTGACATGTTCGAGCAGGCCAAGAAACAGGCGCCCTGCATCATCTTTATCGATGAAATCGACGCCGTCGGCCGCCATCGTGGCGCTGGCCTGGGCGGTGGTCACGATGAACGCGAGCAGACCCTGAACCAGTTGCTGGTAGAAATGGACGGCTTCGAGGTCAACGACGGCGTGATTGTTATCGCCGCTACCAACCGCCCGGATGTACTGGATCCGGCCCTGCTGCGGCCTGGGCGGTTTGACCGCCAGGTGGTAGTGGGCTTGCCGGATATCCGTGGCCGTGAACAGATTCTCAAGGTACACATGCGCAAGGTGCCGCTGGCGGACGACGTCAAGGCCGCGCTCATCGCTCGCGGCACGCCCGGTTTCTCCGGTGCCGACCTCGCCAACCTGGTCAACGAAGCGGCCCTGTTTGCCGCCCGCGCCAGCCGCCGGCTGGTGGGCATGGAGCAATTTGAACTGGCCAAGGACAAGATCATGATGGGCGCCGAGCGCAAATCCATGGTGATGTCCGAGAAGGAGAAGAAGAACACCGCCTACCACGAGGCCGGTCACGCCATTGTTGGCCGACTGGTGCCGGAGCATGACCCGGTGTACAAGGTGAGCATTATTCCCCGTGGCCGGGCCCTGGGTGTGACCATGTTCCTGCCCGAAGAAGATCGCTACAGCCACAGCCGCCGCCACATCATCGGCCAGATCTGCAGCCTGTTTGGCGGTCGGATCGCCGAGGAGATGACCCTGGGCAAGGACGGTGTGACCACTGGTGCCTCAAACGATATCGAGCGCGCCACCGACATTGCCCGCAGTATGGTGACGAAGTGGGGCCTTTCCGAGAAGCTCGGGCCGCTCAAGTACGACGAAGGTGGCGAAGAGGTCTTCCTGGGCCGCTCTGCGGCACAGCCCAATAACGCTGTCTCCGGCGAGACCGCTCGCCAGATCGACGAAGAAGTACGCAGCATCATCGATGAGTGCTACGCGACGGCCCAGAAGATTCTGGAAGAGAACCGCGACAAGCTCGATATGATGGCGGAAGCCCTGATGATGTACGAGACCATCGATACCCATCAGATAGACGCGATCATGGAAGGCCGCATGCCTGATCCGCCCGAGTGGGGCGATAGTGACGGCGCCGGCGGTAGCGGTGTCGAAGCCGACGAGGGCGGCGCTGAAGGCGAGCGCAGCGAGTCCGGCCGCGATCGTCCGATCGGCGGGCCCGCCCAGGAACACTAGCGCCACCGACTCACTGGCCAACTCCCTGGCAACACAATTCCTACAGGTTATGGGGGTGATGAATATCACCCCCGATTCCTTTTCTGACGGCGGCTCCCTGTTCCAGCAGGGCCCTGACCTGGATGCCGTGCGACGTCGCGGCGAGCAGATGGTGGCCGACGGTGCGGACTTCCTCGATCTCGGCGGTGAATCCACCCGCCCCGGTGCTGACCCGGTCACCGAGCAGGAAGAGCTCGACCGGGTGATCCCCTGCGTCGAGGCGCTGGCTGATCTGCCCGTCACACTTTCCATCGACACCAGCACCCCGGTCGTGATGCGCGAAGCAGCAGCCCGTGGCGCGGGGCTGATCAATGACGTGCGCGCCCTCACGCGCGATGGCGCGCTCGAAGCGGCTGCGGCACTGCAACTGCCCGTCTGCCTCATGCACATGCAGGGCACGCCCCAGACCATGCAGCAGGACCCACACTACGATGCCGTGGTCATCGAAGTGCGAGACTGGCTGCTGGACCGGGTAGACGCCTGTGTTGCCGCTGGAATTGCCCGCGATAAAATCCTGCTCGACCCCGGCTTCGGCTTCGGCAAAACCGTTGCCGACAACCTGGCCCTGCTGGAGGGGCTGTCGGCGCTGACGGCCACGGGTCACGGCGTGCTGGTGGGGCTGTCGCGTAAATCCTTGATCGGCAAACTGATTGGCCGCGAGGTCGGCGAGCGCCTGCCTGCCAGCCTGGCGCTGGCAGTCTTGGCGGCGGAGCGTGGCGCCAGCATAATACGCACCCACGATGTCAGGGAAACCGCGGATGCACTGGCCATGGTCAGTGCGCTGGCCGACCCGGCCAGCACCGTGGAGTGACAGGCCCGCAGGAGAACCAATGACCAAACGCTACTTTGGCACCGACGGAATTCGTGGCCGTGTCGGTGAGCCCCCCATTACGCCGGATTTCATGCTCAAGCTGGGCTGGGCCTGTGGTCGCGTGTTTGCCTCCGGGCAGGCGGGCGATGGTCGCCCCTGCGTGATCATCGGCAAGGACACCCGTGTTTCCGGCTACATGTTTGAATCGGCGCTGGAGGCCGGCCTGGTCGCGGCAGGAGTCGACGTCAAGCTGCTCGGTCCCATGCCCACCCCGGCCGTGGCCCTGATGACGAGGAGCCAGCGCGCCCGCGCCGGCATCGTCATTAGCGCCTCCCACAATCCCTTCGAAGACAACGGCATCAAGTTTTTCGATGCCAGTGGTCACAAGCTGGGCGACGAACTGGAACTGGCTATTGAAGCTGAACTGGAAAAACCGCTGGAGACCGTAGCCTCCAACGCCATCGGCAAGGCGGTGCGGGTGGGCGACGCTGCCGGTCGCTATATCGAATTCTGCAAATCCACGGTGCCGGCGCACTTCAGCCTGCGCGGCCTCAAGCTGGTGGTGGATTGTGCCAACGGGGCGACTTACCACATCGCCCCCAGCGTATTCGCGGAGCTCGGCGCAGAGGTGATCGCTATCGGTGCAGAGCCCGACGGCTTCAACATCAATCGCGAGGTGGGTTCCACCAGTCCCGCGGCGCTGGCCAGTCGCGTGGTCCAGGAAGGCGCGGATCTCGGCATCGCTATGGATGGCGACGGCGATCGGGTGCTGTTTGTCGATCAGCACGGCGAGTTGGTGGATGGCGACGAGCTGCTGTTTATTATTGCCCGCCACCGTCGCGCCAAGGGCGTAGTGGGCACCCTCATGTCCAACCTGGGCATGGAGCTGGCGCTCAAGGACCTGGGCATCGATTTCACTCGCGCCCGTGTAGGTGACCGCTACGTCAATGAGCTCATGCAGGAACGGGGCTGGCGCCTGGGGGGAGAGTCCTCCGGCCACATCATCTGCGCCGATCTGACCACCACTGGCGATGGTATCGTGGCGGCACTGCAGGTCCTGGTGGCCCTGCGCGCGGCCGATACCGATATGGCTACGCTCAAGTCAGGGATGACCAAATATCCCCAGCATATGATCAACGTGCAGGTGGCTGGCCAGGTCAACCTCGATGACAACGCCGACCTGCAGGCGGCGGTCGCGGATACCGAGTCAGAGCTGGGCGATCGCGGGCGTGTGTTGCTGCGTGCGTCCGGCACCGAGCCCGTGGTGCGGGTCATGCTGGAAGGCGAAGATGCCGGCGAAGTGGAAACTCTCTGTGGCCAGCTGGCGCAGCGGGTTTCAGGCCTGCTGGGGAGTTGAGGCGGCGCCGGCATCGTGTTGTATGTTCGGGGCTTCTTGGGTAAGATTGCCGCCCGCTGCAGCCAGGGGGTTTCATGCGTCGAAGTGTCGTAGCCGGAAACTGGAAAATGCACGGGTCCAGCGCGATGATCGAGGACCTGACGATTGCGCTTGCCGCATCGGTGGCCAGCGATACCTGTGATGTGATTGTCAGCCCTCCCTTTCCCTACCTGTCGCTGGTGCAGAAGCTCACGACGGGAACCGGAATTGGCCTGGCGGGTCAGAATTGCAGCGCGTTCGAGCCTGGCGCTCACACCGGAGAGGTGGCCGCATCGATGCTCGCCGATATCGGCTGCCAGTGGGTCATACTCGGCCATTCCGAGCGCCGGCAAGCCGGCGAGAGGGATGACGAAGTCGCGGCCAAGGCGGCGGCTGCGCGCCAGGCGGGTTTGAAGCCTATCCTGTGCGTGGGGGAAACCCTCGAGCAGCGACAGGCGGGCGACGCGGTGGCGGTAGTCACGGCGCAGCTGGAAGCGCTGGTAGCGGACCTGGCCGCGGGCGACATGATTGCCTATGAGCCAGTCTGGGCGATTGGTACCGGTGAAACGGCAACGCCCTCACAAGCGCAGGAAATGCACGGCGAGATTCGCGCATTCCTGGCCCGACACCAGGCAGCGCTCGCTGAAGAGACCCGCCTTTTGTATGGCGGCAGTGTGAAGGCAGACAACGCGGCAGCCTTGTTTGCAGAACAGGATATAGATGGCGGATTGGTCGGCGGGGCATCCCTGAAAGCCGACGACTTTGCGGCCATTGTCAGGGCGGCTCAATGAGCAGGGCCCGGGATTGAAACAGGACTGATATGGAACAACTGATTCTGATTGCACACCTGCTGATCGCGTTTGCGATCATCGGGCTGATCCTGCTACAGCAGGGCAAAGGTGCTGAGATGGGTGCCTCCTTTGGAGCCGGCGCGTCGCAGACGCTGTTCGGATCCACCGGAAGCGGCAACGTGTTGACCCGGGCCACGGCAATCCTGGCCACGGCATTCTTCCTGACCAGCTTTGGTCTGGCGATTATCGCCAAGGAAGGAGCCAGCACCGAGCCCGACCTGGCCATCCCGCTGCCCACCGTCGAACAGGACCAGCCGGCCATGGAAGCCGTAGAACCTGTGATGGAGACCGACCTGCCGGTGCTGGAGGAAGATGTACCTGAGGCGGCCGTTGGCGGTGACGACCTGCCGGAAGTTCCGGATACAGAGTAATCCGGCCAGAAGATTTGCCGAAGTGGTGGAATTGGTAGACACGCTATCTTGAGGGGGTAGTGAGCTATGCTCGTGCGGGTTCAAGTCCCGCCTTCGGCACCAATATGGTAGAGAGGCGCTCGACATTGTCGGGCGCTTCTTGTTTCTAACGTACGCTCCTCTCGCGGGACTATCCCGGGGATCGTAATTCCCGGGTCAGCACAGCTGGACCGGACTCGCCCGCGATTTGCAGTGCAAATCGCCCCGCCTTCGGCGTGCTTCGGTACACCTTCGATATGGGTCAATGACGCAGTCGTGGTTGTCACAACCGGATTGCAGTTTTGATATCGCAAGCTGCGAGAAATAGATAGCCGAAAGGCGGTTGACCGAGGGTGGGGTGCTCCCTATAATTAGCGCCCTTTCGAGCAGGTAGCCAGGCCTGCTTGAATGCGAAAGCCAAGGGGCTTTTGCAAGGAACGAGTTTTGATGCGGGGTGGAGCAGCCTGGTAGCTCGTCGG
>JAZBOY010000167.1:0-26345 GCA_036351375.1 Halieaceae bacterium
CAGCGGTATCCGCAACTTCACTGACAACTGCCGACAACTCCGCCTGGTTCTGGTCTCCGAGTGCGGCCACTGGGTCATGGTGGAACACGAAGCCATGTTCAACCGCCTCACCCTCGATTTCCTCGCCAACGGCTGAGGCCTCTCACGCACGATCCCTCGCTGTTCAGTTCTCGCTTCGTAGGCGGGCGCGAACTGGGCCTGCCCCTCTTTTCGGGTACGTCATGCTTTTAGCGCGTCCCGGAAACACCCCAAGGTATCGCGCGTGCGGCTGAAGCACGAAACGGTTTGAGTATCGACAGGTAGCGCAGTGGCTCACGAGAGGGGGTGGCAGGGTGTATGCTATGCGCCCCCGGCGAGTGGCGGTGATTGTGCTTGCTATTGGTAGATGTGAGGAGCGGCGTTCATGAGCAAACCTGTCCTGGTAATCGGCAACAAGAACTACTCGTCCTGGTCACTGCGCGGCTGGCTGGCCCTGCGCAAGGCGGGCGTGGACTTCGAGGAAGAGTGGCTGCCGCTGGATACCGAGGAGTTTGCCGAGCGTATTTGCAGCCTGTCGCCTACCGGCCGGGTGCCGGCGCTGCGGGAGGGTGACCAGGTGGTTTGGGATTCGCTGGCCATCGGTGAGTATGTCAATGAACGCTGGGCGGCCGGGCGCTTGCTGCCGGAAGATCTCGAGCTGCGTGCGCAGGCGAGGGCGGTGATGGCGGAGATGCACTCGGGCTTTTCGGAACTGCGCGCCCGCATGCCCATGAATTGCCGTGCCGAGCAGCGCCAGATACCCATCGATGGCACCCTGCAGGCCGACATCGATCGCATCTGCAGCCTGTGGAGCACCTGCCTGGCACGGCACGGTGGGCCCTGGCTGTTCGGTGACTTCTCGCTGGCAGACGCCATGTATGCCCCGGTCGCCATCCGCTTCAGCAACTACCAGGTAGAGCTGCCGGAGCCGGTGCTGGCCTATATGGGCACCGTACTGTCTGATCCGGACGTGGTGGCCTGGATGGAAGCGGGGAGGGCGGAACCGGAAATCGTCGAGGCGGACGAGGCCGGAGTTTGAGCGAATTCTGGCTGATCCCCATCGCGCTGCTGACTTCCACCCTCGCCGGCGTTTTCGGGATGGGCGGCGGGGTGCCGTTGATCACCTTGATGCCGGGCCTGGTGCCGGCGGCGGCGATACTGCCCCTGCACGCTGCCACCCAGCTTGCCAGCAACGGTTCCCGCGCGCTGTTCGGCTGGCGCCATATCGATGCCAGCCTGTTGTTGCCCTTCGCGGTCGGCGGGCTGCTGGGCGCGACGGCGGGGGCGCTGCTGTTTTCACAGCTGCGGCTCGATTGGCTGCCGGCGCTGATCGGCGTATTTATCCTGGCTGTCACCTGGGTGCCGTTGCCGGGTATCCGCGGTACCGGCCGCGGCCCGCTGCTGTTGCTGGGTTTCTACCAGACCGGGGTCGGCATGCTGGTGGGCGCAACGGGGCCGCTGGGCGGCGCGGTGTTGGCCCAGCGCAATCCGCAGCGCGACTGGCTGGTGGTTAACACGGCGGTATACATGTCTGCCAATCACCTGCTGCGGGTGCTGGCCTTTGCCGCCATGGGTTTTGCCTTTGGCCAGTATGGCCTGCTGCTGGCCGGGATGGTGGCCGGCGTCATGTTCGGTTCCTGGCTGGGCACCCGGCTGCGGCAGTTTGTTCCCGAGACCAACTTCCTGCTCTGGTTCCGCCTGCTGATATCACTGCTGGCGTTGCGCATGATCGCCCTGGTGCTGTGGCCGTGAACCCGGGCTTGGCGGCGGCCATCGCGGCGCACCTGATCTGGGGCTTTGCTCCGCTGTACTGGGTGCAGACTGCCCAGGTGCCGGCGCTGGATATTGTCGCCCACCGGGTGCTGTGGTCGCTGCTGTTGCTGGTGATCCTGCTGGCAGCCCTGGGTCGATTGCGGGGCACCCTGGCGCAGTTCCTCACCCCGCGCACGCTCGGGGTGATCGCCGTTTCAGCCACGGCCCAGGCCTGCAACTGGGGCGTTTTCGTCTGGGCGGTAACCCACGACCGGGCGGCCGAGGCGAGCCTCGGCTACTTCCTGCTGCCGCTGGTCAATGTGGCAATCGGCGTTGTGGTGTTGAGGGAAGTAATCGACCGGGCGCAGGCCATCGCCATTGCGCTGGCGGCGATGGGCCTGTCCATACTGGTCTGGGACATGGGCGGCCTACCCCTGGTGGCATTGAGTGTCTCGGTGTCCTTCGGGCTCTACACGCTGGTGCGCAAACTGGTGCAGATCGGCGCCATCGAAGGCCTGGCCATGGAAGTCGCCTTCCTGGCACCGGTGGCCCTGGCCTGGCTGTGGTGGTCGGGCGGGGCCAGCTTCGGCGCGTTCGGCTCCCGGGTGGACCTGTTCCTGGCCGGTGCCGGCTTCATCACCACCGTGCCCCTGATACTGTATGTGGCTGCCTCCCATCGGCTGGCGCTGACCGCCATGGGGCTGACCTTCTACATCGGCCCGACCTGCCAGCTGCTGGTGGCTGTGTTTCTGTTCGGGGAGCCGCTCAACCCGGTGCAACTGGGCAGTTTCGTACTGGTGTGGCTGGGCCTTGGGGTCATCATCGCCGATACTTTGCGGCGCTATCGAAACGTGAGAGGCTTGCAGCGTGACTGACTATCGATTCCAGCACCCGGGCGGCTGCGCCTGTGGCGCGGTCACCTACCTTCTCCACTGTAACCAGGACCTGGATGAGCTCACACCGCGGGCCTGCCAGTGCGAGTTCTGCCTGCCCAGGACTGCCAGCTACGTCAGCGCCGCCGGCGCACGCCTCGAGGTCCGGGTCCGTGACCTGCGCTTTCTTTATTCTCACGTATTCGGCACCTACACCGCCGACTTCATGCACTGCGGGCGCTGCAATCACCTGGTCTACGTCAGCAGTGAGATCGACGGACAGGTGAGGGGGCTGGTGCTGGCCCAGTCGCTGCGCGATGTCATCGATGCTCCGGCCACCGAGACGCACTACGATGACGAATCGCTCGAGCAGCGCCTGCAGCGGCGGGCGGCCAACTGGATTCCGGAACTGGTCGTGCTGGAACAGGGATAGGGGAGAACTATGCGGAGCTTCATTTCTGGCTGGGCGGTCTTTGGGCTGATACTGCTGGCCGGCTGTGCCGGTAACTCATCGGAAGGCGGCGGCATGAAACCCCGGCCCAGCGGCCAGACCCTGGTCTATGAGTGCGGTGACTTCGAGTTTGTGGCGCGTACCGGGCCCGGTGAGGTGGCGCTGTACCTGCCTGACGACTACCGGGTGCTCGGCCAGGTGCGCTCGGCCTCCGGCGCCCGTTACGAGGACGGCGATGCCATGTTCTGGAGCAAGGGCGACGAGGCCATGCTCGATATCGGTTCCCGGCGCTACCGGGGTTGCCAGCTCAATCGTTCCAGGGGCCCCTGGGAGGACGCCCGCCGGCGCGGGGTGAATTTCCGCGCCGTGGGCCAGGAACCCGGCTGGGTGCTGGAGATCCAGGCCGAACGCAACATGCTGATGGTGGCGGACTACGGCAGTCGCAGGGTGCTGTTGCCCACCCCGGAAGTGGAGCTGCTGGACGGGCGTGAACGCTACGAGGCCAGCGATGAACGCCACCGGATGGTAGTGGAAATCGAGCTGCACCACTGCTTTGACACCATGTCCGGCGAGGCCTATTCCAACCGCGTTCGGGTGGAGTTGAACGGCCGCGAATACCGGGGCTGCGGCGACGCGCTGGAGCCGCTGTAATCGCTCGGCAATAGCCCCCTTGCGCGGTTCAAAACAGCCGGGAGCCTTGGTAGAATTCTGCGCCTGCAATCGTAGTCATTCCCCATTCACCTGCTCTCGGTAACGCTTTTCATGGAAACAAACAAACCGGATTCTATTGGCTCACAACTGGATAGCTGGGTCGGCGATATGGCCAGGCTCTGTCAACCCAGGGATATCTACTGGTGTGATGGCTCCGAAGAGGAGTACCAGCGCCTGTGCAGTGAGCTGGTCGATGCCGGTGTGTTTATTCGCCTGAACGAGGAGAAGCGGCCAGGCAGCTACCTGTGCCGCTCAGACACCCGCGATGTAGCCCGGGTCGAGAACCGCACCTTCATCTGCAGCCGCGAGGAGGCCGACGCCGGCCCCACCAATAACTGGCGCGACCCGGAGGAGATGCTGCAAACCCTGGCGCCGCTGTTCGATGGCTGCATGGAAGGCCGCACCATGTACGTGATCCCCTTCATGATGGGCCCCGGCGGCGATATCTCCCAGATCGGCGTGCAGGTTACCGACTCGCCCTACGTGGTCGTCAGCATGTACATCATGGCGCGCATCGGCCGCCCGGTGCTGGATGCCCTGGGCGACGGGTTCTTTATCAAGTGCCTGCATTCGGTGGGCATGCCGCTGTCGCCCGGCGTCGAGGACGTCGCCTGGCCCTGTGACCCGGACAATCGTTACATCGTCCACTTTCCGGAAGAGCGCCAGGTTTGGTCCTACGGCAGCGGCTACGGCGGCAACGCGCTGCTTGGCAAGAAGTGCGTGGCGCTGCGCATCGCCTCCGCCATGGCCCGCGACGAGGGCTGGATGGCGGAACACATGATGATTCTCGGCCTGGAATCCCCCAGCGGCGAGAAAACCTATATCGCCGGCGCCTTCCCCAGCGCCTGCGGCAAGACCAACCTGGCCATGCTCATCCCGCCGGAAGGCTACGAGGGCTGGAAAGTCTCTACCGTGGGTGACGACATCGCCTGGCTGAAACCGGGTGATGACGGCCGGCTGTATGCGATCAACCCGGAAGCGGGCTTCTTCGGCGTGGCGCCGGGCACCTCCGAGGATTCCAACCCGGCGGCCATGCGCACGATTGCCCGCAACACCATCTTCACCAATGTCGCCATGACCGACGATGGCGACGTCTGGTGGGAAGGCATGACCGACGAGCCGCCGGCACACCTGATCGACTGGAAGGGCAACGACTGGACACCCGACTGTGGCCGCAAGGCGGCGCACCCCAACGCCCGCTTCACGACCCCGGCCTCCCAGTGCCCGAGCATGGACCCGGCCTGGGAAGACCCGGCAGGCGTGCCCATCAGCGCCTTCCTGTTTGGTGGCCGCATGAGTACCACCTTCCCGCTGGCTTATGAGAGCCACGACTGGGACCACGGCGTTTACCTTGCCGCCACCATGGGCTCGGAGGCCACCGCGGCCGCTGAGAACCAGGCCGCCATTCGCCGCGACCCGATGGCGATGCTGCCGTTCTGCGGCTATAACGTCGCAGACTACTGGAGCCATTGGCTGAGCATGAAGGACAAGCTCACCCAGCCGCCGCGCATCTACCGCGTCAACTGGTTCCGCAAGAATGCCGAGGGCAAGTTCATGTGGCCGGGCTTTGGCCAGAACATGCGGGTACTGCAGTGGATCGCCCGGCGTGCCGCTGGCGAGGCGGAGGCGCATGAAAACCTGCTGGGCGTCTCGCCGACCTACGACGACCTGGAGTGGACCGGACTCGACTACACTCGCGAACAGTTTGACGCGCTGATGGCGGTCGACCCGGAGCAGGTGCTGAGCGAGTGCGAAGAGCAGCGTGATTACTTCGAGAGCATCGGTGAACGAGTACCGGACGCCATGGAGCAGCAGCGCCAGTACACGGCCAACCGGGTGCGCAAGGCGGCCTGATAAACGGCGGTTGGCGCGGTCGGTCGGAAACGGCAATATTCCCTAATCAGCGCCTTTGTTTCAGGGGGTTGACCTCCGTCAAGCCCCTGCAACAGACCCTGTTGTAATGTTCCTTGCAGGAATCAACAACCACAACAGGAGTGAACTGATGATTTCCCGTAACCTGATCCTGGCCGCCCTGGCGGCGGCCACATTCACGGCTGTGCCGGTACAGGCAGAGCAGGGCGACTGGATCCTGCGCGTGGGCGCAGCCAACGTCGACCCGGATACCGACAGCGATCAAATCGATATCGCCGGCCTGGCCACCCTGGACGGCGTCGATGTCGACGATGACACGCAGCTCGGCATCACCATCACCTATATGCTGACCGACATCTGGGGCCTCGAACTGCTGGCGGCGACCCCCTTCGAGCACGACATCACCGTCAACGGCGTCGGCATCGATGCGGGTTCCACCAAGCACCTGCCGCCGACCCTGACCTTCATGTGGTACCCGATGGGCGGCAAGGAATCGAAGTTCCAGCCCTTCGTGGGCGCCGGCATCAACTACACCTACTTCTGGGACGAGGAGGTCGATGGCGAACTGGAAGCGGCACTGGGTGTGATCACCGAGCCCGTCACCGGCAGCACCGACCCGATCCCGGCCGACCTGGACCTGGACGACTCCTGGGGCTTCTCGGCACGGGCCGGCTTCGACTACATGTTCAATGACAAGTGGGGCGTGAACGCCAGCGTGTGGTGGATCGATATCGACACCGAGGCCACCATTGAAACCGAACTGGCCGACGTCAAATTCGATGTCGAGATCGACCCCTGGGTCTACATGGTAGGGGTGTCTTACCGCTTCTAGGACCCGCTAGTGGTTATGATGTGAATGCGGGGCAGCGTCTCCGGAGATGTCTTCCGAGCGGTCTGCCCCGCCATGACCTCCATGCCCCGCGTGTTGCAGGCCGATCCAGGCCGTCCATAGACCCGCGACCACCAGCAAGCTTCCCGCAATCCTGCGCAGACCGCGCTTCCCCAGCAACCCCATGATGCGCTGAGCCGCTACACCTGTGGCCAGCATGGCGGGCAGTGTGCCGAGCCCGAATGCGCCCATCAGCAGGGCAGACTGCCGCCAGTCAGCGGCGGTGGCCGTCCAGGCCAGTGCGGTATAGATCAGCCCGCAGGGCAGGAATCCCCAGTACAGGCCTACCGCCAACGCATCCACAGATCGGGACACCGGCAGGCGCCGTTGCGCCAGCGGTTCTATATGGCGCCACAGGGCTTTGCCGCCCGCTTCCAGCCAGGTCAGGCCGGCCCAGACATTGGCAACATACAGTCCCATGGCGACCAGCAGTGCGCCGGAAAGAATGCGCAGCGGTGGCAGCAGTACTTCACTGAGCCCGGTGGCACTGCTCACGATGGCGCCGAGCCCGGCGCCCAGTGCCATATAAGTGATGATTCGACCGAACTGGAATAACAGCAGCAGGCGGTAGCGGTGGTGGGTCGCGGTGCCCATGCCGAGGGCGGCGCTGATGCCGCCGCACATCACCAGGCAGTGGCTGCTGCCGAGAAGTCCGAGGGTGAGCGCGGCTGCGAGGCTGGTTTCGGTCCCGTTCAATCCTGCTGGTCCCGCTCGCGGGGTCGGGTGTCCTCCTCATCCATCAGGATACGCCAGGCCTCCTTGTCGAGGTCCTCGTACTGGCCGCTGTCTATCGCCCATAGCAGCAGCTTGATGGCGACGGCGCAGAACACCACGGCGATGGGAATCAGGATGTAGAGACTATCCATGGCTGCTATTTTAGTCGCAGGCTGTTGAGCACGACCAGCAGCGAGCTGGCGCTCATGCCGACAGCGGCAGCCCAGGGCGGTACCCAGCCGGCTGCTGCCAGGGGTACGGCGAGGCCGTTATAGGCCAGCGCCCAGCCCATGTTCTGGCGGATGATCTTGCGGCAGCGTACCGCCATGCCAAAGGCGTCATCGAGTGGGCCCAGCGAAGAGCCGAGCAGAATGGCATCAGCCTGGGACTTGGCCAGGTCAGTTGCCTGGTTGACCGCAAAAGCGCAGTCCGCGGCGGCCAGCACCGGCGCATCGTTGAGACCGTCACCCACCATCGCCACCGGGTGGCCCGCGGCCTGCAGGCTGCGAATGTGGTCGAGCTTGTCCTGGGGGCTGGCGCCGATGCGGACCGCGTCGAGATCGAGCTGCGCTGCGAGCTCGGGACCGGCATCGGAGGGATCTCCGGTAAGCAGTTCAACGGCCAGGCCGCGCTGCTTGAGCGCCTGCACGGTTTGCGCCGCGTCGCCGCGGGGTGAATCCTCCAGTGCGAACCAGGCCAGCGGGCCCTGTTGGTCGGCCAGCGCGATCCAGTGGCCGGGAGACTGCGGCGGGTCGGGCAGCTGCGGGCAGGTCTCTGCCACGAAGGCGGGGCTGCCGATGGCAAGCTGGCGACCGGCCAGCCAGCCGCGAATACCTCGGCCGGCCACAACGTCTACCTGTTGCAGGCCAGTGGCCGGAGTGATGTCGGCGAAAGCCTGGGCGATGGGGTGCCGCCCCTGCTGTTCCAGAGCGGCAGCCAGCGCCAGCGCCTCGGCCTCGGTCAGCTCGCCAGCCACGCGGGTTTCCCGGCGTCTCAGTTCACCTCGGGTGAGGGTACCGGTCTTGTCGAAGATGACACGTCGGCAGCGCAGCAGGGCCTCGAGACTGTCTTCACCCACCAGCAGCAGGCCGCGGCGGCGCAGGTGAGCGGTGGCGGCAGTCAGTGCCGCCGGTGTCGCCAGCGCCAGCGCACAGGGACAGCTCACGACCAGCACGGACAGGGTAATCCACAGCGCCCGCGAGGGATCGGTCTGCAACCAGTAGGCGGCAACGATCGCGGCCACCAGCAAAACCACGCCGACGAAGCGCGCGGCAACCCGGTCTGCGAGCCGCGCCAGGGCCGGCTTGTCACCGGCCCGGGTGAGCATAGACAGCATGGTGGCGAGTCGGCTACTGGCCGCATCGCACTCTACCCGCATACTACCGCCGCCTTCGCGCAGCACGGTGCCGGCAGACACCTGTTCGCCGGGGCCGATACTGCGGGGCAGGTGTTCCCCGGTGAAGGCGGCCTCGTCGACGGCGCCGCCGCCGTCCAGCATCACGCCGTCAGCGGGAATCGTGTCGCCGGCGCGCAGCAGCAACTCATCGCCGGCGCGAATCGAGCGTGTGGCCACGGTCTGCCAACCGTCACCCTCACGCCGCAGGGAAGCGACCGGCAGCAGGCTTTGCAGGTCGGTCTGGCGCAGGTACTCCCGGCGGCGCACCTGCCGTTCCAGGTAGCGACCCAGCAACAGGAAGAAGGTGAACATGGCGATGGAGTCGAAATAGACCTCGCCGTCATTCCTCACCGTAGCCCAGGCGCTGGCCACGTAGGCCAGCCCGATGGCCAGCGCCACCGGCACGTCCATCACCAGGCGACCGAAGCGCAGGTTATTCCAGGCATTGTGGAAGAAGCTGCGGGCGCTGTAGAACACCACCACGCTGGCGATCAGCAGGCTGACCCAGCGCATCAGGCTGCGGTACTCAAGGGCAATGCCCTGGATGTCGCCGGCGTGCAGGGCGATACCGAACATGCCCACCTGCATCATGGCGAGCCCCGCAACCGCCAGCTCGCGCAGGGCTGCGCGCTGCTCGGTCTCGATCAGGCGGGCGCTCTCACTGAGCTGCCAGGGGTGTGGGTCGTAGCCCAGCGCCAGCAACAGCTGGAACAGTTCGCTGACTGGCAGGCGCCGGCGGTCAAACTCCACCAGCAGCGATTGCTGGGACAGGTTGACGTTGGCGGCTCGCACCGCCGGGTTCGCGAGCAGTGCTTTCTCGATCAGCCAGGTGCAGGCGGCACAGCTGATGCCGCCGAGCAGGAGCTGGGCCCGCTGCAACTCGCCCTCCAGCTCCGTTACAAAGTCAGCGGTGTTGGCTGGATCGTCATAGGCGAGGTAGAGATTGCTCGCCGGCAGCGGTGGTGCAGTGTCGTTGGGTTCGGTGCGCAGGCGGTAGAAGGAATCGAGCCCGCTGCCGGCGATCAGCCGGGCGACGGCCTGGCAGCCGGGGCAGCACATGGGTCGTGCCTCGCCGCCGATCTCCGCGCTGAAGTAGGTGCCCGGTGGTACCGGCTCGCCGCAGTGATAGCAGCGCTCGCTGTCAGTGCGGGTCAGCATCGCGGAGCCTCAGCTCCCCGAGCAGTTGCCAGCGGCGCTCGGCGTTGCCTTCGACGGGCTCCAGTTCCCAGAACCAGCGTGGGCTGACCGCCAGGTCTGCCGGCGCGCTGTAGAGGCCCGGCGTGATCTGTGCGAGGCGAAGCTCCATGTCATAGTCGGCATCCAGCGGGTGGGACAGCTCGAGGGCGAGGGCGGCGGGGCGATTGTCACCGCTCAGGCGGATATCGATATTGCCGTCGCGGAAGGCGAGTTCGGCCGTCATGCCCAACTCCTCGGCCAGCCGCTGCTTGCCCAGTTCGCGGTTGATGGCCAGGCCTTCTTTGTAATAGTCCTCGGCCACCAGGCTGTCGGCATTGTGGGCGGCGATCCACCAGGTGGTCAGGCCGGCCACCACGACGATGCCCGGCAGGCCAAAAAGGAACCAGGGCCAGAACTGTCGGTACCAGGGTGTAAGGTCATTCATGGCTTGGCTACCGGCACCAGGAAGCGGCTCTCGGCGCGATCTGACAGGGTGGCACCGTCATCGGCCTCGATCACAAACTCGAAGGCAGAGCTGGGCCGGTCGAAACTGTCCCGCGGCGCCCGCACCCGCAGTGGCAGGCTGCGGACCTCGCCGGCAGCGAGCAGCAGTGACGTGTCGCCAATGATGCTGGCCTCAGGCAGGCCTTCCAGTCGCAACACGTAGCTGTGCATTTCCTCGTCCATGTTGAGGATCTGCAGGGTGTAGACATTCTCTATGGCGCCGCCGGCCACCTCGGTGTAGAGCTGGCTGCGATCGCGAATAACGGTAATCTCCAGTGGCACCCGGCTGGCGATACGCCAGGAAAACGCAGTGACCATCACCAGCAGCGCAACGATGTAGCCAATCAGGCGCGGGCGCAGCCAGTGGGTCTTTTCGCCCTCCAGCTCGCGCTCGCTGGCATAGCGAATAAGCCCGGGCTCGTAGCCCATCTTGTCCATCACCGAGTCGCAGGCGTCCACACACAGGGCGCAACCAATGCACTGGTATTGCAGGCCGTCGCGAATGTCGATCCCGGTGGGGCAGACCTGCACGCAGAGCTGGCAGCTGATGCAGTCGCCCAGGCCGGTTGTCTCCCGGTCGGCGTCGCGGCGGCGGGCACCCCGGGGCTCACCGCGCGCCTTGTCATAGGCCACCGTAAGCGTATCGCTGTCGAACATGACCGACTGGAAGCGCGCATAGGGGCACATGAACACGCAGACCTGCTCGCGCAGCCAGCCCGCGTTGATATAGGTGGCCAGGGTGAAAAACACGGTCCAGGCGCCGCCCCAGGCATTGACCTGCAGGGTCAGGATGTCGAGGCTGAGCTCGCGGATGGGGTAGAAGTAGCCGACGAAGGTCATGCCGGTGTAGAACGCCACCGCCAGCCACAGGAAGTGCTTGCTGAACTTCTTGCCGAATTTGGTGGCGGACCAGGGTTCCTGGTCCAGGCGCATGCGCTGGTTACGGCTGCCTTCCACGCGCTGTTCTATCCACATGAAGATGCTGGTCCAGACGGTCTGCGGGCAGGTATAGCCGCACCAGACCCGGCCCAGGAACACTGTGACGGTGAACAGGGCGAAGGCGGAGATAATCAGCAGCCAGGCCAGCAGTGGAAAGTCCTGGGGCCAGAAGGTCATGAACAGGATGTGAAATTTGCGCTCCGGCAGGTCGAACAGCACCGCCGGTCGGTCGCCCCACTGAAGCCAGGGTAACAGGAAATAGCCGGCCAGCAGTGGCCAGCCGGTGAACAGCCGAATGCGCTGGAAAAAGCCTTCGATCTTGCGGGTATAGATCTTTTCCCGCTTCTGGTAGAGATCCAGTTCGCCGACTTCCGCCGGCGCCAGATCCTCGACCTCGATGAGGTCAGGTTTGTTCATTGTATACCGCCTGCCCGCTACCGCGTGTTCGTCATTCCTGACTGAGGCTGTAGATGTAGGCAGTGATCAGGTGAATCTTGTCTTCGCTGAGCTGGTCACCGAAGGCGGGCATCACACCGTTGCGACCCACCCGCAAGGTGTGCTGGATTTCGCTCTCGGAGCCGCCATACAGCCAGATGCCGTTGGTGAGATTCGGGGCGCCCAGCACGGGATTTCCCTTGCCCTCGGGTCCATGGCAGGCCACGCACAGGATGTCGTACTGGGCCTTGCCGGCGGCGGCCATTTCTTCATTGACGTCGCGGCCACTCAGCTTCACCACATAGGCGGCTACATTGCGGATGCCGGTGTCTCCCAGGGCTGCTTCCCAGGCCGGCATCGCCGCCTGGCGGCCGTGAATCAGGGTGTGTTTGATGGCGTCGGGCGTGCCGCCCCACAGCCAGTCGCCATCCGCCAGGTTGGGGAAGCCGTAGGCGCCCTTGGCATCGGCGCCGTGGCAGACCGAGCAGTTCACGCCGTACAGGCGCTGGCCCATGCGCAGGGCCTCAGGGTGCTCGAGAACTTCCTCAACCGGCATGGCGAGGTAGCGATAACGCACGGCGCTGAAACGTTCCTCGGCGCGCGCCACTTCGTTCTCCCACTGCTGCACCTGGCTCCAGCCCAGCAGGCCCGGGAAGTTGCCAAGCCCGGGGTAGGCGATCAGGTAGGCGATGCCGAACACCATGGTGATCATGAACATCAGGAACCACCAGTAGGGCAGCGGGTTGTCGTATTCCTCGATGCCGTCAGCGGCGTGGCCGGTGGTTTGCTCCGGGTCTGCCGGTGCCCGCGTACGGTTCGCAAACAGTACCCAGAATGTACCGATGAAGGTAACCACGGTCAGGATGATGACCCAGGCACTCCAGAAACTGCTCATGCTTGCTTCTCCTTGTTGGCGCCGTCTGCGCCGGTCTCACGCCCCGCCTCGGCCATTGATTGGCGGTGGGCTTCCTCGTCTGCGAAGGGCAGGTTGGCGGCCTCGTCAAAACGCGACTTGTTGCGACGGCTGTAGACCACGACCACCAGGCCGATGAACGCCACCAGCAACAGCAGCGTGGTCAGGCCGCGAACTGTGTTGATATCCAAGCTCAGCGTCTCCTCTGGATCAGGGTGCCGAGCTGCTGCAGGTAAGCGACCATTGCATCGATCTCTTTTTTGCCGGCAACCGCTGCAGCGGCGCCTTCGATGTCTGCATCGGTGTAGGGCACGCCGACGGCGCGCAGGGCGGCCATCTTGGTGCCGGTCTTGTCGCCGTCGATGTCGCGGTCAAACAGCCACGGGAAGGCCGGCATATTGGACTGCGGCACCAGGTCGCGCGGGTTGTACAGGTGAGCGCGGTGCCAGTCATCGCTGTAGCGGCCGCCCACACGGGCGAGGTCGGGCCCGGTGCGCTTGGAGCCCCACAGGAAGGGGTGGTCGTAAACAAATTCACCTGCCACGGAGAAGTGGCCGTAGCGCTCGGTTTCGGCGCGCAGGGGACGGATCATCTGCGAGTGGCAGACGTTGCAGCCCTCGCGCACATAAATGTCGCGCCCCTCGAGCTCGAGAGCGCTGAGCGGCTCGAGGCCCTCGATGGGTTCGCGGACTTCCTTGCCGAAAATCAGCGGCACCAGCTCCACCAGTGCGCCGAAACTGATGGCCACGATGATCAGTACCATCATCAGGCCGATGTTCTTTTCAACTACCTCGTGTTTCATTGACTGCTCCTCACGCGGTACCGGCGATGGGTTGACTGCCGGAGGGTGCCTGCTCCTCGGCGGTTTCGTCCGTGGTCACGGTCATGTACAGGTTGTAGGCCATCACCAGCATCCCCAGGAAGAAAATGCCGCCGCCTATCAGGCGCACGTAGTAGCCCGGGTAGCTGGCCTGCAGCGCTTCCACGAAGGTGTAGGTCAGCGTGCCGTCCTGGTTGTAGGCGCGCCACATCAGACCCTGCAGGATGCCATTGACCCACATGGACGCGATGTAGAGTACGGTGCCGATGGTCGACATCCAGAAGTGGACATTGATCAGGTCGATGCTGTACATGCGCTCGCGACCAAACAGGATGGGCAGCAGGTGGTACATGGCGCCGATCGACACCATGGCTACCCAGCCCAGGGCGCCGGAGTGCACGTGGCCGATGGTCCAGTCGGTGTAGTGCGACAGCGCGTTCACCGTCTTGATCGACATCATCGGGCCTTCAAAGGTCGACATGCCGTAGAACGACAGCGACACCACCAGGAAGCGCAGGATGGGGTCGGTACGCAGCTTATGCCAGGCGCCCGAGAGGGTCATCATGCCGTTGATCATGCCGCCCCAGGAGGGCGCCAGCAGGATCAGTGACATGACCATGCCGAGGCTCTGGGCCCAGTCGGGCAGGGCGGTGTAGTGCAGGTGGTGCGGGCCGGCCCAGATATAGATGGCAATCAGGGCCCAGAAATGGACGATCGACAGGCGATAGGAATACACCGGGCGCTCCGCCTGCTTTGGCACGAAGTAGTACATGATCCCCAGGAAGCCGGCGGTCAGGAAAAAGCCCACGGCGTTGTGGCCATACCACCACTGCACCATGGCGTCGACGGTGCCGGCGTAGATGGAGTAGGACTTGGCCATACCGACCGGAATCGCCAGGCTGTTGACGATGTGCAGGACGGCGACGGTGATGATGAAGGCGCCGAAGAACCAGTTGGCCACGTAAATGTGCTGTACCTTGCGCTTCATGATGGTGCCGAAGAACAGGATTGCGTACATCACCCACACGACGGCGATCAGCAGGTCGATGGGCCACTCCAGCTCAGCGTATTCCTTGCCGCTGGTGAGACCCAGGGGCAGGGTGATGGCCGCTGCAAGGATGACCAGCTGCCAGCCCCAGAACACGGCCGCGGCAAGGGTGTCCGAAATCAGCCTGACCTGGCAGGTACGCTGCACCACGAATAGCGAACTGGCAAACAGCGCGCAGCCGCCAAAGGCAAAGATCACCGCGTTGGTGTGCAGCGGGCGCAGGCGCCCGAAGTGCAGATAGGGAAGCTCCGTGTTCAGCACGGGCCACGCCAGCTGGGCTGCGATGAGCACACCCACCAGCATGCCGACGATACCCCAGACCACCGTCATGACTGCGAACTGGCGCACCACCTTGTAGTTGTAGACCGGGTGGCTGAGGGTGTCTTTATTTACCCCCATCTGCGCGATAGCACTAGCCGCCGATCCACTACCGCTCATGGCTGATCCACTGCCGCTCATGGCTGTCTCTGTCGAGCTCATGGCTGTCTCACTCATCTACTACAAATCCTTGAAAAAATAATATCGGTTGTGCCGGCTCAGGCGTCAGTAAACGCCGGACCGGCTCCGAAGTCCCACAGGATCACCGAGCCCACCAGAATGCAGACCAGGATCACCAGACAAATTGCGATAACGGCGCTCGAGAACAGAAAGCCGCGTTCCTCGGGAATGCGCATCACAATCGGAATTCCCAGGTACAGGAGGTAGACCGACCAACAGACGGCCACCACCCCTATAAGCATATCGAGCCAGAGTACCGGATAGAAACCAACCGCTCCGGCGACGAACAGGGGCGTCGCGGTGAAGCCGGCGATGACAATGCCCTTGGCCAGGTTGGAGTCGGCGCCGTAGGTTTTTGACATCCAGTGAATGAAGTAGCCGATCACGGCTACCGAGCCGACCATCGCGCAGTAGAAAAGGATGATCAGCGTCAGGGCACTGTCGGCGGTCAGGCGTATGGCGCCGCCGTCACCGACGGTCCAGCCCACATTGGTGGTGCCGTAATACCAGGCCGCCGCCGGCAGCACGGCCATGATGGCGGGAAACAGCACCATGGTCTTCATGGTTGGCGGCGGCAGGTCTGCCACCCGCTGCCACTGCAGACTCGGCTGCACCATCAGGCCCAATGCGTGATTGAACATCGATTCACCCCTCGTGTTTTGACCGGGCGGTGTTCAGCACCGCCTTCATTTATGCGGCCGGGATTGCCGGCCCCAGCCTGCTGTTTTCGTAATGGAACTCGCAATCTGTGAAGATCGCGATCATCCGTAATGCAAGGAAACTGCGTCTAGTCTTCGTCGTCCCTTACGTGGACGTTGGCTATCTCATTGAGCCCGTCCAGGTCGAGAATCTTGATTTCCTTGTTGCTCACTTCAAGGATATCGAGTTTCTGCAGGCGACTGAAAACCCGGCTGACGGTCTCTACCGTGAGACCCAGGTAGTTGCCGATATCGATCCGCGACATGGGCAGTCGGAACTGGGTGGCGCTCAGCTTGCGGCGCGCGTTGCGGGCCGAGATGCTCAGCATCAACGCGGCGATACGCTCTTCGGCAGTGTTCTTGCTGAGCAGGGTAATGAGCTGCTGGTCCTCGGTGATTTCGCGGCTCATCAGCTGGAAAAAGTGACGCTGCAGGTCGGGCATCTGTACGCTCAGTTCCTGCAGGGCGCTGAAGGGAATTTCACACACCGCAGAGGTTTCCAGGGCGCGGGCGGAGCAGGCATGGGCATTCTTGCTGATGCCATCCATGCCGAGGATCTCGCCGGGGAAGTAGAAGCCAGTGACCTGTTCACGGCCGTCGTCGGTTACCCGGTAGGCCTTGATGGCCCCGGAGCGCACCGCAAACACGGCGGAAAAAGATACCCCTTCCTGATACAGGTGTTCGCCCTTTTGCAGGGGCCGGCCGCGCTGAACGATATTGTCCAGCCGCTCCACCTCTGTGGAGTCCAGTGCAATTGGCAAGCAGAGCGTATTGAGGCGACAGTTGCCGCAGCTCACCCGGAAATCGTGGGTACATTTACGCGCATCGCCGCCTTCACCCACTGACTTTGCTGGAATGTTCATAAGCCCCCCCGGAATTTTTCTCACTAGTATAGTCCGTCAAATGACCGCGGAATAGCGCGGCGTGTTGGCGGCAGCTTCCGGTGGGTTCAGATATTGGTCAAACACCATACAAACATTGCGCAGGAACGGTCGGCCCTGCTCGGTGATGCTGATCCGGTTCTCTTCCAGCGCCACCAGGCCGTCGGTCTGCATTTCTTCAAGGGCCGCGGATTCCTGCCCGAAATGCTGCCAGAAGCTGGTGCCGTCAGGTAGCTGGCAGCTGGCCAGGTCCAGGGAAAGGTTGCAAATCAGCGACATGATCACGTGGCGGCGCAGGCGATCTTCAGAGCTGGTCCGGTAGCCCCTGTGGATCGGCAGCTCGCCGCGGGCGAGATCAGCGTAGTAATCCTCCAGGCTGCGGGCGTTTTGCACGTAGTAGTCGCCGACCTGGCTGATGGAAGACACGCCCATGCCCACCAGGTCGTCCGCCAGCAGCAGTGAGTAGCCCTGGAAGTTACGCTGCAGGTTGCCCTCGCGCTGTGCCACCGCCAGGTCGTCTCCGGGCAGCACGTAGTGGTCGAGGCCGATATGCAGGTAGCCGGCGGCTTGCAGGGTCTCGGCAATCTGCCACTGCAACTGGAGCTTGTCGGAGGCCAGCGGCAGGGTGAGGCGGTCGATCGCCCGCTGTGACTTGAAGCGCTCCGGCAGGTGGGCGTAGTTGAAGCAGGCGATCCGGTCGGGGCGCAGCTTGATCACCTTCTGTAGCGTGTCCGCCATGGTGATGCTGTCCTGGTGCGGCAGACCGTATATCAGGTCAAAACTCAGCGAGCGGTAGTCGTAGTGGCGAATCTCCTCGACCAGCTTGCGCACCATTTTGTAGGGTTGCACGCGGTTGATGGATTTCTGCACCAGCGGGTCGAAATCCTGGATGCCGAGACTGACGCGGTTGAAGCCCAGCCCCTTCATCAGGGGAATGGCACCCGGCGCCGTGGTGCGCGGGTCCAGCTCGACGGAATACTCGCGGGTGCCGCTGTCCATCAGGGTGAAGTGGCTGGCGAGATCGTGCATCAGCTCAGTGACCTGGGCATTGTCCAGGTAGGTGGGTGAGCCGCCACCCCAATGCATCTGCCGCACCGGGCGGCGCCTGCCATGCAGCTCTGCCTGCATGGCGATTTCCTTGCGCAGCGAGGCCAGGTAGCGCTGGGCGGCTCCCTGCTCCCGGGTCACGATCTTGTTGCAGGCGCAGTAGTAGCAAATGTCCTGGCAGAACGGGATGTGCACGTACAGGGACAGGGCGCCCAGCTGGTGGCTGCGGGCGTCGGCAAGGTAGCTGTCGATGGGGAACTGCTCGCCGAATTGAGGCGCCGTTGGATAGGAGGTGTAGCGGGGCCCACTGCGCGCGTATTTCTCAACCAGCGCCATGTCCTGCTGACAGGCTTGCGTTACCAATTTGTTCATTTAATCCCGGCCTCCTGCGGAGAGCATAGCAACGGGGCTCCCGGGGTGGCTTGATGCATGTCAATGGCGCGGATTTTGTGGCCGCCAGGGGTGGTATATAGGCCTGAACCGAGTCGCTGCGGCTGCCTCCTGCGGTTGACCGCCCGCCGGCACTCTCGCCAGAATGCCGGAAAAGGAAGGAGTGCTTATGAACGTTCGCAGTCTGGGCTATGTGCGCATCGAATCCACGGATCCCGCCCAGTGGGCCAGTTTTGGCACCGACGTGCTGGGTATGATGTGCCGGGAGGGCGCCGACGGCACTGTTTACCTGAAAATGGATGCCAGGCCGTTCCGTTTCGCCATTGTCCCCGGGCAGGCGGACCGCCTGCAGCTCTGCGGCTGGGAGCTGGCCTCGGCGGCGGATTTCGAGGCCGCCTGCGCTGCGCTGGACGGTGCCGGAATGACGTACCAGCAGGGCAGCGAGGCAGACTGTGTGGAACGCCAGGTACAGGCCCTGGTGCGGCTGGAGGATCCGGCGGGCAACCAGTTGGAGCTCTTTCACGGCGCCGCCCTGGACTACGAAAAGTTCGTGTCGCCGGCGGGAGTCGCCGGTTTCGAGACCGGTTTCAATGGCGACATGGGCTTCGGGCACGCGGTGCTGCCGGCGCCAAACCTGGTCGAAACCCATGCCTTCTACCGGGACGTGCTGGGCTTCGGGGACACCGACTACATGCACTTCCGTTTCAGCGAGGATCCGGCTGATCCCGGCCAGGGCCTGAACTTCATGCACGTGCAGAACCCGCGCCACCACAGTCTGGCGCTGTACCAGGCCGATATGCCCTCTGGCTGTGTCCACCTGATGGTGGAAGTGCTGAGCATTGACGAGGTGGGCTATTGCCTCGATCGCGTGCTGGCGAGAAACATCCCGGTGACGTCCACCCTCGGCCGCCATACCAACGACCGAATGCTGTCTTTTTATATGGCAACGCCGGGTGGCTTTGCCCTGGAATACGGCTGTGACGGTCTGAAGATGGACTGGGAAGGCTATACGCCGACGGTATCAAGCCGCCCGAGTCTCTGGGGCCACGAGTTCCAGGCACCCGAGTAGCCTGACGCTGCCGGCAAGGCGCTGCCGGCTAGGCGCGGCCTGCCGAACACTCAGGCGAGGCTGGCGACGCTCTTCAGCACCAGTCGCACCAGTTCAGCCTGGCGCGTCACCCCGGTTTTGGAAAAGATCGACTTGAGCTGCGCCCGGGCCGTGTGCTGGGAGATGTTCTGCTGGGCGGAGACTTCCGCCAGGCTCAGGCCCCTGGCCAGTCTCAGCGCCAGTGAGGCCTCCGCCGGCGTCAGTTGGAACAGTTCCTGCAACAGCTGGCGCGATACCTCGCTGGGCTCGAACCCCGGCCCTTCGCCCTGGGCCGGGTCGCTGATAAACACCGCCACGCTGGGGCTGGACTGGCCCTCGGCCCACTCTGCCAGGGGCACGGGCCGCAAGACCAGGCCGTAATCCTTGAGGCCGCTGGGCCTTGGTACTCGCAGGGCGCGCACCATGCCGGTGGTGCCTGCACGCTGGGCGGCCACCGCTGCCTCCACCATTGCCTGTAGCTGGCTGTCGGTGGCCCTGTCCTGCAGGTGCAGACGCTGGTCGGTAAGGTTCATGCCGTCGTCCTCCGCCAGCAGGGCGCCGGCCACTGCATTGGTGTTGAGAACCCGGCCGCGCTCGTCCAGCACCAGGGTGGCCACTGCCAGGTGATCTACCGCATCGGCGTACAGGTCCCGCTCCGACTCGGTGCGGCTGAGGCGGGCGTGAATCTGTATCGCACGCTGCAGGTGTGGGAGCAGCTGTTCGCAGAACTGTTTGTGGGCGTCTTCGAAGGCCGGTTCGTCCGGGCGCCGCGCGATGCGCAGGCGGGCTTGCATTCCGTCGGGCTCCACGGTGTCGACCCCGAGAATATGAAACAGCCCGATCGGCTTGAGATAGTTCAGGTAGTAGTCGGACACCAGCAGTTCCGCGTCGGGAATCAGCTCCTGCTGGGTGACGACCTTGCCCGGAGGCAGGTTGACGAAGGGATCGATGGCGAAGAACTGCTCCTGGTAAGTCATAGCTTCCCAGTCGCTGGGGTCGGCCAGGTCATCCTCGTCGCTGTCGCTGCGCTGGCAATTGAGAATGACACCGCGGTCGCCGGTGGCAGGCGGTCTCAGCACCAGCGATACCACCTGGGCGTCCATGGCCCGACGCAGGGCCGGCAGGAAGCTGCGCCAGGGCTTGTCCTGTAGCGGCCCCTCGTAGACCAGGCCTACAAGCTCTTCGAAGCTGTACCCTGCGGACGCCGCAGGTGGGGAGGGGCCCATGGCCTATTTTTCCATCATCTCCAGCTTGTCGGACAGGCTGGTCAAGGGTACGGGGCGGCCGACGCCCCAACCCTGGATATAGTCACAACCGATCTCCCGCAGCTTTTCGATCACCTCGTCATTCTCGGCAAATTCGGCGATGGTTTCCATGCCCAGAAAGTGAGACAGATCGTTGATGGACTTGGCCATGGCGAAGTCCTTGCTGTTCTGGTAGATGTGCTGGATAAAGGTGCCGTCGATCTTGACGTAGTCCACCGGCAGGTCGCGAAGGTAGGAGTGGGAGGCGAGCCCGGTGCCAAAGTCGTCGATGGAAAACTTGCAGCCGATATTCTTGAACTCGTTGACGAAGTCGGTGGCTTTCACCATGTTGTTGATGGTGCCCGTCTCAGTGATTTCGAAGCAGATCTTGCTGGTGCCGATGCCGTACTCGGAAATTGCCTCGAACAGGAACTCCATAAACCCGTCGTCGGTGACGCTGTTGCCGGACAGGTTTATGGCGAGGTTGGGCACGTCTTTTTCCTCGTCCATCATCTGGCTGATCCAGCTGAAAACCTGTCGCACTACCCACTGGTCAACCTGCACCATGTAGCCGAACTGTTCGGCGCTCTTGATGAAGTCCTGGGGCGAGCTGAGCTTGCCGTGCTCGTCCGAGATGGCCATCAGGATTTCGTAGTGCTCGACATCCAGCTGCCCGTCTACCAGTACCGTGCGGGCGATGGGCTGCGCCTGCAGCACAAAGTTCTTGGTGTCGAGGGTATGCTCGATCTGCTTGATCGCGTCGGCTTCTTCGGACTTGTAGGCCTCGGCGCGAGCATTGTCTTCGTTGTACTGCGCCACCCGGTTCCCACCCTTGGATTTGGCGTCTTTAGAAACAGCCTCGGCATGGTCGAGAATACTGCTGACAGATTCACTGTGATCGAGGATGGATGTCACACCGATCGACACGGTGAAAGAAATCTTCTCTCCGTTGATGTCTACCGGGCTGACCTCGATGTCGCCGCGGATTCCCTCGGCGTGGGCGATGGCCTGCTCCAGGGAGCGGTCCAGCAACAATACGGCAAAGCGGTCGCCTTCCAGGCGGGCGGAAGATACCTTGCGTTCATGCTGCTGTGCCAGCAGCTTGCCGAACTCGACCAGGATCTGGTCGCCCACGGTCTCGTCGTAGACATCGTTGACCAGCGCGAACTTGTCGATATCGATGTAGAGCAGGGCGTGGCTGGAATGCTTGGCCTTGGCGTGCTGCAGCGCCTGCTCCAGTTGCTCCATGAAGGTCTCGCGGTTTATGAGCCGGGTGAGGCTGTCATGATTCTTCTCGAAGCTGAGCGAGCGCTGCACGTGCTCCAGCGTCTTGTACATCGACTGGTCGACCAGCGGCAGTTCCTCGCTGGGGGTGGGCGGCTTGACGCCCTTGGAGAGCTGCCGGGCCAGTTCGACGGCGGTCACGTCGGCGACTTTCTGGCCGCGTTCATTGACGAAAATAAAGCGATCGCCGTCCTCGCTGATCCAGGCCAGCTGCATGCGCCGCTTGGCGCCCTGGGGGTCGCGGTAGGTCAGCCAGCTGCCGCGCTCCAGGTCTTCCACGCGCTTCATCCAGCGGCGCAGGCGGGGGAGAGTTTCGACCTTTTCGCGAACTTTTTCCGGGTCTCGTTCCTCGGCGTCTTCCGGGGGCGTGACGTCGGTGTATTCCAGCTCGGCGCGGCCGGCCAGCACCTCGCGCAGGTTCTCCAGTACCGGTTCGTGCTCGACGTGAGTCGGCAGGGCTTCATTGATTTGCTGGCTTACCATGTCCAGCAGCGGCTCCGCCTCAAGCGCGCGCTCGACCTGCACCTGTTCGTTCTCGGCCTCGCCCTGCTTCTTCTGCATCAACCACAGCGACAGCAGGTCCAGCGTCTTTACGTAGTCTTTCCAGGCGCGGCTATTGGGCCCCTGCTTGACGAAGGTCAGCTTGAGCAGGTCGCGCCAGCCCTTGTCGACCAGCTCGACCAGGGGTTTCGGTGCCTGTGGTGCACGCAGACGGGAGCGTAAAACCTTTTCCACCGCCTTTTCCGCCTTGCGCAGTTTTTCCTGGCCGTCCTGGGTCTTGACGACGCGCTCGACGTTGCGCTCCAGCGCCTTCTTCTGCTGCTCCGAAAGGCCGTCCAGCTCGTTCAGCGCGCTGGCGAATACCTGGCTGTCGTCCTGGTAGTTCTGGACAATGTTGTCGATGATGGTGGAGACCTTGGTCTCCAGCGCCCGGTTCGGGTAGTTACTGGAGCTGGCCAGCTGAGTAACCTTGTCGATCACGCCCCGCGCCGGGTGGTTCTGGTCGGCGAAAAACTGGGGCTCCAGCAGGGCCAGCTTGGCCAAAGGGATTTGCAGGTCACCGACGATCGGCCGCAGGTCCGGCTCCACGTCCACTTCCACGGAAATATCCGAGAACAGGTTGTCGACCAGGTCGAGCTGGTTGACGCTCTCGGGTTCAAAACCGTCTGTGCCTTCCAGGCCGGCGATGCTGGCCTGGCGGTCTGCCAGGTACTGCCGCACCGAGCGCTGCTCGCGCAGCTCACTGCGAACCTGTTCGTCGGATTGCAATTGCGAGAGCACGCTGGCCAGGGCGTTGGACGTGGCGGGTGGCCCGCCGTTACCGGTGCCGGTGCCGGCGTCTCCCGCCAGGGTGCCACCGCTCTCCACCGGCGCCGCGCGACGGAAATTGAGGGCGTCGATCACCGAGCGGTACAGGGTGGGGGTATCGAAATGCCGGCTGGCGGCACCGCCCGGTTGGGGCGGGGCGGCAAGCCCGGAATCTACAGCGGGCCCGCCTTGTGGCCCCGCTTGTGGCGCTCCTTGTGGCGCTCCCTGTGGCACCCCAGCAGGAACCTGTCCTGCAGCCCGCGCGGCACCTCCCGGCGCACCGGCGGCCGGCGCACCGGCGGCCGGCGATCCGGCGCCCGGCGATCCGGCGCCCGGTGCGGCGTGCTGGCCATCGGTCGCCAGTCCTGCGTCCTCGGCATCCGCCAGTAGCTCGGCGGTTTCATCCTCACTGGGGAGGTCGGGCTTCGGGGCAGGCTTTGGCCGCGGTGCGGCCTTGGCGCGTTCCTTGTGGATGCGTTCGACCAGCGACCCGTTCTTGTCGAGGTCTTCCTCGATGTCGGATTTGACGCCGCGGTCCCGCAGGAAGATGTTGAGGCTCTTGTAGTAGCTCTCCAGGTTTTTGACGATGGTTTCGTCAAAGTACTTGTAAAGGTCTGATACCACCTGATTGGAAACACCGCCGCCGATGACGGCATCGCGAAAGGCGGTACAAAGCTGGGCCACATGTATCGGCAGCCTGGTCTCCATCAGCTCGGTGCCGCACATCTCGGCAAAGCGAATGGTCAGGGCCTCCATGGAAAGTCCCATCTTGCGCTGTGCTTCGCGCACGATGCGGTCGATCGTCAGGGAATCCTCGAAGTCCTGGATATCGACCAGGTCCAGTTCGTCAGCGGCGACCGACTCGAGGTTTTCGTTGTCCTGGTCTTCCGGGCGTTTGGGCGTGTCGAAGAAATCGGAAATCTGCTTGTTGAAGATTTCCCGCATCTCCTGGTGGTCGCGCCGCAGGATATTCATGGCCTCGAACAGCGCGTCCTGTCGCGCACGGTTGGCGTGTTGGGAGGCGAGGTCCATCATCTGGTCGGCAGCGTCCATGATGAAGGGGTCGATCATCCCGTCGAGCTGGCGCAGTGCCCGCTCCCGGAAGTCAGCGAGGTGGGCAGCCGCCTCTGAAGGGCTGCCGGCATTGCCCGCAGCCTCGCCCCGCAGCAGCATGCTGCGAACGCGGCTGACAGATTCGGTATCGGTGGCGCGGAACTCGAGCTGGAACTGATTGCCCCTGGCCGTGGCGATCACCACGGGGACTTCGAGGAGCTTGCCTTCCTCGTCAAAAATGTCGCTGAGCTTGAGCACGGCGCGAGCGCCGACGTGTACCGGCATGCTCGCATCGCCCTGGCCGTCGCCCAGTCGCTGGACACTGCGGAGGAGCAGGCCAAGTTCCAGCAGCTCGCTTACCTGGCCCGCGTAGCTTGCCCCACCTTCCAGGTGCAGCTCCGCCGAATGCGCCTCCGGCAGTACCTCAGCTTGCGACATGATCAACCTTATTAGTGATTGTTGGTTTCTCGGTCTGGGTTGTTAACGGGCTGCCGCGTCCATGCACACCCCCCACCCGTGTTGCCGGGATCACCGGCCACACGTAGCCCGCCGAGTATAACCTGATCGGCCTCCGGGATGACAAACCTGTAGTCGAGGACTGTGGAGCAGTTCTCGCTCAGTCCCGGCTCGCGTTCGCGGCGTCCAGAAAAGCCGGTTTCTCACCGCCGCCGTGCACCAGCAGGCTGGCGCCGCTGATGTAGCTTGCCAGGTCAGAGGCGAGGAACAGGCAGGCATCGCCGATGTCGCCGGGCTCTGCCATTCGACCCAGCGGAATCGTGCCGGCGACCCTTGCGATGCCCGCTTCGTCGCCGTAATGCAAATGGGCCTGCTCGGTTCTCACCAGGCCGCAGATCACCGTGTTGACGCGCACCCGCGGCGCCCACTCCACTGCCAGGGAGGTGCCGAGGTTGGCAACGCCCGCCTTGGCGGCACCGTAAGCCGCGGTGCCGGGAGACGGGCGCACCGCGCTGACGCTGGCGATATTGATGATGCTGCCGCCGCTGTCCTGGCCCTGCATGACCCGGTTGGCGGCCTGGGCCGCCAGCAGGGGCGCAAGCAGGTTCAGCCTGAGGATGGCGTCGGAGAATCGCGGCGATGCGCTGGCAGCCTCTGCGGCCGGTGCGCCGCCGGCGTTGTTGACCAGCAGATCGATGCGGCCGGCGGCCGCGGTCACAGCTTCCATGAAGTCCTCGACCTGGTCGGCCTCACGCACATCGCAGGCGTGGAAGGTCGCCTCGCGGCCGCCAGCCGACGGCAGCGAATCGGGAGTGTTGCGTCCACAAATATGCACCTCGGCTCCCGCCGCCAGCAGCCGCTCACTGATGCCGCGTCCCACGCCGCGGGCGCCGCCGGTGACGATCGCCACTTTGCCGCTGAAGTCGAGGGGGTTTTCCATGGGCCAGCGTCCTTTCGCCTTGCCGGGGGAGGGTGGGCACGACCAGCCTCCCGGCTTGTTATGGTGGGGTGAGTTACATAATATGCCGGAGCACAATCCTACCCCCGGCTGACCGGGGTTCCAATCCAGAACATCCAGAATCTCCCCTTGCGGGGGGCGTATTTCAGAGGAAAGACCTATGACGAACGAATCGCTGCCAGTACTGGCAATACTGGGAGGCACCGGTGATCTTGGTACCGGGCTGGCGCGGCGCTGGGCCCAGGCCGGATACCGGGTCATTATCGGCTCGCGCACCCAGGAGAAGGCCGAGGCCGCGGTGGCCGACCTGCACGAGGTGATGGCCGAGCGCGGAGTCGCAGAAGTGGCGGTAGAGGCAATGGAAAACCTCGCCGCTGCCGAGGCCGCCGATATCGTCACTCTCACGGTTCCCTTTGCGCACCAGGTCAGCACCCTTGAGCACGTCAAGCCGGCACTGGATGGCAAGATCCTGATCGACGTGACGGTACCCCTGGTGCCGCCCAAGGTGGGCCGGGTGCAATTGCCGGAAGGCGGTTCTGCCGGACAGATCGCCCAGGACCTGCTGGGTGAATCGGTGCAGGTGGTCTCGGCTTTCCAGAACGTGGCCGCCCACCATCTGCAGGAAGGTCACGGTATCGAGTGCGACGTGCTGGTCACCGGTGATGACAAGGAAGCCCGTGGCCGGGTGATCGAACTGGTGGAAGCTGCGGGCATGCGCGGCTTTCACGCGGGCCCCATCGCCAATGCGGCCGCCGCTGAGGCCTTGACCTCGGTGCTGATCACGATCAACCGTCAATACAAGTGCCACGCCGGCATTTCCATCACGGGACCGGACAGCGCTGAATGATCCCGTCGGTACAACTGGTACCGGTATTGCCGTTTCCCCTGGTCCAGCCCGGGGATGACCTGGCGGCGGTCATACTCGCCGCCC
>JAZBOY010000168.1:0-4320 GCA_036351375.1 Halieaceae bacterium
GGGCGAGAGGCCCTGGCCGTCGGCGAGCGCTATCCCCTGAACGCGGGGGAGATGCTGAACCGGCGTTTTGCTGTGGAAGCCTCCGACCTGCCGCACTACCCGGCGGGCGATGCCGACGAATTGCGGCTGCGCCCGCTGCATCCATTGTCCATGCCTGCCCTGAGTCGCCAGGCCACGGCGCGATTGTCTGTACCCTTCGACAGCGGCGAGCCGGGCACGGTCTGGCACCGGATTTACCTGGAAGCGAAGCTCCCTCCCGGCACCTCGGTCCGGGTCCTGCTGAGCGCCGCCGATGCCGTGGAGGAACTGCCGACCCACCCGGATGCAGCGCACGGCTTTGGCGCAATCAGTAGCGATGAGCCCATGCCGGTGGGTAGCTGGGTCAACCAGGCCTCTGAGCTGCCGTTTCACGCTGGGCTGCTGCCCTGTGGCCCTGAACCCCATCGCGCGGGCCTGTTCTCCGTACTTGTGCAAGCCGGGGGCAGGCGCGTCCGTGACCTCACCGGTCGCTATCTCGACCTGTCGCTGGAGCTGCATGGGAACGGGCACCTCAGTCCCGAGGTGGCGGCGGTGCGGGTCTACGGTCCGCGTTTCTCCTACCGAGACAGATACCTGCCGGCGCTGTACCGGGAAGAGCTGAGCGGGGCCGACGCACGGGCCGAGGGTGATGCCACCGGCGCCGATTTCCTGAATCGCCTGCTGGGGCTCTGCGAAGGCTTCCTGACGCCGCTGGAAGATCGCATTGCGAACGCCTACCTGTTGACCAACCCGGCCACGGCGCCACCGGAAGCGCTGGACTGGTTGGCGCGCTGGGTGGGGCTGGCGCTGGAACCCGGGCTGCCGGAGCAGCGCAAGCGCCGCATGTTGAGACATGCCGGCAGCGCCTACCGCCGCCGCGGCACTGTGCCCGGCCTGCAACTGGCACTGGACCTGGCCACCGACGGCAAGGTGGGCGAGGGCGCGATTGTGGTGCTCGAAGACTTCAGGCTCCGGCGTACCTTCGCCACCATTCTCGGTGCCGATCTCAGTGTTGAAGACGATCCGCTGCTGCAGGCAGACCTGCCCAGCGCCAATTCCTACGTCGGCGACACCCTGTTCCTGGGCGATGAATGGCGGCGTGAATTCATGAGCCTGTTTGCCGAGGAGCTCGATCTCTACCGCTTCGAGGAGCGCGCCGTGGAGCGCTTTCACGAACGTCTCGCCAACCGACTGACGGTGCTGGTGCACCGTGATACCGGCGCCGAGGACCTGCGCCTGGTGAGTCGCATTGTTGAGGCCGAGGCGCCGGCCCACCTGGTGAGCCGGGTGCTGGCAGCCGGTGAGCCGCTGCTGGTCGGGCTGCGCAGCCTGGTGTCGGTGAATACCTGGCTGGATGAAAAGCCGGAGGCCGACGCGGCCCGACTGGGGGCAAGCCTGATCGGTCGCAAGGACCAGATACGCCGAACCCCGTCCCTGGACCCACGCCTGGACGGCGGTGCATAGGAGGAAACCATGAGTGTGAGATTCGACGATCCCCTCTCCGAACCGCTGGACCCGGATCGGGTTTACTATGCCAACGGCATCCTGCTGGACGACGGCGACTTTGCCGCGGAGCAGACCTATCACCGCAGCCGCATGGCGCGACTGCTGGCCTACCTGCACGGCAGCGGTACGGTGGCCGGTCTGGAAGTGCTCATCGAAGCGGAAAACCCGCAGGAACTGCGTGTGGCTCCCGGGCTGGCCGTGGACCGCCTGGGCCGGCTGATCGAGATTCCCCGCAGCTGGTGCCTGCCGCTGGACGCCTGGTTTGCCGCCCAGGCGGCCGACCCCCTCGGGCAGGACCGCATGGCCCGCGCCTACCGCGCCACCGACGGCACCCTGCCGGACGGAGTGGTCGTGGATGTGTTCGTCAAGTTCGCCACCTGTGAGCGCGGCAAGACCCCCTCCTTCGGCAGTGGTAACGCCGACGCCACCGACGCCTTTGCCCCGGCCCGGCTGCGCGACAGCTTTCAGCTGGAGCTGCGGATTCGCGACCAGGACGACCCGCTGCCGGTGCCGGAATCGGATTTCCCAAGCTTGAACGGACTTAGCGCCGCGCTGCGCCGCGAGCGGGTCATGGAATACAAGCTTCAACAGGGCTGGCGAGAGGGCACCCTCTGGGGCGGTGCCGGCGGCGTGCTCAATCACCAGGGCGAACATCTGCAGGACCAGGACGGCACCGAGGTCATGCTCGCCCGCCTGCGTGTTCCCGCCACGGAAGCGCCCCTGGAGTTCGACCCCAACGTTGCAGTCGCCATCGACAACAGTATTCGCCGGCTGGTGTTCTCCACCGAAGAACTCGCCTGGATCAACGGAATTCAGAGGTAGCAGCTATGGACTATCACGCCAAACGCCAACCCATCGATTTCGAAGAGCTGCGTCGGCTGCAGCGCGCCGGTTCCGTCTACCTGGATACCCGTCGGCGCCGACCGCGTTGGTTTGACGGTCGCTTCCTGCAGGCCCGGGACCTGAACCGGGAGACCGAGTACCTCATGACCCGCCAGGCAGACCTGGCCGTGGCCACCGGCACAGGGGTGGTGGAGGGCCTGCAGGTCGAGCGAGTGGAGGGCCAGCCCGGCCGCCTGCTGGTGCGCTCAGGCTTTGGGGTGACCACCGACGGCGAGCGTGTCGTGCTGGCCAACGACCTCGATATCGACGTGACCGACAGCGCCGGCCAGCAGAGCCTCAATACCCAGGTCGGGCAACTGCGTCGCCCCGCGCCACCGATACGGACGCGCAGCGGCGTCTTCCTGCTAGTGCTGCGGGCACTGGAGTACACCGCCAACCGAACCGCGGCCTATCCCACCGATGTCGGCGGCGAGCGCGGTTTCCAGGATGGCGACGTCATCGAAGCAACGGCGGTCAGCCTGGTGCCGTATCACCAGCCCTCGGGCCTAGCTGAATCCAGCGAACGCCGGCGCGCGGAAATCGCCGACGACCTGTTCACTGAACAGGCCGAGATGGATATACCCGCGGCCAGCCTGCCGCTGGCGCTGGTGGAACTGAGTCGCGGCAGCGTGCAGTGGATCGATATGCACCTGGTGCGCCGCAGCATGGGGGCAAGCTTCAGTGACGTGCTCGGATTCGGGCTGGTGCCAAGGCCGCTGCGCCACGCGCATTTCAAACAGTATGACGCCATGCTCGACGACGTACTGGAGTCCCGTCGCAATCTCAATGCCCCAGGGCGCTTTGGTGCGGCGGAGCACTTTGTGTCATTGCCGGCCGCCGGGCGCATGCCCAGTGCCTGTGTCGATATGGACAGCTTTACCCAGTATTTCTTTCCCCAGGCGGTGGATGTGGAGATCTCCGTGATCCCCGAGGACGAGATTCCGCAACTGGTGGAAGAGAGCATGCTGCTGCCCCCCATCGAGCTGACCGAAGATGAGGAGGCGCTCGCGTCGACCTCGGTGCTGGTGATGGTGCCGGTCCCCAGGCGGCAGTTTCACACGCTGTCGCGGCGACTCCGGCAGGTACCCATACCGCTGCAGATTCCCGGCCGGCGTGTGCGCTCGACCCTGCGACCCCTGGACTTCATGCGCAAAATCGAGGCGCGACTTCCCGACTTCTCACAGGCACCGAGCCCGCTGAGGGATCGTCTCAACGAGACGAGCTGGCAGGGCCTGATCGGGGCACAGCCCTTCCTCTGGTTCATCCGGCGTCGCAACCTTTCCTACAAGGAGTCGGTGGTGGGCCAGGTGGTGCGGGTAATGGCCGATGAGTTTACCGACGAGACCGAGATGCGCCGCTATCAGCGCACGCTGGATCTCTACGATGACTTTACCCACCTCAAGGTGGCCGGTAGCGCAGCCGCGGACCTGGGCATGGTGAGGCTGCTGACCATACCCAAATTCGTGCAGTCGGAAACCCTGATGCGATCGGCACTCAGGGAGTTCCAGGCTGAAGATCGGCTGGACGAGCACGCCGTCAGCCTGGTGAGCGAACGCTTTGCCGGCGACACGATGGGGGAGGGGGTGAGTCGACTGGAGGCTTCGATTGCGGTCGATACCAACAAGGCCCGCAAGCTGGCAGACAGCTACCGGGTGCCGGAGATGGACTACATTGCCCGCGCCCTGCCGGAGCAGGAGTTCAGCGCGTTTGCCGAGGCACTGGATCAACGCCTCAGTGATGACGGCGTCAGCCCTGAAGAGGTGGCCGAGTTCATCGAGTCCACCCGGGGAGGCCTGGAGCAATGAAGATTCTGCACCGGCACCGCCTCGAGCCGGAGGAACGGCTGCTGGCGGTGGACCCGCCGCTGGCCGAGCGCGTGGACGACGCCTGGAACCGGCGGCCGCGCTATTACAC
>JAZBOY010000169.1:0-7520 GCA_036351375.1 Halieaceae bacterium
CTGGCGGCCTTGAGCTTCTTGACCTCATCCTCCAGCTGCTGGATTTCCGCCTTCAGGGTTTCGATGTCCGAGCGCTCGGTAAAGCCGTCCTGCTCGAGGGATTCAACCTGTGCCTGGAACTGCTCGATCTCCTGGCTGATGCGGGTCGCCAGTCCCTGGGCTTCGACGATCTCATAGTCCACGTCGGACAGCGTGTTGCGCAGCTTGACCAGGCCTTCCTTGCCCTCGAGCACCTCTTCCTCCAGCAGGTTGGCCTCAGACATCAGGTCGGCAGTGAGTTCCTCGGTCTCCGCGACAATGGCGTGGTCGATGATCAGGAATACCAGCACCACAGCACCAAAGCCGCAGGACATGATGTCCAGGAAGCTCAGATTGAAGGTTGATGCCCTGCGTTTGCGTGCCATTTTCCTGTCTGTCGCTGATCGTCAGCTGTCGCCGGCGCTTTCTCGCACCAGCCGCCAGCTGCTGCCATCCGGCAGCTCCAGCCGGTCACCGTCGCCCAGCCGTGCTGCCCCGCCCAGCGGCTGGCCGTTGAGCGCGGGCGCTGGACCGGACACGGGCTGGATGTGCAATTCGCCGTCACTGAACTCAATTTGACAGCGGCTGGGCTCGATTTGCTCAATTTCCGGTGGCTTTTCAGCGGCCGGAGTCTGGGTCGGAGCCGGCGCTGCCTTGGCTGAACCTGTGGCGGCGTGTGCAGGCAGGCTGGTGATGAAGCGTATGCCGCTGCCATCCGCCAGAACCTGGTCCTGATGGCCGGTGACACCGGCACTCACCGCGGCGGCCTCACACTGCACGGCCTCGGGCAGCAGTTCCGTCAATGCGGGAAGCGCGAACAGGGTTGAGCCAAGAAATACCCTGGCATCGCCGGCGGCCAGGGTGCGCAGAATGCGCTGGTAGTGGCTGTCGCATGCCTCTGCGAGGCTGCTGCGCTCCACCCGGGCCTGGCGTCCGTCAAACTCCACGTTGGTTTCGCTGGCGGTGAGCAGCTTGCGAAGAATGCCCGGCAGCGCATCGAACAGGGCCTGCTCATCGCGGGCGGAGTGGCGCGGGTCAAAGCGGGTCTGGCGAATGAACGCCTCCGCCACCGCCCGCGCCAGGCTTTCCTGGAAAGCCAGCCAGCCGCTGCCCGGAATGGGCACCATATTGTCTCGCACCAGGGCGCCGCCTTCATGGCGCATGCCGGTCAACAGGGCCTGGTTGAACTGCAGCTCGACATGCCAGTTGTACTCGCCCACCGGGTAGCTGGCGACGGCTGCTACCGCACGGTCGGCGAGGCCCGCCACCGAGAACGGGCACTGCTCGATAATCCCCAGCAGCAGGGCCAGCTGATCGTGCTGCAGGCTGCCCGGCGCGGCCAACAGCAGCTGCTCGGGGCGACCGCCGGCCTCGTGAATGGCCAGCAGATGGGAATGCACCAGGTCCGCCGTGTGGCGACTGGGTCCGAAGGCGGGGGTCAGGGGCTCAGTATCGAGCTGCGACCAGTAGCGGTGGTTGATCTGTCGCGGGTGCAGGCGTGCCTGCTCCCGGGCGGCCTCGCCGAAGCGGTAGGTAGCGCCTTCCAGCAGGGCATAGCCGGGGCTGGATAGGGCCATCTCGCCGTCGCGCCACAGGCCCAGGTTGGTGTCGTTGATGTCGAGAACAGGCAGCGTCATTTCAATGCACCGTCAGGTGGCGCATCAGGCGCTTGTCGCAGTAGCGCTGGCAGCCCAGCACCAGACGCTCCTGGGAGAGCTGCAGCTGGTGCAGGCAGAACATGATGATGATACTCAGGACCAGCGCCACGAAGGTGCTGTTGAAGGCCACGCCGAGGCTGGCAGTTACGCCGCTGATATCGCCTTCAACGGCTTCGTAGGCCTGCCCGAGGGCGTCGCCGATACCGCGCACGGTGCCGATAAACCCGATCGAGGGTATCGCCCAGGCGATGTAGCGCACCATGGACAACTCCGAATCCAGGCGGTCGGATTCGCCTTCGCACTGCTCGCGGATGGTGTTAGACACCGCGGGAATGCTGGAGGTGGTGGCAAAGCGCTGCAGCGCCGCCAGCAGGGTGCGCGGCAGCAGGAAATCCTGGGTCTTTTCGTCGAGGGCCTCCAGCGAACGGGAATATTCCCGGGCATCCTCGGGCAGGATGCTGGTGCCGGCCGGCACGTCGATGAGCCGTTGGCCCAACAGTTGCTGTTCCTCCATGGCCTGCCGTGCCTTGTAGCCCATGATCGCCAGCGCCCACAGCAGCAGGATGAAACAGGCCTCCTGTTCCAGGTCGCGGATGACCACGTAGATGGAGCGCTCGGGCACGAAATCCGCACCTGCCGCCAGCAATTCGGCCTGCGCCAACAGCACCGCGTCGGCGCTGGGTCTTATCAGGCCAACGTAAACCGCGTGTACCAGGATCACGATGATCAGCAAGGCAAACAGCTGGAACACGAATTCGGAGGAAAGGCGCAGTTTCATGGTTGGGTCCTGGGTTCAGATGTCCACGGGGAACGATACCGAGAGATCTTCGGAGATCTGCTCGCTGGCCTCGTAGTCGAAGGGGTCTTCTGGCTCTGTGGGCGCGGCGTCCGCGGTGTCATCGGCGGGGAGCGGAGTAGCGTCGTCGTTCGGCGCAGTCTCCTCAGCGGGCGCCTCGGATTGCTGTGGCGGCTCGGCCGGTGCCTGGGCTGCCAGTGGCAGGCTGGCGAGCAGCAACACCAGCGCGGTGCTGCTGCGCGCCAGGCGGCGAATCCGGAACGAGATTGCGTCGGCTGCTGTTATCACTGTGCTTCCTCGGCAAAACGGGCAACACGAAATCCTACGTCATCGCGGCCGCGTTGCCCATAATCGCGGAACGACAGCCGCAGCTCGGTCACTGTCCCGTGGGCCCAGCTGGCGCCGCGAATGACGTTATTGCTGCCGGTTTGCGCACCCAGTGGGTCTTTCTCGGACACTTCGGTGGATTCGGTCAGGGTGTAGATATCGTGTACCCACTCGGCCACGTTGCCGCCCATGTCATACAGGTCGTTGTGATTGGCCCGGAAACTGCCCACCGGTGCCGAAGTGGGGTGGCCGTCATTGTAATTGCTGACAATGCGCCCGGTGATATAGGAGCTGCTCGTGTCCGCGTAGTTCTCCAGCACTTCGGGTGGCGGGAAGCTGTCTCCCCAGGGGTATTTGAGCAAGCTAGCGCCTTTGACGCGGGCGGCCCAGGCCCACTCGGTCTCGGTGGGCAGGCGATAGCCGTGGGAGTTGGCGTCAAAGCCTATGACGCGGTTGTTCTTGGTGCGGTAGAACAATGGCAGGCCTTCCTGCTCACTCAGCCAGTTGCAGTACAGGGCCGCGTCTTCCCAGCTGACCGAGGCTACCGGCTGGTTGTCCCGATTGAGGGTATTGCCCTCGACCAGACCGGAGTTGTGCTCGCTGCGGAACTTGCGGAATTCGGCATTGCTCACCTCCCGGGTGCCCAGGTAGAACATGCGGGTCAGGGTAACCGGACGCAGCACTTCGTTGGCGCGGCGACCAGGCTCGCGTCGCGAGGCGCCCATGGTGAAGCTTCCGGTCGGGGTGAACAGCTTTAAGGTCTGGCCGGCGGGGGTGGTAATGACCGGCTTGAGCTCCGCCAGGCGTGCCTCCTGCTCGGTGAGTAGTGTGACCGGTATAACCTGGGCCAGGCCTGGCCGCGGCGTGAAGCGTTGGCGGTAGCTGCGGTGTCCCGGCAGCCGCACCTCAAGGCTCTGCTCGAAGGCGGGCAGGGACAGGGTCTTGCTGCCGCTGCCCTTGGAGACGCCGTCGACGAAAATCTCCGCCTCTGCCGGGCGCACCCGAACTTCGACATCTCCCAGCCGGGCCTTGAGCCGCAGGGTAAGATCCTGTTGCTCTTCGGGCTCCAGCGCGAGGGTGCGCACCGCCCGCTCGTAGCCGGGCTTGAATACCGCGATTCGGTGTTCGCCGTCGGGATCCAGGCTCAGGGTGAGCGGCGTCTGGCCCTCGAACTCGCCATCCACGGTCACGTTGGCGCCCTGCGGGCGACTGTCGAGGTTGAGCAGCCCGTTGGCGGGCAACAGGGTGATCGGTTCGAGGTTCTGGTGCACGCCGGCACTGACGCTGAGGGTTTGCTGCCAACCCTGGAACCTCGGTAGCTGGAGCTCGACCTGGTGTTCGCCCTGGAGGATCTCCAGCAGCGCCGGCGTCTGGCCGCGCTCCTCGCCGTCCACGAAGATGGTTGCGCCCACCGGCACGCTGGAGATGGCGATATTGGCCCAGGCCGGCTCCAGGTCCACCGCAAAGGCCTGTGCCACTTCCATACCGGTGACCTCGATGGTGTTACGGTAGGGCAGGTAGCGTTCCGCCAGCAGCCGCAATTCCCGTTCGCCTGCCTCCACGGCCTGCGCCTCGAGCGGCGTATTGCCCAGCGGGACGCCGTCCACCAGCACCTGGGCGCCGGGTGGCTGCGTATCGAAGCTGAGTTTGCCGGGGAGTCGCTTGAGTACCAGGTGCAGCGACTGGTTGTCACTGCCGTCCACCGTGAATTCCTGCTCCAGGGGGTGATGCCCCGGCGCCGTGACAGAGAGCTGGTAATCGCCGCTGCGCAGCAGGTAGCGCTCGCCAATCTTCAGCTGCAGGCCACCGTCGATATCGAGTTCGCTGTAGGCAGGTTCGAAGGTAAACAGCACCGAATGCGCCGTAAACAGGAACCAGAATGCGAGCAGGAACAACAGTAGCACCGCAGCCATACCCAGCTGCACCGGGCGGGCACGAAAGCCGCTGCGCTTCTGGTCTTCGGTGTTGGGGGTGAAGGCCGCTGGTTTGATCAGCTGCGATTCGTCGGGGGCAGCCATCTAGATCGGTTCCGTGCAGGCGATTTCCACGGTCATGCTCTGCTGCTCGTGGTCCACGGTAAATTTCTTGCGCACGTCGCGGTAGCCTTTGCGCACCCCGACAGCGGTATAGATGCCGGGCTTCAGGCTCAGCTGCTGGCGCCGGAATGTGCCCAGGTGCGCCACCTTGTAGACGGTAACGTCCGTCTGCTCGTCAGATTGCAGCAGCACGGGTATCGGGATGATCGCCCTCTCCAGCAGGTCACCCAGCTCGAGCAACTGCTCCTTTAGGAGTGGGCCTTTCTGGTCCAGGGTCAAAGCTTGCCGGTACAGCGCCTGGGTGTTTGCGTAGATGCGCTCATCGGCCAGCCGCTCCGGTTTGGACAGTGCCTGCTTGATGCGCTGGTCGATCTGCACCCGGGTATTGCTGCGTGCCAGGCCGTTGCGAGCGAATACCACCGTGCCGTCGATATCGAGAATCTCGCGATAGGCAGCCACCGCCTTGGGCCAGTCTTCACGCTCTTCGGCGGCTACCGCGCGTTTGCGCCAGGCTTCGATCTGGGCCTGGGTGCGGGCGGTGCGCGTTTGCTCGATAGCACCGGCCGGCTCGGACGCCGACGGAAGAATTGCCTGGGCGGCCTTGAACTGGCGCTCGGCTTCATCAAAGCGTTCCTCGTCCAGGGCCTGGTAGCCCGCAGACATGGAGCGATTGAAATTGCGCCGCGTGATCGCGCGCTCGACGCTGGCCAGCTGGGCGGCCGCCCCGGCGTGCTCCGGGTCGAGCGTAGTAGCTTCCTTGAGGATGTCCCTGGCGCCGTCCAGGTCGTCGGCGTCTGAGGCGGCATTGGCGGCCATCAGCAGCTCCAGCAACGGCTCCAGCTTGCGCGCCCGCTCGAGGGCGGCCTGGGCCTCGGGATCATCTGGCTTGAGCAGGGTAGCCAGCTCCAGCGCACTGATAGCGGCCTCGGCCTGGTCGCTGAGCAGGGCGCCGAGCCCCGCCTGCAGGCTGTCGGTGAAGACCTGGTCGATGCTGGACTCGATAGCGCGCATGGCATCGAGGGCGGCCTGGTAGGTTTCGGTGGCAGCCTCGAATTCCTGCTGGCGGTAGAGTTCGTCCGCCGTGGTGGCCTGGGCCTGGGCTGCGACGAAGGCTTCTTCGGCCCACTGGGTGACGCCGACCTCTTCCAGTGCGAACTGCACTTCGAGCAGCTGCTCGAGTACATCCTGGGCGGCCTTGCGCTGGCGCGCCAGCTGGGCGTCGTTATAGGGAGAAGATTCCTCCACGGCAGGCGTTGGGCGTGCGGCGACAGTGGGGGAGGCGCCGTTCCCGGCAGGCGTCTCGAGCTCTACCGGGCGCGTATCCACCAGGCTGGGCAGCCAGAAGAACACCAGGACGGCCACCAGCACCAAGCCCGCCAGCGCCGGCAGCACCCACTTCTCGCTGCCCGCAGTTCCCGGCCGGGTAGCGGAAGCCTTCCCCGGCTGCGGAGGGTCCTGTGTCGTGGCCGGGCCGGACGCGGGCTCGAACCTGACGGGCTCAACCGTTTTGTTGTGCTCGCTCATGAATTAAACCGGTCTGGAAAGGTGTTGCCGGGAACGCGCCAGGGTCAGGTCTCCTCACCCTGGGGGATGGATTCAAGCTCGCCGACCTCGGCCTGGTAGATCTGCCGGAGCAACTCGCGCCACTGGTCGTACTGGTCCCGGACGGTGCCGGTGAGGGTGACCGAACGATCCTCTAGCTCAATAACCTGCGGTGCAATCTCTGACTCGAGGGACAGCCCAAGTTCCTCGAGTGCCTGGACGTGTATGTCGGCTTCCGCCCGCTTGTCCAGGCCACTCTTGAGCAGGTAGCCACCGCCGGCGATGGCCACGTTGCCGGCCGTGCGCGCCCCGCGGTTGTCACTGGCGACACCGGCAATACCGGCAGCCACTGCCACTGCACCGGCGATCAGCCGGCGCCTCGATTCGGCGCGCAGTTCCTGCAGCGCGATGGCCTCGTCATAGCTCTGCTTGCGCCATTCCTGGTAGGGGCCGAGCATCTGGCCGTTGAAAGAGGCGTAGTAGGCCTGCAGGGTATCGATGAACAGGTAGTCCCGCTCGCGAATCTTGCGCACCCGCAACAGCATGGGGTCATCTTCGGCAGGCAGGCGCTGGATCTGGTAGACGCCCTTGTTGTCCTGCTCCAGGTAGCCCTCAAAGGCGTCCGGGGAAAACGACTGCGCAAAACGCAGTTCATTGACGAGCCGGATGCGAGCCAGTTCGTCCGGCGTGCGCAGCTGCAGGATTGCCAGCAGGTCATTGGCGATCTGGTTGTATACCGCCTGGAACGGGTCGAAGCGGGTACGGCTGGTTTCGTAGCTGTATCTGCTGGCCTTGGTCTCGTAGGCTTTCTCCAGCCAGAGCTTGCCTGACGCATCCCTGGCCTGGACGTTGAGCTCCAGCTCCTCGCCATGGGATTCGATAATGGTCGCTTCCACCAGCAGGTCCATGGCCTGCTTGTCGTCCGGCACCACCCGCACCGCGCCCCAGGCGCCGCTGCTCTGGATGGCCTCTACCAACAGGTAGGGCATATAACGGGCTTCAGCGCGGCGCACTTCGGGATAGACAAAGTCGGCGTCTTCATCCACATCGAGGCCGGGGTCGAAAATCACCACGCCCACATCCAGCAGCTGGGCCTCGGCAATCTCCGTCTCCAGCGTCTTCACCTGGGGAACCTTGGTGCTC
>JAZBOY010000170.1:0-21536 GCA_036351375.1 Halieaceae bacterium
GCCAGGCCTTTTTCCACCAGGAAGTCTTCCAGCTGGAGCTGGATCGCCTCGGCGCTCTCGAGGCTCATCACGTCGGCCAGCAGTTCATAGGCATCGACCGTCGTGATGTGGCGCATGGCCTGCTTGACCCGCGTCAGGTTGGTGGCATTCATCGACAGCACGTCATAGCCCATCGCCAGCAGCAATACCGCAGCACCGGGGTCGCCGGCCAGCTCACCGCAGATGCTGACGGGCGTCTCCTCGGCCTTGGCTGCTTCCGCCACCGCCTGCAGGGCCTTCAGCACCGCCGGGTGGAAGGAGTGGTAGAGGTCGGCCACCCGGGCATTATTGCGATCCACCGCCAGCAGGTATTGGGTCAGGTCATTGGAGCCGACCGACAGGAAGTCGGCGCGACGCGCCAGCGCCCGGGCCTGGTAGACGGCGGAGGGGACTTCCACCATCACGCCCACCGGCGGCAACTCGATCTCGGCGCCTTCCTCCAGCAGCTCGCGATGCGCCCGGCGAATGAACTCCTGGGCCTCTTCCAGCTCGGCCACGTTGCTGATCATTGGCAGCATGATGCGCAGGTTGCCCAGCCCCTCGCTGGCCTTGAGCATGGCGCGAGTCTGGACCAGGAAGATTTCCGGGTGGTCCAGGGTGACGCGGATGCCGCGCCAGCCCAGGAAGGGGTTGTCTTCCTCTATGGGAAAGTAGGGCAGGGCCTTGTCGCCGCCGATATCCAGGGTACGCATGGTGACCGGCTTGGGGGCGAAGGCCTCCAGCTGGCTGCGATAGATCTGGCGCTGCTCCTCCTCGCTGGGAAAACGCTCCCGCAGCAGGAAGGGGACTTCCGTGCGATACAGCCCCACGCCTTCGGCGCCCTGGTCCAGGGAGCGCGCCACGTCCGCCATCAGCCCGGTGTTGACCCACAGGGGCAGGCGCTTGTTGTCCAGGGTTTCACAGGGTACGTCGCGCAGGGCTTCCAGGTCTTTCGACAGCGCCCTGTCTTCCGCCACCAGGTCTTCAAAGCGAGCGCGAAATTCATCGCTGGGGTTGAGGTGCACTTCACCGTTGTAGCCATCGATGATGAGCTCGCGGTCCTGCAGGCGGGTATAGGGCAGGTCGATGGCGCCCATCACGGTGGGCACGCCCATGGCTCGCGCCAGGATGGCCACATGGGAGTTGCTGGAGCCGCGCACCGAGATGATGCCCGCCAGGTTTTCGCGAGGGATTTCTCCCAGCACCGAGGCGGTCAATTCTTCACCTACCAGTATGGTGGCCGGCGGAAAGCTTTGCACGCTCTTGTCGGCGGCCTGCAGGTAGGCCAGCACCCGGGTACCCAGGTCCTTTACATCCACTGCACGCTCACGCAGGTAGCTCTGCTCCATGCGCTCGAAGATCTGGATGTGCTCGATCATCACCTCGCTGAGCGCGCCCTGAGCCCATTCCCCGGCCTTGATGCGCGAAGCCACCTCGGCACCGATGGTGGCGTCGTCGAGAATGCGCAGGTAAACGTCAAACAGCGCATGGTCTTCCGGACTGAGCTCCTCACTCAGCTGCTCCGCCACCTGTTCGATATCGGCGCGCACCGCGGTGAGCGCGGTCTTGAAGGCGCGCAGCTCGGCCTTGCGATCCTCGGCCTTGCGGCGCGGTACCGCGTAGAGGTCTGCCTCCGGGGAGACGATCACCGCGCGGCCGATGGCAATGCCCGGCGCGCCCGCCACGCCGCGAATCACCGCCGCTTCGGCGGCGCCGTCGCCGGTGTGCACGGAGCCGGTGACCAGCGCGTGTGCCACCACCCCGGCCAGCTGTGCTGACATGGTGATGAGGAAAGCTTCCTCGCTTTCGTCGAAACGCCGGCGCTGGGTCTGCTGGACTACCAGCACCCCCAGCACCTCGCGGTGGTGGATGATGGGTACACCCAGGAAGGCGCTGAAAGGCTCCTCGCCGATACCGGGGATGGCCTGGAAGCTAGGGTGTGAAGCGGCCTCCTCGAGATTGACGGGCTCTTCACGCTCCGCGACCTGGCCGACCAGACCCTGGCCTTCCTCGAGGCCGGCCTTGCCGATCTGTGACTTGTTGAGACCTTCTGTGGCCCGCAGCACCAGGCGGTCGGATTTCGGGTCGCGCATGTACACCGAGCAGACCTCGGTGCCCATCGCGTCGCGCACCCGGCGCACGATGATGTTGAGCGCAGCGTCCAGGTCCTCGGCGGTGTTGACCTCCTGGACGATGGCGCGAAGCATGTCCAGCATCGGCTAGCGGCGCCCCCCTGTGCTGATGCGCGCGCAGGGCGAGGCCAGCTCCTTGAGGGCGCTGCGATACACTTCTCGTTTGAAGGAAATCACCTGGGTGAGCGGGTACCAGTAAGACACCCAACGCCAATGGTCGAACTCGGGCTTGGGGTGATGGTCGACGGTAACGGCGTCGTCATCGGCCAGCATATGCAGCAGGAACCATTTCTGCTTCTGGCCGATACAGAGCGGCTTCTGGCCCTTGCGGATATAGCGCTTCGGCAGGCGGTAGCGCAGCCAGCCGCGGGTGCAGCCCATTACCCGGACGGCATCCGGGCCAAGGCCCACCTCCTCCATGAGTTCCCGGTAGAGGGCGTCCTCGGGCGATTCGCCCTCGGCAATGCCACCCTGGGGAAACTGCCAGGCATCCTGCCCGACCCGGCGCGCCCACAGCAGGCGACCCTGGTCATTCGCCAGGATAATCCCGACGTTGGGGCGGAAACCGTCTGCATCAATCACGCTATCCCAGACCCGTTCCAATTGGGCCGGGTATTGTTCCACACTTTCCATTGGGGCGACAATTTGCGCCGAACTGGCTATGCTCTCGGCCCCCGCAGACGGAGCCAGATCTTGCCACTCGCCATATTCGACCTCGACAACACCCTGCTGGCCGGCGACAGCGACCACGCCTGGGGAGAGTTCGCCTGCGAGCTGGGGCTAGTGGACGCCGTCGGCTTCGGGCAGCGCAACGACGCCTTCTACCAGGACTACCTGGAAGGGCAGCTGGATATCGAGGCCTACCTGCGCCATGCCCTGGCGCCGGTGGCCAACCAGTCCGTCGAGCAGGCGGCGCGCTGGCATCGCCAGTTCATGGCCGAGAAGGTGGAGCCGATGATCCTGGCAGCCGGCCTGGACCTTATTGAGCGGCATCGGCAGCGGGGCGATACCCTGATGATCATCACCGCGACCAATCGCTTTATTACCGCCCCCATTGCCGAGCGGCTGGGGGTGGAACACCTGCTGGCCTGCGACGTGGAAATCCGCGACGGGCACTACACCGGCGAACCGCTGGGCACGCCCACCTATGCCGAGGGCAAGGTCGTGGTGCTAAGGGATTGGCTGGCCCGCACCGGCCGCAGTCTGGACGGCAGCTGCTTTTATTCCGATTCCCATAATGACATCCCGCTGCTGGAAGCCGTGGAACGGGCGGTAGCGGTAGACCCGGACCCGCGCCTGCGGGCGCACGCGGAATCGCGGGGCTGGGACATCATCAGCCTCCGGGGCTAGGGACCACGTCGGCGAACAAGGCTTTCAGGTAGCGGGTCTCCGGAATCGCCGGGTGCACCGGGTGGTCGGCGCCCTGGCCTCCGCGGTAGGTGATGCGCAGGTCAAGCCCGGCCCTGACGCTCGCCTGGGAGACGGCGCTGACCAGGTCTTCATCAGGCAGGTGCATGGAACAGGAGGCAGATACCAGCAGCCCTCCCGGTGACAGCAGCGCCAGCGCCAGTTCATTAATCCGCCGGTAGGCTTTTCGACCCTTGCCCAGATCGCGCTTGCGCTGGATAAACGCCGGCGGGTCCAGCACGATGGCATCAAAGCGCTCGCCGGCTTCAGCCAGCTCACGCATGACCGCATCCGCGCGGCCGGCGTGCACCGTCATCCTGCCAGCGACGCCGTTGAGCTCGGCGTTTTCCGCGACCAGCTCAAGGGCAGGGCCGGAGTTGTCGACGCAGTGCACTTCGCTGGCACCGGCCGCCGCGGCCTGAACACCCCAGCCGCCTATGTAGCTATAGACGTCGAGTACCCGCCTGCCGCGGCACTGGGCGCTGAAGCGTGCACGGTTGTCGCGGTGGTCATAGAACCAGCCAGTTTTCTGGCCCTGCTGCACTGGCGCCAGGAACTGAACACCGTTCTCTACCAGCGGCAGACGCTCAGGTACCTGGCCGTGCACCACTTCCACGTGGCTCTGCAGGCCCTGCTCCTGGCGGCTGCGGCTGTCGGCGCGCAGCAGGATGCCGGCGGGCTCCAGCGCCGCCACCAGCGCCTCGACCAGCGCGCCCTGGCAGTGTTCGGCGCCGGCGGTGTTGAGCTGTACCACCAGGTAGTCGCCGTAGCGATCCACCACGATACCGGAGACGCCGTCGCTGTCGCCGTACAACAGGCGGTAGCAGTTATCGTGCGGATAGTAGCGCTCGCGCAGGTCACGGGCCGCGGTAATTCGGCGGGTCAATAATTCCGCGGACAGGCGCTGGTCCGGCGCGCGGTCTACCACCCGGGCGCAGATCAGCGATTGGGGCTCCATGTAGGCAGAGGCCAGTACCTGTCCACTGGCGCTGGTGACGTTCACGGCGTCGCCGGCGCTGAACTCTCCCAGCGGAGAACGCTGGCTGTCGATTTCGTTACTGTAGATCCAGCAGTGGCCCTGCCTGAGCCTGCGGTCTGCACCGGGACGCAGCCAGAGCTCAGGGTTTTGGTGCACTCAGGATTCTTCGGCGCAGTGGGCGTCGTAGTCCTCGGAGGACAGCAGGTTTTCAAGCTCCGAGCTGTCTTCCAGCTTTAGGCGGAAGAACCAGCCATCGCTGTAGGGGTCACTGTTGACGGTCTCGGGGGCGTCTTCGAGGGCCTCGTTAATGGCGACGACTTCGCCTCCCACCGGGGCGTAGATGTCGGAGGCGGCTTTCACCGATTCCACCACACCGGCTTCGTCGCCCGCGGCGAGGCTGGCGCCCAGCTCAGGCAGTTCAACGAACACCACGTCGCCGAGGGCGTTCTGGGCGTGGTCGGAAATGCCCACGGTCACGGTGCCGTCCTCCTCGAGCCGGGCCCATTCGTGGCTGCTGGCGTACTTCAGTTCAGCGGGGGTGTGGCTCATGGGGCGCTCCTGTCAGACGGCTGGGAATGGCGAAATTCTACCCGCTGTCCGGGCAAATACAATGCGCGAGATCAGCGAACGCCCATGGCGTGACGCATAAGCTGCTGCTTGAGGGGGCCAGAGCGGTCCACCCAGTGCATGCCGGTATTGCGCAACCAGCGCACCGGCAGTTTACGATCGCCAAACAGGCGCTTGAAGCCGTCCATGGCCGCCATCATCAGCAGGTTCTCGCCCTTGCGACGGCGCTGGTAGCGCTGCAACAGGTCGAGGGCGCCCGGGTGGCCGCCGCGCTGCGTGGAGGCTTTGACTTCCTCGGCCAGGGCGGCGACGTCCTGTAGGCCCAGGTTGATGCCCTGGCCCGCCAGCGGGTGGATAGTGTGGGCGGCGTCACCCACCAGCGCCAGGCCGGGTTTGACGTAGTCGGTGGCGTGGCGCTGGCGCAGCGGAAAGGACAGCCGCGGCGAAGACTCCAGCACGGCGCCGAGGCGATGTTCGAGGGCGGCGCCCAGTTCGGCATTGAAGTCATCGTCGTCCAGCGCCACCAGTTCGTCAGCGCGAGCAGTCTCGGCTGACCAGACGATGGAGCAGTAATGGTGCCCGTCGATATCGGGCAACGGCAGAAAGGCCAGCGGCCCGGTGGGCAGGAAGCGCTGGTAGGCGCAGGCCTCGTGCGGCTGTTCGGTGCGCACCGTGGTGACCAGGGCACTGTGGCCGTAGTCCCACTCACGGGTGCGGAATCCCGCCAGCTCGCGCAGTCGCGACAGAGCGCCGTCAGCGCCCACGACCAGTGCCGCGGAGAGCGCGCTGCCGTCTTCGAACTCAACCACCACGCGGTCGTCTGCCGCCAGGTCCAGGTCTGAAACACGCGCCGGGTTAACCAGGGTGATGCCTGGCTGGCGATCCAGCCCGGCCAGCAAGGCCCCGGTCAGCAGACGGTTTTCAATGATGTGGCCGAGGTGCGGCGCGTCGACTTCGCTGGCCCGAAATTCTACGCGACCGGTGCCATCGGCATCCCATACTGACATCGACTGGTAGGCGCACAGGCGCTGGGCAGGCAGCGCCGCCCAGGCGTCCAGGGATTCCAGCAAGCGCTGGGAGGCTGGCGTGATGGCGCTGACCCGGGTATCGAAATCCTCTGTACCCGTGACCGGTGCCAGGCCGCCGAGACCACCGGTATCCAGCGGGCGCGCTTCCACCAGCGCCAGGCGCAGGCCGGAATCCTTCAGGGCACGTGCCAGCGCGGCGCCGGCAATGCCGCCACCGACAATGATCACGTCATAATCAGGGCCGGACATGACGATACTCGGTGCTGGCGGCAACGCCGGCGGTACGGCGCACGAATTCGCGCTTGAGGCCCGGGGCGATATCGAGGGCAAACAGGCCCAGGTCACGCAGCGCCGACACTGCCAGGTCGGAATGCATGAACAGGTCCGGGAGGCGGTCGCTGAAGGCTGTGGTCTGGGCCTGGTCCGCGGCCTGGGCATTCCGGTAGGCCTGTAAGACCTCCAGATCTCCCGGCGCTGCGCCGCGCGCACTGGCTTCGGCCAGGCAGGCCGCCAGGCAGGCCACGTCCCTCAGCGCCAGGTTGAAACCCTGGCCCGCGACCGGGTGCAGGGCGTGGGCAGCATTGCCCATGACCACCACACCGCTGCGCACCTGTTCTTCGGCCTCGACCAGCGCCAGGGGATAGCTGTGGCGTTCGCCGACCTGCTCAAGACGGCCAAGCCGGTAGCCAAATTCCTTTTGCAGGCGTGACAGGAACTCCCCGTCGCTGGCGGCCAGCAGGGCTTCGGTCTCCGCCACCGGCTGGGTCCAGACCAGGGCGCTGCGGGCGCTACGCGCTCCGGGCTCCCGGGCCAGCGGCAGCATCGCCAGCGGACCGCGCGGTGTGAAGCGTTCAAAAGCGCGGCCCTGGTGGTCCAGCCGATGGCCGATATTGGCAATGATGGCTTGCTGGTCGTAACGATGTTCGCGGTGGCTGATACCCAGGGAGCTGCGCAAACCGGACTGCGCGCCATCCGCCACTACCAACAGGTCGGCGTCGATGCGCTCACCCCCTTCCAAAAGCAATGACACGCCATCTTTTCCGGTTTCTGCGCGCTCCACCCGCACCGGGCTCAGGGTCCTGATACTACCCTGCAGCAGTGCCTGCAGAAGACTGTTGCCCAACCAGGCATTTTCGACCACATAGCCCAGTGCCGGCCACTGGTAGTCAACCGTGCGCATCAGCGTGCTGCCGAAGCGGCCCTGCTCGGAAACGTGAATGGTGTCGATGGCCTGTACGTGAGCGGCAATGCCCTCCCACAGGCCCCAGCCGCTGTAGATCAGGCTGCTGCCGTAGGACAGAGCCGTGGTGCGCGCGTCAAATGACGGTGTGTAGCGCGCGGCGAATTCAGCTTCCGGAGGCGTGAGGGGAAAGGACTCCACCAGGGTGATATCGAGGGCAGGCACCTGCCGCTCCAGCGCCAGCGCCAGGCTTACACCGACCATCCCGCCCCCGGCGATGACGACGCGCTGCGGTGTCACTGGACGGTCTCCGATTCGCCGTCTCCCGGCTCTATGACCTGGTTCATGAACAGGTTCATGCAGGCAAAGCGCAGGTACTCCGTAAGCTCAAAAAAGTGGCTCTCCGCCTCCTCGCTGTCTTCCTCGTCACTCGCTTCGTGGTCGGCCTGGGCTATGGCGGCGATATCCTTGAGCACTTCGCTGCTTTCCTCATCCAGGCCGCTGTCGGCGGTCCGGGTGACCATCAGGGCGTAGGCGGCGAGAAAACCCTGGCACCACTCGGCCAGGCAGCGCACCCGCTGCTGGATTTCGTGTTCGTCATCCGGCAACAGCAGGTGAAAATCAAACTCTTCATCCAACAGGGCCCGGCCGGTCACTTCGGCCAGTCGCAGGCTGGTTTCACCCAGCTCACCGTGCAGCCCCAGATCCAGGGCCTGGGAGGCAGCGGCCAGGCAGTCCTCGGCGTCCACACGCCCGGCTCCGGCGTAAACGCCACAGATTCCGCCATGCAAATAGGAGGGTGATTGCTCGGCGCCTTCGGCCACCAACTGGTTGGCAAGGTCGTCAAAATCGAATGGCTGATCGTCGGCGCTGGTGAGTTCCATGCAATTACTTATGTCAATTTCGTGAAATCGTTGGCAGGTTGTTGATATTACTATGGTTTAGTCAATTGACCTGCTTCTGGGCGAACTCTATAGTAATGACACCTGATAATTCAGAACAACAGGTGCCAGGTCGCAGCCATGCCGGAAACGCCCTTCAAGGCGCTGGAGCAGAAGATAGACGATCTTATCAAGCTCTGCGCCGACTTGAACCGTGAGAATGTCAGCCTCAAGGCTGATGCGCGGCAGTGGGCGGCGGAACGGGATTCCCTGCTGGCCCGCAATGAACAGGCCCGGACCCAGGTCGAGGCCATGCTGGATCGTCTCAAGACCATGGAGCTCGATAAATGAGCAAAGCACGCACCGTGTCCGTGAGCATCCTGGACAAGGAATACCAGGTGGCCTGCCCGCCGGAACAGGAGGCGGAACTGATTGTATCGGCCTCTTACCTGGACAAGCAGATGCGCTCCATCCGGCAGAGCGGCAAAGTGATCGGCCTGGAGCGGATCGCCGTTATGGCGGCCCTCAACATCAGCCACGAACTGCTGCAGGCCTCCGAGCAGGACGATGCCCCCGTGGCGGACAGCGGCGCTTCCGAGGACGCGGTGTCCAGCCTCACCCGCAAAATCGACGAAGCCATCTTCTCCCTGCGGCAAATGGAGATCGGTTAGCCGCTACCCGGCAGTTCCGCTATACTGCCTCCGGGAATCCTGGTGTATTCGCCAGAGGACAAGTTCTCTACCCGATATTTACATCCCAGGGGGTTGCTCGCTGCTGATGATGTGCAGGTCCGTTACGACGGGAAGCCTAATTCAGCACAGTGACCACCGCCTTGAACCATCGGGTTCAAGGGCAGCGTTCTCAGCGGTACTCCGGGTTTTCCTTTTTCAACCCCGCTTGAGCTTAAAGCCTCAATATCTATCGAGGCGCTACATCTCCGATTTCCTTTCAAACAGCTAGAGCTTACAGCCTCATCTTTTTCCGAGGCGCTACATCACCGTTTTCCTTTCAAACCGCTAGAGCTTGCAGCCTCATCTTCTATCGAGGCGCTGGGGATGGGTGGGTGGGGTAGAATTCTGGTGACTGGTGTTTATGGGAGCCCGGTGGGTGGATTCGGCGTTGAGCAAGCGGGCACTGCGGGCGGAGATGCGTGCTCGGCGGCGTGCTCTGTCGCCGGCGATCCAGCGGCGGCATGCGATGCTGCTGGCCGGGCATATCGCCAGGCTGCCGCAGTTTCGCCTGGCGCGGCGGGTGGCGATGTACTGGGCCTGCGACGGTGAGATCGACCTGGCGCCGCTGATGCGGCTGGCCTGGCGCCGCCGCAAGCAGGTCTTCCTGCCGCGACTGCAGCGCGGGGGCGGCATGTGTTTCGCGGAACTGCGACCCGGCAGGAAAATGCTTCGCAACCATTACGGCATTCCAGAGCCAGCCTTAAATGCCCCGGAAGTGAAAGTCGGTAAGCTGGATCTTGTGCTGGCGCCGCTGGTGGCGTTCACCCGGAAGGGCGAGAGGCTGGGCATGGGGGGCGGCTACTACGACCGGACCCTGGTGGGCTCGCGGGCACACCTGGTGGGGGTGGCGCACAGCTGTCAGCAGGTGGAGCGACTACCGGGAGATCCCTGGGATGTTGCAATGGCCCTGGTCATAACTGAAAAAGGGGCCGTGAGGCCCCCTTTCCAAAGCGCATGATGCGCCAATATTGCTTCTTCTATTCTGATGCGATTTCTTCCGCCGTAAACACGCCGGCTTGAAGCGCAGACACCGGCTCGGCGACGCTGCGACTGGAACTCATCGGCATTAGCAGCGTTACCGCTACGCCCAGGCCGAATACAGCCAGTAAAACCACCAGAAGATCAGGCTTCTTTTTCACTTTCTTAGCCCCTCAATACTCACCACTTGCAGATATGGGCGGCATCGCGGTACCCCGCCCGTTAGATTGTGACTGTTATGTCGTTTGTTACAGGCCTGACATGACATCGGGGCTTGCAACAGCGATTTTTGGTAATTTGCCACAAACGAAAGGGGAGTTTATGTCGAATTCGCAAAAATGCAAGTCCCTATTAACGTTTATGTAAAGATTCTGTGACACCGGTGCTGACAAGGCCTGCGAGCAGTTTCAGCTCAGGTATTGGCGGTAGGCGGGGTTGTCCGTCTCCTCCCAGAAGCGGTAGTGGATGCTCTCCAGTGCGCGCAGCACTTCACGACGCTCGCCTGGCTCGACCTGCAGGCCCACCAGCACCCGGCCGTAGGCGGCACCGTGGCTACGATAGTGGAACAGCGAAATATTCCAGCGCTGGCCGAGGCGATTGAGGAAGTTGAGCAGGGCTCCCGGCCGCTCCGGAAACTCCACCCGGAACACCATTTCGTTGTCCACGCTGCTGGCGGTGGGGCCGCCGACCATGTGGCGGATGTGTAACTTGGCCAGTTCATTGTCGGTGAGGTCGATCACCGGGTAACCCTTGGCTTCCAGGTCAGCCACCACCTCGGCGGCGTCGTTGGTACCCTCGGCAATCTTCACGCCGACAAAGATATGGGCATCGCGCTCGTCGGTGTAGCGATAATTGAATTCGGTAATTGAGCGCTTGCCGAGATCCCCACAGAATGCCTTGAAGCTGCCCGGGCGTTCCGGGATGGACACGCTGAGCACGATCTCGCGCTTCTCACCAATTTCCGTGCGCTCGGAGATATAGCGCAGACGGTCGAAGTTGGTATTGGCGCCGCTGGAAATAGCCAGCAGGGTCTTGTCCCGGAGCCCCTCCCGCTCGACATACTTTTTCAGGCCCGCGAGCGCCAGCGCTCCTGCCGGTTCCGCAATGGAACGGGTATCTTCAAAAATATCCTTGATGGCGGCGCACATCTCGTCGGTGGTCGCGGTCACCACTTCGTCGACCGTATCGCGAATCACCCGGAACGGCTCCTTGCCGATCTGGGCGACCGCCACGCCGTCGGCAAACAGGCCCACTTCCTTGAGTTTGACCCGGCGCTGTTTTTCCAGCGCCGCTGCCAGGCAGGCGGCGTCCTCTGGCTCGACGCCTATGAGCTTGATCTCCGGGCGCACGTACTTGATGAAGGCTGCGACCCCGGCCAGCAGGCCGCCGCCCCCCACCGGCACAAAGATGGCTTCTATAGGGTCGGGGTGCTGGCGCACGATTTCCATGCCCACCGTGCCCTGGCCGGCGATCACATCCGGATCGTCGTAGGGGTGTATGAACACCAGGCCTTTCTCCGCCACCAGCTCGCTGGCGTGGGTGGCGGCCTCGTCGAAGGTGTCTCCGTGCAGGACCACGCGCGCGCCATGGGAGCGCACCCCCTCGACCTTGATGCCGGGAGTGGTGCGCGGCATCACGATGGTGGCTTTTACGCCCATGCGGTTCGCCGAATAGGCCAGGCCCTGGGCATGATTGCCGGCAGAGGCGGCGATCACCCCGCGCTGGCGCTCCTCCGGGCTGAGCCTCGCCATCTTGTTGTAGGCGCCGCGCAGCTTGAAAGAGAACACCGGCTGCAGGTCTTCCCGCTTGAGCAGGATGCGATTGCCGAAGCGCGCCGACAGCAGGCGCGCGTGATCGATGGGCGTTTCCCGGGCCACGTCATAGACGCGCGACTCGAGAATTCGTTTGACATAACTCTGTGGCATGACGGCCGCCTGTTGATGAGCCACGCCATACTAATGGAGCCCGCTGCTATTTGCAGCCCAACCCTGTCGGTGGCCGGAGCCGCACCCTATAATGCCGCTGTGTTTTCAGGAGTGCTCCGGGAGTAGGGCGTTGAACCAGGACGAAATGAAGCAGGCCGTGGCCGCCGCGGCGCTGGAGTACATTCGCCCGAAGCTCGAGGACGACAGTGTGATCGGCATAGGCACCGGCTCCACTGCCAACTATTTTATCGACGCCCTCGGCAGCATCCGCGCCCAGGTGGAAGCCACTGTTGCCAGCTCGGAGGCCTCGGCCGCCCGGCTGCGTGACAACGGCCTGCCGGTGTACGACCTCAACAGCGTGGACAAGGTGAGCTTCTATATCGACGGGGCTGACGAAAGTAACGCCGCGCTGCAGCTCATCAAGGGCGGCGGCGGGGCGCTGACCCGGGAGAAGATCGTTGCCGCAGTAGCGGAGGAGTTCATCTGCATCGCCGACGAATCCAAGCTGGTTCATACCCTGGGTGATTTCCCGCTGCCGGTGGAGGTGATCCCCATGGCCCGCAGCCACGTGGCCCGCGCCCTGGTCAAGCTGGGGGGCGACCCGGTGTACCGGGAGGGCTTTACCACCGACAACGGCAACATCATCCTCGACGTCTACAACTTTCCCATCGCGGCACCGCTGGAGACCGAGCGCAAGATCAACGACATCGTCGGCGTGGTAACCAACGGCCTGTTCGCCCATCGGCCTGCCGATGTGCTATTGCTGGGGCGCCCCAACGGCGTGGAAACCCTCTACGCTCAGTGATATGCTCGCCGGCCTTTTTGATCACTATTTGTACACTAGGGGCCGGTGGCCCCACCGCCTGATGCATTTACCAGCCCACCTATTTGCCAAAGCACTGTGCCTCACCGCGGCGCTCTGCCTGGCCACGGCACTTTTGCTGACCGCGGCACTGCCCGCCGCCGCAATCACCCCGGCGGTGGACCCGGTCAACAACGAAATTTCCATCGCCTCAGACCAGGAACCCCAGTGGCTGACCACCATCAAGGCCACCGACCAGGTCAGCTTCACAGTGCTGGACCACATTACCGAAGGCCTGATCACTCGCGATGTCAGGAACCAGCTGATCGGCGGTGTCGCGGAGCGCTGGGAGCTGACTGACGAGAAAGCCACATTCTGGCTGCGCAAAGACGCCCGCTGGAGTGATGGCAAGCCGGTCACCGCCCATGACTTCGTGTTTGCCTGGCAGCAGGTCGCGAACCCGCAGAACGCCGCCGAGTACGCCTTCCTGATGCGTCTGTTCCCGAACGGCGAAGAGATCATCGCCGGCAGGATGCCGCCGGAATCGCTTGGCGTGGAGGCCATCGACGACCACACCCTGGTGGCGCACCTGGTAGCGCCCACTGCCTACTTTATCGACCTGGTAACCTTTATCAGCTTCCGACCGGTGCGCGAGGACTTCTACCGGGCCCAGGACGGCCGCTACGCCGCCGACGCCGTCAACATGCTCTCCAACGGCCCATTCATTCTTACCAAATGGGTGCACGGCGCCTCCATGCGGCTGGAGAGAAATCCCTACTACTGGAATCGCGACGCGATTCCGCTGGACGCCATCAACATTCCCTATATCACCGAAGACCCCAACGCCCGCTTCAACCTGTTCATGGACGACAAGACGGCGATGGCCACCAACCTGCAGATCTCTGCCATGAAGATGGCGATGCAGGAGCACCAGAAGCTCAAGTCTTTCCGCGATGGAACGGTGTTCTACCTGGGCTTCAACTACCGCGAGGGCAGGCCCACGGCCAACCTGAACCTGCGGCGCGCCATCCAGAGCGTCTATGACGCAGCAGAACTCACCTACAAGGTGATTGGCGTACCCGGCAACCTGCCCGCCTACACGTTATTCCCCGGCTGGCTCAAGGGCGACGACGGCCAGAGCCTGCACGCCCAGTACCCGCCGCGGAAGCCGCAGCTCAACGTTGAACGTGGCCGGCAGTACCTGGAGCTGGCCAAGCAGGAACTGGGCGTGGACGAAATGCCGCCGCTGACCCTGCTGCTCAGCGATTTGCCGCAGGCCGCCAAACAGGCCGAGTACTTCCAGAACGTCATGGCGCGCACCCTGGGCCTGGAGATTCGTCTCGACAAGCAGATCTTCAAACAGCGGCTCGCCAAGATGACCTCCGGCGACTACGACATCGTGGCGGCCGGCTGGGGCCCGGACTACAACGACGCGATGACCTTTGCCGACCTCTTCACGTCCTGGAATGCCAACAATCGTGGCCGCTACTCCAATCCCGAGTACGACGCGCTGATCACCGAGGCGCTGCAGATCACCGATCAGCGCCGCCGCAACCAAATCTTTGCGCGCATCCAGGACATCATTTTCGATGACGTGGTGATCATTCCGCAGTACGAGCGCGGCTATATTTACGCCCAGGACAAACGGATCGGCGGCGTGCGGCGCTACCACATCGGCGGCGACCCCAACTTCAACTACACCTACATCATCAAGCCCGAAGCCGACGGGGCGACAGACTAGTGGGCCGCTACATTGCCAAACGCCTGCTGTCGGGCGTCATCACCATCTGGTTTATCGCCACTGCCACCTTTTTCGGCATGCACGCGGTGCCCGGCGACCCACTGCTCAACGACAAGGCGGTCACGCCGGAGATTCGCGCCAACCTGGAGCGCGCCTACGGCCTCGACAAGCCGGTACCCGTGCAGTACCTGCTGTTTCTGAAGAACATGGTGCAGGGAGACTTCGGCATTTCCTTTACCCAGCAGAATCGCCGGGTCAACGACATCATTGCCGAGCACTTCCCCGTCTCGGCCACCCTGGGCGTGCTGGCGCTGCTGTTTGCGGCTCTTGGCGGCATCACCTTCGGCGCGCTCACCGCCCTGTTCCGTAACCGCATGCCCGACTACCTGATCATGTTCCTGGTGATCATCGCGGTGTCGGTGCCGAGCTTTGTGTTCGCCGGCCTCGGGCAGCTCGCCATTCTGCGACTCAATAACCTGCTGGGTTTCAGCCTGCTGCCGGTAGCGGGCTGGGGGACCGTGGCGCATATGCTGGTTCCCGCTCTGGTATTAGGCCTTGGCACCATGGCCTATCTCACACGCCTCATGCGCTCCTCGATGCTGGAGGTGGCAGAGACGGATTACATCCGCACTGCCCGGGCCAAGGGGCTGACGCCACAGCGCATTTTTTTCCGCCACCAGCTGCGCAATGCCATCCTGCCGGTGGTAACGGTGCTGGGCCCGGCCATTGCCGCCATCACCACCGGCGGTTTCGTGGTGGAACTGGTGTTTGCGATACCCGGCCTCGGCCGCTACTTCGTGCAGGCGGTGCAGCAGCTTGATTACACCGTGATCATGGGCACCACGGTGTTCTACGGCGCCTTCCTGGTGTTGATGGTGATTGCCGTTGATATCGTCTACGGCTTTATCGACCCGCGCATCCAGGTCACCAAGAGCCTGTCCTGATGACCAGCTATACGCCTACCGCAGAAGACTTCCAGGTCCTGGACAGCGCCCGGGAGGGGGATCGTATTGATCGCCCCTCGCTGTCCTACTGGCAGGATGTCTGGCGCCGGCTGCGCGGCAATCGTCGCGCCCTGGCCTCGCTCTGCATCGTCGTCGCGCTGCTGCTGTTCACCCTGGTCGGACCGTTGGTCTGGCAGGTGGATCCGGCGCTGCAGGATCTCGAGCAGGTCTCCCAGCCGCCCAGCCTTGGGCGCAGCGCGCTGGTGGTAGCCGACAACGTTCCGGCGCCGGCGCTGACCCATACCGCCATCAGCACGGCGACGGCAGACCGCGAGCGAGCTGTCAGCAACCTGCGGCTGATCGGCACGCCGCATTCCGAGGGCGTGAACCTGGCCTGGGACCCGCTGCCAGGGGTCGATGCCTACCAGCTCTACCGCCACGAGTATGAACCTCGGGATGCCGACGACCTGGGCCTGCCATTGGTGCGGCTGATGCCCAGCGACATCAGCTACCGTGACCTGCTGGGACTGGAAACCCGCCAGTACTACTACTCCATTGTGGGTGTGTATGACGGTGAGGAAGCTCGCGCCTACACCACCCTGCCGGTGGAGGTGGGGCAGGCGCTCCTGTTCTCGGAAGCACAGTACCGCGGCCTGGTGGCGGCCGACGCCGTGGCCGACGATATCGTCGGCACCTTCATTCGCCTGGAATCCCACCCATTGGGCACCGACTACCTGGGCCGTGACATGCTGGCCCGACTGATGTGGGGAGCCCGCACCTCCCTGTTCATCGGCATTTGCGCGCCGCTGATTTTCGTCATCATCGGGCTCGCCTACGGCGGCCTGGCCGGCTACAGCGGTGGTCGCCTGGATGACGTGATGATGCGCTTCGCCGATTTCGTGATTGCCCTGCCGTTCCTGCTGTTCATGATCCTGTTCAAAATCGCCTTCGGCCTCGGCCCGGGAGAGAGTGGTATCGGGCCCATGTTGCTGGCCCTGGTGCTGCTGAGCTGGCCTGCGACCGCGCGGCTGGTGCGCGGCCAGGTACTGCAAATTCGCGAGGAGGCCTATATCGCCGCCGCGCGCATGATGGGTGCCACCGCCCCTTACCTGGTGATGCGCCACATCCTCCCCAATGTCATGGGTGTGCTGCTGGTGTCACTGACCTTCGCGATTCCCACCGCCATCTTTACCGAAGCCTTCCTGTCATTCATCGGCATGGGGGTGGTGCCGCCCACGCCCTCCTGGGGGTCCATGTGTAACGACGGCATTCGCACCATGCTGTCCCACCCCCACGAGTTGATGTTCCCGGCCCTGTTCATCAGCGTGACCGTGCTGGCGTTTAACCTGCTGGGCGACGGCCTTCGCGATGCCATGGACGCGCGCATGAGGAGCGGCACATGAGCGAGCAACCGGTGCTGAGCGTGAAAAACCTGGAGGTCGAGTTTGATACCTTCGGCGGCGTGGTGCGGGCAGTACGCGGCGTGTCCTACGACGTCCACGCGGGGGAAACCCTGGCGGTGGTGGGGGAATCAGGTTGCGGCAAATCGGTGACCGTACAGGCCCTTATGGGCCTGATCCCGATGCCGCCCGGGCGCATTGTCGGCGGCTCCGCAAAGCTGCTGGGCCAGGAACTGATCGGCCTGAACCAGTCACAGCTCAATGCGGTGCGCGGCGCCGATATGGGCATGATTTTCCAGGACCCCATGACATCCCTGAACCCCACCATGCACATTGGCGACCAGATCGCCGAGACCCTGGTGGTGCACCGCGGCATCGGTCGCGATGCGGCGCTGGCAGAAGCCGTGCGCCTGCTGGAGCGCACGCGGATCCCGGAGGCCGCGCAGCGGGCCAGGCAGTATCCCTTCGAGTTTTCCGGCGGCATGCTGCAGCGGGTGATGATCTCCATGAGCCTGGCCTGTACCCCGAAACTGCTGATCGCCGACGAGCCCACCACCGCACTGGACGTGACTATCCAGGACCAGGTGCTGGAACTCATGCGGGAGATTCAGCGTGAGGACCATATGGCCATCGTGCTGATCACCCATGACCTCGGTGTGGTGGCCCGCATGGCCGACCGGGTGGCGGTGATGTACGCCGGTGAGGTGGTGGAGTCGGGCACGGTGGACGATATTTTCTACCGTGCTTCGCATCCCTACACCCAGGGCCTGCGAGAGGCAATGCCGGACATGCACCAGCACGGCAAGGACCGCCTCGAAGCCATCCCGGGCAGCCCCCCAGACCTGTTCGCGCCCCCGCCGGGCTGCGCCTACCACCCGCGCTGCCCGCATGCGATGCGCATCTGCAACCGCATCGACCCCTCGACCTACCCGGTGGGCGATGGACACCAGGCCAGCTGCTGGCTGCTGCACGAGGGCGCGCCAAAGCCGCAAACCACTCATGCGGATGGAGATCACCATGCTGGTTGAAGTCCGCAACCTGAAAACCCATTTCGACATCGGCCACAACCGCGTGGTGCACGCCGTCGACGGGGTCTCCCTGAATATCGCCGAGAACGAGATCCTCGGGCTGGTGGGCGAGAGCGGCTGTGGCAAGTCGACCCTTGGCAAGACCCTGGCCGGACTGCAGTCAAAAACCAGCGGTGACATCCTGTTCCGCGGCAAGCCCCTGCCCGAGCGCTATTCGCAAAAGGACTTCCAGCAGCTCTCCACCAACATCCAGATGATTTTCCAGGATCCCTACACCTCGCTGAACCCGCGCATGACTATCCAGGAGATTATCTCGGAGCCGCTGCGGCTGCAGGCAGGCGGCGGCAAGAGCGACTACCGGGAACTGGTGGCCCAGTGGCTGGAGCGGGTAGGGCTCAAGCGCGATCACGCCAACCGCTATCCCCACGAATTCTCCGGCGGCCAGCGCCAGCGCATCGGTATTGCCCGCGCCCTGATCGTCAAGCCGCGCTTTGTGGTCTGTGACGAACCGATCTCGGCGCTGGACGTCTCCGTACAGGCACAGGTCATCAACCTGCTGCAGGAGCTCAAGGAAAGCCTTGGGCTGACCTTGCTGTTCATCGCCCACGACCTGTCCATGGTGCGCTACCTGTGTGACCGCATGGCGGTGATGTACCTGGGCTCAGTGGTCGAGGAAGGGCCCTCGGAAGAGGTGTACTTCAAGCCCAAGCACCCCTACACGCGCATGCTGATCGCCTCCAACCCGGTGGCGGACCCGCACAAGGAAAAAGCCCGCGCCCACCAGCCGCCCCAGGGCGAAATACCCTCTCCCATCAACCCCAAGCCGGGCTGCCGATTTGCCGATCGCTGCCCGGAGGCCAGCAGTCGCTGCCGCGAAGAGACGCCGGTGCCCAAGTTCATCGACGAACAGCGGATGATTGCCTGTCATCTCTACTAGCCGCGGGCAGGCACCAGCGTGGAAGACGAAAAAGACCGTTTCCTGCGAGAACTGGCTGAGCGCTATGGCCCGGCGCTGCAGCGTTTCCTGACGCGCAAGCTCGACAACCCGGCGGATGCTGCCGAGGTGGCCCAGGAAACCTTCATCCGCCTGTATCGACTCGAGCACCCCGACCAGCTCGACAATGCCCGCGCCTTCCTGTTCCAGGTGGCCTCCAACCTGGCGGTGGATCAGCTGCGGCGCCGCAGCCTGCATTATCGCTACCTGAAAGCGGAGGTTCGCGACGGCGGTGAGGCCGACTCTGCCGAGGGCAGTGCCGATGGCGCCTCGCCAGAGCAGATTCTCAGCAGCCGGGAAAAGCTGGCCCGCATCTACGAGGCTTTGGACCGCCTGCCGGAGAAGTGCCGCCAGGCCTTTCTGCTGCACCGCAGCTCAGGCCTGTCCTACGGGGATATCGCCAGGGAACTGGGTGTCTCAGTCTCCAGTGTCGAGAAGTACATCCTGCAAGCCCTCAAGGAGTGCCGGGCAGCCTTGAGCAATTACTACTCGGAGGGTGAGGACGCCGAGCAGGGCGATTCAGGACCCGGGTCTCAAAAACGCTAAACTTCTTTGAGGGATTGAGTGCCTGTAACGTCTAGATGTCATAAGGAACGACAAAAAGTAGTTTCTATATTGTGTTGATCGGCTCAAACGGAGTGTTTTTTGTTACAGTCCGGAAAAATCCCGGTGACGATCAACAGAAAAACGGGGGTTGGCGCGATAATGCGCCGGATTGCGAGGTTCTCGCGATCGATACCAACAACACATACCTCTAACAACGAGGGGTTCGGGCGCCGCAAGTCCGGCACCCGCAAGGGCTGAAGGCAGCCAGGGAAAGAGCACACAAGAATGACACGCTCTGCCGCCAGTGCACCAAACCGCGAACTTCGCGGCGCCATGGAAGATCGGGCCTGCCAATGGATCGCGCGCCTGCAGGCCGATGATGCCAGCGAGGCCGACCGCCAGGAGTTTGCCCTGTGGCTGGCTGCCAATCCCGCCCACCGCCAGGCCATGGATGCCATGCTGGGCCTGTGGGAAGACCTCGAGATACTCAAGCACCGCCCGGTTATGGTCGGCCCGAGGATGGCCGACCCGGTTCCGCGACGGCGCTGGCTGGCCACCGGCCTGGCGCTGGCCGCCTCACTGGTGGTGGCGGTGCTACTGTCTCCTGGCCTTGGACTTGGCCCCGGCAGCGAGGAATTCCACACTCGCCTGGGGGAACAGATGGCGGTTACCCTGCCCGATGGGTCTTCGGTCAAACTCAATACTGACTCCAGACTTTCCGTTGTCTACAGCGACAGTGAACGCAAACTTACCCTGGCGCGTGGCGAGGCCTTCTTCGAGGTGGCCCACGATGCCGACAGGCCTTTCCTGGTCACCGCCGGCAATACCCAGGTGCGTGCCCTGGGTACCGCTTTCAACATCCTGCTGAGCGGTGAACGCAGCGAGATTACCGTCACTGAGGGCGTGGTCAGGGTGACGGAGCTGAATGCACCCGATACCCGCCCGGCCCAGACCGAACTGCTCTATAGCGAACAGCGGCTGACCGGCAACAGCGGCGGCCTGGGTAACACGGTAACCGTGGATTCCGGCAACCTGTTGGCCTGGCGCGACGGCAAGCTGGTGGCGATCGATATGCCGCTGGGCGAGCTGGTAAGCGAGCTCTCCCGTTACCACCCGAACAATATTTTCATCGCCGAGCCCGACCTGACCCAGACCACCGTGTCGGGGGTATTCCTGCTCGAGGACCTGGACAGCATCCTGCTGGCCCTTGAGCACACGGTCGGCGTGCGCAGCGTGACCCTGGACGATGGCAGCGTTCAGTTGATCAGGGCGCCCCTATAAGCTAAGTTTTCGCCTGTGAACGCACGGGCGCTTTTCCTAGCAGCGCGGTTTGCTTGTATCTTCCTGGTCCTGTGGTGTCTCCCGGGCGCCGTGTTCGCCCAGGCCCGCTACACCTTTGATCTGGCGGGCCAGGCGCTGTCCGAATCCCTCATCCAGTTCAGTCACCAGAGCGGGCTGGCGATCGTCTTTTCCGATCCGGAAATTCGCGGCATCAGCACCTCCCGCGTGGCGGGTCGCCTCACCCCGGAAGAAGCCCTCGACGAGCTGCTGGCCGGCACCGATTTCACCTGGCGCCTGATCGACGACCGCATCGTGGCGATCTACGACGGCAGCTGCCGCAACGATGATAGCTGCCCGGAAAACGAACAGCTGCTGGTAATGAACCCACTGTACGTACCGGGCATCGAGGAGCTGTACGTCTACGGCAACCGCATCACTGGCTCACGCATCAAACGCAGCACCCTGCAGGGCTCGGCCCCGGTTGACGTGATCTCCTCGCCGGATATCGAGCTCACCGGCGCCCAGACCCTGGGCGAAATCCTGCGCTACCTGCCGGCCGTATCCGGCAACGCCACCAGCACCGCTATCAGCAACGGCGGTGACGGCACCGCCACGGTCACCCTTCGCGGTTTGCCTGCCTCCAGCACCCTGGTGCTGATCAACGGACGCAGGGTGGCCAATGACGGGCTGGCGGGGGAGTCGGTAGATCTCAACACTATCTCGCCGGCGGCGGTGCAACGCATCGAAGTGCTCAAGGACGGCGCCTCCGCCATTTATGGTTCCGATGCCATCGCCGGCGTGGTCAACATCATCATGAAGGAAGACTTCTACGGCCTGCTGCTGGAGCAGTACATCGGTGCCGCCCAGCAGGGAGACGCCGATACCACCACGACCACCCTGCAGTACGGCACCGGCTTCCGCAACGGGTCACTGTTCTTCTCTGCCAGTTACTTTGACCAGGACGAGATCGCAGC
>JAZBOY010000171.1:0-9201 GCA_036351375.1 Halieaceae bacterium
ACCGGCCTGGTGGGCGACCAGTTCAAGGGCAAGGAAAAACTGATCAAGCCGAATATCCACGCGCTCGAGCTCGGCCACCAGTACGCCAGGGAAAACTTCGATTGCCCCATCTCCATCCGCGTCGAGCGGCGCGACCTGGTGGGAGACAGTATTCTCATGGACGGCAACACGGCCACCGCCCTGGGCTGCATTTACGGTGGTGCCACTTTTGCCGCCTGGTATCCGATTACCCCATCGACATCGGTGGTGGAAGCTTTCGAAACCTACTGTCGTCGCCTGCGCATCGACCCCGGCACCGGCCGCAAGAACTACGCCATCGTACAGGCGGAAGATGAGCTGGCCGCACTGGGCATGGTGATCGGCGCCAGTTGGAACGGGGCCCGGTCCTTTACCGCCACCAGCGGCCCTGGCCTCTCTCTGATGCAGGAGTTTCTCGGCCTGGCGTATTTCGCTGAGGTGCCTACCGTGCTGATAGACGTGCAGCGCGCCGGCCCCTCGACCGGCATGCCCACGCGTACCCAGCAGTCGGATATCCTCTCGGCCGCCTACTGCTCCCACGGTGATACCAAGCAGGTGTTACTGTTTCCATCCACGCCCAAGGAGTGCTTTGACATGGCGGCCCAGGCGTTCGACCTGGCCGATCGCCTGCAGACTCCGGTCATTGTGCTCAGCGACCTGGACCTGGGCATGAACGACAATATGTCGGCACCGCTCGCCTGGGACGACGCCCGCCGATTCGATCGCGGCAAGGTACTGTCGCAGTCGGAGCTGGAAGGGCTGGAGCGCTACGGCCGCTACGACGATATAGACATGGACGCCATCTGCTACCGGACCATTCCCGGCACCCATCCCAACAAGGGCGCCTTTGTGACCCGGGGCACGTCGCGGGACGAGTTTGCCGCCTACACGGAAGTGGGGGAGGCCTATGAGCGCAATATGCTGAGACTGATGGCGAAGTGGCAGACCGCCAAGGCGTATGTGCCGGAGCCCGAATTCACTCCGGCCAGGCAGCCGACCGACCACGGTGTCATCTTTTTCGGCACTAGCGAGGCCTCCAGCCTCGAAGCCCTTGATTACCTGGCGGAAGAAGGCGTCCACCTGGACGCAATGCGGGTGCGGGCCTTCCCCTTCAACGATGAGGTCGAGGCGTTCATCGACCAGCACGCCTTTACCTTTGTCATCGAACAGAACCGGGATTCCCAGCTGCGCACCCTGCTGATGGCCGAGTTTGAGTTCGGCCCCGACAAGCTGAAGTCCGTACTCTGCTTCGACGGCACGCCGATCAGCGCGAGAAACATCCGTAAACAGATACTGCAGCAGCTGCCAGGCAGCAACGTTACGCCGCTGCGGCGCGAAACCGCCGGACTCGGCAAGGGAGAATCAGCATGAGCTTTATCAACCCTTCATTCCGGCACCCCGAGCTGCCCGTCAATGAGCTGGGATTCACAAGGAAGGATTACGAGGGCACCATCTCGACCCTGTGCGCGGGCTGCGGGCACGACTCCATCAGCGGCGCCATCATCAGGGCGGTGCACGAGCTCTCCATTCCGCCTCACAAGATTGCCAAGCTCTCCGGCATCGGCTGCTCTTCCAAAACGCCGGCCTATTTCCTCGGCAATTCCCACGGTTTCAACGCCGTGCACGGGCGCATGCCGTCCGTCGCCACCGGCGCCGCCATGGCCAACCGCGACCTCATCTACCTGGGGGTGTCGGGAGACGGTGATACGGCCTCGATCGGCATGGGACAGTTCACCCATGCCATTCGCCGCAACCTGAACATGGTCTACATCGTCATGAACAACGGCTGCTACGGTCTGACCAAGGGCCAGGACAGCGCCACGGCAGACGAGGGTTCCGCCAGCAAGAAAGGAGAAGCCAACCCCTTCAGTTCGATCGACCTGTGCTCCACGGCACTCAACCTGGGCGCGACCTTTGTATCGCGCAGCTTCTCCGGCGACAAGGAGCAGCTCATTCCCCTGATCAAGGCCGCCATCAGTCATCGCGGCTTCGCCCTGGTGGATGTGATCTCTCCCTGTGTGACCTTCAACAACAGCGGTGGATCGACCAAGTCCTATGAGTTTGTGCGCGCCCACGCCGAGGCCACCGGCACGGTGGATTTTGTACCCATGCGGGAAGAGATCACCGCCCAGTACGACCCGGGAACTTCCACCGAGGTCACCATGCACGACGGGTCGGTGCTGCACCTGCGCAAACTGGAAGAGGGCTTCGACCCCTTCGACAAGGGCTCGGCGATGACCGCCATGGAAGAGCATCGTCGCGCCGGCAAGATCATGACCGGCCTGATCTACCTGGACCGGACGGCGCCCGACCTGCACGAGCTGCTCGACACCGTCCACCGGCCCCTGAATACGCTGTCCGAGTCAGATCTCTGCCCCGGCAACCACGTGCTGGAGAACATCAACGCCTCCCTGCGCTAGCGGACACTTATTTCAATGGAGTCTTCTGGCTGGACCAGCCTGATACCGGCATTGGTGGCGATCGCCACTGCCATTCTCAGTCGTCGCCCGATCGAGTCACTGCTGGCCGGTGTATTTGCCGGCCTGCTATTGCTCGGCCCCATGGACGCTGTGGGCAGCTTCTCGACCATCTTGCTGGACGTCATGATGGACGAGACCATTGCCTGGGTGATTATCGTCTGCGGCCTGATGGGCAGCCTGATCACGCTGTTGATGCGGGTGGGCGCGGCCTCTGCTTTCAGCCGGGTGCTGGCTGAGCGCGCCCACAGTGCCGGTACTGCGCTGCTGTACACCTGGCTGCTGGGCCTGGTGATCTTCATCGACGATTACCTGAACGCGCTCGCCGTCGGCTCCGCCATGCGCAAGGTGACCGACCGCTTTGGTGTGTCCCGCGAGATGCTGGCCTACGTGGTGGATTCCACCGCGGCGCCCATGTGCATGCTGGTGCCGGTGTCGACCTGGGCGGTATTTTTTGCCGGCGTGCTGGAGGTATCGGAAGTCGCGGCGCCCGGTGAAGGGATGGCGCTGTTTATCAGCTCCATCCCCTACATGATGTACCCCTGGATCGCCGTCATCATGGTGCCGCTGGTGGCGACCGGCCGCATTCCGGCGCTCGGTCCCATGCGCGCGGCGCAGGCGCGGGCCGGTGAGCTGCCGGTGACCCCGAGGGCCGACGAGTTTGCCGTGGTAGAGGCAGATAACGGCGGGCGGGTAGGGCTGCAACATTTCCTGGTGCCCATCCTGGTGCTGCTGGGTGTCAGCATTTACGCGGACCTTGACGTGCAGATCGGAGTGCTGGTGGCGGTAGCCGCCACTGTCGTGATGTTCGGGCTGCAGCGGTTGATGGCGTGGACTGAGATGTTCGACGCCGTACTGGAGGGCATCAAGATCATGGTGCCAGCGCTCACGATTGTGATCGTGGCCTTCATGTTCAAGGAGGTCAACGATCGCCTTGGTCTCGCCCCTTACGTGATCGGCAATGTACAGCCCTATATGACCGCCGGCCTGCTGCCGCTGGTGGTGTTCCTGACCATGGCGCTGATTTCCTTCGCCACCGGCTCCAGCTGGGGGGTGTTTGCCATCGCCATCCCCATCGTCCTGCCCCTGGCCGAGGCTGTGGGTGTGAGCGCGCCGCTGGCGATCGGCGCGCTGATGTCAGCCAGCGCCTTCGGCAGCCACGCCTGTTTTTACAGTGATGCCACGGTGTTGGCAGCCCAGGGCTCCGGCTGCGGCGTCATGGAACACGCCCTGACCCAGATCCCCTACGCGCTGATTGCAGGCGTGCTGTCCGCCATGGCGCTGACCCTGCTGGCAGTGCTATAGGAAACCCGCTATCGTAAGTTGGCAGACGGCGACAGGGCAGGCCTGTGAGAGTAGAGCCTGTAGACATTGTCACAGTGCCCCGGTCGGGCTCGGTGTAAATGAGAGGCGGGTCACAGTGACGACTCGTATGCTCGAATTTGCAGCGCGAATGCGCATTATTTCCGTATACTTCCCAGAACACGAGCGGGGTACCAACGACACGATGTCGCGTCGCCAGGGCAGCGCGACAACACGAGGCACGCTATGCAGCTTTCGAAGAGTTTTCTCATATCGGAGATGGCACTTTTCGATTCCCTGAACGTGGACGAAGTCCAGGAAATCCAGAAGTGGTTGATCTTCAAGAAGCTTGAGCAGGGCACTGTCATCTACAAGCAGGGCAGCAGCGGGCGCTCCGTCTGCTTTGTGGTGGAGGGCGAGCTGTCAGTGATCAAGCGCGCGGATGACGGCGATACCACCATCGCCAAGGTCGGCAAGGGCGAATCCGTGGGCGAGATGGCCATCATCGACGGCCTGACGCGTTCTGCGGACGTAGTCGCCGCCACCGAGACCCAGGTGCTGATCCTCAAGCGCGACGATTTCGACAAGCTGGTGGCAGAGCAGCCGGAGATCGGTGTGAAGATTCTTAGGTCGCTCGCCAAGGCGCTCAGCATGACCCTGCGCGACCGTTCCGAAACGCTCGCCCGCCTGATGCACGTTTAATCCCGGGCTTGCTTCCCGGCGGGCCCCCATTTTCCAAACCAGAAAAATTTCCCCTCGCCTAGTTGCCCGGCTTGGTGATATGGTGCAATATAACACCATATTGGTGGTGCCAACGGTACGGTACCGCCCGCAACAAGGAGAAAAGCATGAAACGCGTAACAATGATCCTGTCAGCCCTGGCGACCACCGTGATCCTGTCCGGTTGTGTCATCGTCAACGGTGAGCCGGGCTGGGTGGGGAGCAGCGACTGGGAGCGCGAGCAGGAGCGCAACAGTGAGGCCATTGCCAACCTGGATATCGGCATGGAGCGCAGCGCCGTGGTAAAGCGACTGGGTACGCCGGCCTTCTCTGAGGCCTTCACCCGGGAGGGCGATGAATACCGGGTCCTGTTCTTCCGCACCCGGCACCGTCACTCCGACGGTGACACCACCCGCGACGAAACTACCCCGCTGGTGTTCAAGAATGACACCCTGATCGGCTGGGGTGACGAGGTCTACGCAGCCCTGCGCTGATCTTGAGTCTCCTGCGTATCATGCCGGAAACGGCTTTGGCTCAGGGAGACCTCAGTGAACTACTCCTGGCGCGACGCGCTATCCCACGCATTGCGGCGTAATCGCCGCGATGCCCATCATCGCTACATGCAGCTGGCCTCGCTGGCCACTGATGGCCAGCCGGCCAATCGAACCGTGGTTTTCAGAGGCTTCAGCGAAGACGATCAGCGGCTGCAGGTGGCGACCGATGCCCGCAGTGAGAAAGTTGCCCAGCTGGCCGCGGTGGTAGCGGTGGAAATCTGCTGGTATTTCACCCGCAGCCGGGAGCAGTTCCGCATTCGCGGCGAGGCGGTACTGCACGCCGAAGGCCCCGCCCGACACAGGCTCTGGTCCAGCCTGTCGGAGGCGGCCCGCGCCCAGTTTTTCTGGCCGGATCCCGGCCTGCCACTGGGCGAAGGCGACGAGGCGACCCAGGCCGGGGATGGCCCCCCCGATTCCTTTGTGCTGCTTGAGATCGCCCCATTCCGGGTCGACCACCTGCAGCTGGGCGCAGACCCCCAGCAGCGATTCCTGTCAGAGCTGCGCGACGGCCGCTGGGAATCCCAACCGGTAAACCCCTGATCAAGCGCTCGCTTTACCTCCCCGCCGGTTGAGGGCACTCTTTCTCCCTATCGCACTCCAAGAGTTGAGGTAGTATCGACCTGGCGTGCCAGGCGGCAGCACCTACAGCGAGGAGAATGACATGCAGGCAGACCCGAGCGAACGCATCAGTGAACCCGGTGTGAGCGGTGGACCGCCGATGGTGCCAATCCTGGCGGGGCTGGTGGTACTGGTGGCGCTGGCGGTCTGGTGGTTTACCGGCAGCGATGAAGCGCCACCGCCGGAACCGGAGCGCGTGGTCGAGCCGGCACCGGAGCCCGTACCCGAGCCTGAGCCTGAGCCGACCCCGGATATTCCACGGCCGGCGCCCGAACCGGAGCCCGCCCCTGCGCCGGAGCCGGCGCCGCCCCCCGAGCCTCCCCTGACGCTGGAAATCTCCGATGCCGCCCTGCGGGAGCAGTTCACCCCGGCGCTGGCCGGTGGGCCGCTGGCGCCGGCCCTGGTAGCCGACAACCTGGTGGAGCGGGGTGCAGCCGTGCTGGACGGTCTGAGCCGCGGCGTGCTGCAGTACAAGCTGCTGCCGGTGATACCGCCGGAGGGCAAGTTTGCCGTGCGCAAGCAGGGCGGGCAGGCGGTGATGGACCCGGCGGGTCATCGCCGCTATGACGCCTACGCGAAGGCTATCGAATCCCTGGACGACCAGCTCATGGTAGACAGTTTCAATCGCTTCCGGCCGCTGCTGGAAGAGGCCTACGCCATGCTGGGCTACGACCCTGAGGATTTCGACAACGCGCTGATACGCGGGCTCGACAAGATCATAGCGGCGCCGGTGTTTGAGCAGCCCCTTGAAGTTCGCAGGGTGGAGGCGGTCTACAAGTTTGAAGACCCGGCACTGGAGCGCCTGCCCGATCTGCACAAGCAGCTGCTGCGTGCGGGTCCGGAGAATACGCGCCGCATCCAGGCCAAAGCCAGGACACTGCGTGAAGCGCTGTTGAACCAGTAGCGGGTGCCGGCGCTGCTGCGCCGGCTGGTGCAAGATGCTGAAGGAGGGTGGAGGCGTCCGGCCTGTCAGCCGAAGGTGTCTTCGCCGAACTGCTCCTGGATTTTCTCGACCTCGTCCATCTGCGTGAGCAGGGCCATGACGCAGTCGGCATCGAGGCGCTTGCCCGCCATGCTCATCAGGGTGTCCACCGCATGGGCATTGCTCCAGGCGTCCTTGTAGGGCCGGGAGCTGGTCAGCGCGTCGAATACGTCGGCGACCGCCACGATTCGGGCCTCCAGCGGAATGTCATCGCCCTTGATGCCGTGGGGGTAGCCACTGCCGTCCACCGCTTCATGGTGGTAGGCAGTGATATTGAGCAGCATTTCCGTGTGCTCGAAGTTCTGCAGGCCAAAGTTGTCGATCAGGTCCTTGATGATGCCTTCGCCCACCTTGGCATGGCTTTTCATGATCCCCATTTCGGCGTCGTTCAGTTTGTCCGGCTTCAGCAGGATGCTGTCGGGAATGCCGATCTTGCCGATGTCGTGCAGCGGCGCAAACATGAACAGGTGCTCTATGTAGCTATCGCTCAACTTGTATTTGTGCTCCAGCCCGTGGGCAATGAGCCGGCAGTATCGCGACATGCGGTCCAGGTGGCTGCCGGTTTCCGGGTCGCGCACGTGGGTGATGCGCCCGGTGGTGCTGACGGCGGCGGCCAGGGTCTGGATGGAGGACAGCTCGTTGATGATCATCAGCGAGATCAGGTGGGCATAGGGATCCATCTGCCGCAACACGCGCTCGGTAAAGACGTCGCGCTGGTTCGAGTTGAAGAAGATGAAGCCGATAAACACACCCTCGTTGAAAATGGGCAGGGTATAGCTCGCTGCGTACCCCGCACGGCCGATGCGGCGGGTGTGCTCCGCCGAGCCGTCGTCAAAGGTAACCGCGTGGTTGATGACCCGCGGCAGCTTCTGGTCGAGGATGGCTTTCAGTGACGGCGCTTCGGACATCGCTGCCTGGTAGTGGTCCAGCGGATTGTCACCGCCGCTGGAGTGGATATAGGTGCTCAGCGTATCGGTCTTGTCATCGTAGATGGCGATCGCTATCCGCACGATGAAGGGAAACATGTCCTGCAGCGACTTGTGGGCCGCCACCAGGCGTTCCTGTAGTGGCAGCGCTTCGTCCAGCGCACTCAAAGAATCTCTATGCTCGGTCATGAGCGTTATTTTGCCTTTGCACGTAGTTGACTGCAGATAGCGGCCTGCAGGCCATTTATTTTTGATGGTGACATTTTGTGACCACGATCTGCTTTGCGCAAGCATGGTGTTCAAACTTTGCACACTCCGTTTGCATATGTTTTAAGCTTGTTTGTGACGTACTTCCGGGTTTTTCTCACCATGTCATACCGGTTTCACAGGTGGCTCGCCAATGTGGTTTGCTAGGCAGTCGCAGTCCGGCCCCACTGTGCTGCTAACCCTGGGGCGTCTGCCCAAGGCCCTGGAGCTGGCCCGGGCGCTGCGCGCCGCCGGCTGCCGGGTGGTGGTGGCAGAGCCGTTTCGCTGGCACCTCTGCAAACCCTCCCGGGCGGTGGCGGCCAGCTACCAGGTCACACCACCCAACACCGACCGCCGCGCCTACCTGCGCGAACTGCTTGAAATCATCAACCGCGAAGGCGTCGAGCTGGTGGTGCCGGTGTCGGAAGAGGCGCTGCATGTGGCGGCGCTGCAGGAATCCCTGCCCAGGGGGGTGCGTCTGCTGTGCCCGGGCTTCGGCGCCCTGGCGCACATGCACGACAAGCTGGCGTTTGCCCGCTATGCCGCGTCCCGCGGCCTCGCCGTACCGGATACTCACCGCGAGCAGGACAGTGCCGCGGAGGCCCTGATGGCCGCCGGCGACTACGTGGCAAAACCTGCCCACAGCTGCTCCGGCATCGGGGTCAGCCTGTGTCGCAACGGTGCCCGGCACACGCCCGGGGCGCCCGGTATGCTGGTGCAAAGGCTGGTAGAAGGCGATCACATCAGTTCCCTGTCGCTGCTGCACGAGGGGCGTGAACTGGTGACGGTGCTGTATCGCGGGGCGGTGTACGCCGGCACTGTGGCCATCTGCTTTGAGCGTGTAGATGTGGCGGCCTCGGTGCACAGCTGGATTCGAAAGTTCTGCCAGGACATCAATTACAGCGGCTTTATCGCCTTTGACTTCATCGTCGATGCCCAGGGCGAGGCCTGGGCCATCGAGTGCAACCCGCGGCCCACCAGCGGCGTGCATTTCCTCGACAGCGCCGCCCTGGGGCAGGCGATGCTCGCACCGGGCAAGGTGGATACCATCCCGCTGAAACCCGTGCGCCGCATGCAGTGGGCTTATTCCACACTCACCGAGGCCTATGCCGCCATCCTCCGGCCCGCGGAATGTGGGCGCCGCTTCAAGCGCCTGTTCACCTCCCGCGACGTGGTCTGGTCGCTGCGAGACCCGCTGCCGTTCCTGCTGATGACGCCGATGTCCTGGGAAATCCTGTGGCCGGCGCTCACCACCGATCTCAGCCTGGGCGAGGCCACCCAGCGCGATATCGCCTGGCTGTCCGGCGGCACGGAGCCGTCGGCCTAGTGTCCTGTCCGGTTAATTCGCATCATTTCAG
>JAZBOY010000172.1:0-36370 GCA_036351375.1 Halieaceae bacterium
CCGGTGCAGCAGATCGACAAGGCGCAAAGGGCCATTATCCGAAGACAAACATTCATTCGTTCATTATATGCGCGCTGGTGCTCGTGCAGGTGGAGATTTGCGGCGAAGCGATAGCGCGATGCGTTGACCGACGGCGTGGCGCGCCTAAACTGTGAGTCACCAGGAGGAAGCCCATGATCGATTTCGACAACAAGGCCGTTTTCAAGCTCAAGCAAGACGACGACTACAGCGACAAGGTGCAGGAGCTGTTGCTCGACGGTGAAACCATCGTCGATGCCTTCAAGACCATGCGAGACGGCGTGGTGTTTACCAGCAAGCGCATCATCGTGGTGAATGTGCAGGGCGTGACCGGCAGCAAGAAGGATTTCACATCACTGCCCTACAGCAAGATCATCGCCTATTCGGTGGAAACCTCGGGCACCCTGGATCTCGACTCCGAGCTGCAGCTCTTCTTCTCGGCTATCGGCAAGGTCAAGTTCGAGTTCAGCGGCAAGACCAATATGGCGGAAATCAGCAGGGTCATCTCAAGTCACGTGCTGTGAATCACCTGGCGGCTGGGTGTCTGTTTCGACGGCGAGCGGTAAGTGCCCGCAATCCGGGACGTCGATAACCCAGTAGCGCAGCGTCTCCGAACCCACCGCAGCAGACAAAGCCTCCAGCAGCGAGGGCAGTACCGCCGGCGCGAAAACCACCTCAAAACGCGAAAATGCTCGACAGCCTTCGACCTGCTCACGCAGGTTGAAATGGCTGTGCTCGGCACTGAAACCCATGGCTTTCGCCAGCGTAAACCCGCTGATGGCAGGCAGAGACATGAGAGCGTCGATTATGTCCTCCCGCCGCGAATCCGGTGCTACCAGAACAAGTACCTGAAATTCATTCATCGCGCGCGCTCCCTGTAGTGGTAAAGAATCGGCAGCAGGTAAAGCGTAGTGATCGTCGAAGTCAGCAGACCGCCGATAACGACGATCGCCAGTGGTCGCTGCACCTCGGCGCCGGGGCCCGTCGCAAACACCAGAGGCGCGAGGCCGAACATCGCGGTCGTGGCCGTCATCAGGATCGGGCGCAGGCGCTTGACTGCGCCTTCCAGCACGCGATCTGCCAGTGCTGTGGTAGCGCTGCGCAGTTGCTCAAAGTAACTCAACATCACCACACCATTCAGCACCGCGACACCCAGCAGGGCGATCAAACCGACAGACGCGGGCACCGACAGATATTCCCCACTGACGAACAAGGCGACCACCCCACCCATCAGGGCGAAGGGAATATTGCCCAGTATCAGCCCCGCGAGAAACAGCGAACGAAAAGTCGTGAACAGTATTATCAGTATCAACAGCAGTGCAGCGGGTATCAGCATTAGCAAATCACGGGCAGCACGCTGCTGGTTCTCGAATTCACCGCCGAACTGCACCAGGTAGCCGGGTGGCATGGGCACCCGGTCCTTGAGCGTAGAGGCCAGATCCTCAACAAAGCCCACCACGTCGCGCCCCTCTACGTTGACGGAAACCGCACCGAACCGGTTGCCCTGCTCCCGCTCAATGCGCACCGGACCTTCCACGTAGTCGAGAACTGCGACGTCACCCAGGCTGGCCGCGCTACCGTCTGGCAGTACCACCGCACTTCGCGCCAGCGCCAACGCGCTGCCGGCCTGCAATGCCTCAGTCGGGGCCGTGACGAGCACTACGGGCGTGCGCCGCCTGCCTTCGATGATCTCCGACACCACGAGGCCGTCGAGCTGGGTCTTGAGCCAGTCCGAAAGTGCCTCGGTGGTAAGACCGTTGGCGGCAGCGATTTCACCGCGCGCGCGTATCGCCAGGAACAGGCTGCCCTCGGTAACGGCAGCACGCACATCTACCGCCCCATCGACATCGCGAACGACTCTCGCTGCACGATCTACCAGTTGCGCCAGCTCATTGAGATCTTCGCCAAAGATCTTGATCGAAACGTCACCACTGCTGCCGGTAAGCATCTCCGAAATACGCATCTGTATCGGTTGAGTGAAGCCGAAACTGATCCCTGGGAAGCCCAACAGCACTTCACGAATTTTGCTTTCAATGGCCTGCTTGTCAGCCAGTTGCCATTGATCCCTGGGCGCCAGCTCCATGAAGATGTCGGTTTCATTGAGGCCCATGGGATCGAGACCCAGCTCGTCAGAACCCGTGCGGGCAACGATCTGGCGGATCTCCGGCACAGCGTCGAGCAGCGCCCGTTCGACCTGCTGGTCGAGTGCGACGGATGCCGCCAGGGATATACTCGGTGACTTCTCCAGCTGCACAATGATGTCACCCTCGTCCATCACCGGCATGAAAGTCTTGCCCGTAAAGACGAACAGCGTGATGCTCAGCAGCAACAAAAAGCCGAGCACGGCCACCAACACTGCGGGGGTATCCAGCACCCTGGCCAGGCTTGCCCGGTATCTGGCCTGTAGCCACTGCATGAAACGCGGCAACCCGGCAGCCCCTTTACCAAGCAGTAGTGAGGCCAGCACCGGAATGACAGTAAGGGCCATGAGCAGCGCCGCCAGCATGGCGAACACGATGGTGAGGGCTACTGGCGAGAACAGCTTGCCCTCGAGCCCTTTCAGCATCAGCAAGGGCGAGAACACGATAATGACGATCAGCGTGCCTGATACCACCGGCACAGCCACTTCCTTGCAGGCCCGATAAATGACATGCAAACGGGGCAGACGCGCCCCTTCATTGAGCCGCGACACCGCGTTTTCAACCACCACCACCGATGAGTCAACAATCATGCCAATAGCTATCACCAGGCCACCCAGGCTCATGAGGTTGGCCGACAGACCGAACACACGCATCAGCAGAAAGGTGGCCAGCGCCGCCAATGGCAATGACAGGGACACCACCAGGGCAGCACGCAGGTTACCCATGAACAGGGCCAGCAGACCGATGACCAGCACGACGGCCTGCACCAGGGCCGATGATATTGTGCCTATGGCAGTATCGATCAGGCCCGTGCGATCATAGAAAACATTGAGGCGGGTACCCGGCGGCAGGCTGCCTTCCAGTGCGGCAAGTCGCGCTTTCACGCCGCTGACCACAGCACCGGTGTTGCTGTTCTTCAGCGCAATCACCAGTGCCTCGGCAGATTCTTCGCCATCCGCGGTCACCGCGCCGTAGCGCGCCAGGTGGCCGATCCCGGTTTCGGCAATATCGCCAAGCCGATACGCATCACCGAGTGGGCTGACAACGACAATGTCGTCCATGTCAGCGGGCTCGACCAGCCGCCCCTCGGTGCGCACTACCAGCACGTCGTTGCCCTGCTCGATACGACCGACACCAACATTGCGGTTGTTGGCAACAATGGCCTGCCTCACGTCCGCGAGGTCCAGCCCCAGCTGCGCCAACCGTGCTGGATCGAGCCTGACGCTGTAGGTGCGAGCATAGCCACCCAAGATGTTCACGTCGGCGACGCCCGGCACCGTGCGCAGTGCGGGCCTGACCTCCCAGTCCAGCAACTGGCGCCTTTGCATCAGGCTCAGGCCCGGGTTTTCAAGGGTAAACATGAACATTTCCGACAATGGCGTACTCATCGGCGCCACACCGCCGGTCACAGTGGCGGGCAACTGGTCTCGCACACTGGCCAGCCGTTCATTGACCTGTTGTCTGGCCCAGTAAATGTCGGTCCCAGCCTGAAAATCGAGGGTGATATCGGTGATCGCGTACTTGGTGGTGGAACGCAATATGGCCTGCCGGGGAATGCCCAGCAACTCGGTCTCGATGGGCCGCGTGACCCGGCGCTCTATTTCTTCCGCCGTCATGCCCGGCGCCTTGATGATGACCTTCACCTGGGTGGGTGATATATCCGGAAACGCATCAATGGGGATCTGAATCCAGGCGCGTAGACCGGCGACAAGCAGGCACAGTGTCAGTACACCGATGAAGAGACGCTGAGTAAGCGCGAAGCGAATCAGGGCCGGCAGCACTAGTCGCCCCCGAGGCCGAGCAAAATACCCTGTACCGCGCTGACCGACCGCGACAGCACCTCTCGACCTGCGAGGGCTGCATCTTGTGCGATGGCGTAACCCGCGGGTGTATCGGCTATCAGTAGCACGCGGTGAGGCTGCAGCCAATCGCCGCGGCGTACCAACACAGTCGGTTCACCCTGCCACTGGAACAGGGCTGCACGCGGAACCACCAGGCTTGATGCGGTATACAGCGGCACGGCCGACACCAATACCCCCGGACCCTGCGGGCAGCCTTCATGCAGCGGCTCACTCCATGCCGAAACAAAGAAGCCGCGCGCAACCCTGTCGACGCGAGCGATTTGCAGTCGGCAACCGGGCAGAGTCAGCGCAGCGAGATCAGCAGCCCGCCCGGCCGGCACTTCCACGTGCAGGCGGAGCGAGTCAGGTGCGATCACCGAGAATAAGGATTGCTCCGGGTTGATCCTTCTGAGACGCGCATCAAACGTCACCGTACCGGCACGGGGTGTTGCAACATACACCCCGCCGTGAGGAGCGTCGTCCTCAAGCAGGAGATCACGAAAATGTTGCATGTGCTCATGCTCAAGCTGCAGGGCGAAATAGCGCGCCTGAATGTCAGCCCATTGCTCCCCCGCCAGCACTCCCTCCTCGAACAGGTTGCGATTGCGCTCGTAACGCTGCCGAGCAACTGCCAGCCTGGCAACCAGCGCCCGGTACTCCGACAGCCAGTGCTCAACTTCCGGTCCCTCCAACCAGACCACCGGATCACCCTCGGCAACTTTGTCTCCGGAGGCCCGCAGATACTGGACCCGGCTGGCCGCCATGGGTGCCACGACGCTGAACGCTTCCCCGGCGCGAGGGCGAACCTCGCCACGCAGCGCATGACCCGGCAAGGTATCGGCGCCGACGACAGTCGAAAACTCGATGTCGAGCGACCCCAACGTATCCAGTGCTATCTCTTGGCTGGCAGCGCAAGGAAGCACGAATGCGAGCAGCACGGGCAAGATAACGTATTTCATATTGTCCACCCCGCAGCCTGACGCAGCCGCGCTCTGTTACGGCCCACAAGCACCGCATTGATGGCAAGTTCAGAGCGCGTATCGGTCACGTCCAGCAATCGCTGCAGCAGAATCTCTCCGTCTATTTCGGTACTGGCCCGCAGGGCGAGGAGGTGTGCCTCGATACGCTCACCCACCGCCACCGCCCTCGACAGCAGGCCCTCCCGATGATTGAGTCGGTTGGCCTCGACACGCGCCATATCCCATTGCTTCTTCAACTCCAGCCACAGTTCGTCGCGGGCGAGTAAATACTCCCGTTGCGCGCTGCGGCGCTGGCTTCGGTTGGCGGTGGTTTGAGTACCCAGGAAGTTCAGTGGCATCTCAATCTGCAGTCCGTATTGTTCTTCATCGAACGCAGGCCCATCGAAATCGCGGGCCACAAACGCCAGGTTCCAGCTGGCGGTGTCGGGCGCAGAGAGTGCCAGCAGCGCTGCCTCCTGCTCCCGTGCCCGCTCCAGCCGACGCAGTGCCGGGTGCGACGCGTAGTCAAGAGACGTCGGTGCCGGCGTAGGCTCTGACAGGTCTCGGGGAATATCCGGCAGACCAGTCAGCGCTGAAAAATCAGCGCGCGAGCGTTCGAAGTCTGCCTGGCGCGCGTCCAGCTCCAGTTCTGCAGCCAGCCTTTCACGCTCGACAATCAGTCCGGCGTACACCGGTAGCGCTCCGCTGGCGGCGAGAAGGGAAGAACGCTCCGCCAGGGCACCCAACATCTTCAACCTGTCGCGAGCCGCTTCGAGCCTGGCCTGCGCGAGACGAGTGGCCCAGGCACGTTCACGCACGTAGCCGGAATACACCCAGCGCCGATAGGCATTGCTGTCCGTTTCGAACTGGGTGGCAACGCTGGAGAGCTGCTTGTCGAGCCGGCGCCGGCCCCGCGACTTGATGGGCAGGTTGAAAATCAACTCAGCCTCATCCGTACCGCGGGACTCCTGGCTATCGATATAGCTCGCCGTCAAAGACGGGGTGTCGGACAACCAGCGACTGGCAGAGCCCGGGGTGATATCTGTTTCTACCTGCGACCGCGCCAGTGCCCCGGCCAGCGCATCCTGCAGGGTACTGGCCAGCGCGTGCTGCCCGCTGACGACCAGCAGCAGAAGAAGCAGCAATTGGCGTGGCAGAGAAATGCGCGGTTCCCGTATCATGGCGATGTCCGATGAAAACGCGGACAGCCTAGCGGCAGCGCGCCGCCATCGCATGCGGCATATGCCCACCCAGTTCCAATCGGGCCACGGGACATATGTTCGATAACTCGATAACCCCCTGTTATTAAAGAGAAAAAATGAAGGACCTGTTGATCGCCGTACTGCTGGGTGCCATCACACTGTTGAAGTTGATCGATGTACTCCACGACACAGGGCTGGCACTGCCAACCTCGCACCTGGTCCAGGAATGGGTCCTGTTGCTGCTCTCACTGGCGGGCTGCATCTACCTGGTGCTGGATATGCGTCGCAGAACCCGCCAGCAGAAGGCGCTGGCGACCTCACTCACACTCAGCGAAGATCGGCTGCGCAGCCTGGGTGACGAGTTGCGGGAAGCCCGGCGTCGACACGGGGCTGCCATGCGCCAGCAGTTCCTGGACTGGCGATTGTCGACCAGTGAGCAGGAGGTTGCCCTGTTGCTGCTCAAGGGTCTGTCACTCAAGGAAATCGCAGCGCTGCGTGACACCCGCGAAAAAACCGTCCGGCAGCAGGCGTCGAGCATCTATGCGAAATCAGGCCTTGAGGGGCGCCACGCCCTGGCGGCCTGGTTTCTGGAAGATGTGCTGTTTCCCGGGGAGCCCGCGGTAGCGAGCTGACGCCTTTCTCAGGCGGTCTTGAGCTGGTTGCGCCCGGCCCGCTTGGCGGCGTAAAGCGCCTCGTCGGCGCGCTTGCTGGCGGACTTGATGCCGTCCTCGGTGGTGACCTCGGTAAGCCCGATACTCACGGTAATGAATATGCTCTTGTCTTCGTCTTCCAGCGGCGAGGCCTCGATGCGCTCGCGAAGCTCTTCAAGCCGCGCCTTGGCGCCGGCGATGTGGTGAGTGGGCAATAGCACAGCAAATTCTTCACCACCGATGCGCGCCACAGTATCCGTAGAGCGCAGCTGGCTCTGCAGCAGCTGCGCTACGTTCTTCAGGACCTGGTCGCCACCGTCATGGCCGTGGCTGTCGTTCACCGCCTTGAAGAAATCGATATCCAGCAGGGCGAGACACAGCTTTTCGCTGCTGCGCGACAGGCGTGCCAGCTCGGTACTGAAAGCATCATTGAAGGCGCGCCGGTTCTTGAGGCCGGTCAGGCCGTCGGTGGTGGCCTGCTCCGCCAGACGACGGTTGGCCTCGGTGAGTTCCCGGGTGCGCTCCTCGACGCGTTCTTCCAATTCGTTCTTCAGGGTTTCCGCCCGGGAGAGTGCCTGCAGGTAGCGCCTGTTCATGTGGATGGTCTGCAACACCGCAAACAGAAGGAATGCATAGTTGGACAATGAAGGCAAGGTAGTCAGCCGCATGGTCAACAGTAGTATGTCCATGGTCATCGCCACCACTGCCACCATCAAACCGGCAAACAGCCACCGGGTGACAGCAGCACGCTCGCGCATCAGCTGGTACAGAACGTAACCCGTGATCATCAGCACGAAGAAGCCGTAGACCCGCATCGCGCTGCCCCAGCGGATCATCGAGGTGGCATCACCCGACACCAGGCTGGCGACGATCACCGACAGGCACAATGCGGCCGTCAGCGAGACTGCCCAGGCGGGCACGTCACGGGGCGACAAGGCGCGCACAAACAGTACCCACACCACGGTAAAAAGCTCCAAGGTGTACCAGCCGAACTGCCACTGGAACAGCAGCGGCGTTTCCGGCACCAGCAGCGGTAGCAGGCGGGCCGTATCCAGCAATCGCACGCACATGATCAGGGCCGCCATGGCCATGTAGAAGGGCGCCATATCGTAGCGGCGCCCCAGCCACAGGCTCAGGTTGATCAGGGCCAGCAGGAACAGTGCGCCGGTAGAGAACGCGCCGAAGATCAGCTCGGTGCGAATGCGACTCTCGAGCAATTCCTGGGTGCCCAGCTGCGGGGGCCGCGTGATGCCGCCAATACCGGGGTGAAGGGTATTCTCGACGTGAAACACCAGCGTGGTGCTAGCGCCCAGCTCTGGCAGCCGCAGCAGCTGGTCGGTGGCGGTTTCCCGGCTCTGGAAAATCGCCTCAAAACCGCCGTCGCTGGCCTCCACCCACACTTTGAGGTTGGTATAGCTCTCCCCCAGCCGGAGGTAGATGGGCATATTGGGTGCGGGCAGGTCGATCTGCAGCTGGTAGGTAAGCGCTGCGCCGAGCGGGTCCAGCTCGAGCTGCTGCAGGGCCCGGGTGACTTCCGCCTCGACCCAGCCGGGGCCGTCGAGGAATTCCGGGGTGATTAGCTCGGGGGTCGGCCCGGCCTTTACCCGCCAGCGCCCGTCGAGGACGATGGTGCGGTCGAGGCCCCAGCAGCGAAAATCCCGCTGGCTGTCCTGGGCCTGCGACACGCAGTCTTTGCCCACGGCAGCGTCCGGCGCCGCAATCCACAGCACCAGCAACAGGGGAAACACAATGTGCCGGTCACGCAGGCGCATTCAAACAGGCCTCTCCAACGGCCGTTAATACGGGGCAAAGCATACCCCATCTGCGCGCCGCCATTGCCGGCACGGGTCACAAACTGGAAAGTCGTTAATTGCGGCTAAATGCCGCGAAATATCAGGTTTTTAGCCTGAAAGCGTCGCCATCACGCACGACGCTTCCTGCCGTGGCTCCGGCGAAGTGGGTACCGATGATGAGCGTTGGCGTATCGGCGTGCTCGGCGAACACGCGGCGCCGGGTGGCTTCCGCCTCGGCCGGGTCTGAATCCGCCGAACTGCGCCAGTCCAACCTCGCCATCTGGCAGGGGTGGTGCACGAAGTCACCGGTGATCAGCGCCTGGGCGCCACCGGAGCGAATCCGCACGCTGACATGCCCCGGGGTATGGCCCAGGGTGGGCACCAGGTCAACTTCGTCGCAGACCCGGTGGTCAGTGGCGACGAGGTCCACCAGGCCGGCGTCGAATACCGGCATGACCGAGTCGGCCATGATGGTCTGCTGGAATGCCTCGTCATCGGCGGACCAGTGCTCGAACTCATCCCGGGCCAGCAGGTAGCGGGCGTTGGGAAAGGTCGGCACCCAGCGGTCTTCCACTCGCAGCGTATTCCACCCCACGTGGTCCACGTGCAGGTGGGTGCACAGCACAACGTCGATCTGCTGGCGATCAAAGCCCGCGTCGGCAAAATCCTTGAGGAATTCCGTCTGCAGCTGGTGCCAGAGCTTGTAGGGCAATCGATCCTTGTCATTGCCGACGCAGGTATCCACCACAATGGTCAGCGCCGGGGTTTCCACCACCAGTGCATGAATCGAGAACCGCAGCTTGCCTTCGGCGTCGGCAAACTCGGGTACCAGCCAGTCGATACCCTGCACCGCCTCCGGTTTGGCATCGGGCAGGATCCACTCGCCGCCGCCGGTGGTCTCCATCTCGACGATCTTGCTGACCGTCACGTCGCCAATTTTCCAGCGTTGGTTCACGCCAGCGCCTCATCCAGCCGCACGGTGCGCGCAACAGCGGTGCGCAACAACAGGTACAGCATCAGCCCCAGCGGGCCCGCCATCATGGTGGCGAACAGGAACGGCAGGGTCAGCCAGTGATTGATCTGCCGGCGCTTCGCATCGCGCACGATCCAGGCGCCGATGAACAGGTCGAACACCAGGTAGTGCACCCAGCCAGCGATCACTGCCCAAGGGCTCTGGAACATCTTCATCAGCGATTGCAGGTCGGCAAACCCCGCCCCTTCCGGCGGCGGTGGGCCAAAGAACAGGGCCCAGGTGTACAGGGGCCCCAGCAGCAGCGGAATCCAGATGGCGTGGATGGCGAGCTGGGTGAAGCGGTGGTGCGGCAGCAATGCCAGCAACAGCCAGGCCGGCAGCACGCCGATGTTGAGAATCGAGTAGATATGGTCGGGGGTCATTGGCGCCTCTGTAGCTGCTTGTCACGAGATCGTATCAATTGGAGTAATCTCAAGCACTGACAAATGCGAGGTCGAAACGGAATCCATAAAGCCACCTGCCATCCGATCAAATCTGTTGTGAAACTCCATCCCCAACTGCGCGCGCGTACATAGAATTAGGAAGCCGGACTCGTACCCTTAGATGACATCGCCAGGAGACGAGTCAGGCCAGTACAAATTCTCATGAAATCCAAGGAGACGGACATGAACAAGTTCAAGGAAGAACGTCATCAAGTTGAGGAGTTGGAAGCGATTGATGCCAGCCGGGTCGCCGGTGGGATCGCACCACTGCTCGGGCTTGCAGCTGCCGGAATAGGCCACTTCACAGCCCGGAGCCTCGTCACAGGCCTTGCGGCTCGCTATGGTCTGGCTTACGCCGTGTTTGACGTTGCGAAGTCATATGGTGGGGGCAAACGATATTCTGGCAACGACGACCACCGTTGAGACTGGTCCACGGCCCTTCGTCAGCCTGCTAGTCTGAATCCAGTCAAAGCGCGCAGGCGAGGGCCGTATAAGCTGCGCGTGAAAGCCGACTACGGTAGGAGCGATTATGTTGGGTTCCTGGATTGGTATAGTCGCCACAGGTCTAATAGCCTGGTTAGGCTACTTCTTTGGCGTGCCGCTGTGGGCGATCTTTGCCGCAGTATCAATTGGGACGATAGTAGAGTTCACGATCCTGAAAAGGTCCTCGGAAGACCAGCGATCAGGCAAATAGTCAACAGGCTCGGAGTCCGACTCTATGGAACCGATAAGGAAGGTCTACTTGGGAGTGGCCTCGACAACTGTCGCTTTTGCGTGCCTCGCTGCATTCAGCAGTGCTTCGGAATTTCTCAGGTACATATTTATCGCGGTTGTCGTTGTGCTACAGATGGACTTTTTCCGGCAGCTCTCCTATCACCTGGCCGGGGAAAACAGCGACCAAGAAAACAGTAAACAACCTTAAGGCAGGCCTACGGGAACAGCACCACCGGCGCGAAGCGCGGCAGGGTCTGGAACGGCAGGTCGGGGTTTTCGGCGGCCTTGGCCTTGAGGAAGGCCTCGGTGTCCTTGGCGCCGGCGGCGAGGAAGCCGGCAATTCGCACCTCACCGGTCATGGGCTGGTCGATGGGGCCGGTCAGCGAATCCCAGTGAATCAGCACCAGCCGCTCCGGTTTGACGGTGGCGACGGTCTCGGCCCAGTACTGCTCGCGGTATTCCGCGGACTGCGAGCCGATGCCGCCGACCCCGGCAAACACCACGTCTGCCTCGATGCCTTCCAGCTGGCCCGGCACAAATCCGGCGCTGCCGATCACCAGCGCGCTGCCTTTCGGGTGCTCGATCAGCAGCACGTAGGCCTTGCCCAGCTTGTAGTCGAAGGCCGACACCGGCGGTACCAGCGGCTCGGGAATCTCCGACTGGGTGAGCATGGTCTCCACCATCTCCGGGTCGTTGAACTGGAAGTGCTTCGATTCGATGGGTGTGATGGTGAACGCACCGAGCTGCAGCGGCGCGCGGTCACTCAGCACGGCGATGCGCTCCTCCGCTAGCCCCCAGCCGCGACAGATATTGGCGGTGGCCTCGCTGCCGTAGACCACGGCGTCGGTGCGCATGGCCACCTCCGGGGTATCCATGGCGTGGTCGTAGTGGGAGTGCACGGGGATGACTGCGGCGAGCTTCTCCACGTCCATGGCATCGAGGCCATAGCTGATGGCATCCAGATCCGGTTCGATCTCACCGAAGAATACCGAGAACGGTGGCGGGCGGGAGAACCAGCCATCCAGCATGAAGGCGGTCTTGCCGTCATCGAACAGCAGGGTGCTGGTGCCGGCGTAGCGCACTACCACTGAGCCTTCGGGAATGCTGTCCGCCGCCTCCACTTCCCAGGCCGGGTCTACCGGGGGCGGTGGGTAGCCGAACAGGTAGCCCCAGGCGGCTGCGAGAAACAGGACCACCACCGCAAACAGCGTGGCAGAGCGGGAAATGATCGGGCGCTGTGCATTCATGATTCGAGTCTAGCACGCGCACCAAGGCAAGGCGTTTTGCACAAAAAGCGGGCGTTTTTGCAGGCCAGGAAAGCCCTCGCGTCCGCGCAGACCACGGAATACGCGGCCTCTCTCGCTGGCACGAAACTTGAAAGATTTAAACGTTACTCGTAACGGAACTGCCGCATGCCGCTGTTGGACGCCCTGGTACTGTTGCTGGCCCTGCTGGCGGCCGGCGCGCTGGCGGGTCTGTTTGCTGGATTGTTTGGCGTGGGCGGCGGTTTCGTGGTGGTGCCGGCATTACTGCTGGTGTTTTCCTCCCTGGCGCCCACCCCTCATGAACTGCACGTGGCTATCGGCACCTCGCTGGCCACCATCATCGTTACCTCGATCCGCTCGGTGCATGCGCACCGGGCAAGGGGTGCGGTGGATTTCGTGATCCTCAGGGACTGGGCTCCCTGGCTGACGGTGGGAGTACTGGGCGGTATCGCGATCGCCGCGGTAGCGGACACAGGCACCCTGATCCTGCTGTTTGCCACCGGGGTCATGTGCTACGCGTTCTACTTCCTGCGCCCGGAGTTCGTGGTGCGACGGGAAAGACACTACGCCATTCCCGTCGGCGTGGGCCGCGCGGCCCTGGCGTCGGGCCTGGGTGGTTTCTCGGCCCTGCTGGGCATTGGCGGCGGCACGCCGTTTGTGGTGACCATGGTGGTCTGCGGGCGCAGCGTGCACCAGGCGGTGGGCACGGCGGCCGGGGTCGGCTTCCTGATTGCCCTGCCGGGGGCGCTGGGTTTTGCCCTGCTGGGCTGGGGCCAGGTCGGCCTGCCGACGGGTTCGTTGGGCTATGTGAACTTGCCCGCCTTTGCCACTATCAGCGCCATGTCGATCTTTACTGCGCCACTGGGAGCAAAGCTTGCCCACGCGCTATCGGAATTCCATCTGCGCCGCGCCTTCGGGGTTTACCTGCTGGTGATTTCGGTGCTCATGTACAACAAGTACCTCGCATTGTGATGCGGGGCCCCAAGGAGGAAACACCATGCTGACTCGACGCGGATTCATCAACGCCACCGCAGCAGCGGCCAGCTTCGCACTGGCGCGCCCCGGCTTTGCCGGCCTGTACGGTCCCGACCCGGGCGTGGCCAAGCTCAATGCCAACGAGAACCCCTACGGCCCCAGCCCGGCCGCGCTGGAGGCCATGGCCAAAGCCGTGGCCCAGGGCGCCTTTTACGTCGACGGCTCGGTGGCGCGGCTGCAGGACATGATTGCCGAGCGTTTCGAAGTGGGTCTAGAGAACATCACTCTCAGCGCCGGCTCGTCCGGTGCACTCGCCAACCTCGCCCGGGCCAAGGCCACGGAGGGCAGGATCCTCGGCCCCGACCTGTTCTGGGACACTACCACCCGCCTCGCCCTGCGCCAGGGTGGCGAGCTGATCCGCACGCCGAAGACTGACGACCTCAGTGTGGATCTCGACGCGCTGTACGCAGCCATCACCCCGGACGTGTCCATGGTGCAGATCTGCAACCCCAACAACCCTACCGGCATGCTGATCGACCCGGTGGCGCTGAAGGCGTTCTGCCTGAAAGCCAGCAAGAAATGCACGGTGCTGATCGACGAGGCCTATAACGAAATCACCGACGTACCGGAGGCCAACTCCATGGCCGGGCTGGTGAAGGATGGCCATGACGTGGTGGTGGCGCGCACTTTCTCGAAAGTCTATGGCCTGGCTGGCATGCGAGTGGGCTACCTGCTGGCCAGCGAGGAAAACACCGCCGCCATCCAGCGCTACAGCCTCGGCAACTACAACCTCAACCAGGCCGGGGTAGCCGCGGCGGTGGCGAGCTTTGATGACTGGAAGTTCGTCGACTATTCCCGGGCCCGCATACACGAATCCCGGGAGATGATCATGGACGCCGCCGCCCGCAATGAACTGACTGCGGCGCCCTCGCAAACCAGCTTCGTGTTTGTGAACCTGGGCGACTTGAACGCCGGGCGTTTCCGTGAGGAGATGGAAAAGCGAAATGTGCTGATTCGTGGCATCTACCAGGACTACACCCACTGGTCGCGGGTGAGTGCCGGCAAGCTGGAGCACGTGGCCCAGTATGTGGAGGCCATGCCGGCGGCGCTAGCGGCGGCGCGGGTGGCTTAGGTTGATGGTATTTGCGGGGCCTGCACAGTAGCGGCGTCGAAGGTCTCCGCCTGCTCGGCAGCCGTCTCTCGTTCGGAGCGCGATATCAGACGCAAAGACCTTTCCGTCATTCTCGCGAAAGCGGCGGTCCGCGTAGGAGAATCCAGTCCGCACGCTGAGATCGAGTAGCTGGATTCCCGCTTTCGCGGGAATGACGGGCAAGTGCAGGCGAGTCACCCTATAGGCCGCCACCAGTTGTGACGGACAAAAATGCCCGCTACAGTGTCCACCCATGATGCGCGCTATCGTTGTACTGCTTACCTTACTGCCCACCCTGCTGTGGGCTGAATCCACACCCCGCAAGGACTACCCGCCCGAGGTTAAACCCATCATCGAGAACCGGTGCATGGTGTGCCACGGTTGCTATGACGCGCCCTGCCAGTTGAAGCTGGATGACTGGATCGGCCTGGAGCGCGGCGCGCATAAGAAAAAGGTCTACGACGGCACCCGCCTGCTGGCCGCCAACCTTACCCGCCTTTACGAAGACGCGCTGACCACCGAACAGTGGCGCGACAAGGGCTTCTACCCGGTGCTGGAGAAGGAGGACATCACCCAGAGCGTGCTCTACAAGATGCTGTCGTTGAAGGAGAAGTACCCGCTGCCCACCGAGGGCCCGCTGCCTGACAAGTTCGACTTCTCACTGGACCGCAACCAGAGCTGCCCCAAACCCAGCCAGTTCGGACTGTACAACCAGAACCGGCCCTATCAGGGCATGCCCTTCGGTTTTCCCGGCGTAGACCCGGACCGCCTGGCAATACTGGCAACCTGGCTCAATGAGGGCGCACACGGCGTAGCCATTGCCCCGCGCTCGACTGTTGAGCAACAGGCAGTGGACGACTGGGAGGCGTTCTTCAACCAGCCCTCCAACAAGGCGCGGTTGATGAGCCGCTACATCTATGAGCACCTGTTTATCGGCAACCTGTTTTTCGACGAGCTGCCCGGCTCGGGTTGGTACAAGCTGGTGCGTTCGCGCACGCCGCCGGGTGAACCCATCGACATCATCGCCACCCGCCGGCCCTACGATGACCCGGGCGTCGACACGTTCTACTACCGCCTGCAGCAGCGCTACACCAGCATCCTCGCCAAGCGTCATATGCCCTACGCGCTGAACGCGGCGCGCATGCAGCGCTGGGACGAGCTGTTCCTGGCACCGGCCTACCAGGTGAGAACGCTGCCCGGCTACAAAGGTAAGGAAGCGGCGAACCCGTTCATCAGCTTTGAGCAGTTGCCGGTGGATGCCCGCTACCGCTTTATGCTCGATGAAGCCCATTTCACCATCATGGCCTACATCAAGGGCCCGGTCTGTCGCGGCCAGGTGGCGCTCAACGTGATCGACGACCATTTCTGGGTGGCCTTTACCAAGCCCAATAACATGGGCCCTGACGAGCAGGCCGACTTCCTGGCCGAAGAAGCTCACAATATGCGCCTGCCACAACCCAAGGGCAGCCTGGTGGTGACCCTGCTGCAGTGGCGCGGCTACGCCAAGGACCAGAAGCGTTACCTGGACGCCGAGGCGCGCAAGATTGCAGAAGTGATCGACGAGACCGGCATCCAGCTCGATATGGACCTGATCTGGGATGGCGGCGCCGAGCAGAACCCCAACGCGGCGCTTACCGTGTTCCGCCACTTCGACAGCGCCACCGTGGTGCAGGGCCATGTGGGGCAGTACCCAAAGACCATGTGGGTGATCGACTACTCCCTGCTGGAGCGCATCCACTACCTGCTGGTGGCGGGTTTCGATGTGTACGGTGCCGCCGGCCACCAGCTCGAAAGCCGCCTGTACATGGACTTCCTGCGCATGGAAGGCGAGATGAACTTCCTGCTGCTGTTGCCGAAGGAAGAACGCCGCAAGTTACGCAACTACTGGTACCGGGGCGCCGGCGACCACGTAAGGGATTTTGTGCTGCCGCGCGACAACGAGCAGTATGAGCGCGATACTGCCATTGAGTACCAGACCAATAACTACAAGCAGGAATTGATGGACCTGTTCCGGGCACACATCCCCGCCGCCACCAACTCGCGTTATGCCCTCGACAATGAAGATCTCCGCACATTGATGGCAGGCCCGCGCAAGGCATACAGCTACCTGCCTGAGGTAGCGTTCCTGCAGATACTGGGGAAAGACGGCAGCCAACGCAGCTACAGCCTTGTACACAACCGCGGACACTCCAATATTGCCCAGCTGTTCGACGAGGAGGACCGGCTGCTGCCGGAAGAGGATACGCTGACAGTAGCGCCGGGCTTTTTAGGCACCTACCCCAATATGTTCTTCCAGGTCACCGAGGGAGAGGTACCGCGTTTTGCCGCTGCAGTGCAGACCCTGGCCAGCGACAAGGACTACACCGCACTGGTGGAACGCTTTGGCGTTCGCCGCACCGCACCCTGGTTCTGGCGGGTGAGCGATGAGTTTGTGGCGGAGTACCGCCGGAATCATCCGGTGGAGGCTGGCTTGTTTGATTTGAACCGGTATCAGAACCGTTAAGCCCTTACACGCTCCAGGAAGAAACCGAAAAGTACCAGTAGCTCGGGAATGGCGTCGGTGAGGCGGTGGCCGCCGGCTACCACGTGCTGGGTGCAGTTGACGCTGCGGCAGAACTGCATGGACAACTCCACCGGGATTACGTCATCCGACCAGCCGTGCACCACCTCGATGTGCCGGGCCTGGCTGGGGTAGTCCTGCATGGCGTAGCCGGACAGGTACAGCGCCGGGGCCATCAGGAACAGCCCCGGCACCGGGAAATGGGTGGAGACCGCCGTGGCCACGTAGCCGCCCATGCTGGAGCCGACCAGGATGGGCAGTTCGTCCAGGGTGTCCAGGTGGGCTATCAGGCGCTCCACCCGGGCTTCGGCGTTGTCGGGCAGGTCGGTGTAGTCGAGGCTGTCGAAGCTGCAGCCTTTCGCCTCGGCCACTTTCTTGAGCTCGACGCTCTTGTTGCCCCAGGGGCCCGACTCCTTGCCGTGGGAGAAAACGATATGCATGGCGACTACCGCTACCGCTTTGCCGTGGCTTTCTTCCTGGCCGGCTTTTTCGTTGGCGGCTTTTTCCCAGCTGCTTTAGCAGCGGTTTTCGCCGCCGGCTTGCCGGCAGCGCGCTTGGTCTTCTTGCCGGGTTTCTTCTTGGTCTTCAGGCCAAACGCCTTGACGATCGGCCCGCGCGCGGTCATGCCGGGCACCTGACCCAGCCAGTCGCCCTTGCCGATCTGCAGGCCGTTGTGGCGCAGGATTCCGTAGGCGGTAGCGCAGTGAAAATAGAAGTTCGGCAGCGCCCAGCCAAACAGGAAATCCTTGCCACTGAATTCCAGCACCCCCATGGGGTTCTGGGCCTCCACCTCGCGGGTATCGCTGCCGGCGTACTCGGCGGCCTTGATGCCGCGAATAAAGGCCAGGGTCTTCTTGATGCGATCCTGCAGCTCCGCAAAGCTGGCATTGTCGTCCGGGTATACCGGCATCTCGTTGGCAGTGAGTCGAGCGCAGCCGCCCTTGGCGATATCGCAGGCAATCATCACCTGGGCCTTGAAGGGCAGCATGTCCGGCGCCAGCCGGGCCTCCATCAGCACTGACTCCTCGATGCCGCGCGCCTTGGCATCCTTCTCCGCCTTGCGCAGGATGGCAGACAGGTTTTTCAGGTTGTGGGTGAACGTGCGGGCAGAGGCCTGCTGCATCAAAGCGCTCATGGACAGCTCCTGGAATCAAACAACCCCACTAGCATAGCTCACTGTGGGCCGACGCGAGCGGCATGCTTTGCGCTACACTTCCGCAGGAATCATCCACGAGCACTCTGCCAGTTCCCGACGTGAGCGACCCCCACTGCCACTGCGGCCAGCCCCGGGCCTTTGACGATTGCTGTGCCCGCTTTATCCGCGGCGATGCCCAGCCGGCCACTGCCGAAGAACTGATGCGTTCCCGCTACAGCGCTTTCGTTGAGGCGGACGAAGCCTACCTGCTGGACACCTGGCACCCTGACACTCGGCCTTCCCGGGTGCGGCTGTCCTCCAGCCAGCGCTGGCTTGGGCTTTCAATCAAGCGCTGTGAAGGTGGCCAGGCCGGCGAAGATGCAGGCACCGTGGAGTTCGTCGCCCGTTACAAAGTCATCGGCCGCGGCCATCGCCTGCACGAGACCAGCCGCTTCGAGCGCATCGACGGCCGCTGGTATTACCGCGACGGCGACCACCACTGAAACCGGGGAAACGACCCATGCAATTGCCCATGCAAATACCCAAGACCCTGCTGCTGTGTGCCGCGCTGCTGCTGTCACAGGCCACCAGCGCCGGCAAACCGATCATCTACGACACCGACATGGCCATCGATGACTGGCTGGCCATGCTTTACCTGGCCAAACACCCGGACGTGGATATCGTGGCGGTCACCATTTCCGCCAGCGGCGAGTCCCACTGCCGGCCCGGCCTCGACAACGTGCGCAACCTACTGAAGCTCGCCGGCCACGAGCAGGTGCCGGTGGCCTGCGGTGACGACTACCCGCTGGACGGCTTCTTCGTATTCCCGGAACCCTGGCAGGTGGACTCCGACACCCTGTCGGGAATCGACCTGGGGCGCTGGGTCGATGAACCGGTAAAGGGCACCCAATCCAACGGCCACGCCGCGGAGCTTATTCACCAGGTGGTCAACACCAGCGTAGAACCCGTCACCCTGGTGGCTGTGGGGCCGCTCACCAACGTGGCCCAGTGGCTGGGGCGTTACCCGGATGACCGCGCCCGGGTAGCTGAACTGGTGATGATGGGCGGCAGCTACCAGGCGCCGGGCAACATCATCGTGCCGCTGTTCACCAAGGATCACCCCAACACCGTGTCGGAGTGGAATTTCTTTATCGACCCGGTTGCCACGCGGGAAACGCTGGAGGCCGAGGGACTGGAGCGGGTCATGGTAGGCCTGGACGTTACCAATCGCGTGCGCCTCACCCATGCCTTCGCCGATGATTTCAAGGCGCGCACCCGGGGACCGGCGGCAGAGTTTGTCGACGGCGTGTTCGACAAGAACCGCTGGTTTATCGACTCCAACGAGTATTACTTCTGGGATGTGATGGCGGCGGTGGTCACTGCCAGGCCGGAGCTGTGCCAGGGCGACGCCATAGCGCTCTCCGCCGTCGACAGTCCTTCCGGTGAACCGCCCTACCTGGGCACCTCAGACCTGGATATGCCCGCCACGACTGTTCGAGGAGCGCCGCGTCGCCACCTGGATGCGGCCACCGCCGGCCAGGTAGTCAGGGCCGACCAGGGGCCGGTCACCAAGGTCTGCACGGCAACCGATGCAGAGGCGGTCTTCGCCGGCTTTACCGCCACACTCACCCAACAGTAAGGAACGCGACATGTCCGACAGCCAGCCGCCCGTTTGCATCATCACCGGCGTGGGCCCCGGGACCGGGAGCGCCCTCGTGCGGCGGTTTGCGAGTGACTACCGGGTGGCAATGATCGCCCGCGACGAAGAGCGCCTCGCGGCGCTGGCGTCGGAGGTCCCCGAAACCAGCGTGTGGCCCTGCAACGTGGCCGACAGCGACGCCTTCGGCGCCACCCTGGCCGCCATCGAAGCCGAACTGGGGGCGGCTCGCGTGGTGATTCACAACGCGGTAGGCGGTGGTATGGTCGATATCATGGAACTGGAGCCGCGGGTGCTGGAGCGCAACTTCCGCGTGAACACCATGGCCCTGCTGCAGCTTGTACAAACCTGTGGGGCGGCCATGGTTGAGGCAGGCGAAGGCGCGATCCTGGCGACCGGCAATACCGCGGCCTACCGGGGCAAGGCCGCCTTCTCTGCCTTCGCGCCGACCAAGGCGGCCCAGCGCATTCTATTGGAGTCGGCTGCCCGCGCCCTGGGGCCAAAGGGTGTTCACTGTTGCTATGTGGCGATCGACGCGGTGATCGACGTGCCCTGGACCCGCGAGTGGTACAGCGACAAACCCGACGAGTTTTTCTGCCAGCCGGCCGACATCGCCGAGGAGTGCCACCGGTTGGCGCACCAGCCGCGCTCGGCCTGGACTTTCGATTCGGTGATTCGCCCCTTCGGCGAAGCCTGGTAACGCGCTGCTACATGCCGCCGTCGACGTACAGGCACTGACCGGTGATCCAGCTGGCCGCCGGTGAGGCCATAAACACCACCGCCGCACCGATATCCTCTACCCGACCCACCCGCTTCAGCGGCAGGCCGATGGCCTCCTCCACTGCGGGCAGCGTGTCCTCGGTGGTGCCGGTGGACTCCATGAAATTCTGGGTGGGCACGGGGCCGGGGGCAATGGCATTCACGCGGATCGCAGGCGCCAGTTCCACCGACAGGGTCTGGGTAAGGCTGTTGGTAGCCGCCTTGGCAGCCGCATAGGGCCCATTCTTGGGCTGCGGACCCATGGCGGTTCGCGATGAGATGTTGATGATGCAGCCGCCCTCTTGCATGTGACTGGCGGCGACGCGGGAACCCATCCAGACCGACTTCAGGTTGAGATCAATCTGGGCATCCCAGCGGTCTTCCGGGGTGCGGGTGAGGTAGCGTGGCGTCGCATCGGGCAGGCCGCCGGCGTTGTTAACCCAGATGGTCGGCGCTCCCAGCTCCGCCGATACGGCCTCTCCGAGCGCATCGAGTTGCTCGGCGCTCGTGACATCGGTGGGCACCGCCAGGGCCCGACGACCCAAGGCCTCAATCGCTGCTACCACTTCCGCCAGGTCATCGACATTGCGCGAGGCCACCGCCACGTCCGCCCCCGCCTCGGCGAGGCACAGGGCGATACCGCGCCCAATGCCCTTGCCGCCGCCGGTGACCACTGCGACCTGTCCCGCCAGTGAGAAGTTATCCAGTATTGCCATATCGACGCTCTCCGGTCAGCACCGCGCTAAAGCAGCGCGACAACGCAGAAACCCAGCAGCACCAGGTTGGCGACCAGGCCCAGCAGGAAGAACCAGCTGCGCGGGCTGGGATTCACGTTGGTGGAGATCGTGTAGTACAGCACCATGTGCATGATGCGCGAGATCGCATACACCCACACCAGCAGGCCGGTCCAGTTGTCGTCGGCACCCACCATCACCGCCAGGAAAATCGTGCCCAGCATGGCGGGCAGGTTTTCCAGCGAGTTCATCCAGGTGCGCTGGGTGCGGAACACCACCGACTCGTGGCCGAGCTCGTCGTCCATCTTGCCGGGAATGGCACCGGGCGCCCGCGCTTTCTTGCCGCTGGCAATCAGCTGCTGGACCAGCACGGTGGCAAGAATGACAGCAAGGCCTGCGAAAGCGGTGCTGTAGTCATCGAGGAAGTTCATTATTGTTATCTCCTGTTTAGATAGTGGCAGGTACAGCGGCTAGCGCGACTCGTTCCGGCACTTGCCGCAGCGTGCGCAGGTGTAGCTGGTCACGAGTTTCCCCCGCTTTACGTCGAAGCGCTTCTCCTTGTCGACCTGCCACTTGTGATGGCCGTTGCGGCACAGGGTGTTGCCCTTGTGCTTTTCCTTGAGGGATTTCTTCTTGAAGGGAAGGACGTCGGCCATCGTTATGAAACCAGCGGGGACAGAACTTGAGTTCTGCCCCCTTCAGGCTGGCTGTCGCACAAGATCACATGCGGTGCAGTGCGCAGATCTTGTTGCCGGACGGGTCGCGCAGGTACGCCAGGTACAGCTTCATGGCACCCTCGCGCACGCCGGGCGGGTCTTCGCAGCTGGTGCCACCGTTGGCGAGACCTGCCGCGTGCCAGGCATCAGCCTGTTCGGGGCCGGTGACGGCGAAGCCGATGGTGCTGCCGTTACCACAGCTGGCGGGCTGGCCATCGATGGGCGGAGTGATGGAGAAAATACCGGTGTCGGTAAACCAGAACACCCGCCCCTTCTCATCGTACACGCCTTCCGGGTAGCCGAGGGCACCCAGTACTGCATCGTAGAATTTCTTGGACGCTTCCATATCGTTGGCGCCAAGCATGACGTGGCTATACATAAGCTTCTCCTGTGGTATGCGGGCCCAGGCCCGCGGTTAAGGCCGGTCGCTGAGTATACATCCCCGTTAGCGCAATCCCACCCGGCGCAGGCTGCTGATCAGCAACAGGGCACCACTGAGGGCGAGCCACAGCGCCAGGAACGCCGCGACAATGATCAGCGGATGATTGAAATCATGCCCGCCGTTGTAATCCATGAAGTGCAGCTTCAGCAGGAACTCCACCAGCGCTGAGCGGTTGTTGCGATGACCCAGCACGCGACCATCGGCGGCGTCGACATACACGTCCGTCGCCAGTGAATCACCGAAGCCTACCCGCCAGGCAGTGCCCTCGAACTTTGCCAGCGCCGCCGGCCGTTCTTCCCTCGTGGCAGCGACAATACTGGCATCACCCGCAAAGCTGGCCCGTGCGATGCGGCGGGCGCGCTCGGCATCGATCATGAGTGGCCGCCCGGTTTCCGCGTGAATCAGTGTGACCCTCTCGGGCGTGGCCAGGCGGTACACCGGCTCGCCGTCGATACGTGTCAGCCGGATGTTCTCGACGGTGGGCGACAGGTTCAGCGCTGTAAGTGCCTGCGGCGCGACAGCATCGAGCGGCGTCGTAGATACCTGCTGCAGGGTGGTGCTGCCGCGGGCGACACCGGCGTCCACCAGGCTGATCACCAGCCCACTGCCCATCCAGATCAGTACCTGCAGGAAGACCAGCAGGCCCAGCCATCGGTGCAGTGTGCGCAGCTTCCGCATCAACGCGAGCGCCCCGCTGCAAAACGCAGGTACACCAGCCAGCTGCCCGTCAGCCCCAGCAGCAACGCCAGGCTGGAGAGGATGCGTAACAGGCTGTTGTTGATATCCTCACGCGCCTCGTAGTCCATGATGTGCAGCATCCACAGGAAATCGAATACCCGCCACAGGGTGTGGCGCCGGGTGACGAAGCGGCCACTGTCGGGGGCGATATAGAAGCTGGTGCCCCAGCGGTCGTCAAAATCCACCCGCCACAGGGGCAGCGGGAACGGCGCGATCTCGCTGGGCGGGTCGCGCTCCACCAGGGTGGTGGATCGCACCGGGGCATCGCCGCTGAAATATCGGCGGGCGATGGCTGCGGCTTCATCCCCGGTCAGTGCCGGTAACGGTTCGCCGCTGCGCGCGTCCAACACAGCGTCGCCCTGCTCGCTCGCCACCAGGTAGACCGGGCGCTGGCCACGCATAAAGAGGTTCAGGGAGTGCGCATCTGGCCGCGCGGAGAGGATGTCCGCCGGTGACAGTACCTGGTCCAGACCCCCTGCAAGGGGCGCTTCGACCGGCTGCACCAGCATGTCGCCGTGAATGATGTCGATATGCACCGCCACCATGTAGAAGCCGGACACCGCCCAGATCACCAGCTGCACACCCACCAGCAGCGCAAGCCACTTGTGAAGGCGGCGAGATAGCAACCTGGCTCTCAATGCAGTACCTCAACTGGCTATAACGAAACCGGGGACAGACCACGTTCATGGGCATATTTATGCTGCCAGCTCCGCTCAAAAACGTGATCTGCCCCCATTTTGGTGGGGCATGTTAGTCAGTGGGTGCGGCGGGTACAAGCGGCGCAGCCCGCAGCGCGCGTCGCTGCCGTGTTTCCAGTACCAGGCTGTAGAGCACCGGCAGCACCAGCAGGTTGAGCACCAGAACGCTGAGCATACCGCCGAGCATGGGCGCGGCGATGCGCTGGGTGACGTCGGCGCCGGTGCCGCTGCTGATCATGATGGGCAACAGGCCTGCCATGGTAGAGACCACGGTCATGACCACCGGACGCACGCGCTGGGTGGTAGCCTGCACCACGCGCTCCCTGAGCGCCTCTCGCGACGCCGGCGCCTCGCGCTTCACAGCGCCGTCGATAAAGCTGAGCACCAGCACGCCGATTTCCGCGGCCATGCCCGCCAGCGCAATCAGTCCCACGGCTACGGCCACCGACAGGTTGTAGCCCAGCAGGTATACCAGCCACAGGCCACCCACCAACCCGAAAGGTACCGCCGCCAATACCACCAGCGGCTCCGTGAGGTTGCGGAAGTGCAGGTAAAGCAACAGCAGGATGATGGCGAGGGTGGCCGGGCCGACAATAGCCAACCGTCGCGCCGCCCGCTCCATGTAGGCGTACTGGCCCGACCAGCTGAGGCTGTAGCCGGCCGGCAGGTCGATCTGCTCAGCCACCGCCTGCCTGGCCTGCTGCACGTAGCCGCCGATATCGTCGTTGGCGATATCCACGTACACCCAGGCGTTTGGGCGGGCACCTTCGCTCTTGATGACCGGCGGCCCACGCTGGTAGCTGATCTCTGCCACCAGGGCGAGGGGAATCTGCTGCCCGGAGGGCGTGGGTATCAGGACCCGTTGCAAGCTTTGCAGGTCTTCGCGCAGGGCCCGCGGGTAGCGTACGTTGACCGGGTAGCGTTCCAGCCCCTCGACGGTTTCGGTGACGTTCATGCCGCCGATCGCCGTCTTGATCACGTCCTGCACGTCACCCACCGTCAGGCCGTAGCGGGCCGCCTGCTCGCGGTTGACCGCGAAATCCAGGTAGTAGCCCCCCACCGCCCGGTCGCCAAACGCCGACAGCGTGCCTGGAATGTCCTTCATCACCGCTTCGATCGACTCGGCAATCTCCTGCAGGACGACCAGGTCCGGCCCGGAGATCTTGATGCCCACCGGCGTCTTGATACCGGTGGACAGCATGTCGAGGCGGGTCTTGATGGGCATGGTCCAGCTATCGGCAAGGCCGGGGAACCGGATCGCCGCCGCCATCTCGTCCATCAGCTCGCGAGTGCTCTTGTCGGGGTCCGGCCATTCAGCCTTCGGCTTCAGCCGTATGGTGGTTTCCAGCATCGATAGCGGCGCCGGGTCGGTGGCGGTTTCAGCACGACCCGCCTTGCCGAACACGCTCTCCACTTCGGGGAAGGTGGAAAGGATGCGGTCAGTCTGCTGCACCAGTTCCCGCACCTTGGTGATCGACACGCCGGGGAAGGTGGTGGGCATGTAGAGAATATCGCCTTCATCCAGCGGCGGCATGAATTCGCTGCCGGTACGCAGCAGCGGCCAGGCCGCGGAGCCCAGCAGCACCAGAGCCAGCAGCAGGGTGGCGGGCCGATGCCGCATGGCCAGCGACAACAGTGGCTGGTGTAGGCGGATCAACCAGCGGTTGAGGGGGTTGGCCGCCGCCGGCCGCACGCGCCCGCGCAGGAAGTAGCCCATCAGCACCGGCACCAGGGTAATCGAGAGAATGGCCGCAGAGGCCATGGCATAGGTCTTGGTGAAGGCAAGCGGGCTGAACAGACGCCCTTCCTGGGCCTGCATGGTGAAGATCGGCAGGAAGGACACGGTAATGACCAGCAGCGAGAAAAACAGTGCCGGGCCCACCTCGCGGCTGGCCGCGAGAATGGCCTGCCAACGCTCCTCGTTGTCCAGCGCGCTGCCCTTTTCCCTGGTGGCGCGCTCGAGATGGGCGTGGCCGTTCTCCGTCATGACAATAGCGCCGTCCACCATCGCGCCGATGGCAATGGCGATCCCCCCCAGCGACATGATGTTGGCATTGAGCCCCTGCCACTGCATCACGATGAAGGCCATGAGGATACCCAGCGGCAAGGTGACGATGGCCACCAGCGCGCTGCGAACATGCAGCAGGAACGCGATCACCACCAGGCTCACTACCAGCAGTTCCTCGGCCAGCGCCGTGTTGAGGCTGGTGACGGCACGCTTGATCAGGTCGCTGCGGTCATACACGGGCACCACTTCCACGCCCTCGGGCAGGCCGTCCTGCAGTTCGGCCAGCCGCTGCTTGACCCGTTCGATGGTGGCGGCAGCGTTCTCGCCGTAGCGCATGATGACAATGCCGCCGGCCACTTCCCCCTCACCGTTGAGGTCGGCCAGGCCGCGGCGCAGTTCCGGGCCGAGCTGAACATTGGCCACGTCGCCAATTCGCAGCGGCACGCCCTGGTCGTCCACCGCCAGGGGAATATTGGCAATGTCGTCCACGCCGCCGATGTAGCCCTGGCTGCGCACCATGTATTCGGCTTCCGCCAGCTCCACCAGGCGCCCGCCCACGTCATTATTGGAACGCTGGATGGCGCTGCGGACTTTTTGCAGCGGTATGCCGTAACGCAGCAGGGCGCTGGGGTCCACCTCGACCTGGTACTGGCGTACGAAGCCGCCGATAGAGGCCACCTCCGCCACGCCGGGCACAGTTTGCAGCGGGTAGCGCAGGTACCAGTCCTGGATAGAGCGCAGCTCGGCCAGGTCGTGCCGGCCGCTGCGGTCGACCAGCGCATACTGGTAGACCCAGCCCACGCCGGTGGCGTCGGGCCCGAGGGTGGGCGTGACACCTTCGGGCAGGCGACCGGCCACGTAGTTCAGGTACTCGAGCACACGCGAGCGCGCCCAGTACATATCGACCCCGTCTTCAAAAATGATATAGACGAAGCTGAGACCGAAGAACGAGTAGCCTCGCACCACGCGAGTGTCGGGTACCGACAGCATGGCGGTGGTGAGCGGGTAGGTCACCTGGTCCTCCACCACCTGCGGGGATTGACCGGGAAATTCGGTGAGCACGATCACCTGCACATCTGACAGGTCGGGGATGGCATCGAGCGGCACGCTGCGCCAGGCGTTGATACCCGCCAGCGTCAGCACAAGGGCCGCCAGCAGCACGAGGGGGCGATTGCCCACCGCCGCGCGAATGATGGCGTCAATCATGGCGGTGTTCCTCGTGGCGGGTCTCGTCCGGATCATCCATGCTTGAGTGGTCCATCTTCGAGTGGTCCATCCCGGAGTGGTCCATGCTCGCGTCGTCCGTCGAGGAATGGTTCATGCCCGAGTGGTCCATGTCTGAGTGGTCCATGTTCGAGTGGTCCATCTTGGAGTGATCCATGGCGCCCGGGTCGGTCATACGGGCCGTGGCGGCGCGCAGGCTGGATTCGGAATCCACCAGGAACTGTGAGGACACCACCACGCGCTCACCGGCTTTTAGCCCGGAGGCGATCGACACCTCACCCCGCGACTCCACCCCCAGCTTAACGCGGCGCGGTTCGAACTCGCCCGCGTCATTGACCACGAACAACTGGTTGTAATCGCCACTGCGCACCACCGCTTCCGAGGGGACCACCACCTGGTCGGGCTTTTCCGCGGCAAATATCACGACGTCGGCAAACATCTCCGGGCGCAGCAAGCGATCGGGATTGTCGAACACCAGCCGCACCTTGGTGGTACGGGTTTTCTCTTCGGCGTAGGGGAATACGTAGTCCAGCCGACCGCTGAAGGAGCGCCCGGGCACACCGGCGAGGGTCATCTCTACACGATCGCCTTCGGCCACCCAGGGCAGTTCATGTTCGTAGATATCGGCATACACCCACACCGTCGACAGGTCGGCGATCAGGTAGAGCTGGGTGGCGGGTGTAACGTACTGGCCCTGGCGCGCGCCCACCTCCAGCAGGGTGCCGGCGGCCGGCGCGTGAATGTGCAGGCCCTCCTTGATCGCCCGGTTCTGCTCCAGCTCGTGTATCTGGTGGCCGGGTACGTCCAGCAGTACCAGCCGCTCCCGGGCCGAGGCCACAAGGTTGCTGGCGCCTTCGCGAATATCCTCGAAGGAACTGCCCTTGAGTGCCTCGAAGTTCTTGAGTGCCAGCAGGTATTCCTGCTGGGTCGCCACCAGCTTCGGCGAGTAGATGTTGAGCAGGATGTCATCGTAGGCCACCAGCTGGCCGGTCTTGTCGATATAGATCTCGTCGATCCAGCCTTCCACCTTCGGGTGCAGTCGCACCAGCTTATGCTCGTCGTAGGTGACACGGCCCGGCGCGCGGATGGTATGGCTCATGGGTTTGCGCTCTGCCACCGCGGTACGCAAGCCGATGTTCTGGCGAATGACCGGGTCGATCTTCACCGTACCCACCGGGGCAGAGCGGTCGCCATCACCGGCGTACACGGGGATGTAGTCCATGCCCATATGGTCCTTGGCGGGCGTGGGAGAGGTAATCGCGGGGTTCATGGGGTTGCGGTAGAACAGCGGCTCAGCCTTGCCGCCACTGATTTCCGCCGCTGGTGCCGCCTGCTGCTGGCCACCGCCAAACAGCAGGTAGCCCGCGCCCAGGCCGATGGCAATGGACACCACGGCAACGATAAGTGACCTATTCATGGATGTTGTCCTCCCCCACGGCGGCCTGCAGCCGCGCGATGGATTGGTTGGCCTCGCTGTAGGAGCGCCAGTACTGCAGCTCGACGTTCAGCAGGGTCACCTGCGAGCGCACCAGGTTGAGGAAATCGACCTCGTTGACCTGGTAACCCGCCAGCATGCTTTCAACAGTTTGCCGGGCCTGCGGGATGATGCCGGTGTCGAAAAGTTCGAGTTGTCCGGTGGCGCGGCGGTAGTCGGTGATGGCGCTGGCGATATCCGCCATGACCCGGTTGCGCTCATCGGTAAGCGCATACTGGCTGCGCGCCAACTCCCGCTCCCGCTGGCTGACCTGGCGGTCCTGCTTGCTGCCGGCGTACAGGGGCACCTGCACGCTCAGCATCACTGACAGGAAATCCTGCCGTGATTGCCCGAGGTCATCCTCGTCCCGGTTGCCGTAACGCACGCCAACGGTGAAGTCCGGAAAGTAATCCTTGCGCGCCAGTTCCAGCCGCGAAGCCGAGGCGCGAATGGCAGCACGCTGGCCGGCCAGCGCCGGCCGCGCCTCGACTGCACGCAGGTATAACTGCTGGCGCGGTGCCAGTGGCGCAAGTTCCACCGCGCGATCGCTGGGCAGGTCCACCGCAGCGTCGGGCAATTCGCCCATCAACAGGTTGAGGCGAATGGCACGCTCTTCGCGCAGGGCCTGTACCTGTATTGCCTGGTCCAGCAGGCGCGAGAGCTCGAGCTGCGCCAGCAGCACATCCTGCTGCAGCCCTTCGCCCACCTCGTAGCGGGTGCGAGCCACTTCCACAAACTGCCGCAGCAGCGCCTGGTTGCGCTCGATGGTCTCCAGCGAGCGGTCCAGGTAGTAAATCTCCCACCAGATCACCGCCACGTTTTCCTTGAGGCCGAGCTGCATTTCCTCCACGGAATGCAGGGCGGTTTCAGCTTCGAAACCGGCCGCCGCCGCAGCCAGGCCGCGCTTGCCCGGGTAGGGAAAGGTCTGGCTGATGCCGACCTGGAGCTGGGTCATGGGCTCCTGGTTGCGGTCGAGCTCATCCCAGGGAAAATTGGCGGCGGCCAGGCTCAATACCGGATCCGGCAGAGCGCCCTGCTGGAGTGTACGCTCGCTGAGCGCATGGTAGCGCTCGCGCATTTCCGCCAGGCCCGGGTTGTTGGCAACCGCCCGGTCGCGCGCTTCCTGGAGCGACAGGGCCTCGGACAGGGCTGGCTGGGCCGGCAGCCAGGCAAGACTAACAATGATGATGTATCGGCATGCACGGTACATGCGCTTCCTCCTGATTCTGACGCGGCACGCGGCCGCAGGATGTTCCGGGCAGAGAGCCCGTCAATCGATCAGGAGGTTCGTGGAGGTTTCAGGAAAGTGCCGGGAGAGTGAGAAGGCGCCGCGTAAATCGCGCGCCCCTCGAAGGCGCCATGGCCCGCGAGTGTATCCGGCACACGCGGCTGGCCCAGGGCCGGGCTGACGGTACCGCAGTCCATGCCGCAGCTGACACCTTCCATACCGGCGCAGCAGTCGGGCACGGCGGGGTCGGTATCGTGACAGCCAGACATATCCATGCCGGGCATATCCATGCCGGGCATATCCATGCCGGGGATGTCCTTGGCGTCAATGCTAACCGCGGATGCCAGCGATGCACCCACCATGGCTGCAGACGCAGCCGCACTGGCCACTGGCTGGGCCAGTACCAGGAAAATCAGGAATACATGTAGGCAACGACGCTGCATGGGACTGATTGTACCGGAAAACCTTGCAACATGATCACATTTGATGGCAGTCAGCCATGCCACCGGCGCGGTGCCGTCTAGGCTTAACAGTACCACCACGAGAGGGTGCGACAGGCAGGCTTAGGCCAGGCAATTACTCTCTTGCCAGGTGTGTCGTCTCAGGGAAGAGACAATTTGCAAGGAGACAGAACATGGAACGTTTTCGCAGATCAGGCCGCGCCGTCGCGATCAGCGCGGAGGCATCAGCCCTCGCCACCGGCGGCCGTGCAGCAGGTGACTACAGCACCGCACTCGCTACCCGCCCACTCACAGAGCATGGCAAGCCGGATACACCGACCCGGATAACGGTCAGCTATCTCCGGAAAAATCCCTTCCTCCGGGGTTTCAGCCAGCCGATCATTCCACCCCGGCCCCGTTAGCCGCGCGGTTCTTGTCGGCAGCGGGGGCTCAACCAGCTCCCCCCTCATCCCCGCTGCCGATTTTTTCCCTGCAGCATCCGCTGGCCAGTTCCGGCATTGCAACTTGCCTTGCCGAAGGTTTACTCCTGCATCACCCGCGCCAGGCGCTCCGGGTGTCGCCACACGCCGCCCAGCAGTCGCCAGAGGTAGCAGGTCGCCAGGGAGATCAGCATCAGCACGAAGGCGATCCAGGACAGGCGCGGGCCGGCGTCGTAAACGATGATGATGAAATACTGGGCCACCACCATCAGCCAGTGCAGGGTAATGGAGGTAATCATCAGCCAGCGGGTATCTCCGGCGCCGCGAAGGGCTCCACCGGCCACCAGGATGGTGGCATCCGCCAGCACGTAAAAACTCAGGCCCACCATCATGAAACTGCCGAGCTCCACGATGTCGCTGAAGTCGGCACCGGACTGGGCAAACACCATGATCATGTCCACCCGGAATAGCGTGAAGCAGATCGCCAGCACCCCGCCGTAGGTAAACGCCAGTCGAAAGCCCGCGGCGATCACCGCGCTGGCCTGGCTCAGGTCACCCGCCCCCACGTAGCGGCCGATGAGGCTGATCACCGCGATGTGCAGCCCAATCATGGGCACAAAGGACATCATGTCCCAGTTGAATACGATGGAGGCAGCCGCCCCCGCGGCAATCCCGTAGGACTGGAACATCATCATGAACAAATTGAAGGTGGCGATGTTCATGAAGGTCTCGAAGCCGGAGGGAAACCCGAGCCGAAGGTAGCGGCGCATGATGCCGGGCTCGAACCGGAAGGACTCCATCACCCGGAAGCGCAAGCGGTGTACGGGATTGAAGTAGAACACCAGGAAAATGCCGAAGGCGAAGCCCGACGCGATCACTGTGCCCCAGGCGGCTCCTGCAATACCCATCGCCGGCAGGCCCAGCTTGCCGAATATCAGCACGTAGGAAAGCCCGATATTGAGCAGTACGCCGAGCACGTCGGCGATCATGACCACCCGGGTCAGGCCGACGCCGGCGAAGTAGGAGCCAATCACAGTTTTCACGCACTGGAACAGGGCGCCGACGATGAGAACGCTGTAATAGGTGCGCTCCAGACCCAGCTGAGATTCCTCGTGGCCCATCGCGCCAAACCAGACATACATCCCCACCGCGGCGAGCAGGATCAGCGGCTGTACCGCCACCGATATCAGCCAGCCCTGGCTGACTACCTGCGGGCATTTGTGCATGTCTCCACGGCCGTAGTACTGGGCGCTGAGCGCATTGGCGTAGGACAGGGTGCCGGTGAACAGCGCATGGGTGAAATATGCCGCCACCCCGCCGGCCATGGCGGCCGCCATGTACTCGGGCCCGAGGAAGGACAGGAACAGCCGATCACAGAACACCATGACCGCGAAGGAGCCCTGCGACACCACCATCGGGATGGCAATGTGCAGAAGCTCGCGCGTAGTGCGGGGTGTTGCAGCGGCCTGCGGTGCGTTCATGGCGGCGGGCTGGAAAAAAGGGCGCGTAGCATATCACCGGCGCAATGCAGCGGAAATGAAAGACCTTTCCGCATCGCCGCTGTTCCGGCGCACCGGGCTTGTCGCCGGACGCTTACATTTCGACAACGGTATTCCAGCTCGACCTCGCCCTATCTTCGCTATAATCGGACGTTTCCACACAGCGGAACACACACGATGCGAAAGCTATTGCTGGCAACACTGGTCGTGACCCTAAGTGCCTGCACGGGTCTGCCTGACGGTGTTGAGTCGGTCGACTCAGTCGACCCGGAGCGCTACCTCGGCACCTGGTACGAGATCGCCCGGCTCGACCACTCCTTTGAGCGTGGCCTGACCGATGTCACAGCCACCTACGGGCAGCGTGAGGATGGCGGCATCAGCGTGCTGAATCGCGGCTACAACGCTGAAGATGGCGAATGGAACCAGGCCGAGGGGAAAGCCTTTCCCCTGGAGAAGGGGGATTACTCGCAGCTGAAAGTGTCTTTCTTCGGCCCCTTCTACGGCGGCTACAACGTGGTTGCGCTGGACCCTGACTACCAGTGGGCCATGGTGGTGGGACCCAACCGCGGCTACCTGTGGATACTGGCGCGGGAGCCGGCGCTACCGGAGTCGGTACTGAATGAGCTGGTTGCCAAGGCCCGGGCGCTGGAGTTTCCCACCGAGGACCTCATCTACGTGGAGCACGGCGTCGCGCCGACGCCGGACTAGCGGTCCGGCAGGCGCAACACCCAGCTCGCCAGCCGCCACATGGCGAACAGGAACAGCAGCGGGATCAACACGCTCTTCAACAGCACGGCGCCAAGCAGCCGCAGGGTGCCGTCGACAAATTCCGCGAAGCGGCCCTGCAGGTCATCGAACTGCCTAGAAAGATCGCTGCGCTTGCGCTCCCCTTCTCCGCGCACCGTGCGGTCCACTTCCTCCAGGTCGCCATAGAACGCCTGCATCACCCGGTGTTCGGGTCCGGTAGAATCCGGCAGGAAGACCCGGTCGACCCACAAATTGGCGAGTAGCACCAGGGCCAGCGCAAAGCGCAGGAAAGCCACGATCAGGAAAGTCTTGAGCAACGCAGGGAAGCCACCGGTGCGCGCCACGAACCAGGCGACAGCGGTGGCGACGGCCAGCGCGGTCAGCGCCACTGAAAACGTCACGTCGGAAACGATCACCAGCAACAGCTGCTGGATAACGAGGCTGGTGACCGCCACGGTCATCACCGCCGAGAATCGCTCGATCACATCGTTGATCGGGTCCAGCAGTTCACCGATGGAAAACGTGACCAGCCACATGTCGAGCTCGGTGCCTTGCAGCGCCGACACCAGGGCGTTGATGCCGCGGGCAGTGCCGTAGATGATGCCGGCATCCAGCAGGGAGGCGCTGACATAGTCGCCGGCCAGGCGATCCACGCCGCCCTGCCAGGCCACGGTCAACAGAACGATCGCCGCCAGCAGCCAGCCCCAATCTCGCCTTGTCATATCGCTTACAGCCATACCGCCAAACATACGTGCGATGGCGCTCGGGGTCACGGAAAAAAGCGTGGGTCCAGGATGCGCGAGGTTGCTTCGCCGGGCTGGTCGTTAGCCCGCTGCCAGGCCCACTTTATTGTGGGGCGACTCGAGGTGAAGCACCTTGTCGCGCAGCGACAGGCTCACACCGAAGTGGCGCAGCAGCTCGGTGCCGATCATGCCCTGCACGTTGGCCGCCCGCAGCATCGCGCGCAGTTCCTCGGGCACCTGCCCAAAACGGAAGCGGCGCTGGTGCCCGCCGATCTCCACCGGCAAGTGGTAGATAGCGGTCAGGAAGCTTCCCAACAGCGGATAGAAGTCTTCGTGACGACCATCGGGTTCGGTACCGATCAGCGCATCCGGCAGCAGGTAAGAAGTTGCGGCGCCGGTGTCGAAAAACATGCGCCGCACCCGACCCTGGACGCGTACGCTGATCACCGGCAGTTCGCCGTACATGAGTTGCACAGGTACGGCGATCTCACCGACGGGATTCAGGTGATGGAACTGCACCATGCGCTCTGCCATGTGGATGGACAGGTTGAACTCCCGCATCACATCGGCGCCGATCATCCCCTCGACCGGTATGCCGATGTGTTCCGCCAGGTAGCTGGCGGTCACGCCCATGTAACTGTCCTCCACCGGGAAAGCCCGGCCGTCTATGCACAGCGGTTCATAGCCCACGCTGAACGGGGCTCCCGAATCCAGCAGGCACGGCCGGCCCTCAACATTGACGATGATGTGGCCGTGGTGGAGTTGAAAGAGGTAATTAGCCATGCCGCTATAGTCGGCGAAGGCACGACTATGCAACATGGCGTTCCCCGCCTGGGACTTGGCCCTAGGCGCCAGCCGCTGCAGCTATACCGAAATTACGCGGTCCGAGGGTGATCATGCGCCGGGTCAGGCGCAGGCAGATGCCGAAATGCTCCAGCAGGTCAGCCCCGAGAATCCCGTCGAGGCGCTGCCTGCCGAGATGGGCTTCGAGGTTCTCCGGCAGAACGCCCGCATGGAACCTGCGGTCGGTGCCGTCTATGGCCAGGTCCAGCGCGTAGCAGGGCGTGCGATAGCTGCCCACCAGCGGGTGGTAGGACTCGCGGCTGCCCAGCGTTTCGCAATGGCGCAAAAGCGGTTCGGGTACCAGCGACAGCGCCGAAGAAGTGTCTACGGCCAAACGCATCTTGCGCCCGCCAATGCCACCCGCCTGCACGGTAAAGACGGGCGCGCCGTGCACCACTTCCACCGGCAGGGTATCGCCCTCGATCTCGCAGGTCGGGCACAGGCGCAGCAGGTCCTCACCGGGATACAGGTGCACCGCGAAGGGCGCCAACAGGTCCATGCCCAGCATGCCGGCGACCTGGGAGCCCAGGCGCTGGCGCAGGTTGGCCACGGTAATGCCCTGGTAGCTGGGCCTCGGATCAATATCGCGACGGCCCAACAGTACCGGCGCGTTGCCGACCGAGCGGGCAGCCCCGGTGGACAGCAGGTACTGCTTGCCCGCCACGGTAACGATGGGCTGGCCATTCTGCAGTCGGTAGGTGTATTCGGCTATTTCCATTACAACTCGCCGTTAGGGTTTCCGGACAATGGAACCAGCCCGAATCGGACTCGTCCCTGCTCGCAGGACTATAGATACCAAACCCGGATTTTCGACGCCAACGCGCGGGCGAACCGTGGTCACAAATTTAATCGCCAAAGAGCAAGTTGTTCGTTTATTGCACGGATGTGCAATTAAAGCGCATTGAGGTGTGGACTATTAATTGCCGATATAGGAACGGAAATCGCGCAGCCGATCGCTTAGCGCACCCACCGCCACCAGGGTGCCGCTGACGGTGGTGAGGATGGAGAACGCGACGCGCATCTCGTCCTGGGCGGTATAGGCGATGAAGCCCAGCGTCACCAGCAGGCCCAACATGATCGGCCCGCGGAAAGATACCCAGACCCGGTTTTCGTGGGAGGCTGCCTGGCGCCGGAACTCGTCCTTGGGCAGCTGCCGCGCCACGAAACGAGCAAAGTCGGTATTGGTAAAGCGGTACTGGAAGTCGTGGAAGCCAAGCACGCCGCGGCGATACAGGCTGATGCCCGCGCTCAGGTTGCGATAGTTGACCACGTTCTCGTAGTGCAGGCCGGCCAGCAGCAGCTTCTCGTCCATGCTGGAGCGCTCCCAGATCTGGCGGAAACAGCGCGGCGACGGCGCCACACACACCCGGCCCGGCGGGAACAGGCAGTAGCTGTGCAGCGACATCAACAGGGCCTCCCAGCGATGGAACAGCTCAACCGGCAGATCGGTACCGACATGCCGCGTGCGCAGCCAGTACTTCGGGTCGATGTCGCTCAACACCAACACGTGCTTGCCGGCGCCGATCTGTCCCTCCAGGAAGTCGATAACACGCGCCGCCAGGCGCCGGTTGTCGATGACGCTGAAGAAATCCCTGAGTATCACCATCTCGTCTGACACGGCGACCTGCTCAAGACCCAGTCGACTGCTGCCCTGCGGCTCACCAAACTGCTGCACCGACAGTGCACTGGAAGACACCAGCTGTTCATAGGCCGCCGAGAGCTCTACTCCCGCGGGCACGACCATAAGGCCGCCCGCCAGAATCTCGTCGTGGTTGGCCTCGCGATCGATCGCCGCCTTGCGGCGCATGAAACGCCCACCCAGCTGCCGGTCTGCCAGGAAGCCCGTTAGCAGGTAAACGAAGAAGCCACTGACCATCAGGAACAGGAAATAGGGAATCAGGATCGCCTGCGGGAAGGCCGAGCGCGTGTGTGGGAACACGGTACTCATTACATAGTGAAGACCGGTGGCCCGGTCGTACTCGTCGATGGCCACCAGCGACGGCTGCTGCGTGGTGGCGACACCGACGCTGTCGGGCTCCTGCATGGCGTGCTCGATGCGGGTGCGCTCGGTGAAGCTCTCCAGCAGGGAGCCGGTGGTGCTGAAACTGGGTAAGGCTTTGAC
>JAZBOY010000173.1:0-11308 GCA_036351375.1 Halieaceae bacterium
ACGCTGAATACGGTTTCACTTGGTTTTTGTCTCCGTAGCGCGGGCGTGAACTGGGCCTACCCCTCCCCGAACACGCTACAAGCATGCCGTCCATGGCTCGCTCGGCAACGGCCATCCATGGCCGTTGACGGTTCGGGGAGGGGCAGGCCCAGCTCCCACCCTCTAATCGAGCGAGTTTCCAGTCCATCAGATTCGGAGTTCAGTCCTTGACTCTCTGGCTGTGGAGCGCGTGCGGTACTAGGTTCACAGTGGCCAACAGGCGGGCACAAAAAAAGGGACCGATAAGCGGTCCCTTCCAGCGGTACCCGGTGGGGCCTGTATCGGCCCCTGCGGGTGTTGCGGGCTGATCAGCCCAGCGGTTGAGCGCGCGGCTCAACCTATGTGGCTCAGCCTATGCGGCTCAGCCAAACTGGTTCATGGTGTTGTCTTTACCAGCCGCCTTGAGGGCTTGGTCACCGGAGAAGTACTCCTTGTGATCATCGCCCATGTTGGAACCGGCCATGTCCTGGTGCTTGACGCAGGCGATGCCCTGGCGGATTTCCTGACGCTGCACGCCCTTGACGTAGGCCAGCATGCCCTCTTCACCGAAGTAACCCTTGGCCAGGTTGTCGGTAGACAGGGCGGCCGTGTGGTAGGTCGGCAGGGTGATCAGGTGGTGGAAGATGCCCGCTTCACGGGAGCCATCGGCCTGGAAAGACTGGATACGCTTGTCGGCTTCAGCGGACAGCTCAGTGTCGTCGTACTCGGCGCTCATCAGGTCGTCGCGGTTGTAGGCGGAAACATCCTTGCCCTCTTCGCTCCAGGCATCGAATACCTGCTGGCGGAAGCTCAGCGTCCAGTTGAAGGACGGGCTGTTGTTGTAGACCAGCTTGGCGTTGGGGATCACCTCGCGAATGCGGTTGACCATGCCGCCGATCTGGCCGACGTGGGGCTTCTCGGTCTCGATCCACAGCAGGTCGGCGCCGTTCTGCAGGCTGGTAATGCAGTCCAGTACGCAGCGGTCTTCACCGGTGCCGGCCTTGAAGCGGTACAGGCCGTTGGGCAGGCGCACCGGGCGCACCAGCTTGCCGTCCTGCTTGATGATCACGTCGCCTTCGTTGGCATCTTCTGCGCCGCCGATCTCCTCGGTCTCGAGGAAGGCATTGTACTTGTGGGCCAGGTCGCCGGCGCTGGTGGATACCGGGATCTTCTGGGTCAGGCCGGCGCCGAGGGAGTCGGTGCGGGCAACGATGACACCGTCAGGTACGCCCAGCTCGAGGAAGGCGTAGCGGATGGCGTTGATCTTGGCGAGGAAGTCCTCATGAGGCACGGTTACCTTGCCGTCCTGGTGGCCGCACTGCTTGGCGTCAGACACCTGGTTTTCGATCTGGATGGCGCAGGCGCCAGCCTCGATCATCTTCTTGGCCAACAGGTAGGTCGCCTCTTCGTTGCCAAAGCCGGCGTCGATGTCGGCGATGATCGGTACCACGTGGGTCTCGAAGTTATTGATGGAGTTGATGGCGGCCTGCTCGGCAACCTGGTCGCCGGAGGCGCGCGCTGCGTCGAGCTCGCGGAACAGGTGGTTCAGCTCGCGGGCGTCGGCCTGGCGCAGGAAGGTGTACAGCTCCTCGATCAGGCTGGAGACAGACGTCTTCTCGTGCATGGACTGGTCGGGCAGCGGGCCGAACTCGCTGCGCAGGGCGGCGATCATCCAGCCGGACAGGTACAGGTAGCGCTTGTTGGTGGTGCCGTGGTGCTTCTTGATGGCAATCAGCTTCTGCTGGCCGATGAAGCCGTGCCAGCAACCCAGTGACTGGGTATAGGAAGCGCTGTCGGCGTCGTACTCCGCCATGTCCTTGCGCATGATGCCGGCGGTGTAGCGGGCAATGTCCAGGCCGGTCTTGAACTGGTTCTGCAGTTCCATGCGAGCGGCGAATTCGGGGTTGATAGCGTCCCAGGTGTGGCCATGGGCCTCGCGCTGGTCTGCGAACTTGTTAACGAGTTCCTGGTAAGTAGACATCGTGATGTACCTGTATAGCAGTAGGAGTTCCAACAAAAACTGTGTGGGCATTGCCCGAATGCTGTGCAGTGTAGGTGCGCCCGCTGCATAAATGAAATAAATAGATACGATACCTGCTATTCACTGGCGAAATGTATGGCGAGGCTAATACCACTGTAACGCCCGGCCGCCGTGGCTTCAGCGCGCAAGTGCATAGGCTTAGAAGCAAACGATCTGAGGGTTTGCTTGCAAAACAAGACGACCGGTCATATTGTTAGCGTCAATGGAGCGCAACGGCACAACGAGCCGTGGCAAGTGGATGTAAGCCGTGCGTCGCAAGCGCCGGCCCGGATGCACCGGAGCAAAAGCAGCGGATCGAACGCACTGTATTGAACGACTGTATTGAACGACTGTATTGAACGACTGTATTGAACGACTGTATTGAACGCACTGGATTCAACGCACTGGATAGCAAACAGAGATATGAGCAAGCGTGAGGCCAAGAAGTCCCTGTTACTCGAGCGAGGTCTCGAGGTGATGAAAGTGCACGGCTACAACGGTACCAGCGTCAAGGACATCGTCGACGCCGCCGGCACCCCCAAGGGGTCGTTCTACAACTACTTTGCCAGCAAGGAAGAGTTCGCCGTTGAAGCTTTGGATCGTGTGGGCCGCGCCACCGTTGAGGAGGGCGAGCGCCTGCTGGGAAGTCCGGCCGAGCCGCCGTTGCAGCGCCTGCGCGGTTTTTTCCTGGCGCATACCGAGCAGGCCTGTGCCGGGGATTTCCGCGCCGGCTGCTTCCTAGGCAACCTGGGACAGGAAATGTCGGACAGCTGCGAGGCGATCCGCTGCAAGGTGCAGCAAACCCTGTCCGCCAACGCACGCATGTTTCGCGAGGTACTGGAACAGGCGAAGGCTGCGGGGCAGCTGGATCCGGCAGTTGACCCGGAACAGACCGCGGAATTCATTTTCAATGCCTGGGAGGGCACCCTGATGCGCATGAAAGCTGACAAATCGCGCGCACCGCTGGACGCCTTCCTCGCGCTGCTTCCCCGGCTACTCGGGGAGGGCGCGTCAGCCACAGGTTGAAATTTTTTTCACCAAAAGTAAGACGACTGGTCATATATTTTTAACCCAAGGAGGAACACCCCATGAGTGATATCAGACCCAAAGCGGTAACCAGCAGCGATTTTGAGCAGGAAGTCATCCAGGCCAGCCAGCCTGTGCTGGTGGATTTCTGGGCGGAGTGGTGCGGCCCCTGCCGCGTGATTGCGCCCGCGCTGGACCAGGTAGCCGAGGAGTTTGCCGACCGCGCCCGGGTGCGCAAGGTAGACGTCGATGAACACCAGGACCTGGCCGGGCGCTTCGGCATCCGCTCCATTCCCACCTTGATGGTGTTCAAGGATGGCGAGGCGGTGGAAACACTGACCGGCGTGCAGTCCCCGGCCACCCTGAATGCCGCGCTTGCGCGCCACGTCTGAAGAGGATGCAGTCATGATTGAACTGTTGACGGCGGGAACGCCCAACGGCCACAAGGCCTCCATCGCCCTGGAAGAGCTGGGCCTCGACTACACGGCGCGGGGCATCGACCTCGGTGCACTGGAGCAGAAGCAGCCCGACTTTCTCGCGCTGAACCCCAATGGCCGAATCCCGGTCATCGTCGACCGTGGGAATGATGACTTCGTCGTCTTCGAGTCCGGCGCCATTCTTCATTACCTGGCGGAGAAAACCGGGCGCCTGCTGCCCGAGGACAGCAAGCAGCGCTCTGTGGCTTTGCAATGGTTGATGTTTCAGATGGGTGGCGTCGGTCCGATGATGGGGCAGGCCAACGTGTTCTATCGCTATGCGGAGGAGAAGATCCCCTTTGCTATCCAGCGCTATCAGAACGAGAGTCGACGACTTTTCGAGGTGCTGGATCGGCGCCTGGGTGAGGCGGAGTATCTGGCAGATGATTACTCGATCGCGGATATCGCTACCTTTCCCTGGGTGCGCATCCACGACTGGGCGGGTGTCAGCGTCGAGGGGCTGGAGCATCTCCAGCGCTGGCTGGCGGCCATCGAGTCGCGCCCGGCCGTGCAGCATGGTCTCGCCATCCCCGTAGCATTTGAAGCTCCAACCAAGGAAGAGGCGGAAGAACTGGTCAATGACATCCGCAACTTCGTTGCCAACTAGCAACCCCTGCTGGGGCCCAGGGATGGGCCCCTTTTTTATGCATGGCTTTCGGCTTCCACCAGCAGGCGATTGGAAAGCGTCAGAAAAGCCATCAGGGAGCCATCGGCATCGATGCGTTCTTCGATCACCAATGCCATGACTTCCGTTTGGGCGGCGCGCACCCCCGCCGCGATCTCACCCACATTCGAACCGGCTTGGCCCAGCGCTGCGCGCAGGTCCAGCAGCCGCTGGTAGAAAGTATCCAGGCGGTCCTTGCGGGACTGGCGACGCTGTCGCCGCACCGCCGCCAACACGGTGCCCGTGGCCAGGGTTACGGTGGCGCCGAGGGCCAGCACCTCGGCATAACGCTCCAGGAACCCCGGCAAGTCCCGGTCACGGTAGCGCTGTGCGCCTTGGTGCAGGGGGAGTGCCTGGGCGGCGCGGGTCTGGTTTTCAAGGCTTTGCACGCCGGCTAAGGGGTAGGCAGCGGCAATACGCGGACGCAGGTTCTCCAGGGCCATGGCCAGCTTATAGACGGTGTCCGCCGGGAGTTCCTCGCGCGCTGCCAGCAGGTTGGTCACAGACAGCGTAAGCGCCGCGTTGCCGCCCAGCGTTGGGTACAGCTGCGCAGGCAGCACAAACGGTCGCAGGAAGGGGTGCCGCAGCGCGATGCCCTCGGCGACGCTGCCGTGGTCGAGCTGGTGAGGTGCATCGAAGCTGTAGAGTTCAAAACCCGACAGCCTGGCCAGGGCGTCGGCCTGCAGGATTCCGCCGAACACGAAGTACAGCGTCGGTTCGATCGACCAGGGGTCGGCCAGCAGCTCCAGCTCGCCGGCGTTGAAGTCTGTAGCCAGGTCCTGGGCCAGCTGGTGACCGACCGCGCCGGGTCCGCCCGCCCAGATGGGCCCACCGGCGAGCAGCCGACCCAGGTTGCTGGTGTCGGCGTCGCTGCGGTGCAGGATATGCAACACACTGGGATAGAGGTCGGCGACGAGGGCGATGCCCGGCAGGGATTGTCCGGTGTCCTCTATGATCCCCAGGTCTATCTCCCCCGCGAGCAGCGCGCGATTCAGCTCGGCGCTGCTGCCGAAGGCACGCACGGTCAGGGATTCGTCGCCAGGCAGGCTGTCGGCCAGCAATCCGGCGATCGTCGGTGCCGGCTCTTCGGCGTGAACGCCCAGGGTCAGGGCAGCGGCGGGCAGCTGCCATAGCAGCACAAGGGCAGCCACCAGGCGCAAGGCGCTGCGCTTCGTCATTGACTGAGCAGCTTGCGGGCGTTTTCGTCGGCGCGCTCGCGGAAACCCAGCGGGTCGCTGTTCCACAGCGTGCGGCCATTGGTGAAGCCCGCCAGTTCAAACAGCAGCAGTTCGCCGTCTTCGACCTTGAAGTTGGTGTAGTCGGGGCAGGTAAGGCGGCCCATGGAAAGGGTGGCCGCACACCAGCCGCGGTAGCGCGGCAGGTAATCCTCTGGCGCCGCCTGGAAGAGCGCCAGGTTCTCCGCACTGGCAAAGCGGTAGCTCAGGCCGTCGCGCTTGACCTCATACTCGGCCAGCCCTGGTTGGGGGCCGCCCGCCTGGTGGTAAGACACCAGGTCGAAGCCGCCCACACCAATGCCGTCCGGTGAGCACTGGTGTTGGGCCGCAGCCGGCGTCGCGCACAGCGCGGCAAGCAGCCAGCCCATTGCCAGCAGGGATCGGGCGATGTCCGGGAAAATTTGCCGCATGCTGCCTCCTGTTCTGACCCTGTTGGTCACCCGGCTGGTAGCAAAGTTCAATCGGCACGGCCATGGTCCTGTGTCACATTCAAGCACATCGGCGCCGGGATTGGTGATCATTGGACGCCAGTCACAAAAGCTGGTTTGCGTCAGCTTTTGTCCTTCCCTGTCAGAAAGTGCCGTGGAATGATCATTACCACTATGACTACTCAACCTTTTATAGGCGTTGTCTGCGACGCCAGTTTCTCGGTCCTGGCAGGGCGCATCAAAAATGCCGGATACCGCATTGCGCGGGTCTCACCGGCAATGCTCAAGCCGGGAATGCGGCCCTCAGTCGATATCTGGGTGGTGGACTGCGACGACATGGACGCGGTGGCCGAAGACCTGGCGGATATCGATGCACCGGTGCTGGCGCTCAGCAACCGGCCGGGCGTGGACGAGCGGATAGCCTACCGCACCTGGTGCGAGCGTATTCTGAAGACGCTCGAGAAGTGGACCGCTGATGCCTGGCACCCGCGCACTGAAAGCGCCTCCACGCCGGACCACTACGCGGCGGTGGAGGGGGTCTGGTTGCTGGCGGGTTCCGTGGGCATGGACACAGCGGTACGCGACTTCCTCGAGGCACTGCCGGAGATTCCCCCGGTGGCCTTTTTGTACGCCCAGCATATCCCCGAAAAAGAACAACAGGCCCTGGTCAATCGTCTCAACAAGGTCAATCGTCACCTGCAGGCGGTGCTGGCCGTCGGGCGGCACTGGTTCAATCCTTGCCAGATGCTGGTAGTACCCGCAAGCTGCCGACTGCAGTTCGGTCACCAGGGTGAGGTCTTCAGCCTGCGGGATGCCTGGGGCGGTCGGGTCGATCCCCACATCGACCAGTTAATGATGAGCGTGGCCGGGCTGCAGCCGCGCCTCACCGGCGCCATCATGTTCAGCGGCGCCAGCACAGACGGTTTGCAGGGCGCCCAGGCGCTGCACGGGCTGGGTTGTGAGGTATGGTCCCAGGACCCGGATACCGCCACCGAGCCTGCTATGCCGCAGGCGGTGCAGCGGCTGCGACTGTCCAGCCGGGTGGGCAGCCCTGAACAACTGGCGGGGTACTTCATGGAGCGCTATGCGGAGGCCAACGTGGGCCTCCCGGAAGACTTCAGCCGGGCGCGCGGGCGTGCTCGCAACCAGGAGAGCCCAGTCCCCAGGTCACGCGATGAAGGTGGCCAGTCAACTCCTTCCGTCCCAGGTGTGCAATTTCGCGGTAGGGGATAGGCGCACCAATCTCCACATCAAAGCTGTTGCCGATCTTGTTGCTCGCCTCGTGCAGCAACAGGGCGGCACGTAATGTCATGCTGATGCTGCTGGCCAGGTGAAACAGGCGGCTGTTGCGACCGTGGAAGAAGACCGGCACCACCGTTGCCTCTGCCTGGTGAATCAGCTTGGCCGTGAACGTGGTCCAGGGCAGGTCGGCAAACTCGCCGCAGCCGCCGCGGCCGGTGGTCGATACGCCGCCGCCGGGAAATACCAGCAGCGTTCCACCTGACTTCAGCACCTTCACCGCCTCGCGCTTGGTCTCGATATTGCGTCTCTGTGCGTCGCGCGAATCCGTGAAATCCACCGGCAGGAAAAACGGCTCCAGGTCGTCGTCGCGACAGAGCAGGGCGTGAATCAGAATCTTGAAGTTGCCGCGAGTACGCGCAGCGATGTCGCACAGCATGGTGCCGTCTACCACGCCGAAGGGATGGTTGGCGATAAACACCAGTGGACCGTCCCGGGGGATGCGAGCCTCGGCCGCCGGGTCGCTGGTGTAGGAAATGTTTGCCAGCTCCAGGCCGCGGGAGAAGAAGCGCTCTACCTCAAACGGCTCGCGCTTGAGCTGGTGATAGACTTTTTCCACCTTGCGACGTCCGGTGAGAACTTCCAGCAGGGAAATCAGGCGCGAGCGCAGCCAGGGGTCGCCCGGTTGTACATAGCTGATGGTCGGCAGCTCGGCAGGAAGGCCCGGGTTGCTTGCAGCCGCAGTGGTTTCATTCATCCCGCGGTGTATACCATAGACAGTTGACAGACATAAGCGCAGCCCCATCCTGCAGGAGCAAACAGCGATGCCCGGCCCGGCCGATGACGCGAACGCTATCTACCTGTCGCGTACCGACGTGAATGAACCGCTTTCCAGCTTTTCCCGGTTTGGCTTTTTCCTCGATGACGCCGAGTGGCCATCGGTAGAGCACTACTTCCAGGCGATGAAGTTCGAAGACCCGGACTACCGCGAACTGATCCGCACGGCGCCGCACCCGAAAAAGGCCCGCAAGCTCGGGCGCTCGCGCTTCAGGAAGCTGCGCGGCAACTGGTCGAAACTGCGCCGCGTGATCATGACCCGCGCTGTCTACATTCGCTGTCGCACCCATGCCGAGGTGGCGGCGCGGCTGCTGGAGACCGGCAACGCCAGGCTGGTGGAAAACAACGCCTACGACTACTTCTGGGGCTGCGGTCGTGACCGACGCGGTCGCAATACCTACGGCGAAGTGCTCATGGACGTGCGCAACAAGCTGCGCGAGGAAGCCGGCGCCACCTGAAGGCCCGTCCACTAGGGCTTCCTGTTCTCATCATGTGACCTTGATTCTGTTCAGTGCGCTGTGCTCCGGTACACTGTGCGCGACAACTTTGATCTGCGGAGAATGCAGAATATGGATGGCATATTTTTTCGATGCACCTTCGTTATCTTAGGACTTGGCCTGTCGGCCGGTGGTGCCGCAGCTCAGGGTCTGGATCAGCTCGATTGTGTGATTCAGCCTTCCCGCGAGGTGCAGTTGAGCAGTGCGGTAAGCGGCATACTCGAATCGATTGAAGTCGATCGCGGCGACTCGGTGACCGAGGGCCAGCTGCTGGCTCGCCTCAACTCCGGGGTTGAGCGCGCCAGCGTGGAGCTGGCACGGGAGCGCGCCGAGAGCGAGCTGCAAATCACTTCCGAGAAGGAGCGCCTCGACCTGGCCACCCGCAGCCTGCAGCGTATCGACACGCTGCGCTCCAACGACATGATTTCAGAGATGGAGCAGGACGAAACCCGTACCACCGCAAGACTGGCCCAGCTGGACTACGACACTGCGGTGGAGGAGCGCACCATTGCCGAACTCGAGTACAAGCGCTCCCAGGAAGTGCTCAAGCTGCGTGAGATCACGAGCCCGCTTAACGGCTACGTGGTGGATCGCTACAAGTCAGTGGGTGAATACGTGGAGGAGCAGCCTATCCTGACGCTGGCCCAGGTGAACCCCCTGTACGTCGAGGTGATTGCGCCGGTTGACCTCTACCGGCAAATCGAAACCGGCATGACGGCGCGTGTTTTCCCGGAGCAACCCATCGGCGGTGAGCTGGAAGCGGTGGTCATTACCGTGGACCCCGTGGTGGATGCGGCCAGCGGTACCTTCAGGGTTCGCCTCGAGCTCGACAACTCCGACAACCAGATTCCCGCAGGCATCTCCTGCGGTGTCGCGTTTGAGGGTGGCTAAGCGAACCTCTTCCCGCGCCTACAGGGAAAGCCAGAGGCGCAGCAGGCCCCGCCTGCGTTCCAGCTCGGCGCCTTGCCAGGCCGCCGGGACCTGTAATGGGGCGTCGACCAGTGCTGCCGTCTACCCCGCTGCGGCGGGGGCGGGATCCGATGAGAACGTGGTGATGCGCCCCTTGCCGGTGGCCTTGGACTGATAGAGTGCCCGGTCGGCGCGGGTGTAGAGCTGTTCCGCGCTCTTGAGGTTGCTGTCGTAGTCGGCAATGCCGATGCTGATGGAGATCGAGAACTCTTCGCCCTCGGCTGTCTCAAAGGTATGCTCGGCGATCGCCGACAGCAGGCGCTTCGCCACCTGCGCGCATTGCTCCGACGTGGTGCGAGGCAGCACGCACAGGAACTCTTCGCCGCCGATTCGGCCCATGATGTCGCGACTACGCAGCAACTGCGAACCGATGTTGGCGACCTCGCGAATGACCTTATCGCCCACCGGGTGCCCGTAGTTGTCGTTGATGGCCTTGAAGTTGTCGATGTCGATCAGGATCACCGACAGGCCACCACTGTCCACCGCGATGCGCGGGATGACCTCTTCCAGGTAGCTGAAGGTGTAGGAGCGATTGTAGAGGCCCGACAGGCCGTCGCGGTGCGATAGCGCCAGGATGCGACGATTGTTGCGCCACTGGAACAACAGGCCGGCCAACACCATCAGGCAGAGGGTGACCGCCAGTATGATCAGGTAGCGCTGGGTTTCGTTGGCAGACTGGTGAGTCTCCACCTGCAGCCGGTTGACCTCGGCCTGGCGCTCCAGCAGCGTGATCTCCAGGTCCTTGCGCTCGCTCTCCAGCCCCGCGCGCAGCATGTTCATGCGATTCGAGGAGCGTTGTTCCATCTGCTTCAGATTTTCGCGCTGGTAACTGTCGAGCCGGTAAAAGGCCTGCTCTGTCTCGCCGCTGTAGAAATCAATGATGCTGCGCACGTAGTCCAGTTCCAGCACCCAGCTGGTGCCGTCCAATTCCGGGATGCTGCCGAGAATGTCAGCCGCCCGTCGATAAGCGGCTTCGGCCGCCTCGAGATTGCCGGTGCGGGCCTGGCACTTGGCCAGCTCCTTCAGCAACTCGGCGTCGTAGTCGTCGGGCCCGTCGTAGCTCAATGCCAGCTCAATCTGAGGGACCGCCCGCGGGCAGTCCCCCTGCTCGGCAAAGGTCAAGGCCAGGCCGTAATTGCCGTGATAAAGGCGCGCTTCTCCCGGCGCATAGCGGGTTTGTTCCAGGTACTCCCGGTAGTACTTCTCCGCCTGTTGCCACTGTTCTGAGTAGCGGAAGGTGCTCGCCAGCCCCTGGATGGCGGTCGCAGTCTGCTCCCGATAGCCCAGGCGCTGGTAGTCCTCCAGAGCTTTCATGGAGAACTCGATGGAGCGGGGGTAATCACCCATGTAGCCGTACACCGCACCGTAGGAATCGTTGACCATGGCAATCAGTTCCGGCTGGTTCAGCTCCAGGGCGACCTGGTAGGCGAGCTGCAGCTCCTGCAGCGAGGTGTTGTACTGCTCCAGGAGCCCGCGGGTGTAGGCCAACTCCTGCACCGCGAACACGTACAGCCTTTTGGCATCGATATTGAGCGCCTGTTCTGCGACGTCGGCCAGGATCTCGATACCCCGTCTCAGCTCGCCATTGCGAATCTCGACAATGCCCGCGTAGGTGTGCAGCCAGAGCACCAGCTCCGAGTTGGCACCCGAGAGCATGGCGCCGCGCGCTCGCGCCACGTCCTGCTGGAATGCCTCATACATAAACAGCGCGCTGTGCGCCTGGGCTCGCCTGAGCAGGTACCAGAGCTGGGTTTCGCCGTCGGCGGTGGCGAATGCCTGTTCGACCGACTTGAGCTCTTCCAGCGCCCGGGCCGGCTCGCGGTGGACCTGTTGCTCCATGGCGATCAGGCCGCGCCGCAGGTTCTGGGCATCCAGCTGCGCCAGGACAGGCGGAGCAAT
>JAZBOY010000174.1:0-2586 GCA_036351375.1 Halieaceae bacterium
CCGTAGTTGAGTCCCGCCATCAGCAGGCCCACGGCGCCCATGCCGGCGGCGATGCGCTGGGGCACGATGGGGAAGGGCAGGTAGCGCTGGATGCGCTGGCCAAAAAACTTGCCCTTGCGGAACAGGCCGTCGGCAAACATCAGCGCCACCACGAACAGCCCCAGCACGGTGCTCTTGATCTGCACCATGAACTCACTCTGGAAGGCGAGCGAGAAGCCCGCCGAGATCAGCAGCATGATGGTGCCAAACACGGCGAAGCCGCCCAGCAGGTCCACCTTCACGTAGCGCTGTGCCAGCACCAGCGCCAGGCCGGCGGCAGCGCCGATCAGCGCCGCGGTGGAGAGGTCGCCGGTCAGCTTGCCGGCAGCGAAGAAAACCAGGCCCAGGCCGATGTCGGCATAGATGGTGTACTTGTTCCTGGCCCAGTTTTCCTTCTGGGCCTGGTGCATCTGGAGACGCTCCGCGTTGGGTCCAAATGTCTTCTCGCCGTAGTGGATATCGCGCCCCGGATGGCTCTCGTGCATCAGCTCGCCATTGAGGTACACCCTGATGCCCAGCGACCAGAAGCTGATAAAGCCGACTTCCACCACCAGCGCGCCCGGCTGCCCGCTCAGCTCGGCCAGCTCCAGCTCGTGCACCAGGGTTTGCAGGCCCTGAGAGGTTTCACAGTGCAGCTCCTGCAGGCAGCGCTCACCGAACATCAGCCGCGAGCTGAAGCTTGTCAGCGTCGAGGGCGCCTCCACCCGCCAGGGCTGCCCCAGTAGCTCGAACTCGCGCCGGTAGGTATACAGCTTCATGACCGCCTGCCGGAAGGGAGTGGCTTACAGGGAGTAACTGATGGCAGCGCCGATAAAGCGCGGCTCGCCACGACGACTGACCAGGCCGGCGCCGACGTCATCCTGGAAAATCACGTAGTCCTCGTTGGCCAGGTTGCGACCGAACAGGTCAACGCGCCAGTGATCTGAGGGCGCGTACCAGGAGAGGCGCGCGTCATGCCGCCAGTAGCTGTCCTGGGAGGCCTCTTCCAGGTTCAGCACCGAGAAAAATACCTCGTCCTGCCAGGCGCTCAGCCAGTTCAGGCCGAGGCTGCCCCAGCGGTAGCTTGGCGAGCGCCAGTTGAGGGTAAAGCTGCCGGCGTACTCCGGGGAGAGTACTGGACGGTTGCCCTTGAGGTCGCCGGTATCGGTCACTGTGCGCTTGAACTCGGTATCCAGCCAGGAGGCTGCCACGCCCAGGGTCAGGCTCTCCAGCGGCAGCCAGGTGAGCTCCAGTTCCAGGCCCTGGCCGTCGACGCCGTCGACATTGCCGGTCTGGGCTATGCCGTTCTCGATAATCTGGACCTGGTAGTCCTCGTAATCATAGATGAAGCCGGTGAGCTGGTAGCGCAGGCGCTGCTCGACCAGGTCACCCCGGATACCCAGGTCGATATTCCAGACCTCCTCCGGGTCGAAGACTGACAGCTCCCGGGTCGCCTCCGGGTCGAAGCCGCCGGCCTTGAAGCCCTTGGCGGCATTGGCAAACAGGGTGTGACGCGGGGTCAGCTGCCAGCTGGCATAGAGGCGTGGCTGCCAGTCATCCCAGTCTTCCTCGATGGACTCCACCCCGTCGGTGGCATAGCCCAGCAGGTTGCCCGATGGGTTCAGGTCGGTGGCGTTCAGCGTGGCCACCACGCTGGTCACCGGGTCGGCCCGGTACTCGAACTCCTTGTCGTCGTAGCTGTAGCGCAGCCCGACGCCAACGCTGATGTCTTCGCTGATGCGCCAGCTCACATCTCCGTAGAGGCCGGCGCTGAAGTAGTCGCCTTCCTGGGTGGCCACTTCCAGCACCGCGTCCTGGCAGGGGCCGAATACCGGCACAAACGCCGGCGAGCACAGCGGCGTGGCAGCCAACAGGTTGGTATCGCTGTAGCCCAGCTCAATGGTTGTGTCGATGGACTCGTCGAAGACAATGCCGCCCAGTACCCAGTCGAAGCGGCCGCTGCTGCCCGTGAGCCGCAGCTCCTGGCTCAGGGTTTCGCTGTTGCGGCCGGCAAAGCCCGCCGAGGTCAGGAATACCGCGCTGCCGTCGACGTCGAAATCATTGGGGCTGTCGTTCTCGTGCCAGGCGGTAATGGCTACCAGGCGAATGTCCTCGCTCAGCTCCCAGGTGAGGTGCAGGGACAGGTCGCTGCTCTCGATATCGTCAAAGGTGTCAATGTCGGTGGCCAGCACGCTGTCGAAAGGGTTGGCGGTGACACCGCCGGCGGCGGCCAGTGCTTCGTCGAGGGTCTCGTAGCCCAGGCCGCCGGTATGAGTTTCCTGGTACGAGGCGCGCAACACCGCATCAAAGTTGCCGCGGTTGTAGCCCAGCGCGAACTGCGCGCCCCGGGTATCGCGGTCGCCGATGGGCTCGTCCGCCACCAGGTTGTCGGCGTCGCCGTCGTCGTCATAGGCGAATATCGAGCCGCGCAGGGCCCAGTGTTCGTTGAGTGGCAGGTTGGTGGTGGCGTAGCCGCCAAAATAATCGTTCTCGCCCGCTTCCAGCTGGACCGTCAGTGAGCGTTCCTGGTCGGGGCGGAAGTGGCGCACGAGTATGGCGCCCGCGGAG
>JAZBOY010000175.1:0-16215 GCA_036351375.1 Halieaceae bacterium
AGACCTGAGTCATCCAAGCCAGTTTGCCTGGCGACCATAGAGCATTGGAACCACCTGACCCCATCCCGAACTCAGTAGTGAAACGATGCATCGCCGATGGTAGTGTGGGGTTTCCCCATGTGAGAGTAGGTCATCGCCAGGCTTCCAAAAAAAGAAAACCCCACCCGGGTATCCGGGTGGGGTTTTTGTTTTTTAGGATGTGATGATTCTCTGTCCCGTTAAGCAGCCCGCAGGGCTGCCATGTGAAACCGTCGAACGCGACCCGGCCTGTTCCGCAGGAACGGCGGTTGGGCGCCGAAGGGCGCCGCGCAGCGGTTGCAAGCAGCGCTTGCAACCCAAAGTAGGTCATCGTCAGGCGCGGCCGCCAGCAGGGGGGATTCACTATTCCCGGTCGCCCGCGGAATTTCCCGTCGGCTATACTGCGGATACCAAGTCTGGTTTTGAAGGTTCGTACATGCGCGTCCTGTTGTTTCTTGCTGTTGCTTGCTGGTCTACGGGTGCTCTGTCCGCTGACCTGGCGGTGCACAGCGCCAAAGGGGGCAGCTACAGCCTGGATATCAGCGGCGAGATTCGCGCTGGTGATGCGGAACGGCTGACCCAGATATTCATGGGCAAGAAGCGCTTTCCCTCGACGACTCGTGTCGGCACCACCGGTGGAAGCCTCCAGGAGGCAATGCGCATTGGTGAACTGTTCAGGTTGGCACATTTGTCTGTCATGGCATCCGACTCCTGTGACCTTCCCTGCTTTACCGCATTTGTCGGCGGCATCAGCAGGGCCATCAGCACCGACCTGGTTCTGGCAACTCCTACCGATTATCGCCAGGAGCTGGCGGACTACTATGGGCAGATGGGCCTGCCACAAAGCCTGGTAACCAGCCTGGTTTTTGATGGGCAACCGGTGGCCCTGTCTCTGGGGAGCTTCGATGAACTGGTGGGTGAGAGCCCGGTGGTATTCGAGGAGTCCCTCGCCGAGCAATGTGGCGTGCAGACTGAGGAGGAGAATTTCGATTTCCGCAGCCTGCAGGCTGCGAGGTTCGTGGAGTCGCTTCGATCGATGCAGGCACGCACCGGTCGAGAAGAAGAACTGGCACCGCTGATAGCAAAGTATGAATCGCTCGCGGAGCACGCCGAAGAATTCAGCGATGAGTATCGACAGCGTCTCTATCTACAGTGGCGCGAGATCAGTGACTGCCGTAAGCATGTTCTGAAGCAGGCGCAGAAAAATGCGTTCCAGCAAGTGGTGGCGAGTTCCTGATTGCTCCCCACCCAGTGCGGACGCACAGCTAGTGCAGGAGGCACTATGCGGAAAAATCTACTAGTGGTGGCGTTGCTTGGTTTCGCATGCGCCACTGAGGCAGTCGTAGACCTTGATTCACCTTCACCCGACACTCCCCGCTACGCCCGGGAGACGCTGGATTCCAGGCTGACCACTCCGGCCAACCTGGACGGCAGCTTGCTCTACAACGTGGTCGACGCCGGCACCAACAACGATGTGCAGACTGTCCTCGGAGTAGGCATCCCCGCGGACGACAGAGTATTCCTCCGCTTCCAGCTCGAGGGTGGAGTTTTGGCAGAGGGCAACAATATCCGCCTCACGGTCAATGGCTCCGATGCGGGTATCCTGCTGTCCTTGGGTGGCAACATCGGTGACAACTATGTGGTGTATATCGTGGATGCCCCTTCGGGACTTGCAGCGAGTGCGACAGTTTTGCTGGAGCTGGACACGCTCGCAATATCCCAGAGTGGTCCGGTGGCATTCACCTACTCGGCTCATGAAACCCTGACCGACGCCGTTTTCAGCGGGACCAGCCTGTACTCCAACACTCTCGGCTCATATATCACCACGGTGGAGGGCGCTTCCCCCGGTATCCAGTTCCGTGAGAATACGGCGGACGTTTCAACCGGGTTCACGGCTTTCACCAGCGCCAGCGTGGGTCGTACCCGTGCCAACATCGGTACCTTCGACTATGCCGAAAACGCTGCCGCGAGGTCGGCTGCGACCGGTGGCGCCGTTGTCCTCCAGCAGGTGGTTAACGAGGCTGCGTCGCAGGTCACACTGAGAGGAGACTTCAGCTTTGGCTCCTGGTACCTGGATGACAATGAAGACTGCACCAGCGCTGACGTCGACCTCAGCGCTGCGGTTGAGAGCGGTGATGGCTCAACGCTGGTCACCGGTTTCGGGAATTTTGGCAGTCAGGGTTTCATTCATCTGTGTGTGGAAGTGGGTGATGAAGGGCAAGAGGTTCAGCCGGCTGAGTACGAGGTGGAGTCCGAGCCGATCGCTACCAATGTGTTTGCGCTGTTCGACCCGGTGCGCGTGGACGGGTCGCTCGGGCTCATCGATCGCAATGGGGTCGAGGTGAACCTTCCTTCGCTGACCACTTTCGGCGAATATCAGCAGCGCCTGACGCTCGTGAACTACCGCGATATCGAGGTTGCCTACTCCATCAGCTTCGTTACCGAAGAGGGCGTCACCGCCACAGCGCTCGAGCAGGCAGAGGGCGTTATCGGCCCCAACCAGAAGCTTGTCCTGAGCACGGAAGATATCGTATCCCTGGAAGGCGGTACTCGCTGCGCTGCTAATCTGCAGGCGCGCAGCCGGCCGGGCACGCTGGGCATCTCCACCACCCAGGTTAACCTTGCCGACGGCAGCACCGATACGGTGGTCTACCAATAGCGAGCGGCGGTCAGGCGCGTCCCCCATCCGGCGACCATGCCCAGTATGCTTTCACTCCCGCTATGACGGATAATGTCTGACCAGGAGGGGCGGGGTCCGCCCTGCGGCCGGTGACCCAGGGCTGATTTCGGTGTATCGCCTTTGTAATTCCCCGGCAGCTTTGAGACATTAGTGCAAGTCATTGGCGCTCTATGGCGTCGGTGTGAAGTGCCCGATACTAATTACACATGGGGCTCGACTGTGCAGGTGGATGAGGTGCAAGGCAATAGGGGTGCCGAAGTCGCGAGCCATGCAGTGGCCGGCTTACCCGTCGATGCCGCAGACAAGGCCCGGCGCTGGTTACTGACCCAGTGCGGCATGATCAACCGGGCTCGCGGAGGCGCTGTCTTCGTAATGGCGCCGGGGCACGACCTGCCGACAGTGCTATGCCAGTGGCCCGAGGATTCTGGTCCCATTGTGCCTGGCCAGGAATTTATCGCCGCTCTGGCCTCAGGCAAAGCCGTCAGGCTAGCGCTCAGCGAAGGAAAGACCCGACTGCTCAGACCAGTGCCGGCTGCGGACCAGGCTGGGAATCTGCTGGTTGTCCTTGATATCGATCCCGCTGAAGACAGGCAGCTTGAGGTCATTGAAAACCTCATCGGCTGGGGCGCCGAGTGGCTGGCCTATACCCTGCAGCAGCCTGCCGGCCCTGCGGATGAAGTACTCGCCGAGGTGTTTCCACTGGTCGCCGTGTGCCTGGACCAGCCGGATTTCCAGTCCCTGACCACGACTCTCGTCACCGAACTGGCCCTGCGATTTGACTGCCAGCGTGCCAGCCTGGGCATTCGCCGACGGCGCCAGACGGAAGTTGTCGCCCTGTCTCACAGCGCGCGAATCAAGCAGGATGCGAACCTGCTGCGTGCGATCAGCCTGGCGATGGACGAGGCCGTAGACCAGGATCGGGTGTTGAATTTTGCCGGTGAGGGTGCCGTCGAACGCGGACTCGACTATGCACATGGCGCGCTGGCGAAAGCCACTGGCGACGGCTGCATTCTCACCCTGCCTTTCTCTCATCATGGCGACGCGCTGGGTGCAGTGACGCTGGAGCGCCCTGTCGCCGAACCGTTTGATCGTCGCTCGATCGAGGTACTTGAACGCATACTCGCGGTGCTTGCCCCGGTGATGCTGCTTATGCGGCAGGAGGAGATGGGCCTGTTCGCGCGTGTGCTTCAGTCGCTCGGCCGCAATGCCCGCAAGTTGCTGGGCCCCTCCCGTTACGGACTCAAGCTGGCAGCGCTATCCCTTGTAGCAGTGGTGGCGTTCATGACCCTTGTGCACGGTGACTGGCGTGTTACTGCTGATGCCGTCATCGAAGGGCGGGTCCAGCGAACCATTGCTGCGCCTATTGACGGCTTCATTCAATCCGCCGAAGCACGCGCCGGGGACCTGGTGCAGCAAGGTGACCTGCTGGGTACCCTGGACGATAGCGATCTCAAGCTGGAGCGGCTCAAGTGGTCGACGCTCAGGCAGCAGATGGTCAGTGAATCCCGTGAAGCGGTTGCCCAGCGCAATCGGGCCGAAGTGGGAATCATCGCCGCGCGAATCGAGCAGGCCGATGCCGAGCTTCGGCTCCTTGATGAGCAGTTGGCCCGCACCCGTATCACCGCCCCTTTTGCTGGAGTGGTGATCGAGGGTGACCTCAGTCAGCGGCTGGGCACACCGGTCTCGAGAGGTGAGGCCCTGTTCAAGGTGGCGCCTCTCGACGATTACCGGGTTGTGCTACTGGTGGATGAGCGGGATATCCGCCCGGTGAATGCAGGACAGGAAGGTGCCCTGGTACTGGCCAGCATGCCTGATCGCAGTCTGCCGATTCGCGTCGACCGCATCACTTCCGTGTCGACCGCCGAAGACGGCAGCAACGTGTTTCGCGTCGAAGCCAGCCTGATGGAGCCTGGGGTAGGCCTGCGGCCCGGGATGGAGGGCGTGGGGAAGGTCGATCTTGGCCAGGCAAGGCTGGGCTGGATCTGGACCCGTGAACTCGCAGGTTGGTTGCGCATAAAGACCTGGACCTGGTGGCGCTGACAGGTGGATAAGCCACTCTTCAGCGAAAACTGGTACCGGGTGCGGGCGCTTACACCGGCCCTGCGCAGTCACGTGAAACTGCACCGCCAGGTACAGGGAGATGAGGTCTGGTACATGCTGGAAGACGCCGCCAGCGGGCGCTTCCATCGCTTCAACACTTCGGCGTATCACGTCATAGCCCTCATGAACGGCAGTCGCACTGTCGAGGAAATCTGGGAAGAAGCCAATACCGCCCTGGGTGACGACGGACCCGTGCAGGACGAGGTCATCCAGCTGCTGGGGCAACTGCATCGAATCGACGTCCTGCGAACCAACATTCCCCCCGACGTTGCCGAGCTGCTGGACCGGCGAAAGCAGGAGCGCAAGGCGCGTCGCCTGGGCCGGATCAAGAGCCCGCTGTCGATTCGGCTGCCGCTGGCAGATCCAGACCGGTTTCTCGACGCCGCGCTGCCACTGGTGCGGTGGTGCTTTTCACCTGCTGTCTTCTATATCTGGCTGCTGCTGGTGGTGCTGGCAACGGCGCTGGCCGCCGTCAACTGGCCAGCGCTGGCCCAGACCGCCCGGCTGGAGGCCCTCAACCCGGACAACCTTCTGCTTCTGCTGCTGGTGTACCCGTTCGTGAAACTTGTTCATGAACTCGGGCACGCCTTTGCCGCCAAGCTCGAGGGTGGTGAAGTTCACGAGATCGGCGTCATTTTCATGGTGTTCGTTCCGGTTCCCTATGTTGATGCATCGGCAGCGACTGCATTTTCCAGCCGGCGCAAGCGTATCCTGGTCGGCGCCATCGGGGTGATGGTCGAACTGTTGTTGGCTGCACTGGCGTTGTTTGCCTGGCTCAACATCAGCGATGGCCTGTTGAGCAGCCTGTGTTTCACGGTCATGCTGATCGGTGGCGTCTCAACCTTGTTTTTCAACGGTAACCCCCTGCTGCGTTTCGACGGCTACTACGTCTTGGCTGACCTGCTGGGCATTCCCAATTTTGCCCAGCGTTCCAATGCCTTCTACGCCTATCTGATACAACGCTACGGATTTGGCCTGGAGACAGCGAACTCTCCCGCCCACTCACGCCGGGAGGCTTTCTGGTTCTCGCTATACGCGCCGCTGTCCCTGGCATACCGGCTCGGTATTCTCTTCGTCGTCTGCCTGTTCCTGCTGCAGGACCTGTTTGTGGTCGGTGCGGCGCTGGCGCTCTGGGCGGTCACCACCCAGGTGCTGTGGCCGCTGCTGAAACACGCCGACTTTGTGCTGTTGAATCCGCGCCTGCGTCGCCATCGGACTCGCGCACTCTGGGTGAGCACCCTCGCTCTGGGCGCTTTTACAGCAGTGATGACCCTGTGGCCGGTGGCTTCGCTGTCGAGTTTCCAGGGTGTGATCTATCCGCCGGAGCAGTCGCGCCTGACTGCCGGTACCGAGGGTTTCGTCAGTCAACTGCTCGTGGATGACGGCGCCCCGGTTAGCCGCGGACAGCCCATTGCCCGGCTGGAAAACATTTTCCATGAAGCTGAGCGAGAGGCGCTTGAATCACAACTGCGGGAGCTCAATGCGCGTTATACCGCAGCGAGGACTCAGGACAGGGTGCAGGCGAAGCTCGCCAGGGAAGAGATCGCGGCGCTGGAAGCTGACCTGCAGCGCAACCGCGAAAAGCGAGAGGCCCTGTTGCTCACCGCACCTGTGGACGGAGTGTTCCTGCGCATTCCGGATAGCGACCTGGAGGGGCGCTACCTGGAGCGCGGTTCACTACTCGGCTACGTCGTGCCTTCCACCGCCGCCACGGCCAGGGTGGTGGTGGTGCAGGATGAGCTAGACCTGATCCAGTCGCGGCTGGATGCCATCGAGGTGCGAATGGCCAGCGATCCCTGGCAGGTCTATCGCGGCAGCCTCAAACGCAGTGTGCCGCAGGCAAGCTTCTCCCTCCCCAGTCCGGTGCTGAGCACCCGTGGTGGCGGCCGCTTCATCACCCGCGACGACGATCCCCTTGCGCTTGCCAGCGGCGAACGCGTTTTCGAGTTCGAGATAGCACTGCCGGAAGTGCCTGCCGACACCCGGATTGGCACCCGCGTTCATGTTCGTTTCGATCATGGGGCTGAGCCGCTGGCAGCGCAGTGGTATCGAGACCTGCAGCAACTCCTGCTGCGGCGACTGCCCGGGTAGCGCCAGCCGTGGCGACGACGCGAGCACTGCGACCAGGCAGCCAGATCGGAGTCTATCCGCAGCGGCTCGAGCGTGGTGCGGATCGTCTGGAACGCACCCTTGAAGCCCTGTCGGGCAGGCTACAGGATCTCACGCGCCGGCGTCGCTACTCCATTGCCTACATCAGCAGCGCGGTTGAGCGCTGTGAAGCAGAGATTGAAAACCTGTCAGCCGAGGAAGCCAGAACCCGGCTGGATGAGCTCCGCTACCAGCTCTACCGGGAGGGGCTTGCTGACGAGCTGGTATTCGAGGCCTTTGCCACCGTCAGGGCGACAAGTGGCCGTGTGCTCGGCATGCGGCACTACCCGAACCAGTTGCTGGGGGGCTGGGTGATTCTCAACGGCAATATGGCTGAAATGGCGACCGGGGAGGGCAAGAGCCTGACGGCAACCTTGCCGGCGATCACCGCTGCGCTGGCGGGCATCCCGGTGCATATAGTTACCACCAACGAGTACCTGGCGGCCCGTGATGCAGAGGAGTTCAAGCCGCTGTACGCAGCGCTGGGATTGACGGTTAGCGTGGCCCTGGAGGCGATGGGTACAGCGGAACGGCGCGAGGCCTACCAGGCAGACATCGTTTACCTGACCAACCAGCAACTCGCCTTTGATTATCTCCGGGACCGGCTGGCGGCTCCGGCTTCCACCGGGCGGCTTGCCATGAAATACGGCGAGGGCGGCACGGCTGATTTGTCCCTGCGAGGCCTGTGCTTCGCCATCCTCGACGAAGCAGACAGCGTTCTGATTGACGAGGCGCGTACGCCGCTGATCCTGTCGCGAGACCACCGGGATGCGACTCGCGAGCGCATCTACCAGACCGCGCTGGATATTGCGGAATCCCTGGAACAGGATCAGCACTTCGTAATCAAGGGCACGGAAATTCGCTTCACGGAGGCCGGCAGCGCCGCCATTGCAGCGGCCACCTCAGCGCAAACCGGCCTGTTCAGTGGTCGTCGCCATAGCGAATTCCTGGTTCGCCAGGCGCTGGTGGCCAGGCATATGTTGCGGCGTGACCACCACTACCTGGTGCGCAACGACAAGGTGGAGATCATCGATCAAAATACCGGTCGGGTAATGGCCGACCGCAGCTGGCAGCAAGGTCTGCACCAGATGGTGGAATGCAAGGAAGGCTGCCCGGTGACCGGCCAGCGGGAGACCCTGGCCAGTATCAGCTACCAGCGATTCTTCCGCCGCTACCTGCACCTGGGAGGCATGAGTGGCACCCTCAAGCAGGTACGCGGCGAACTGCGCGATACCTATGGCCTGGGAACGTTTCCGGTTCCCACCCATCGGCCGCCCCGCCGGTTGCACGATGGCTATACCATCTACCCCCGCGCTCAGGACAAGTGGCTGGCGATACTGGCCCGGGTGCAGGAGGTGCACGCGACCGGCCAGCCGGTGCTGGTAGGCACCAGCTCCCTTTACGATTCCGATCTGATTGGTCGCCTGTTTGCGCGCCGGCGCCTGCCCCACAGGATACTCAACGCGCGGCAGGACCGAAGTGAGGCCGACATTGTTGCCAGCGCCGGCGAGCGAGGCCGTATCACTGTGGCGACCAATATGGCGGGGCGCGGTACTGATATCAAGCTGGGCGAAGGGGTGGACGCCCTGGGTGGACTGCACGTTATCGCTGCCGAATGTAACCCTGAATTCCGGGTCGACCGGCAGCTGTTCGGTCGCTCCGCACGACAGGGCGATCCCGGCAGTTGCCAGGTCATTATCTCCAGCGAAGACAGACTGCTGGCGGAATATTATCCGCGATGGGTGCAGCGTCGATTGGCTCGCCGCGAGTCGCCGGTGACGGGATGGCTCGCGCGGCTACTGGTCTGGCTGCCGCAGCAGAGCAATCGGAAGAGATTTCGCAGGCAGCGGGACGACCTGCTGCTGATGGATGAGAAGCTGGGCAAGACCCTGGCGTATTCCGGCCGGGGTGACTAGGCAGGTTCCGAGCGGGCCTTGGCAGGCAGCATCAACAGGGCTTCATCGCCCGGTACCGGGCGGCTGAAATAGTACCCCTGGGCGTGATCGCAGCCCAACTCGCGCAGGATTTCGAGCTGGTCCTTGTTTTCAACACCTTCCGCAACAATCTGCAGTCGCAGGGCCTTGGCCATGGAAATGATGGCCTCCACGATAGGCAGGTCGTCGCGGCTGGTATCCAGTTCAGCGACGAAACAGCGGTCGATCTTGAGAGTGTCTATAGGTAGTTCGCGCAGGTAGCCCAGTGCCGAATAGCCGGTGCCGAAGTCATCCACAGAGATGCTGAAGCCGTGGGAGCGCAAAGCGGTCAGGGAAGTCAGGGTACGATCGAGATTCTCCATCAGACAGCTTTCGGTGAGCTCGATTTCCAGCTCCTGGGGCCTGACGCCGGTTTTCTCGACTATCTCGATGATGCGCTGTACAAGGTCCGCCTGCGACCACTGCACCGGCGAAATGTTTACCGCTACCGTTACCGGAACGTCGCTGTGCTGCTTGCAGGTCTGGATATGCTGGCAGGCCTGCTCCAGGATCCAGTCCCCGATGGCGTTGATGTGGCGGGTTCTCTCGGCGACGTCAATAAAGTCGCCCGGTGCCAGCAGGCCGCGATGCGGGTGGCGCCAGCGCAGCAATGCTTCAAAGCCGCAGATCTCATCGTTATCCAGGGAAATCTTTGGCTGGTAGAAGGTGTCGAACTGGCCGTTGTCCACGGCGCCTGACAGCTCCGACTCCACGGTGAGCTGCTGCTTGGAGCGCTGGCCCATTTCCTTCGAGAAGTACTCCACGTTGTTGCTGCCCGGGAGCTGCTCGGCGTGATAGCGGCTGATGTTGGCGCGCTTGATGAGTTCTATGCCGGTGTCACCGTCATCCGGGTACACGGAAATCCCGATGCTGCAGGAGGCAACCAGGCTGTGCCCGTCGAGGTAGATAGGTTCCCGGAGTGCATCAAAGATCCGGCGTACGATCCAGGTGATGGATTCCTTGTCACGCACCGAACCGACCAGTATGCCGAACTCGCCCTGGCCGAGCTTGGACAGCGAACCTTCGCGCTCGTCTTCGTCCTGCAGCGTTGCCACCGTATCGGAGTCACGAAGGACGTTGGTCAGTCGGCTGGCTACTTCCTGTAGCAGCTGCTCTCCCTGCGCGTAACCCAGGGTGTCGTTAACCCGGCCCAGATCGTCCAGTCCAAGTGACAGCACGGCGGGAATATCGTCGCTGCGCCTGGCACGCAACACGGCCTGTTCGGCGCGGTCTATGAACACGCCTCGGCTCGGCAGGTCAGTAATGCTGTCGTGCGACAGCAAGTGGTCCAGTTGGTCGGCCTTCTCCCGGGCAATGCGCTCGAGTTCCTCCAGCCGGTTCTCCACATCCTGGTTGACGTTGATTGTCTCCGGGTTGGCGGCCTGACTTCGCTTGTCGCTCGCACTGCTTTCCCTGGTCCTGGACTTGGCAGTCCCGCCGTCTTCCCAGGCCAGCACGCGGTTCCGGCCTGACTCCTTGGCCCGGTAGAGTGCCTTGTCGGCGTTGTTGATCAGCTCTTCCTTGTCGGCCAGCTTGGTACTCCAGACGCTGAGACCAAAGCTGCAGGTCACCTTGATGGTGCTGGCAAAGGTAGACGGGTCACCGTCCATGACCGCCATCCTGATACGCTCGGCGATCACTCGCGCACGCTCCAGGTCGAGGTCATCGAGTACCAGGCAGAATTCCTCGCCACCGTAGCGGGCCAGGAGGTCGGTCGGGCGAATCTTGGCCTGGATAGTGTCGGCCACGAACTTGATCACGTTGTCGCCCATGGCGTGGCCGTAGTTGTCGTTGATGCGTTTGAAATGGTCGATGTCCACCATCATGCACACCAGGTGGTGGCTGCGCCTGCGCGCGATCTCGATACGGTCCTCGAGGGATTCATTGAAGGCACGGCGGTTCAGGCAACCCGTCATGGGGTCGCGAGTCGCCAGGAATTCCAGCTCTTTCGACTTCTGGTCCACCGCCTCCTTGGACTTCTGCAGGTCGACCAGGGTTTCGCTGAGCTGGGCGTTCTTTTCCTGCAGTTCGGTCAAGTCGTCGAAGGTGGCGATCACGCCGCGAACGCTGCGCTTGTCGTCGTGGATCGGCGTACAGTTGACGGCAAAGGCCCGCTGGGTACTGGTGCCATGGGATATGGCGATACAGGCATCGGTCTGTTTCTCACCGGTGGCCAGCACCTGCATCCAGGGCAGGTCTTCCTTGGGTATCAGCTGCTTTATGTCACCGTCGCTGCTGATCCAGCGCAGGCTGGAGGCTTTCTTGCCGACCAGGTTGGCACTGGCGATGGAAACGCTGCGGGTAAAGGCATTGTTGGCGAGCATGATGTCGCCCTGTTCATCGAGGATCAGGATGCCTTCCGCCAGGGTGTCGAAGGCCGCCTTGACCCGCCCGGGAATCACTCGGCTCGGGTCCAGCTCGCGCAGTACCCGCTTCAGGAACACCGGGAATAGCAGCATGCCAATGGCAAATACGAATGCCACCAGCGCGAGGAAAGTGTTGTTGGCAAAGCCCGGCAACCAGGAGGCGCTGGTAGGCGCGAATTGAACTTCTACCGATCCCCACTGGCGATCACCGCGGAAGATCGGCACGAGCACCTTGTCGCGGGCCGCCCCATCCAGCTCAGTGCCGCCGGACGCCAATTCGCCACCGCCGGCGTCGGAGCGGAATCGCGCTGCGACGACATCCGGGTTCCTGGACACCACCGCCTCCAGGGTAGTGCTGATGTGATGGGAGTCGCCGCTGGAAGCCAGCGATGACAGCTGTACGGCCAGCGATTCACTGAATTTCCGGCGGTTTTCGAGCTGGGCTTCGGTCGCGTTGGGTACCAGGCCCAGCCAGTCGCCCATCAGCAGGATGCTGACAGTCAGCATCAGCAGGCCGATGCTGACGCGGAAGATGGGATTGAGCAGGAACTTCTTCACTTAAGCCTGCTCCTGCCCGGCAAACATGGACTCTGCCTTGCGCTCGTTATTGGCCTTGCGGTCACGCGCTTTCTCTTTTTCTTTTTCTTCGTCTTTCTTGTCGCGCAATATGGGCAGTGGGTCGAGGTTCCCCCAGAGCGGCATGGTGGACAGCCAGCTCGCCATCAGCGCGCCTCCACGCAGAGCGTACACAGTAAGGGCTGCAAACAGGCCCAGCCCGGAGGTGCTCACGAACTGTACCACGAGTTCCTCGCGGGACAGTTTGTCGGAGGACTGCAGGGCCATTTCCTCGTTCATGCGGTCGATGGCATCCCACAGGGCATGGTTGGTGAGCACATCGTTGACGGCGGCAAGCTCCTCTTCCTCCGCCTCTTGTGCCTGCAGGGTGACATTGCCGGCAACGCCTGCGGTGAGGTTGATATCTTCTTCCGTGTCGCCATCCTGGATCAGCTGAAGCAGATCCTCGACAAGTTCGCGCTCACGCTCCGCGGCTGCGATGGTCGCTGCATCCTCGCTGCTGTCGTCAAGCTCTACCTGGCTGCTGTCGCCGATGGTGAAGCTGTTGTTACCGCTGCCTGCACGATTGCCAATATCCAGGTCGCCGGCCACTTCTACGACAGGGTCAGTGCCAATATCGCTATCCAGCACGGGGTCACCCAGCTCCACTTCCGGCGGAAGGACTGTTGGGTCCTCCGGCGCAGGTGGAGAAATCGGCGCCGGTGTGCCGCTGTCGTCATTGGTGCGCTCATCGGGTACGTTGACGCCATCCGGCGTCTCGGGTGCCGGGCTGCTGCTCTCACGGACAACCGTGACGGCGGCACTCTCGAGGCTCTCTGAGGTCCCAAAATCATCCGTATAGCTGGCCACAACGCTGACGTTCGAGTCCATGTCAGCGTCCGTCAGTGTGTAGCTGTTGCCCGTGGCACCGGCAATCGAAACGCCGTCGCGCAGCCATTGGAAGCTCACGGTCCCGGAGATACCGTCTTCGTCGAGCAGGTCGTTGTTGATCGTGAGTACCGTGCCAGGGGTACTGGCAGCGGGAACAGATAGCAGGCTACCACTGGGCAGGTCGTTGACGTTCGCCACCGTTGCCGTGGTGTCACTGGCCATGCTTTCCGGGTTGGACTGGCCATCGATGTAGCTGGCCATTACAGAAATCTGTGCGCCCACGTCGTCCTGGCCAAGGGTATAGGTTGTTCCGGTCGCGCCGCTGATGTCGACGCCATCCCTCTGCCACTGGTAGCTGACGGTGCCGACACCGTCGGGGTCTGCCAGGGTATTGCTGACCGTCAGTGTCTGGTCCTCGGCGGCCGAACCACTGATCAGGACGGCTCCGGTGGGGCTGTCATTGAGGTCTGCGACGGGTGCCGTGGAAACGCTTGCCACGGAACCGGTGCCGCCCAGGTCGTCGACATAGCTGGCTACCACGCTGATCACTGCGCCGACATCAGACTGCGTGGTCACATAAATGGTGCCGTTCTGGCCGGCGATATCGACGCCATCCCGCTGCCACTGGTAGGCGATGGTGCCGCTGAGGCCGTCGGGGTCGTCAAGGGTATTCGATGCTGTCAGGGTGTCACCCTGTACCGGCGTCAGGTTGTCGATGCTGACATCCCCGGTGCCGGCATCGTCTACGTTGGCAACCGCAGCGGTAGCTCCACTGGTGACTGCTTCGTCAAATCCGCGGCTATCGGTATAACGAGCCTCGACCCGTAGCGTCGCACCAACATCGTCCTGGGTGGCCGTGTAGCTATTGCCGGTGCTGCCGATGTCGACAAACCCGCTGCCGGTATCCCGTTGCCAGTGGTAGGTGATGGCGCCAAGGCCGTCAGCGTCCGAAAGATCGTTGCTGGCGGTCAGTACATCACCCTGTTCGGGCGTGGTGTTGTCAATGCTGACGCTGCCTGCAGGGGCACTGTTCGGCGGCGGTGTGGTATCTACCTGAAGTATAAACTGGCTGGATACAGGTCCGGTCTGGCCGGTGGCGAGGTCCGTGGCCTGGGCCGACAGACGGTAAATGCCATCGACCAGCACGGTGCCGGTGTTGTCAAAAGTCCAGTTGCCTGCCGCATCGGCAGTCACGAAGCCGAGGCTGACCGGCCCGGTGCCGGTATCCCGGAACACTTCGACGCTGTTGTTTGCCTCTGCAGTACCGGAAAACTCCAGGCGGTTGTCTGTGGTAATGCCGTCGATGGCGCCCGTGTCGTTGGTAATCGCTGTGACCGCCGCAGAAGGTCCAACAGTATCTACCGTGAAACTGAGCCCGGCTGACACGGCGCCTGCCTGGACGGTCAGCGTGTCCGTGGCCTGGGCGGTCACCACGTAGCTGCCGTCGGCCAGGGTGGTTGCGGTATGGTCGAACGTCCAGTTGCCGCTGCCGTCAGCAAGCGTAGTGCCGATGCTGACGCCGTCGATAAATACTTCGACCGAATTGTTGGCCTCGGACGTACCAGAAAACACCAGCGTGGCGTCGCTGGTAATGTTGTCCGGGGTGCCGGTGTCGTTGCTGATTGCAGAAACGGTGGCCGCCGGACCAGTGGCATCGACGGTGAAGTCGAAATCAGCAGAAACGACTCCCGTGTTGCCTGCAAGGTCTGTGGCGCGCGCTGTGAGGGTATAGGTGCCGTCGGCAAGGGTCGTGGCCGAGTAGTCGAAGGTCCAGTTCCCGCTACCATCAGCGCCGATGGTGCCCAGGCTGACGCCATCGAGGAATACTTCGACCGTGCTGTTGGCCTCGGCGGTACCCGCAAATACCAGTTGGTTGTCGCTGGTGATGTTGTCTGCGATGCCCGTGTCGTCACTCAGGCTGGTAATGGTGGGGGTTGACGGCGGCGCCGTATCCACAGTGATGTCGAAATCAGCAGAGAGCAGGCTGCTGTTGCCGGCGGCATCGGTGGCCTGCGCAGTAATCGTATAGCCGGCAGGGGCGAGGGCCGTTCCGCTATGGTCGAAACTCCAGTTGCCCGCGCCATCGGCGGTGGTGGTGCCAATGCTGCCGCCGTTGATAAAGACTTCCACCGACGTGTTGGCTTCTGCTGTACCCGATATGACCAATGTGGTGTCACTGGTAACGCCGTCAACAGCCGCTCCGGTGTCATTGCTGATGGCGGCAACTACCGGGGCCAATGGCTCACGCGTATCGATGGCGTAGTTGGCACTGTCGCGACTCGCCAGCGGGGCATTGCCCGCCAGGTCGGTCAGGGTGGTGCCCACGGTAATGACGTTGGTAGCGTCCTCGATATCATCGGTCGGCGTGAAGGTGCCGGTCCAGGTGATGCCGCCGTCGGCACTGCTGACCGGGGTCAGGGTGCCGTTGGCCAGGGTGATATCGCTGTTGTCGAAGTTGGTCACCGCCTCGGAGAAGGTGATCGTGACGGTGGTGGTCTCCCCGACGGTGAGGCTGGTGTCGGCCAGCGCTACGCTGTTGATCACGGGGTCGACGGCGTCCACCGTATAGACCTGGTCGGTGATCGGTGTGTTGTTCATTGCAATACCGGCAGCGTCGACAATATCGACATTACCGGCGTCGATATCCAGGCCGACGGTGCCATCACCGCTGATACCCGATACGGTCACCGCATAGGTCGAGTCGTCGGCGTCGCCGGCGTCGGTAACGCTCACCGTGGCGTTGGCGCTGGCGGTGCCAGTGGTCACAACGTCGAAATCATCGGCGTTCACGTTGGAAACGTCTTCACTGAAATCGACCGAGAAGGTCACTGAGCTGGCGTTGGTATTGTTGGCGTCGTCCCGGGTGATGGAGGCGACCGGGGCTGCACTATCCTGTGTCTGTGACTCGGTGGCACCGAAGCGGGTGAACGTGGCCCCGGCAACCTGTGAGAGATAGCGGGCCTGGATGAAGTCCGCTGACCGACCCTCGGACTCGATGCGAAGTTCGTCGATAGTGCCCCTGAATTCAAGGGTGTCACTTTCCATCTGGCCGACGCGGAAGTCACTATTGGTGGAGAAATCTGTGCGAATGGTGTTGTCGCTCGTGACGTCGACACCATTATGGTAAATGGTTGCCGTACCGCTGGTACGATTTACTTCAACGGCAACGTGATTCCATTCATCAAAGATGATAACGCCCGCGTTCGTGCTGGCAGATCCTCCACCCGTACCATTGCCAGTCTCAAATCTGATCGTCCCGTCTTCCGTGCCGGAAGAGTTGATAAAGAACCTGAAGCCATCTGTTGATGCACCCTGGCCGCTGTTGGTAATAATTGTCTGAATACTGTCGCCAGCGGAATCCGGGCGCACCCAGGCAGAGATGGTGAAGGTGTCACCCACATCCACTGCGGCGAAATTGATATGGTCATCCACCTCGTCAAAGTCGATACCGGTGCCGACCTGGCCGCTGACCAGGTCGCCGCTG
>JAZBOY010000176.1:0-3198 GCA_036351375.1 Halieaceae bacterium
ATGTTCTGAGGCGGGAAGTATAGTGCCGATGGTTATTGAAATATAGATTTCCCGGGCCTGCGGATTGTGACGAAATCCCATGCGGCAAGTTCGAAAGCTCCGAACGGCCGCATGCTCCGCGTGGCTCGCGCTATCAGCAAGACGCATGAGCAAGCAAACTGCGCTATTCCACAGGGACTACAGGCAGTACTCCGGTGGCCACCAGAAGGTATACGACTATTTCGGCCATTTCCTGGCTCACCCTGAGTGGCAGGCCGAGCTGGCCTGGAGCGAGTCATCCCAGCCCGTGGCGGACACCATCTGGGCGGGTCGCGCCGATCGCTGCAAAACCAGCTACAGGCCTGAACGCGCAGATCTCCAGTTCCTGGCGGGCATGGACTGGCAGGCCTACCTGCCGCGCAGGCCAGAGCCTGAGCGGCCAGTGCTGAACCTGGTGCAGCACGTCCGGCATGCCGACCCCAACGCCAACGTATACCCCTTCCTTTCGGAGAGGGCCATTCGTATTTGCGTGAGCCAGCAAGTGGAATCAGCCATCCTGGCCACCGGCCGCGTCAACGGCCCTACCTTCACCATCGCCAACGGCATCGATCTCGATGATCTGCTGGCGCGCCGACGTGACCCGGCGCCGCACAGCGTCTACATACTGGGGAACAAGCAGCCCGAGCTGGCGACCAACCTGGCCAGCAGTCTGCAGGCCCAGGGGCTGATCGTGACCTTCCACCCTGATCACCAGCCCCGCGAAACGGTGCTGGCTGCCATGGCAGCGGCAGAGATCGCCGTGCTGCTGCCCCATGCTACCGAAGGCTTCTACCTGCCGGCGCTGGAGGCGATGGCGCTGTGCAGGCTGGTGGTGGTGCCCGACTGCGTGGGCAACCGGGGTTTCTGCCGCGACGGCGAAACCTGCCTGCAACCCGGCCTTGAGTTGCACTCCCTGCTGGATGCGGTGGCCCGCGCGCAGCACATACTCGGTGGCCAGGCGGAGACAGACATGCGGGAGCGGGCAAGACAGCAGTTGGCCTTGCACACGCTGGAGCGTGAGCGAGCCGCGCTATTCGAGCTTCTCGACAACCTGGAGTCGCTGTGGTGAACGGGCAGACCCTGCTGCTCAGCGGCGTACCCCGTGCCGGCACCTCGCTGGCCTGCCGCCTGCTCGACCAGGCGACGGATACCGTGGCCCTCTCTGAACCCTTCCGGCTGGCGGATTTCGAGGCACGTGACTCGACCGACGGCGCGCTCGAGCATATTGAATCCAGCATTGCCGAGGTCCGTCACGGTATCCTCACTGATTCAGAAGCGCCTTCCACCCATGTCGGCGGCGCATTGCATGATGCCAGGGTGACGGAGTCGGCAAGCGGGTCAGAATTGCGCCGGCCCCAGGGTGAACAGGGCGTTATTCGGCTGGATCGGCCTTTAAGCCCCCGGTTCCGGCTGGTCATCAAGCACAACGCATTATTTGCTGCCCTGTTGCCACAGCTCTGCCGGCGCTATCACTGTGTGGCGCTGGTGAGAAATCCGCTCCCGGTGCTCGCGTCCTGGCAGACCGTAGACTTGCCGGTGAACGCGGGCCGGCTGCCCGCTGGGGAGCTGTACGACCGCTCGCTCCACAGTAGCCTCGCCGCGGAACAAGACAGGCTCCAGCGGCAGTTGGCTATCCTCGACTGGTTCTTTAGCGCCTTCCGGCCGCTGCAGGCTGACGGGCGCGTGGTCCGCTACGAGGATCTGGTAGCGAGTAACGGTGGCGCGCTTTATGCCGCCTGTGATATTGAACATAGCCCCACGGAAACCCTGGGCAGTCGGAACGACAGCGGCCTGTATGATACGGCCGGCGTGCCGGCGCTGCTGGATGCCCTGCTGGCACGGGACGGCCAGTGGCTGGAGTTGTATACGCGGGCAGACCTCAAGGCCGCCGCCGACGCGCTGGAGGCGGATGCGTGAAGAAGCTCGACTTCATGGTGATCGGTGCCCAGAAGTGTGGCACCACGGCGCTGGCACAGTTTCTGGCGGAGCACCCGGATATTGGCATGGCCAGCCCCAAGGAAGCCCATGCCTTTGACCACGAGAGCTATGCCGGGTCCTGGACTGACGCCTTGCTCGATGAATACTACGGTGGATTTTTTTCTCATCTCGATCAGGAGAGCACCCTGGGTGAAGCCACTCCGATCTATCTGTTCCTGCCCGAGGTGCCGGCCCAGCTGCAAGCCTGGAACCCCGATCTGAAGCTCGTGGTGATCCTGCGTGACCCGGTGGAGCGGGCCTGGTCGCACTACTGCATGGCGTTGGCTAACGGCCTGGAGCACCTGCCGTTCTGGCTGGCGCTGCTGGTCGAACCGCTGCGCCTGTGGCTGGGTTCCAAAAGGCTGGCCCGGCATTCCGCCCTGCGCGAGAACAGCTATCGCGGTCGCGGCCTTTACGCCAGGCAGCTGCGCCGCTTTCTCCGTTATTTCCCGCGTAATCAGCTGCTGGTGATTCGCAGCGATGACCTGGGCGACGCGCACGACCAGACCCTGGCGCGGGTGTTTCGCTTCCTGGGCGTCAGGGAAGATGTCGCTGTGGCCTCCGAGCGCGTCAACGTCGGTGCGGATAAAAAGCTACCCCGACTCGCAGCCGCTGCGCTGCGGCTGAGTTTCTGGTATGACCTGTGGCGGCTGGGCGGCCTGGTGGATTTCCCCGTTCGCGGCTGGATGACCGGGCGCTAGCGTGGTCTTCAGCTCCACGACATTCCTGTTCGCCTTCCTGCCGCTGGTGCTGTTTGCCATGCTGCTGAGCCCGCGCGGGGTTCGCAATCTCGTGCTGCTCCTCCTCAGCCTGCTGTTCTATGCCTGGGGTGAGCTGCAGTACGTGCTGCTGATGCTCGCGTCGATTGCGCTCAACTACCTGTTTGGCAGCTGCATTCACCGCGCCCGGCAGGAACAGCTCAATGCCAAAGCCTGGCTGGTGACCGGCATCATCGCCAATCTCGGCTTGCTGGCTTACTTCAAGTACGCCAATTTCCTGGCGGACAACTGGAACTGGATTCTCGGGCAGCTGGGCGCACCGGCCCTGGAGCTGGCCCCGGTACACCTGCCCCTGGGCATTTCCTTCTTTACCTTCCAGGCAATGTCTTACCTGCTGGACGTGTACCGCGGCGATGCACAGCACGACCGCAACCCGATCAACATCGCGCTGTACATCGCCCTGTTCCCGCAGCTGATTGCCGGG
>JAZBOY010000177.1:0-4476 GCA_036351375.1 Halieaceae bacterium
CGGCGATCGATCTTGAACTCGAGGCCGGCAAACCAGGCACGGCCTGTCAGGTAGGGCACCGGCACGCGCTCATCCACGCGGCGCCTGACATTGCGAATGAGCTGTTCTTTCTCGCTGTCGTTGATCTGGCAATCCAGCACCGACGGGTCACTCTCCATCGGCAGCTGCAGGCTGCCCAGCACCAGGTGCAGGGCCTCATCCCAGGCATTGTCCGTGCCATGGCCGAAGTAAAGCTCCGCTTCGGCAAAGCAGGCTTCCGCCCAGCGCAGCCCGTCTCCCACCGTATCCAGTTCGGCCTTGATCTGATCTTCCACGTCCATGCCGTGAGTGTACCCCGCAATTGCGGGGCCGACAGCCGGTTGCTAGTATCCGCTGCTCACTCGCCTGTCGGGAACAGGGCATGGAAGACGCATTCAAGACCATCATCGAAGCCTGTGGCGAAGACCTGTCGCGACCGGGCCTGGCGGACACCCCGGGACGGGCCGCCAAAGCGTTCCAGTTCCTGACCCAGGGCTACGCCCAGGACGTGGACGAGGTGGTCAATGATGCGCTGTTCCCGTCTGACTCCAGCGAAATGGTGGTGGTGCAGGACATCGAGCTGTACTCCCTGTGTGAGCACCACCTGCTGCCCTTTATCGGCAAATGCCACGCCGCTTACGTACCCACCGGCAAGGTGTTGGGGCTGTCCAAGGTGGCGCGCATTGTCGACCTGTACGCCCGCCGCCTGCAGATCCAGGAGCAGCTCACCACCCAGATTGCCGAAACCATCATGGAAGTCACCGAGGCGGAAGGCGTCGGCGTGATCATCGAGGCGCAACACATGTGCATGATGATGCGCGGCGTGCAGAAACAGAACTCGGTGATGAAAACCTCGGCCATGCTCGGCAGCTTCCGCGACAACCCCACCACTCGCACCGAGTTCCTCTCCCTGGTCAACTTGCAGCACCGGTAGTTTCTTTGCAGCTGGCTCCGTAGCACGCGCGGGCTACGAAGAAGGGGCGTTAGTCCTCAGTCGGGTTCGGGAACGTCGGCGATGTGGCGGAGTCGGTCGAGGTGGACGTAGTGGCGGCGGTTGGCGCGGTCTACGGCGTAGAGTACGAGGGTCCAGGTGTCTCCGCCGTCTTCCAGGCGCCAGACACCCAGCCGTTGGCGATCGTCGTGTCCGTAGAGGATGCGCTGTTCGAACATGCGGTTGGCCCACTGGGCACTGGAGCCGCAGGCGCGACCCTCGCATTCGAAGAGGAGTTCTGCGTCCTCTGGTAGCCGTTCTCGGTACCAGTCGAAGCCTTCCTGGGCGGTGAAGCCTTCCTGTACCTGCCAGGTGACCCGGGTCAGCTCGCCGCGTATCACGTCGCTGTTGGCCAGCCGCCAGCGGCTGTGAATTTTCTGGTAGGCGCCCAGGCCCACCAGGTAGTCGAGGGTTTCGGGGCCGCGCTCCTCGAACACCCTGGCGTAGCGCCAGGTGACATCCAGCGGCTGCGCAGCAGCCAGCAGCGGCAGCAGTACGAGTAACAGTGTCCAGCGCCTCATGCACCGGGCTCCTCGGGCGCAAGAGAGAAAAACGACTCCAGTTCGGTGGCAATGGCGTCGACAGCTTCGTCCATGTGGCAGTGATGGCCTCCGGGTTTGGTTGCCACCCGGATATTGCCGGGCAGTGCCGGGATTTCATAGCGTGCGCTCATCCCTGACTCCGCCAATAGTAGCAGCCCGGGCATTGAAATCCCGGCCAGCACTGCATTCATATGGTCGTGGGTGAGCCGCATGGCAGATGCGCCTTGCAGGCGAGCGTCATGGGACCAGCACCAGCCGCTTTCCACCGGCCGCAGGTTTCGCTCGGCAATCAGCCTCGCGGCGGCCGGCGCCAGGCCTTTGCGTTCACGCACACGCACCGCGTCTTCAATGCGCGTGAAGGTGCGGCCAGGCTTGTCCAGCAGTGTGCGCTTGTCGGCCAGAAACTCGGCAAGCTGACGGGGGCACTCGTCGGGTTCTGCCAGCGGCGGCACAATGCCGTCCAGCCAGGCCACACGGTCGATGCGCTCCGGCCGCGCCGACGAATACAGGGTGCAGATCATTGCACCGCGGGAATGGCCCAGCAGCGCGAAGCGTTCCCAGCCCAGCTGATCCACCACCGCCTCGATGTCGGGCAGGTCGCTCCAGGCGTTGTACTCGCCGTCGGCGGCGCGGTGGTCGCTCTGGCCGTGGCCGGCCAGGTCCAGCGCCACCAGGTGCATACTGGCACCGCGCTCGACCAGCGCCTTGGCCAGGGGCAGGAAGCTCGCAGCATTGTCCAGCCAGCCGTGCAGGGCCAGTATCGGGCAGCCACTTTGCTCGCCCCACTCCAGCGCCGCCAGGCGACGACCGAACACCTCGAAGAATCGTTCGCGCACGGACTACTGCTTTACGAATTCCGGGGGAAACGCATGCCAGGCCTGGCTCGCCATGCCCTGCCCGGCCACGTCCATGTCCAGGGCGACGATGCCGGCCGGCGGGAAACCCATCAGGCGATAGTCCCGGGGATCACCCGTGGTAAACCAGCCCACCAGTTCCGCCACCAGCGGCAGGTGGCTGACCAACACCACCGACTCACCCCCGCAGGCTTCGATCGAGTCCACCACAGACTGCTCGGTGGTAGGAGGCAGCAGACTCAGCTCTTCACGGCTGGCAATATCCCCCGCCACCGAGAGAATGCAGTCGCGGGTCTGTCGCGTTCGCAGCTTGGGGCTGTACAGAAGAAAATCGAAACCCTCGGTGGCCAGCAGGCGCCCGGCATCGTGGGAATCCTGGAAGCCGTGATCTGTCAGGGCTCGCTCGCCGCCACCGGGTGGTGGTGCCGCGTCGCCGTGCCGCACGACGTAAACCCGCATCAGTGCAATGCCCCCAGGGAAAACTCCACGTCCTGGGGCTGCTCCGCCAACATCATGTCGCCAATCACCTCGTCGAGGCCGCGGCGCTCGTAGAGAATGGCATACAGGCCGCTGACCAGCGGCATGTAGATATCGCGCCGGTCGGCCTCGTCTTTCAGAAGCTTGAGCGTGTTCACTCCTTCGGCGACCTGGCCCAGGTCGGCCAGGATCTCATCCAGTGCCTTGCCTTCTCCCAGGGCGTAGCCCACACGGTAATTGCGGCTCAAGGGCGAAGAACAGGTAACGATCAGGTCGCCCACACCGGCCAGGCCGAGGAAGGTGAGCGGGTCGGCACCCAGGCTCACCGCAAAGCGCGACATCTCCGCCAGGCTACGGGTCAAGAGCATGCCGATGGTGTTTTCTCCGACGCCGAGGGCAGCCCCCATGCCGGCCATGATGGCATAGACGTTTTTCAGGGCTCCACCCAGCTCCACGCCGTACATATCACTGCTGGAATAGACCCGGAAGCTGCGGCTCTGCAGCAGGCCCTGGATGGTGTCGCACAGGGGTCCATGGCTGCTGGCGATTACCGAACCGGTGATCTGCCCCGAGGCAATTTCCCGCGCCAGGTTGGGGCCGCTCAGCACGCCGACGGGATTGTCGGGCAACTCCTCCGCCAGTACCTGGCTCATCAGCTTGAAACCGTCTGCCTCGATACCCTTGGTGGTGCTGATCACCAGCGTTGCGGGATCGATGCAGGTGGCAAGCTTCCGGGCCACCGCCCGGCAGGACTTGCTGGGCACCGCCACGAAAACGATATCGACCCCCGCTACGGCGGCGGCGAGATCAGTGGTCGCCTTGAGGCCGGGCTCCAGCTTGTAGCCCGGCAGATAGGTGGGATTCTCCTGGTTTTCGTTGAGGATTTCTGCGCGCTCGTCACTGCGCATCCACAGGGTAGTGGCATGTCCGTTGGCGGCAATGATATTGCCGATGACCGTACCGAAACTGCCGCCCCCGAGCACGGCCACGCAATGTGTTGCAGGCATAAACTGCCCCAGTCTCCCGTGAGCGTGTCAGTGTAACAGCATCCCGGCGCGGCGGTCCGCGCCGGGCCCTGGCCGGGCGTTGATCAGCCGGCCAGTTCGAGCAGCAGCTTGTTGAGTTTCGCCACGTAGGCCGCAGGATCTTCCAGCGTGCCGCCCTCCGCCAGGCTCGTCTGGTCGAAGATGATGCTGGCGAGGTCTGCAAAGCGCGCCTCGTCCGACTCGGCATCGAGCTTTTCCAGCAGCGGATGGGTGGGATTCACCTCCAGGATGGGCTTGGACTCGGGCACTTCCTGGCCGGCCGCTTCTAGCATGCGGCGCATCTGTGCGCCCATGTCGTAGTCGCCCACCACCAGGCAGGCCGGTGAGTCGGTCAAGCGGGAGGTGGCGCGCACTTCCTGCACTTGCTCGGCCAATACTGCCTGCAGGCGCTCAACCAGGGCCTCGCTTTCCTGCTTGAGCTTTTCCTGGGCTTCCTTCTCTTCTTCACCGAGGTCGAGCTCACCGCGGGCCACGTCCTGGAACTGCTTGCCGTCGAACTCCTGCATCTGGTTCATGAACCAGTCGTCGATTCGGTCGCACAGCAGCAG
>JAZBOY010000178.1:0-6665 GCA_036351375.1 Halieaceae bacterium
ATGGGCGTGGAGCCGTTCCTGGTGGCCGCCCCCATGCTGGGCGTGCAGGCCCAGCGGCTGGTGCGCACCCTCTGCAGCCATTGCAGCGAGCCGGATGAGGTTGGCGAGCACCTGAAGCGGGAGATTGCCGAGGTGCCCGGCTTTGACGGGGGTGAGATCAGTGCCAGGCGCGCGGTCGGCTGCAAGCACTGCCAGGGCACCGGCTACCGGGGCCGCTCGGGTATCTACGAGCTGGTGCAGGTGACGCCCGAGCTGCACGAGATGATCGTCCAGAACCGGCCCATTCACGAGATGCGCCAACAGGCCCACCGGCAGGGCGACCGCACCCTGCGCCAGGATGGCCTGCTCAAGGTGGCACACGGCATTACCTCACTGGAAGAAGTGTTCCGGGTCACCGGGACTGAAGCCGAGGCAGCCTGATGAAGTTCAGCTACCAGGCCTTCAACCGCGACGGAGAACTGGTCAGCGGCGACATCACCGCGGCAAGCGAGCGCGAAGCGCAGCGCATGTTGGAATCCCAGGGCGTATCACCCTTCGAGTTTGCCGCCGCCAGGAGTGCGACCGAGGGGCGGCAGCGGCGCCTGAAGTCGAAAGATATCGTGCAGGCCCTGGATGAATTCAGCACCTTGCTGGAGTCTGAGGTCGGCATCGCGGAATCTGTCGACGCCCTGCAGCAGGGCGAGTACCACCCCAGCATAAACGCATTTTTCGCGGCAATTGGCACGCGGCTGCAGAGCGGCGACAGCCTGTCGGCGGCCATGCGCCAGGGTGAACTGGACCTGCCGTCGGTGGTCCTACAGCTGGTAGAGACGGGCGAAGCCACCGGTGAGCTGGCCGCGTCCCTGCGCGAGGCGGTCAGTCAGCTGCAGTATGAAGAGTCGGTGCGCGAAGAATTTCGCAGTGCGCTGGTGTACCCCGCCATCCTGGTGCTGTCCGGCCTCGGGGCAATCCTGTTGATTTTTGCCTTCGTGGTCCCCAAGTTTGCCAACCTGGTCAAGGGCAGCGAAGACATACCGCTGCTGGCGAGCCTGGTGATCAACGGCGGGCTGTGGTTCAACGCCAACTGGTACCTGCTGGTGGGTGCACTGCTGGCGGTTGCCGCCGGCCTGACCGTCAAGCTGCGCGACCCGGCGTTTCGCGAGCGGCTCCTGAATTTTGCCGCGCGCCTGCCGGTGGTGGGCGAATGGCTCAATGAGCGCGATATCGGCAACTGGTCGGCGTCGATGGCGGCGCTGCTCAACAACCGCGTTGAACTGGTCACCGCCCTGAGCTTGTCGCGCACAAGCGTGCAGCTGGCCCAGCGGCAGCAGCGCCTGCAGCGGGTCGAGCAGGCCGTGCGCAGCGGCGAGTCGCTGTCCGACGCGCTGCGGGAAAACCGGGTGCTGTCGCCAACGGCGTACAACCTGATAAGGGTAGGCGAGAAGACTGGTCGCCTGCCCGCGATGATGCGCTCGGTGTCGGGCATCTGTGAGAATTCTCGCAAGACGCGCACGGCGCGCGTCCTGGCGCTGATCGAGCCCGCCGCCATCCTGGTGATTGGCGGTGTGATCGGCGTGATGATTCTGGGCGTGATCCTGGCGATCACCAGTGTGAATGACGTGGCGTTCTAGCCGTCTCCTGTAAGGCAGTAAAAGTAGGTAACTATGAAGCGGAAATACTCGGGTTTCTCAATGATCGAGCTGTTGGTGGTGCTGGTCATCCTGGGAATGTTGGCGGGGCTGGTCGGGCCGCGCCTGTTTGGCAAGCTGGATTCCTCCAAGGTGAAGACGGCTGAGACCCAGATCAAGATGCTCAAGGGCGCGCTGCAGACCTACCGGCTGGACGTGGGCGACTACCCGTCAACCGACGATGGCCTTGAGGCCCTGGTGCGGGCGCCCGCCGATGTCGACGCCTGGCAGGGCCCCTATCTCGACGAGGAAGTGCCGCTGGACCCCTGGACCCATCCCTACCAGTACGAGCGCAAGCCCAGCGGCCTGCAGGACTTTACCCTGTATTCGCTTGGCGCTGACAAGAATCCCGGCGGCGAAGGCCTGGACGCCGATGTTGGTTTTACACCCGACAACAGCTAGACCTGCTCGGGGTTACACGCTCCTCGAGATCCTGTTTGTGCTGCTGCTGATCGGCCTGGTTGGCAGCGTGGTGGTGCCGCGTGTCGATGGCCTCTACGACAGCGTGGTCCTGGGTGGCGAGCGGGAAGATATTCTCAACCGGCTGCGCGAACTGCCGCTGGTGGCACGACACCAGGGGCAGGAAGTCTCCTTGAGCGGCGCCACGGCGCAGTCGCTGCTGCCCGCTGATTCCATATCAGACTGGACGCTGTCGGCGTCGCAGGGCCTGCGCTACCGGGCCAACGGGTTCTGCACCGGTGGTACGGTGACCTTGAATCACGGTTCCGGTCGGAGCTGGCGTTACAACCTCGAGGCGCCTTTCTGTGTGCCGCGTGAAATTGAAGACGCGTAACCTGAGTCGCCAGGCAGGGTTCAGCCTGCTCGAGGCGATCATGGCGCTGGTGATCCTGAGCACGGCGATGGGCAGCCTGTTCTCACTGATCAACACCGACCTGATTTCGCTGCGCCGCGCCGAGGCCGTGGTGGCCTCCCAGAATGTACTCGAGGAAGCGGTTCGGCGTATGCGCCTGTATGACATCAGCGCCAGCCCCACCGGGCGCATGACCATCGGTGAGCACGAGGTGGCGTGGCAGGCGAGGCTGGTGGAACCGGTCGCCTACGGCCGCGCCCCGCGCGGTGCGCCGGGGGCCTACGATCATGCCCTCTATGATGTGTGGCTAGAAGTGGAGTCCCAGGGCCGCGGCCTGGGCCGCTGGCACACCCGTGTTTCACAGTACGAGTTTGTTCGTCCGCCTCCGGATGTGCCCGGTGTCTAGACAGCAATCAGGCTTCACGCTGGTAGAGGTGCTGGTGGTGCTGACGCTGATCAGCATGCTCAGCGCGCTGCTGTTCCAGGGCTTTGGCTATATGCTGGCGACCTACGACCGCCTGCAGGACCGGCAGTCGGAGGAATTCCGGCAGAACCTGGTGCAGGGTTGGTGGCGCGACTCGCTGGAGTCTGCCGTGCCGTACTATGAGAATCGCCTGCGATTTTCCGGTGATGCGCTCAGCATCCACGGAGCCAGCTACGAACCACTGTGGCGCAAGGCCGGCATTCCCTCGGAAATCAGCTGGCGGCTGGAGCGGCGCCGTGATGAATTACACCTGGTCTATGAAGAGCCGCCATATCAGCCGGTCAGCGTCCAGCGCTGGGGCGCCGATGCGCGCGCCGCGTTTTCCTTCCTGTCTGAAAGCGGCGAATGGCAAATGGACTGGCTGCCGTCGCGCGACCGCCAGCTACCGGAGGCTGTGCAGCTGATCATCGAGGAGGGTCGCGGCGCGGAGCAGCGCGTTTCCGTGCTCACGGCCGTGGTTCCGATCCGCAAGAGCCAGTTCGTTCCCGTCACGGATATTCTCTATGGGCGTGAATAGGCGTCAGCGGCAGGAGTCCGGTTTCATACTGGCCACCACCCTGTGGATTGTGGCGGCAGTGGCCGTGCTGGCAGCACTGTTTCACGCGTATATTGAGCGCCAGGTCAACGAAGCCGCAGCCCTGCAGCAGCGCGTGCGAGACAACTTCGCGGTCGAGGCGACCGCCGAGACCCTGCGCTACCTGCTGGCTACCCGGCGGGTGACCTTTGCCGGTGTTACCCTGCGACTGGAAGACCAGGGTGGCTACATCAGTCCGGAGGGGTTTATCGATTCCTCACCGGTGGGTGGAGAACTGCGCCTGGACGGCACCGTGTACCAGGGCCTGGGTGGAGTGCGTTTCAGTATTCACGACCTGGCCGGGCAGCTCGGCCTGAACAGCCCTTCCGGGCCCGACTGGATGCGCGAAATTCTCACGCGACAACTGGGCCGTCAGCAGGCGCTGGAACTGGTGGCTGCGTTGGAAGACTATATCGACGAAAACCGTACCCGCCGCATCAACGGCGCGGAAGCTGCCCGGTACCAGATGGCAGGCCGGGATGAGCCGACCAACTGGTACCTCAGGACCACCACCGAACTGGAGAACGTGTGGGGCTGGAAAGCCCTGCTGGACTCGGAGTGGGGTGGTTTCTGGAAAACCAATGCCGGGGTAGCGTTCAGCAGCGTGGTAAACCTCAACACTGCCTCCCCGGAATTGCTCTCGGCGCTTCTATATATAGACGAGGCTGAGGCGCAGGCGCTGATCGCCGCGCGCAACGAGTACCCGTTCCGCAGCCTGAAGGGCGTTGCCGACGCCCTGGGCTCCACAGATTCCCGCTGGCAGGAGGCCTCGTTCCGCTTTTACCCGGGGGGTGACCTCAGCTTCAGGCTGTGGTGTGAGAGCTGCAACTGGATTAGTGTAGAAAGCCTGCAGAAAACCGAAAATGGCTTCTACGGACCCTGGCTGATGTACCACCGGTACAGAGCCCCGAGAGAACTAGGAAATGAACAAGATGAACCTGCGGCCCTGGTCCCGGGAAATCTCTTCGCAGACCCACTGCCTCCTGATCAATAACGAAGTCAGGGAGCTGGAGTGGGATGCCGAGCAGGCCTACCTGCTGGTGGCCCGTTCCGAGTGTGTGTGCGAGGTGCTGAACCTGGCCGCGGTGCCGGAGAATGCCCGTCGCGGCTTCCTGGAAATGCAGGTGCGCCGGCTCAGCCCCTGGGCCACGCCCGCGTTCTATGCGGTGACGGATGAGTCGCTGGAGCGAGTGCCGGTGTGGATCTGGGATGCCGAGTGGGAAGCCGCCCTGCGCGTTGAACTGCCACCGCGACTGCAGCAGGCGAGGGCCTTTCCCGAAGCCGTTTTCCTTGAGCCGCAGGAGTCGGGCGCCGTTGCCCATCGCTGCGAGTCGGGCATTGATTACCAGTACTGGGAGTCCGGCCAGCTGCGGGTATCGCGCTGGTCACCCCAGGCCTTGAGCAGCACCGACCTCGACAGCTTTTCCCGTGATTGTGGCCTGCCCCCGCAAGCGCTGGAGCCCGCCAACGATGCCTCGATACGCTCGGCAGCCCCCTGGACTGAGCCGGGATTCAGCTGGCGCACCCTGCTGAGCGACGAGCGGATCGTCATGACCGCTGTTGCCGGCGTGCTGGTTTTTGCTCTCAGCCTGGAACTGGGGCTGGTGGCGGCCACCGGTATCAGGACCTGGCTGGCCGAATCGAATAGCGAAACCCTGCAGGCAGAGCTGGGCGATCGCCTGGAGTACCGCCTGCGCGCGGAGCGGCTGCACGACAGCAGCGAGAAGCTGGCAGCGCTGTTGCCTGTCTATACGCAGCTGGAGGTCATCGCTGAATTCACGCGCCTGTTGCAGGGCCAGGAATACGCGCTGCGTGAATGGGACTACAACGAGGGTTCCGTCCGGGTTACGGTGCACAATCCCGAGCTGGACGGCCGCGAGATCGTGCGCCGGCTGGAATCCAGCGACTTCTTCTCCCGCGCCCGCATCATTCCTGCCACCCGGGAAGGGGAGTTCACACTGGAGCTGGAGATCGTGGAGGACGGGGCATGAGCGACCTGTACCAGCGGCTGTTGGAAGCGCCCGTCCTGCAACCTCTGCTGACAGAATTGCGGGCCAATGAGCGACTGCGCTGGATGGTGTTTGGTGTACTGTCGGTATTCCTGCTTTACCTGGTGCTGGTGCTCGACGATGTGCGGGCAGAGGCGGTGGCCGAGTACCGGCCACTGGCGCTGCGCGAGGCGCGGCTCCAGGAGCTGGCCAGCAATACCGACGTCGATTTCGCTGCCTATTTTGAGCGCCAGCAGGCGGCGGATGCGGCCCTGCGTGAACAGTTCTGGCGCTCCACCAGCCGCGGCCTGGCCGGCGCCGAGCTGCAGTCCTGGCTGCGCCGGCTGGCACGCGAGCACAGCCTGCAGAAATCGCGCCTCGACCTGTCGGAGGCGCGGCCGGTGCCTGGACTCGACAGCGAGGTGTGGCGCTTTGAGGCTGAACTCAGCGGTGAACTGCTGCCCGCCGATGCCAGGGCGCTGGCGTCTGCCCTGGCCAGTTCCGACCGGAAGCTGCGGGTGGAGCGCCTCAATTATTCACCGCAGCGGGGCGACCGCTTCACGGTGCGACTGCTGGCCTACTTCATCATCGAGGAGTCCGAGTCATGAGCGCCGTTGCCGCCAGGCTGCTGGCGCTGCCGACCTGGGTGCAGGTACCTGCCGCCGCCGTGGCGGCGGGGTTGGCGCTGGGCCTGTTGTCGGGCCTGGTATTGCTGGGGGCCGGTGTCGACCGGCGCGACATCACCATGGAGGAACCCTGGACGGTGCGCAACGTCCCGTTCGATGAGTTGGCGGCGCTGTTGGCAGAGAGCCCGAACTGGGCCAGGGGTGCCGACCCGGAGCCCGAGCCCGAGGAGGAAGACACCGGACCACCGCCGATCGATCCCACACGACCGGGCGCCTTCAAGCATCTCGAATTGATCGCAATCCTGCGTGGGCCGGAGCCTGTAGCCGTATTCCGCCCGCAAAAAATGCCGGAAGCGATGCGGCAACTCGTGTTATCCTCGCCCGATAACACGGGGCTGCTGCGGGTTCTCGAAGGGGATGAGATCGTGCAGGGTTGGGTGGTGTCAGGCATCACCGACACAATGCTCCTGATAGACCAGTTGGAGGGAGACGAGGTGCTGGAGTACCGGCTTTTC
>JAZBOY010000179.1:0-4109 GCA_036351375.1 Halieaceae bacterium
ACCGCGTCGAGGCCTGCGCCCAGGCCAAACACCACACCTTCCGGCAGGTCCAGCCCGCAGTAGTGGTAGATCAGGTTGCGCATGCTGCCGCTGCCGCAGTGGCCCGCGGGCACAATCCTGAAGTCGTCGATCATCGCTCGCACTGTGCTATTCCGTCGTCGGACATGACCTGAAGCATACACCGGCGATCATCGGCGGCGTCAATCCATCTGCTCTCCCGTCAGCGTATCAAGTGTTTACCAATCGGCACCATTTCATGCTCCTCAAGAACGCCGCCCTGCACTTCGGCTTCGCGACCCTCCTGTTTCTGCTCTGGAGTGCCCTGGACACCTGGTATGTCGGTAGTGGCCTGGCCCTGGCAAACGCCCTGTCGATGACTGTTGCCGCGTTGGTCGGCATCACCTGGGCGACGGTTGTACATGAATGGCTGCACCTGGCCGGGGCCACGCTGGCCGGCGCCCAGGTTACGCCTGCACAGCGCTATACCCTGCTCGTCTACGACTACGACTACGCCGGCAATAGCATGAGCCAGTTCAACGTGATGAGTGTGGCGGGGCAAATGGGCAGCTGGATCGCCGTGTTTGCCCTGGCCTGGCTGGTACCGCCCGACAATGCCGGACGCGCTATGCTGGTAGCAGGCGCAGTAGGTTCCGCCATCTTCGCCGCGGGCGTCGAACTGCCGCCGCTGTTCCGCGCCCAACGCAGCGGCGATCCCTTTGCCGAACTGTCGAAGATCACCCCCGCGGTGCTGGGCATCAGCGGCCTGCTGGCCATCACCGTGGCGGGTTTTACCTGGGGGCTGCGCACTGCTTGAGGGCGGCGGCTGCCGGATGAAGCTGGCAGGACAGTGGACGGGCGATGTTTTACCATACGCCAAAGCCACAGCACCGCTTTCCACATGCAACAGGCCGTATCGCCGAACCCAGTAGCCCGCACCGCCGACCAGGACGTACCCGAGGGCGCCATCCTGGCCGCCATCGACCTGGGGTCCAACAGCTTTCACCTTATCGTAGTCCGGGTTGAACACGGGGAAGTGCGCCCGGTGGAAACCCTGGCGGAAAAGGTGCAGCTCGGCGCGGGGCTCAAGAACGGCGTGCTCGACAAGGCCGCCATTCGCCGCGGCATTGATTGCCTGTCGCGCTTCAAGCAGGTGCTCGACAGCGTATCGCCCTATCGCACCCGCATCGTCGGCACCAACGCCCTGCGCCAGGCCCGCAACCGGCGCGATTTCACCAATGCCGCTGAAGCACTACTGGGCGTACCCATCGACGTGATTTACGGCCGCGAGGAAGCGCGCCTGGTGTACCTGGGCGTGGCCCACACCCTGGCGGACGACGAACAATCGCGGCTGGTGGTGGACATCGGCGGCGGCAGTACCGAATTCATTGTCGGCCAGCGCTTCGAGCCCCAGAAGCTGGAAAGCCTGCAGATGGGCTGCGTGTCCTACACCCGGCAATTCTTCAAGCGCGGCGGTATCACCACCAAACGCTACCGCAAGGCCTACGATGCGGCGCGGCTGGAGGTGTCACATATCCGGCACCGCTTCTCCTCGTCCCAGTGGGAAGACTGCGTTGGCTCCTCCGGCACCCTGCAGGCCATCGAGGGCATCATCCAGCATTTCGGCTGGAGCGAGGGCGGCATTACCCGCAGCGGCCTGGCCAACCTGGAGAAGGCGCTGCTGGAGTTCGACCACATCGACAAGATCCAGGTCGAGGGGCTGTCGGACACGCGCCGCAACGTGATCCTGGCCGGCGTGGCGATTACCGCCGGGATCTTCGACGAACTCGGCATTAAAGTGATGCGCCCCAGCCGCGGCGCACTGCGCGAGGGCGTGATCTACGACCTGCTGGGCCGCCTGTCCCACGAGGACGTGCGCGAGCGCACCATCAACGCCCTCATGCAGCGCTACAGCGCTGATGCCCAGATTGCCGAGATCGTGGAAGAACGTGCCAGCAACCTGTTCCAGGCAGCGGCACAGCCCTGGGAACTGGAAGACGCCGACCGCGACCTGCTGCGCTGGGCGGCGCGCACCCATGAAATCGGCATGGCCATCTCACACAAGCACTACAACCGCCACGGCGCCTACCTGCTGCGCAACGCCGATCTGCCGGGTTTTTCCCAGGACGAGCAGGAGACCCTGGCGCTGCTGGTCTTTTGCCACCGCCGCAAGGTGCCGTTGCAGGACCTGGATAACATGCCGGAAGGCGACCGCCAGCGCGCGGCAAAGCTGGTGGCCATCCTGCGGCTGGCCTGTGCGTTCAAGTATGTGGAGCAGCTGGAGGAACTGCCGCTGGTGAAGGTGACCGCCAAGGCCCGCAGCCTGAAGCTGAAGTTCCCTGGCGACTGGCTCGAGCAGCATCCGCTGACCAGCTACGAGCTGCGGGAAGAAAAGGTCCAGCTACGCAAGCTGGGCCTGAGGCTGTCGATTCGCTGACTGGGCGCGTTCGCCGGCTAGTTGAGCACCTTGTAGCCACGCCCCCGCATGCAGCGCTTCACCACCTGGGATTTCTCCCGATCGCCCTGGATGGCTGATTTGGTGCCGCCGGCGACGGCGCCGACACCGGCAAACTCACCGACACTTTCGCCGAGGATGGCGCCCGTGGCGGCACCCACTACACCGCCGGCTGCTGCGCCCTTGGCAACGCCCCGCTCGATGCGAACCTGGTCGGCATAGCCTTCACATTCTGCAAGGTCTTGATGGTAGTCAGACATGTTTACGCCCTTGGTATCCACGATGGGTCCGGGGGCCGATGAGCAGGCCGTGATCAGGCCAATACCGGCGACAAGCAACAGGCGATTCAGGCTGGATTGGGCAACTTTCATAACTGTCTCCTTGTGATTTTCCGGGTGGCTATACTCTAATAACGTCCCACCCGGCAAAATGTTCCACACGCACAGGAATTTTTTTTCATGAGTGTCTTACGCACCCCCGACGAGCAGTTCCAGGACCTGCCCGACTACGACTTTGCCCCGCACTACCACACCCTTACAGACCCGGACCTCGGCGAGCTGCGGATGCACTACCTCGACGAGGGCCCGGAGGGCGGCCCGGTGATACTGTGCATGCACGGCGAACCCAGCTGGTGCTACCTGTACCGCAAGATGATCCCGGTGTTCGTGGCCGCCGGCATGCGGGTGCTGGCGCCGGACCTGATCGGTTTCGGCCGCTCCGACAAACCCACCGAGCGCAGCGATTACACCTACCAACGCCATGTGGACTGGATTACCCAGTGGTTCCTGGCCATGGACGTGAAGGACGTGACGTTTATCGGCCAGGACTGGGGCGGGCTGATCGGCCTGCGCCTGCTGGCGGAGAACCCGGACCATTTCGCGCGCTTTTCGATTGGTAATACCGCCCTGCCCACCGGGGATATGCCCATGAACGACGCCTTCCTGGCCTGGCGCCAGTTCAGCCAGGAAGACCCGGTGTTCGACATCGGTTTCATCTGCAACGAGTTGGGCAACGGCAGCCTCACCGAGGCCGAGGTCGACGCCTTCCGCGCGCCCTTCCCCGCCGACGAATACAAGGCCGGTGCCCGGCAGTTTCCGACCCTGGTGCCGGCAACTCCGGACGACCCGGCCCGGGAGGCCAATCTCGCCGCCTGGCAGGTGCTGGAGAACTGGCACAAGCCGGCGCTGATGTGTTTCTCTGACGGAGACCCGATCCTGGGCGGCGCCTACCAGGTGTTCCTCGATCGGGTGCCCGGTACCCAGGGCCAGCCCCATGTGACCTTGCAGGGCGGCCACTTCGTACAGAATACTGACGGTCCGCGCTGGGCGCAGACGGTAGTAGACTGGATCGGCTAGGGAGCGATCCGCGAGAACAACAACAAGGAGCACACCATGCCAAACCGACCCACCACCATCCAGGACTGCATGCGCAAGAACCCGCTGACGATCAACCAGGATGCCAACATCCTGCAGGCAGTGGAGATGATCGTGGAGTACAAACTCACCGGCCTGACCGTGACCGACGACAAGGGCTGCGTGGTCGGCATTCTCTCGGAAATCGAGTGCCTGGAAGCGGTGCTGGACAGCATCTATAACGACGGTGACGCCGAGCATTACCTGGTGAAGGAAGTGATGGTGACCAACGTCAACTCCGTGAC
>JAZBOY010000180.1:0-2938 GCA_036351375.1 Halieaceae bacterium
TCGAGAAAATCCCAGCTACGACGACTACCTGAAACAGTGGGCGGCACTGTATGAGGATGTGAACTATGACGAGGGTCTGGCGGGCTACTTCCTGAAGAAGAGTCATGTCTGGGCAGAGCGCCCCTGGGGGCCCGACACGCATTTCTCGCGCGTACTCGAAGTCGGTGCCGGCACGGGCGTACATATCGATCATGTCAGGCATTCCTTCGACAGCTATACCATGACCGACCTGAACCCTCCGCTGATGGACCAGATCGCGACGGCCGGCGCAGGGAACGGCGGCGAAGTTATCACCGAGGTGCAGGATGCCACCCGGCTCAGCTACGAGGATGACTCGTTTGACCGGCTGATCGCAGCCCACGTTCTCGAGCATCTGCCGAAGCCCCATGAAGTATTGCAGGAGTGGACCCGCGTGCTCAAGCCGGGCGGGGTGCTAACACTGGTGCTCCCCTGCGACCCCGGTGTAGCGTGGCGGCTTGGCCGCTACGCGGTTGCGAGGAAGAAGTTTATCGAGGCCGGCCTCGACTACGACTACTGGATGGCCCGGGAGCACATCAATGCCATTAACAATCTGGTCGCCTTTGTGCGGCACTTCTTCCCGAGAGTGGAAGAACAATGGCTGCCCTTTCGCGTGCCTTCGATGGACCTCAATCTCTTCTACATCACGCATATCGAGATATAGCCCACTGCCATGACCATCGGTCAATTCCTGCTGTGCCTGTCCTGCGTCTGCGCCATCTCGGTGGGCCAACTGCTGTTCAAGAAAGCGGGCCTGCAACTGGCAGCGGAAAACTCCTGGATCAACGCCTCCTTCCTGGTCACGGTAGGGCTGGCCGCCGTTGTTTACGGACTCGCGACCCTGCTGTGGATATACCTGCTGAAGGATATTCCGCTGAACAGGGCCTACATGACCTTTGCCCTGAGTTTCGTGCTGGTGCCATTGGCCAGTGCGTACATCTACGGCGAGAGGTTGAGCATCGGCTATTTCGCCGGCACGGCGCTTATCCTGGTAGGACTCTTCGTCATTTTCCAGAGCGACAGCCCTATACGATGAAAACGCGCACCAGCTCATGCTAGCGGCGAGTACAATCCTGTCGTTCCTCGGTATCGCGCTCTACACCTTTTCGCTGTATGGCTGGGGCGTCTTGGCGCTGCGCGTGACCGGCAGGGCCTGGGGGGAATATCCCGCTGCCTACACGACCGCGCTCGGCATCGCGGCCCTCATCTGCCTGGGCGGTGTGCTCAACATGGCAGGTGTCGCATACGCCAGCGTCCTCCTCGCGATCCTGACAGTGGGATGGATTGTCGGTTTTTACGTGGTCACATCTTCCGTTCACAGCGCTGCAGCAGAAAGCGGCCTGGTGACACGGGCGACTCGCAGCTTGAGCCAGCGCCCCTGGGAGGCACTTTCCTTGCTGTTGATCGGCGTCGTGGCTGTTTTTCTTGTCGCGACCCTGCTGCCTTCCGCCAACTTCAATTTTCACGACGATTACCACACCTACTTCCCGCGCATCACATACATGCTGGAAAAGGGCACGCTGGGCAGCAATCCATTCGGTCTCATCGGCGTCGACAGCCTTGGTGCGCAGCAGTTCATGCAGTCGCTTATCGTCAGCGTGGCAGGCTTCAAATACGTAAACGGCTTTGACGCTGTACTGGGCGTTATCCTGTCCTGTGCCCTGGTAATCCAACTGGCAAGGCAAGTCGGTGCCCACTGGATTCTCGGCCTGTCCGGGGCGATGGTTGTTGTGCTCCTCAACACCCAGCAGGTCAATATATCCTCGGTGTACTCGACAACACTGCTGGCGATTGCGTTCGCTTCGAGTGCCGCTTACGCCGCTCGCGAGTCGGCGGACACCATCGCCGGTAGGGTGCTGCAACTCTTTCCCCTGCTGCTGGTCTGCTCAGCATTGATCGCCCTCAAATTGATCTCCGCGATCTTTGCATCACTGCTGTTTATCCTTTTCATCCTGACGTCAGATTCGAATGACAAGGACACGCTCGCGCAGCGCCTGCGGCTTTTCATTGCGGCTGGCGCGAGCCTCACGCTACTGACTGCCCCCTGGTTCCTCGTTCACAGGACAAACTACTGGCAGGCATTGAAGCTGCATTTCGATGCAGACCAGTCATCGGCCGCAGGCAGTGCTGACGGCGCTTCGAATCTCGACCTGCTCTCCTTCGAGCAGTTTTTTTCAGGGCAGGAATTGTTCTGGGGCGGGACCTATTTTGGCTACAACGCCCTCTTCATACTGCTGGGCGCCGTTTTCGTCTTCCTGTTGGCGAGGTCTGCCCTGGGACAACTTTCCCGGGAGCACAGAGTCGCCCTCGCGCTGGCAGGTGCCACGGTGATCGCCTATGCGCTCGGGTTGCTACTGTTTGAACCCAGCATGGCGCTGCGGTACTCGGCGCCCTTCCTGGTCGCTTCGGTGGCCGCCACGCCGGTCCTGCTGTTTACGAGGGCGCCGGTAGATGACGTAGAGTTAGCCGAAGTGCCGCGGCCGAATTGGCCAGGCTGGGCGTCTATTGCCTGTATTGCCGCCCTGCAGTCGCTGCTGCTGTACTCGTTTTCAGATTCGTTCACCCGACGCGTGGATGTCACGAAGCAGAATGCCTCTCCGGTCATGTTTCCATTGAATGACGCGTACAGGCAGTACATGGATATCACTCTCTCGCCGCGACGCGCCACCGGTTATGCAAAAATGCAGGAGCTCTGCACGCCGGGAACCGGCGTATTTGCGTGGGTCTCCACCCCCTTCCTCCTGGACTACGAGCGCAACGACATCAGCAACTTTGCAGACCCGGCAGTGCTGACCCCCTGGTTCGGGCTACCCACCACGGGTGACACCGCAGTCTTCCGCGATGCCCTGCTGGAGCTGGGTATTGAGTGCATCATCATGGAATACCAGGGTTTTGGAATGAAGCCGGTTCGCAATCACCA
>JAZBOY010000181.1:0-8448 GCA_036351375.1 Halieaceae bacterium
ACGTCGACAATATTTCCGGCAGCCGCTGGCCGGGCCACAACGGCGGCCCCGTCAAGGAATGATGCCCGACCAACAGCACGCGCCGATGGAGCCGGGGCTTATGGAGGAAACACCATGGATCGCTTTCTGATCGTATCCACCGACGGACACGCGGGACTGCCCATGGAGCGCTACCGCGATTACCTGGACAGCAAATACCACGCGGCCTTCGACGAGGCGCTGCCGATCCAGCGCGAGATGACCCGCCGCGCTGAGGAAAAACTGCTGCTGTCGGAATTCAACGACAAGTGGCGCCAGGGCGTCGAGGAAGACCTCAAGGGCGCCTGGGACGGGACGGTACGCAACCGGGTGATAGACGCCGACGGCGTCGCCGCGGAAGTGCTGTTTCCCGACGGCATTACCGAACAAAACGCGCCACCCTTTGGCGCCGGGCTTGCCCTGAAGCCCTGGGGCGTCGACCCGGAGCTGCAGTGGGCAGGCGCGCGGGCGCACAATCGCTGGATGGCGGAGTTCTGTAGTGAAGACCCGCACCGGCGCATCGGCCTGGCCATCGTGTTGATGCTGTACGACGTTGACGAGGCGCTGGCCGAGGTCAAGTGGGCCTACAAGAATGGTTTCAAGGGCATCCTGATTCCTGCGCTGATGGGCGACAGGGAAGGCTACAACCACCCTCGCTACTACCCCATCTGGGCGTTCTGCGAAAAGCACGGCCTCGTGGTGCATACCCATTCCGGGCCGTCGCCGGACTACGACTACCAGCTCCCGGGCGCGATCGGCATCTTCCTCACGGAGTTCGCCTGGTGGGCCGGGCGGCCGATGTGGTACCTGATTTTCGGCGGCGTGTTCGAGAAGTTTCCCGGCCTCAAGTTCGTGATGACCGAGGTCAGCGAATTCTGGGTTCCCCACCTGCTGGAGATGATGGACGTGCGCGCCTCGGTGAAACACACCTCGGGCAAGCTGGGGGATTTCCGCAGCAACCTCACCATGCCGCCCAGTGAGTATTTCAAACGCAATTGCTGGGTGGGGGCCTCTGCCCTGTTCGACGAGGGCTCCATGGCAGTGCGTCATGAAATTGGTATCGATCGCGTCATGTGGGGCACCGACTATCCCCACCCCGAAGGCTCCTGGCCAAAGACGCGCGAGAAGCTGCTGACTTACATGCGCGGTATTCCTGAAACCGAGATCGACGCCATGCTCGGCGCCAACGCGCTTGAGTGCTACGACGTTGACGAGGCGGCGCTGCGAAAAATCGCGGAGCGCATCGGCCCACTGAAGGCGGACTTTTCAGCGGCCGCAGCCTGAACGCGCAAGGAGATGACCATGTCCAACAGATTTCCCATGCCCATGCCCTTCGGCTGGTTCTGCATCGGCTACAGCGACGACGTCGCGGTGGGCGAGGTGGTGAATGTCAGCTACTTCGAGCGCGATATGGTGCTGTTCCGCACAGCCTCGGGCAAGCTCGGCCTGACGGACCCGGCCTGCCCCCACCTCGGCGCCCACCTGGGTCACGGCGGCACCGTGCAGGGCGAATCGATTCGCTGCCCCTTTCACCACTGGCAGTACGACACCCAGGGCGTAATCACCGACATTCCCTACGCCAGCCAGATACCGCCGAAATGGCAGGGCAAACCCTGCCTGAAGACCTACCCGGTGTGCGAACGCAACGAGGTGATCTGGGCCTGGTATCACCCGGAGGGAGCGGCACCGGATCACGAGGTCATTGAGCTTAAGGAAATCAGCGACCCCGCCTGGACGGAGCGGGCCCGCTTTATCTGGCGCTTCGACTCAAACCCGCAGGAGATTGCCGAGAACGGCGTGGACGTGGCGCACTTCAAGTATGTGCACGGCATGGACGCGGTGCCGGAAGGCGAGACGACTTACGACCGCCACATCCGGCGCTCACGCGTGGCCGGGATGCAGGATCTCAAGACGGAAGAGGGCGAGCGCCAGAGCATCGAGACAGTAGTGGAAGTGGTGCAGAACGGCGCCGGGCAGAAATGGGTACGCTTCACCGGCCTCATGGAGTACCTGTTACAGGTGCTGGTGACGCCGGTGACGGCTGAATGCGTTGACGTGCGCTTCATCTATATCCACCAGCCCTACGCCGCGGACTCCTTCAAGGGCAAGGGCATCCAGGCGGCGATCAAGAACACCAACGGCCAGACCGGGCTGGAGGGGGACATTCCCATCTGGAGCCACAAGTTCCACCTGCGCAACCCGGTTCTCTGCGACGGCGACGGCCCCATCATGCGCTTCCGGAAGTACTTCGCGCAGTTCTACATTGGCGGCCCCTACCCCGACGAGGGGCAGCCTGAGCCGGCGCTGGACATCGTGAGGTCGTCATGAACCCACAGCAAAGGCTGGATTGAGTCATGCCAGATAGCTACGAAGGCAAGACCGCGGTAGTCACCGGCGGCGCCTCTGGCGTGGGCCGCTGCCTTTGCGACCGATTCGCACAGGCCGGCATGCGCGTGGTGATGGCCGATGTCGAGGCTCCCGCCCTGGAAAAGAGCGCCGGCGATCTGGCGGCTCGTGGCTACGATGTGATCGGCGTTGAAGCCGACGTTACCTCACCCGAGTCGATGGCCGCGCTGGAAGCTGAAGCGCGGCGCCAGTTCGGCAAGGTGCATGTGCTGTGCAACAACGCCGGTGTCGGCATCAAGGAAGCCCAGCGGCGCGTCTGGTCGCTCACACCCAAGGACTGGCAGTGGGGCTTTGCGGTCAACGTCATGGGTGTGGCCAACGGTATCCGCGCGTTTGTACCCAACATGCTGGAGCACGGCGAGAACGGTCACGTGGTCAATACGTCCTCCGGGAACGGCGGTCTGACATCCATGCCGACCACGCCCATCTACGCGTCGAGCAAGGCCGCGGTGACCAGCCTGTCCGAAGTATTGCACTACCAGTTCCTCATGGAGAGCGCCGCCCTGCAGGCGCATGTGCTGTTCCCGGGGCCGCACCTGGTAAACACCAACATTCTCAGCTCGATGCGCAACCGGCCTGACGAGCTGCGCGATGACAATGAGCCGGTGGCCTATACCACCATGTCTGACCTTGCGAAGGCTTCCGGCATCAAGAACATGAAGCTCACGGAACCCGAGGAAGTGGCTGAGCACTGTTTCGACGGTATGCGGGAGGGGAACTTCTGGATACTGCCGGCGAGCCGTTCAGGGGATGCCAAATTGCAGCAGCGCACGGAGACTATCCTGGAGCGGCGCAACCCGGCGTTGCCGAAATGAACAAAACCTTTGCCTGAAAAACCTGCTTAGCGCGAAGCAGCACGCGGGCGCCCCTGCGGACGCCCCTGCAGGGCCGGCCCCGCATCTGCGAAATTGCCCTTGAAATAGTCGATCAGGAAATCCACAAAGAAACGCACCTTCGCAGACAGGTGTCGGCTGTGCGGGTAGACCGCCCACGCTTCGCGCCAGTAGCCACTCCAGGGCTGTTCCAGCCTGGCGAGCTCACCGGCCTCCACCGCCGCCTCGGCGTAAAAGTCCGGCAGCTGGGCAATGCCCAGGCCGGCCTTGGCAGCGGCCATAATGGTGGCGCCGTTTTCGCTCACCCAGTTGCCCTGCACGCGCACGCGAGTGGTCTTGTCGGGCTCCAGGTTCAGGAGCCAGGCGCGCTCAGGGCCCGCCAGGCAGTTGTGCTGCTCCAGGTCTGAGACCTCTTCCGGCATGCCGTTGTCCTGCCAGTAGGACGGCGCCGCGAACAGGCTCAGGTCATGCCCCCAGAGGCCCCTGGCCACCAGTGAGGAATCCTCGAGCTTGCCGTAGCGAATGGTGAGGTCATAGCCCTCTGCGACCAGGTCCACATCGCGAAAGCTGGAGTGAACCTCCACGGAGATCTCCGGGTAGGCGCGGGAAAACGCCGCCACCGCCGCTGCCATGTACTGCACGCCAAAGCGGCTGTTGAGTGCCAGCTTGAGAGTTCCGCGGGGCTTCTGCTGCATGTCTGCAACGATGGATTCGGCACGCTCGAACTGCTCGGAGAGCGCCTGGCACTGTTCGTAGAACGCCTCGCCGATTTCGGTCAGGGTCAGCTTGCGGGTGGTTCGCTGCAGCAGGCGTGCCTCAAGGCGATCCTCCAGCATCGATACCTGTTTGCTGACATAGGATTTCGACACACCCATGCGCTCGGCGGCTCCGGTGAAGCTGCCCATTTCTACCACGTGCATGAACTCGTCTATGCCTTCCCAGCGGGACACTGTGCACTCTCGCTCTGCTGTCGGCGGGTATACGCTGTTTAAAGACTAGTCCCGTGGTGCAGGAAAGTCGATAGACGTAAAAAAGTGGTTAGAGCCCTTTGTCACAACCCGTGGGCGATCAGCGACCCGCTGTCGACCACCAGCGTCTGGCCGGTCATGCAGGCGCCGGCGTCTGACACCATCAATAGTGAGGCCCCCACCATGTCGATGGGCAGGGCGACCTTTTTCAGGGGCAGGTGCTCCACGGTGTCGGCGTAGCCTTCCTGCTCCATGAACACGGTGGTGAACTTGGTCTCCGTCAGGCCGGGGCAGAGGGCGTTGACGCGAATACCGTGGGCGCCGTTCTCCAGCGCGAAGGCCTGGGTCATGCTGATCATGGCCGCCTTGGTGGTGCTGTATACACCCTGGAAGGTGCCGGCGCTGATGCCGTCGATGGAGGCCACGTTGAGGATGGAACCGCCGCCGCGCTCCTTCATGATCGCCACCGCCTTTTCACTCATGTAGAAGGGCCCGCGGAAATTCACTTCCAGGGTTTTGTCGAAAGCCGACATGGGGGTTTCGGCCACCGGCCCGAAATAGGGGTTGGTGCCACCGCAGTTCACCAGGATATCGAGGCCACCAAACTGCTCCTCGATGGCGGCAAACAGGCCGTCGATGGCCTCCAGGTTGCCGGCGTGGGCCGCCATGGCCGTGGCCTGGCCGCCGTTGTCGCGAATCGCCTGGGCCACCGCCTCGCAGCCCTCCTGCTTGCGGCTGGAGACAATCACGTGGGCGCCCTGCTCGGCGAGCCCATGGGCAATGGCTTCGCCGATGCCGCGGCTGGCACCGCTGACCAGGGCAATCTTGTTATCCAGGCGAAACAGGTCGATAGCGGGCATGGGGGGTCCTTTCAGTAGGTGTCCGGTTAAAGGTTTTCCGGGTTGCCGAAGTGACGGCGCAGCTTGCGCATGCCGCCGATCCAGCGGTCGTAATTGGCGGCCTTGTTCTGGCGGTACTGCTCCACTTCGGCGTGGGGCAGGATCATGAAGCGCTCTTCCTCCAGCCCCTTGATGACCGCCTCGGCAACGTCCGCCGGGGTGATCACGCCGTCAACGCCGGCGCTGCCGCCGTCTTCGAAGGTGCCGATCATGCGGGTGGCCACGGCCTGGGGGCAGATCATCGACACCTTGATGCCGTCGTCGCCGTGGGTGATGGCCAGGGATTCAGCGAAGCCCACCGCGGCGTGCTTGGTGGTCGAATAGGCGGCATCGCTAATCTGGTTGAGCAAGCCGGCTGCGGATACCGTGTTGAGAAAGTAGCCTTCCCCCCGCTCCAGCATGCTGGGCAGGCAGGCGCGGGCGGCATAGACATGCGCCATGACGTGGATTTCCCACATGGCTTGCCAGGTCTCGTTGGGAGCCGAGGTGGCCCACCAGGGCTCACCGTCGGTGGCGATGATGCCGGCATTGGAGCAAAACAGGTCGATGGGGCCGTGCTCAGCCTGGATGCTGTCCACCATGGCTTTGATCTCGGCCTCGTCGCGCACATTGACGCCAAAGGCCGTGCCGCCGATGGCCTCGGCCACCTCGCGGGCGTTGTCCGCTTCGAGGTCGGCCACCGCCACCAGCTTTGCCCCTTCCGCGGCAAAGCGCTCGCACAGGGCCTTGCCGATGCCGTTGGCGCCACCGGTGACGACAACGACCTTACCGCTCATCTGCATCAGAGCATTTCTTCTGCGAGCAGCTCCAGTACCGCCGGGTCCTGGGCGCCGACCAGCATGCTGCCCACTTCGCCGCGGCTGCCGGCATCCTTCCAGCGCGACAGGCGCTCGCGGATACGATCCGCGGGGCCTACCAGGGCCACTTCGTCCAGCAGCTCATTGGGCACCAGGCTGGTGGCTTCCATCTTGTCGCCGGCCAGGTACTTGTCCTGGATCTGCTCGGCGGCGTCGCCATAGCCCAGGCGGGTGGCGTAGTCGTTGTAGAAGTTCTTGCCCTTGGCGCCCATGCCGCCGATATACAGCGCCAGCCAGGGGCGCAGGGAATCGAAGGCGGCGTCGAGATCGTCGTTCAGGGCCACCGAGACAAACGGCGCCACGTCGAAGTCCTTCAGGCTCTTGTCACCTTCGGCCTTCTCGAAACCGGCGTTGAAGTCATCGGCAAACATGCTGTATTTGTCGGGGTCCATCCACACCGGGAACACGCCATCGGCCACCTGTGCGGCACACTTGAGGCCCGCCGGGGTAATGGAGGCGGTGTAGATGGGGATGTCGGTATTGGCTTCCAGGATCGACTTGAGCGGCTTGCCGAGGCCGGTGGTGCCATCGCCCTTGTTGGGCATCTGGTACATGTCGCCGTCGAACTCCACCGGGCCTTCGCGGGCCATGATCTTGCGCATGATCTGGATGTACTCACGGGTGCGGGTGATGGGCTTGCCGTAGGGCACGCCGTGCCAGCCTTCCACCACCTGCGGGCCGGAGGCGCCGAGGCCGACGATAAAACGGTTGTTGGACATCTGCGCCAGGCTCATGGCGGTCATGGCGCACATGGCCGGGGTGCGGGCCGGCATCTGCATGATGGCGGTGCCGACACGAATCTTCTCGGTCTGGGCCAGTACCCAGGTAGCCACCGTGACCGCATCGGAGCCGTAGGCCTCCGCGGTCCACACGGAGTCATAGCCGAGGCCTTCCGCATGCTTGATGAGATCGATCGGTACGTGGATTTGCTTGCCGGAATACCCCATCAAAAAGCCCAGCTTCATGGCGAATGCTCCTGTGTTGTGACGGGCGTGGTGGCCCGGAAGAAAAGGGATTTGAACTTACAGTATGTTTTTGGGTGGTTCAAGTCTTGTGCCTTGGGGCTTCAGAAATGCACCGGGATATGGCTGGCGGGGCCTCTATCTCTACCCCGCTAACCCTTGCTCTCGATACTGCCCAGCCAGACCAACAGAGGGTTGGAAATAGGATATCCTTTAAGGCTGACACCCCAGTTCACAAAAGGCTCAATCCCATGGGTAAACAAGCCACCGACCTGACCGATGTCTCTGACCTGCAGGCCGTCTACACAGCATTGAATCGGGCCCAGGCCGTGATCGAGTTCGAGCTCGACGGCACCGTAATCAAGGCCAACCAGAAATTCCTCGACTTGTTCGGCTACACCCAGGAAGAGATCATCGGCCAATCCCACGCCATCTTCTGCAAGCCCGACTACGCCGCCTCCAGCGAGTACCGGGAGTTCTGGGAGCAGCTCGGCCGCGGTGACTTCGCCTGTGCTGAGTTCAAACGGGTGACAAAGGATGGCAGTGAAGTATGGCTGCGGGCCTCCTACAACCCGGTGTTCGGCGCCGACGGCAAGCCCAGCAAGGTGGTGAAGTTCGCCACCGATATCACTGCGGAGAAGCGCCAGAGTGCAAAGTTCGACAGCATTGTGAAAGCCCTGGACCGGTCACAGGCAGTATGCGAGTTCGAACTGGATGGCACCATCAGCGACGCCAACAGCCTGTTCCTCAACTTGATGGGCTACGACAAGGACGAAGTGGTCGGCAAACACCACCGTATCTTCTGCAGCCCGAGTTATGCCGAGTCTCCCGATTACGAGGAGTTCTGGCAGAAGCTGCGCAAAGGCAAGCCCATGACCGGCGAATTCAAGCGAGTCAGCAAGGACGGCTACGAGGTGTGGCTGCAGGCCTCCTACAACCCGATTCACAACGAAGACGGGGAAATCGTCCAGATACTCAAATTCGCCACCGACATTACCCAGGAAGTGCAGAACCGCAGCCTGGCCATGCTGGAGATGTCGACCCCGGTAGCGAAGATCTGGGACGGCGTGCTGTTCGCCCCCATCGTCGGCATCGTCGACTCACGCCGCTCCGGCGACATCATGAACAAGGCCCTGTCCAGTATTGTCGACAACCGCGCCCACACCCTGATGCTGGACATCAGCGGGGTGGCAGTCGTGGACACCGCCGTGGCCAATCATCTCATCAAGATCGCCAAGGCAGCGGTACTGATGGGCTGCAAGACCATCATCTCCGGTATTTCGCCGGCCATTGCCCAGACCATCACCGAGCTGGGCATTGAGCTGGGCACCGTGCAAACCACGTCGACCATCGAGTCGGCCCTGCGCGAAGCGATCCGCAACTAACGAGGTAACGCCATGAACGCCATTGCAGAATTCAGCCAGGAAGAGCGCCAGGTCCTCAGCGATATGGTGGCGCGCTTTATCGAGAGCGAAGTAGCGCCCCACTACGACCAGTGGGAACGC
>JAZBOY010000182.1:0-3137 GCA_036351375.1 Halieaceae bacterium
CCAGGCACAGGTTGAATCCCTCGAGCAGGACGGCTTTACCGAGCGCTCGGACATCGAAACCCTGAAGGCGGAAATCCAGCAGCTGGAGGATGAGGTCAAGAAGCTCAAGGCCGCCAGTGAAGACACCGGCGGCGTCAACGCCCGCACCTTCCAGGGCGAGGGCAACCGCCAGTACCTTACCGGGCTCAAGCTCGGCGGCCGCAACATCATGATCCTGCTCGACACCTCGGCCAGTATGCTGGCTGAGGAACTGGTCAACATTATTCGTCTAAGGAATATGCGGGAACAGGTGAAGCGCGACGCCGCCAAGTGGCGGCGCGCCGTGGGCACCGTGAGCTGGCTGACCGCGCAGCTCCCGGTCAGCAGCCAGTACCAGGTCTACGCCTTCAATACCGAGGCCAATCCGGTGTTGGTGGGCACAGAGGGCAGCTGGCTGGATGTGGGCGACCAGGAGCAGCTGAATTCAGTGGTGACCGCCCTCGATGAACTGGTCCCCAGCGGGGGCACCAGCCTGGAAAATGCCTTCCAGACCGCGATTGAGATGACGCCGATGCCTGACAATATCTTCCTGATCACCGACGGTCTGCCAACCCAGGGCGCCAATGCACCCCGGGGCAATACCATCAACGGCCGCGATCGCATGCGCCTGTTCGAGCGGGCCATTGGCCTGCTGCCGGCATCGATACCGGTCAATATCATCCTGGCGCCGATGGAGGGCGATCCCATGGCGGCATCCGCCTTCTGGCAGCTGGCACAGCGGACCTCGGGCTCTTTCCTGAGCCCTGCCGAGGATTGGCCCTGATGGCAAGGGAACGGCGCGCCACCGAGGAGTTCAGCCTCTCATTCCTCGACGTGATCTGCTGCGGCTTCGGCGCGGTGATCCTGCTGTTGATGATCACCAAGACAGTGCAACCGCAGATTATCGAGGCTTCGGCGGTCAACCTGGAGGGGCGCATCGCCGCGCTGCAGGAACAGCTGTTCGAGCTGCGCGGTGAGACCCATATCCTCAATCGCGACCTGAATGCCAAGCACGAGCAGCTCTCGGAAAACGAAGAGCGCATCGCTATCCTGCGCGGCCGGCTGGCGGCGGTGAAATCACAGCACGATGCCCTCGCACTGCAGACCAACTCCAATGACATCATCGAAAGTCAGCTGGCAGTGGCGCGCCAGGAGCTGAGCGAGGAAATGAAGCGGCTGCTGGGCCTCGAATACCAGAGCAAGAACAACCTGATCGGCGGCATTCCGGTCGACAGTGAATACATCATCTTCGTGATCGACACCTCCGGCTCGATGTTTTCCTACAGCTGGGATCGCATGTTGCGCGAATTCGAGGCGACCTTGAGTATCTACCCGGAGGTGAAGGGCATCCAGGTGATGAATGACATGGGCCAGTACATGTTCACCCGCTACCGGGGACAGTGGATTCCGGATACACCTGGTCGTCGCAAGGTGATCATGGACCGCCTCCGCACCTGGAACGTGTTCAGCAATTCCTCACCGGTGGAAGGCATAACCCAGGCTATTCGTACCTTCTACGCGCCGGACAAGAAAATCAGCATCTACGTGTTCGGCGACGAGTTCACCGGCGATTCAATCCAGCAGGTCGTGACAGCCGTAGATCGCATAAACCGGGCAGATGACCAGGGTAATCGCCTGGTCCGGATTCACGCCGTGGGCTTCCCGGTGCAGTTCGCACGGCAGCGTCATTTACAGACGACCGGAATCCGATTTGCTACGCTGATGAGAGAATTGACGCACCGGAATGGAGGCACCTTTGTCGGGCTCAACGATTTCCGCTAGCGCCTTCTGCGCTGTTTCACGGGCCGGCCGTGGGTGGCTGGCAGCCGCTCTGGTGCTGCTGGCTGGCTGCGCCAACCAGGTCGAGGTCAAGGGCCAGTTCCCCGCCCCGGTACTGGACAAGCTGCCGCTGAAAATCGGCGTTTACTACGACCCGGAATTCCGCAGTCATGAGTTCTACGACGAGGCCGACAGCCGCGAGGAAACCGACTGGATCGTGCGCACCGGTGAGGCACAGGTGGAGATGTACAACACCCTGCTGCCCGGCATGTTCGAAGAAGTGGTCCAGCTCAACGACCTGCCGCGGCGCGATCGAGTCGACACGGTGCTGGCCAAGGACCTGGACGCGGTCCTGGTGCCCCATGTGCAGGAGCTGCAGTACTCGATTCCCAACCACACGAAGATCAATGTTTTCGAAATCTGGATGCGGTACCGCTACGAGCTGTACGCGCCGGACGGAGAGCTGCTGGCCGAGTGGTCCATGACCTCCTACGGCAAGACACCCACTGCCTTCCTGCGGAATGCCGAGGCGGCGGTCAACCTGGCGGCAGTGGTCGCCCTGCGTGATGCGGGGGCCAATTTTGCCATGAACTTCACCCGGGTGCCCGACGTTCGCACCTGGATGGATTCGCTCGAGCAGGGACCGATGGCCACTGCGGACGCCGCCACCGACCCGGAGGACACCCTATGAGATACCGGCTTGCATTAACGCTGGCAGGCGCAGCACTGCTGCAGGGCTGCGTGACCTCTACCGTGGACGAAGTGCTGTACCAGGGGCCCAAGGCCGAAGACCTGGTGGGCGATGCCTCGATCGTGATCATGGGTCGCCGTCATGCCAGTGACTACGAGACCGAGCCCGACTTCATCGAATGTGTTGGCAAGCATATCCAGCGCCGCGATGACAATATCCGGGTGATGTCGGAACTGGAGTTCATGAACGAGCTCTACCCGTGGTTTGAACCGCGCACCGCGCCGCTGCGCCCGGCAGACATCCAGCGCATGATGGACGTACCCCCGGTGCGCGAGAAGCTGGCCTCCATGAACACCGAGTACATGGTGTGGATCGACGGCGAGACCATCCGCACCGGCGGCGCGGGCTCCATGACCTGCGGTATCGGACCTGGCGGCGCCGGCTGTTTCGGCTTCGGCACCTGGGGTAACGACAGCAACTACGAGGCCACCATCTGGGACTTCACCGACCAGGAAGAGGTAGGACGCATGAGCACCCAGGCGACCGGCCAGTCCTACATGCCGGCGGTGGTGGTGCCCATCCCGATCATCGCGCCAGTACAGGGCACCGCCTGCGACGGGCTGGGTGACCAGCTCCTGGAGTACTTCAG
>JAZBOY010000183.1:0-9639 GCA_036351375.1 Halieaceae bacterium
CATCGGCGGTGGTGAAATCCGGCAGTACCGGTTCCGGGATAAAGGTATCGTTTGAGTCGCTGCAGGCAGCGAGCAGCGGCAGACAGAGGCCTGCCAACAGGGATTTGTTCATGGGCTTTCCGCTTATTATTGTCTGGTTCCGTGCCGCACGCGGCACAGCCGCAGTATAGGATTGGCGCCGCGCCGAGTATAGAGGGCTGCTCACTCCTCCGCGGCCGCTGCGCGCCGGAGCCGCCCAATAGCCGGGCAAAACCTGAACAGAATGTAACGCACTTGAACCAATATCGGGGCTCGAGCGTCTACCCGCACGGACCCACGCCTGCGAGGTGGCACATGCAGATCTTCAGACTCAGCTTCATCCACCCCGGTACCGGAAGCGGCCTTCCGCTACGCAACGGATATCGCTGATTCGACCTCCGACCAGGCGCTGTGCGACGCTCTCGACCAGGTGGCCGGAGACCTGGTCGGCGATGTCACCGAGGATAGAGTCGTGGATTCCGCGGGCGTTGTTGGCTGGAATCGCATACTCCACGGCGCCCTGCTGCGGGCAGACACCGATGCTTTGACGGCGGCGGGAATCGTCTTGGAAGCTTCCCGGCGGACTTCGAAATACTGGAAACTTTCCTGAACTTGCTCGACAACTGAGGCAGGCCCTGCGGGCGGTCTTTACGCGCCCTGTTCGCAGGGCTGCGAAACACTTCACAGCTTCACGCATTGCAACATGAACCGGTTCACAAGCGGGGCGGCTTCACGGGCGATTTTCCAGGCGCAAGGCTAGAGTAAGTCTCAAAGAAAAGAGACTCAGTGCCATGAAAAAGAAGCAGAATACGAAAGGTTCACAAGCTGTCCAGCGCGAGTTCCCCCGCCAGTTTGTTTTGTGCATGGGCATCGCTGCTGCCATCTGCTACGGGTTAGCCTACCTGCACTATAGCCAGGGTGCGCTGCACCACGAGGCCTATGTCGATGCCTACGTGGCCTGTGGAGCAGATTCTTCAATGCAAGCACTGGCCGCAGAGAGCTGCCGCACAAGCAAAACTGTAGCGGAGCACTTCAATGCGTATGACGAGGCGTATGCCAGTGGAGCTCCGTTCCTGAGTTTCGGCTTTTCACTCACCGTTGCCCTGATACTTTCTCCGCTCACACACCGCAGCAGTCTCTGGATGGAAAATCGGATTGCAGAGGTTGCTCCCGGAAAGCCGGCACCCGGGCTTTCCTGAGCCTCGCCGCCGAGGCATTAGCGAGGCTCTACCAGCAGACGCTACTACCCGCCGCCCCACTGGCCTGTCGGGTTCCGGTAGAAGTCAGCGTGTAATTGCCACAACTGTCTTCCGACTGGTCGTTTACTGCGGTTGCAACCGCGTCGTAGCTGGTACTGGTCACGTTCGCCAGGGTGATTGCGTACAGGCCCTGGGTGTCGGTGGCAGCGACTTGCTCGGAACGACTGTTTACCACGTAGGGGTCAGGCAAGCCCAGGCCCGCCAGTGAATCGCTGTAGCTGCGATTATTCAGGAAGAACTGTTCCTGCCGCAGCGCCAAATCCATGAGCGCACCCTTGGCACCAGTGCGCCCGCTCTTGCGAATGCTTTCCCGGTAAGCTGGCAGGGCGATGGCCGCCAGTATGCCGATCACCGTGATCACCACCACCAGTTCCAGCAGTGAAAAACCTTTCGAATGCTTCCTGCTGCCTATTGCCCGTAGCGACACAGCGCATGCCCCCGTTAAAGTCTGTCCACACCGGCGTCACGCCAGTAGGTCCGCCACCTCGAGCGACCGCCGGGATCGATGATCTGGTTGCCGTCGATACCGGTTCCGGGCAGCAGGATCTGGTCCCCGAGGGGCTTGGCTCCGGCTGGAATTCCCGGGCCGACGCTAGTGTAACGGTCCGCCTTGTCGAACCCGTCAACAACGTTGTTGAGGTCATAGACCACCGAACCGTTCTTGAGGTTAATCGCGTAAAGGCGGCCGCTACCCTCAGATGGGGCGCAATTGATGGAGCTGCTGGTGCCCTCGGGCAAATAGCTGGTGAAGTAGACAACGCCGTTGACGGTGAGCGGTGCCGCAAGCCCTTTCTCGCCGTTATCTTCCAGCTTCAGCTTCCAGCCCCGATCAAGGTTCGTCGCCTCGCAACTTGACTCCTCGCCGGTGACACAGATGTTGGTGATATCCGGCAGGTCGTTCAGCAGCTCGGCGTCAGTCTCATTGGTTACAAGCGTGGCGGTTGAACCCACCGCCGTCTCACGATCCTTGATCATGTACAGGTAGTTCTCCACATCGAGATCCTGGGGCTTCGCACGATTACCGGAAGCAATGACGATACCGATGTAGTCACCGGCATCGTCCCTCGCCTTGACCAGGTCGGGAGCATGGAAGAAACGTCGATCATGGGTGGCATTGTCGTAGCCAAGCATAGCCAGCCGCGTGATTCGCCAATTGTCCCTGCGATGCGAAGTGCCCGCACCCTCGGGCAGGTCGACACGCCAGAGAGTGCCACCGGTATCGCCGACGTATGCGCGATCGACAATTCCATTGCCGTTCGCATCGAGCAGTGTCATGGTCGAGGGAATCGCGTCCAGCAGGTCCTCGTTGTAATGCACGGTATTGGAATTGAAGCCACTCCCGTTCACCGCTTTCCAGATCAACTCGCCGGTAGCCGCATTCACCACGAATATGGCATTGCCCTCGCTGCTGTCGGCCCAGCCTGCATCTTTCCCGATGCGGCTACCGCCGTTCCAGCCGCCGTCGTAGCCGCCGGCAAAGACCAGCGCCGGCACCGGCCCGCCCTCGAACATCACCTGGGCGACTTTCGGGGTCGAGAATGTCATCCCCATTTCGCTGAAGTCCCCGGTGTTGGTGATCTTCCATTTCATGGTCGGCGTGCTCAGCGGATTGGATGCGTCCAGCGCGTAATAGGCCTTGCCGCCTCGCCGCAAGCCGAAGTAAACCCAGACCTTGTCTCCTGATTCGATTGTCCCGTCAGCGTCGGCATCGTCCAGCAACGCTACCGCTTCGCCGTCGACGCCATAGGGGTGAGGGTCGTCGATTGTCGGGTTATTGCTGGCGAGGCGCTCCTGAATCCCCATGACTTCCAGGGGCATGAAGCCAAACTGTTCCCTGCCCGACTCCGCACCTGTAGAGCTGGTGTTCTCCACCATACGGAACCAGCCGTCGTTGGAACCGAAGAACAGGCGTATCAACGGGTTTTCCTGGGTGTAGGGAGACGCGCTCCCGTAGTTCACAACCAGCGGACGAGAGTGCATCGGGTCTCCCATCATCCAGTCACGGGAATCATCAGAGTTGTCGCCGTCTTCGTTGAACACGTCAATTCCACGACCCCACTCAATGAGATCTTCCAGCTCAGCTGAAGACAGGCTGGAGTCGGCATCCAGGTAGGGCGCCAGCAGCGCAGCCGTCGTGCCGTCCGCATTATAGGGAAGCAGCCGGTTGGCAATGTCCGGCGACTCCGTGAACAGCTGTCGCGCACCCACATCCCCATTGTTGTCGCCTGGCTCTGCATCCGACAGCATGCCAGGAATCATCTGGCCCGCACCGCCGCGCATAACGCTGCGCCCGTCTTTATTGGTCACCTCATTGCGATCTGCATCGTAGGCCACGACATCTGGACCGTCAGGATTGGTCCAGAAGGTCAACGCGTCGGTCTTGATCCGGCCGTCACTATCGAAGGCCGCATCGTTGTCGGCGTCGCGTATAACGCTCTGGGTCTGCGTCTCGCCGCCCGCATCCGTGGTGGAAATCTCTGCAATCTTCAGCTTCTTGACATTGCCGGGCCAGCGCGGCTCCGCCTGCGCCTCGAAGATAGCAAGGTAGACATTGTCTACCACCTCAGCCCGGTTGAAGACGTTGACCGGGACTGAGGCGGCCACGAACGTTGTGCTCACGCTCAGAATTTCCCGGAAGATCGACCGCAGTGTATTCAGCGCATCCTGGGGCTCACCGTGATCATAGGCCACACCGGTACCGCCGGAGGTAGCGTAGCCATTGGTCGTGGTATTGACGTTGTCAGCCACCCAGTAGGATGTCAGGTTCTGGTCACCCTCGATATCAATACCAATACTCGAGCTCGCAAGGTCCAGATCATTGAATTTGGCGATGACCTTGTTATCGGTAGGAGAGCTGATCGCGAGTCCTTCGGGCGCTGCTGCCGATATGGCGAAATCGGAATCGGCCGCACTGTTGGAGACTGCGTCCAGCGTATTCACCATGAAGAGCTTTGAACAGGACCAGTCGTCTGCCACGCCTTCGGAAAACGGGCTGACATAGGTGGCAGTCACGCCCGTGCCGGTATAGACGGCGGGGTCCGGTGCCAATAATGGGTGTGTATCACCACCCCCGTCCATCAGGTTCCTTCTCGGCAGCTTGGAATTGAACGATTCGTAACCCAGCCAGGCATTGAACATGGGCTGGCCGGTAATGTAGCGGTAGAACTCGTAGTAGAGCTCACGAATCTGGAACGGGTGACCGTTCCAGGTAGTGCCGTTGACAGTGGTACTGGGGACCGGTACCGCGGCCAGCCGCGCGAGCAGGTCTGCGCGTTCCAGCGGGTCCTGGGGATCGATAAAGCCCTTTAGCACGTAGGCGCCGTTACTACACCCGTTGCTGCCGCCACTCGGTATCTGGCTGGGGCCGGCGTCGGGGTTACCCGTACAACTGTCTTCATGGTTGAGCATCATCCCGACGCGCACGTTATCGAGTTCGTTGAAAAGAATGTTGAACACTGCACGCATACCATCGAACATGGTCACCGTGAGGCCCGACCAGTACTCGGTGCCGTCGGCAATGCCGTCCAGACCCAGGTTTACCGCCGAGTGCTGGCTGAGGTCAGCGACACCGTCTGCACCGGGCGAGCCAGAAGCGTCTACGAGATCCAGGGCGCTGAAAATTTCTGTTCCCAGATGGCTTTCACACGCGCAGGTTCCGCTCCCGCATGCCGCCAGGACGTTCGAGCATTCCGTGGAACCGAGGTTGGGACGAAGATCGAGGGTCATCATGGCCATGGGCACACCGCTGACGCCCCCACCCAAACCGGCATCCAGGTAGATATCCGTATCGTCCGCCATGGCAGGCAGCGCGCTCAGGGCGACTGCCATCAGTACTGTTACTAGAATTTTCATAGTGTGTTGCCTCTGACCGGGCTCAGTTATTGAGAGCCGGTATTCGAACCTGCATACCCTGCACAATCGAGGAGCGCCCAAGACGGGCGTCGCTACCGTCGATAGTCGCGGCGATCTCCAGTCGCGCAAACTTGTAGGCGCTGGCGCTGCTGGCTATCTCCTCCGCCATGGAAGGTGCGTCCACTTCCAGTGGACCAACCCGGGTGACAAAGTAGTCAACGTCCACACCGCTGGGCACAGTGGTAACCGAGCTGTCCAGGGAAATCCTTGCCAGGTCACAGCTGACGTCGCTGGTAGAAACATCGCAGATCTTGAAGCCGATACCGCCCACCACAGGGGCGTTATCACTATCGTCGAGAATGGCGTCGAGCACTGCAAGTGCACGCTGCTGAGCCTCGACCCGGGACTGCTCGTTGCCCGCCATCTGCAGCTGCAAAGTGCTGTTCTCTGAGCCCGTGGTCGCCACCAGGGTGATCAGCAGCAGGAAAAGTAGCGAGATAATCAGTGCGGCGCCTCGCTGCTGCGCCTTTTTGCCAGCTGTCATCATTCAGAACCCGTAAATATCGCCATTGCGCAGAACCACCGTGGTCTGCATCACGCGTCGATAGAACCCGTCATTGGCCGCCGCTACCGCCGTGTTGCCCAACTGGTAGCTCTTGTCATTCAGGTAACCGTTGACTTCATTGACGCTTCGGGCCAACACATAAATGCGTGCATTGACGGCTTGTCGTAACTCTGCGGCGGTTGGAGATGACGTGTAGTAATCGGCGCTGTAATCCGCGGGCTCACTGCTGTCCAGGCCGTACTCCAGCTGAAGGTTTTCAACGCCCTCCACCAGGCATTCCGCGGTGTCTATGCCAAGGGTGGCAGCATCCCGGGTAAGCTTGCGGGTGCATAGCGTGGGTATGCCATCACCCGGTGTATTCGCATAAGGCCTGATAAAGAGCAGCTGCGGCTGGTACTCCCAGGAATCGACGCCGGAGCCCGGTGTCTTGTCGGTCAGCGCCAGGCCACTGCCTCGCACCAGTTCTGCGCTATTGCCGAACTGTTCAAGTCGCAGGTAGACCGCTTCATCCACCAGTGTTGCGCTGCTCGACCCGTCGAGCATTGCCGCGCTGTCCTTGGTGCGACGTATAGCCACCATATCGGTACCCGGAAGCACTTCGCCCGCGCTCATACACAGGTAATTCAACAACACCGCCGTTTCCGTCACGTTGTCGAGATGTTCGAGTGGCACAGCCGTATTCAGCGCCCAGCCCGGGCCGCAATCGCTGGCCACGGGCAAGGCCGTAGAGATGCTGGTGCCATCCACCAGATTGCCGTAGAAGCCGGTCATGGATAGCTCTCGGGACAGAAACCGCAGCGCCCAGCGCCCGTTTTCCTGCAGGCGTGAGATCTCTTCGTCCTGCATGAAACTGGCCTTGCTTTGCAGGAAGAGATTCACAACGCCGAAGCTGATGATCAGGCTGATGGCCATGGCAATCAGCATCTCCACCATGGAAAGACCACGCTGGGAAAGACGCAAGGTAGCCACCGCGATGCTCATTAGCCCTCGGTGATAAAGGTGGTGACGGAAATCACCTGGCGCTTGGCGTCGCCGTCGCCGTATTTCCCGAGGCCGCTGCCGCAGGTGTTGGAACCGGGATCTGAAAGCGCCTCAAAGCCCTGCCAGGCCATGGTTACGGTAACCATACCGCCGGATACTTCTATGCATCCGGTAGGGTTGAGCAGGCCGCCGGTGGCCACCTCAGTCCCGCTGACATCACGGGTCTCGGCCAGACCATCAATGGTTTGCTCCCATTCCCAGAGGTCGTGTGCTGCCAGTTGCGCGGCCGTGCAAATCTCGGTGGTATTGTTACTGCAGTTGGGCGAGGGCTCGCCCGCGATCGTGCTGTTACCGAGACCGAGAACCGCGTAGCTGTCGACGGCCCGCGGATTGGAGCGCATTCGTTCCAGTACATCCATGGCCATTGCTGTAGCGGTAGTACGCTGGATGGCCTCGTAGCCGGCGCGTTTTGAAGTGACCTGCATGCCTGCCATTCCCACTACGCTGACGGACGTGACAAGCACCGACACCATGACTTCGACCAGGCTGAAGCCGCGTTGCCGGCGGGCGGAGTTCGATAGGATCATAATCTCGCACCTCCGTCAGCTACAGCTGGAGGCGCCTTTACTGGCGCGCGGGCGGCCGACGCGGTTGATGCTGAGCGTGTAGCCCTCGGCGAGGTCACCGCCCAGGACGCATACGGAGATGGTGTCACTGCCATTCGCATAGGATCCGTCGGGGAAATAGGTCAACGCGTTGGTACCCAGCGAGCCGGCCAGAGCGTGGCCATCGGAAAGTTCGTCATACACGCGTATGACTTCGTCCTCAGCGTCAAGTACGTTGTCGCCGTCCAGGTTGCTGAACACGATCCAGCCATCGCGCCAGTCCCCGGTACAGGAAGTCCCGTCAGAGCTGCGACAGATGGATACAGCGGTATTGCGCTTTACGGCTTCACTGCGGGCGAGGTGGAAACTCGTGAGCAGACGATCGGCCTGTGACTGCAGTTGGTTGCGGCGCACGGTGTCGCTCAGCGCTGGCCCCGCCACCGCATTGACGATCGCAATGATGGAAATTGTGCTCATCAACTCGACAAGACTGATGCCGCGTTGCTTGCCAGACATCGAAAACATACCGATATCTCCCTGTTTCGCCTGCTCCGATTCGCTGGAGGCTAGCGCAGGAGTTCCCGGAAAGTGAGGAAAAAATAAAGCTAGTATTAGCAAGAATGACAGCGGTCACATCCTGAAGGATGCAGACATGACGGCGGTCACAAAATTCGTGGCCGCCGTGTAGCCAGTTTTGGAGAAGCGGGGCTCAGATGCCTTTCATTGAGGCGGCAATGTGCCAGATCCGCGGGAGCTGGTTCGGCACGGCAGACATTCCGGGGCACCACCTTCCTGAGCTGCGCGCGAGAGACCCGCTGTACTGTCACTGCCCCGCGCAATGCCAGGTAATGCTCAATCTGCAGGAGGTACGGTATTCTGGCCGTGTGGAAGGAAAGCCGGATAATGCGATGGTCACAACTGCCGGAAGGCGACCATGAAAAACTGCTACCGGGGCACCACGGTACTCAGTGAATCGCCCATGGTGGCGGTGATTGATGACATGCTGGGCGCGGAAGAGTGTCGCGCGTTTATCGAACTGGCCCGCGAGTCGATGGAGCGCGCGAAGGTGTCCCTGGATGAAGAATCCGGCATCGTCGACGGGCGCACCGGCAGCAATACCTGGCTCGCCTATGACAAGTTCGACGCCGCGCGAGTCTTCGGGCAGCGCGTCAGCGCGCTGGTGGAGATTCCCCTCGAATACGCCGAGGCCATCCAGGTCATTCACTACGGGCCCGGGCAGAAGTACGGCGCCCATTTCGATGCCTACGAGCTGGACACCGACAAGGGCCGGCGCTGCTGCAAGTATGGCGGCCAACGACTGGTGACCTGCCTGGTCTACCTCAACACGGTGGAAGAAGGCGGCGGCACCCGCTTCCCCAAGCTGGACGTGGAAGTGGCGCCACGGGCGGGGCGAATGGTGATTTTCCACAACGTCGATCCCGACGATTATTCGCGCCCACACCCCGCCAGCCTGCACGGCGGCGAGCCGGTACACAGCGGCGAAAAGTGGGCGATGAATATCTGGTTCCACCAGGCCAGCATGCGTGAGCAGTTCGCCTTTGACGCCCCGGTTCCCAAGCCTGTCCAGGACTGGTACGCCAACCGCGCCGTGGAGCTGTTCGAGATCGTATTCCGGCGACTGCCCGGCGGCGGGAAGCGGCCGCTCTTCAGCTACTGGGACACCTGGTTCGGGCCGGAACCCGATGCACTGCAACAGCACCCCGGGCCGGTGGCCCGGCTGGTCGACCGACGCCTGTCTAATCGGCTGGCGGACAAGGGCCGATTACCGAAGATGCTGATGGACGCAGGGCTGTCACACCTGGCACCGCTGAGCTTCGAGTCGGTCGCGGATGCCCTGCGGGAGATGCCCGACGCCAGGCTGTTCTACGTCAAGAACAAGATCAGCACCGGGGGCCAGGGCGTGCGCTGCGTCACTGGCAAGGAGCTGGCGAGGATCGAGCTGGGTGAACTGGATATCGTGCAGCAGGCCATCACCGCGGTGAAGACCTATGAGGGGCGTAAGTTCACCTTGCGTGGCTACGTGCTGATCTGCCGCGACCAGGTCCACGCCTACCCGGAGGCGATCCTTGTGGCCCACGGCGCGGCCTACGATCCAAACAGCACCGACTTTACCGTGCAGGTAGACCATAGCGGCTATATCGAATCCGGCTCGAGGATCACCATGCTCAGCACCGCGCAACTGCCCTGGGGTGAGCTGTTCAGGGAGCGTTTTCGCGAATTCGTCGTCGAACTGTCACCGGTGCTGGAAGAGGTACGCGCGGCCTGTGAGACGACGGCCTACTCGGTACTGGGGCTGGACCTGCTGGTAACTGAGGAGGACGAGCTCAAGCTCATCGAG
>JAZBOY010000184.1:0-6596 GCA_036351375.1 Halieaceae bacterium
GCCGTGATCAACCCTGCCTGATTGCGGTGATGTGTCGGGTTGTCGTGCACCTCGCCAAGAATCACGATATCGGCACCCCGCAAACTGGCAGACACGTCCCCGCTGGGCTGTGAATTGCAGGCCAGCAAGAAAGAGGCGGCCAGCAGCAAAATTGGCAAACGTTGCACATCGACACCGTTTCGACTTACATGGCTTGTGTATACGGCAATGCAGTCCGACCGGTTGCCTGCCCACCAGAAGGGAGTCCTGGAATGAATCATCGATCGACAACCTCGCTGGCTCTTGCGCTGGCCTGCGCCGTTCTCACGATAGCCACAATTGCCACCAGCCCGCTTGCCTGGGCCGACGATGCTGCCGCAATCACCTCGTTGCTGGAAGAGTTCCTCGCCAACACAGACAAGGCCGAGGCCCACGACCGCATCTGGGCAGACGAACTGGTGTACACCTCTTCCAGCGGCGAGCGCAGCGGCAAACCCGAGCGTATGGCCGCCTTTGCCGCAGGCACGCAGCCGGCCAGCCTGGCAACGAACGTCTATCGCGGTGAAGACATGGAGGTTCAGCTGTACGGCAACACCGCCGTGCTCACCTTCCGACTGGTCGCCGAGCCCCGTGACGGTTCCGCCAGGCGCGAGTACTTCAATACCGGGACCTTCGTGAAGCGCAACGGCGATTGGCGCGCCGTGGCGTGGCAGGCCACCGTCATCCCGGCTCGCTGAGTTCGCAGCCAGAATCGATTTGCCGCTGTTTGCGGGTCGGTGGTAACGTCCCCGCACACGTTCGCGCCGAGACGCTCAAGATGCACAAAGCCTTAGCGGCCCTGCTGGGTCTTCTTCTTTCCGCCCTACCGTTCCAGTTGACCAGCGCCGAGGGCTGGGATGCCCTTGAGTACCGCAATGTGGGGCCGCTGCGAGGCGGGCGGGTCACGGCGGTCGCCGGTACAGTCAGGGAACCGGGCACGTTTTACCTGGGCGCTTCCGGCGGCGGTGTCTGGAAGACCACCGACTACGGCGAAAGCTGGAGCAACGTTTCTGACGGTTATTTCAAGACGCCCTCTATCGGCGACATCGCAGTCTCGCAGAACGATCCGAATATCCTCTACGTCGGCACCGGTACCGATGGCCTGCGCAGCAATATTATTGCTGGCAAGGGCGTGTACAAATCGGTGAACGGCGGCGATAGCTGGGAACACGTGGGGCTGGACAACACCGGTCATATCGGCGCTGTGGAAATTGACCCCCGCAGCAACAACACGGTGTGGGTGGCCGCCATCGGCCAGGCCTTCAACCCCAATCCCGAACGCGGTGTGTACAAGACCACCGACGGCGGCCAGAACTGGGAGCGCGTGCTCTACAAATCAGCGGCCGTAGGCTTTTCGGACGTCGAGTTGCTGCCGGGTAACCCGGACGTGGTGTTTGCCACCGCCTGGCGCGCCGAGCGCAAGCCGTGGACGATCGTCAGCGGCGGCAAGAATGAGGATGGCGGGCTATACAAATCCGTGGACGGCGGCGCCAACTGGCGGCGCATCACCGAGGGGCTGCCAGAGGGCCTCATCGGCAAGATGGACCTGGCGATTTCGCCTGCAGACTCCAGCGTGGTCTACCTGCTGGTAGAAGCCCCGGGCGATGAAGGGGGACTGTACCGTTCCACCGACCAGGGCGAGAGCTTTGAGCAGGTGTCCAGCGAAAACGGTATTCGCACCCGGCCGTTCTACTACACCAACGTTGACGTCGACCCCACCAACGCCGATGTCGTCTACGTGATGGCGACGCGCTATTTCAAGTCGGTGGACGGCGGCAAGAGTTGGAGCAAAATCGATTCGCCCCACGGCGACAACCACGATATGTGGATCAATCCGGAAAACCCGGAGCTGTTTATCCAGGCCAATGACGGCGGCGCCAACGTCACCCACAACGGCGGCAAGACCTGGTCGACCCAGTTCAACCAGCCCACCGCAGAGCTCTACCAGGTGGAGGTGGACGATCAGTATCCCTACTGGCTGTATGCCGGACAGCAGGACAACTGGACCACCATCGCCGTGCCCAGCCGTGCACCCTGGGGCGCACAGCATCCGCAGGCCTGGCTGATCCAGACCGGCGGTTGCGAAACCGGGCCGGCCGTGCCGAAGCCCGGCAACCACAACATCGTGTACGCCAACTGCAAGGGCCGCTTCACGGTGTTCGACAAACGCACCGGCACCGAACGCGGCTACTACGTGGGCGCCGCAGACATGTACGGCCATAATCCTGCCGACCTGCGCTACCGCTTCCAGCGTGTCTCGCCGGTGCATGTATCACCGCACGACCCGGACGTGGTCTACCACGGCTCCCAGTACGTGCACCGCACCACCGACGACGGCCTGAGCTGGGACACCATCTCCCCGGACCTGACCGCCTTCGAAGCCGACAAGCAGGTAATATCAGGCTCTCCCATCACCCGCGACATCACTGGTGAGGAGTTCTACAGCACCCTGTACTCCCTGCGGGAGTCACCGGTGCAGCGCGGCGTGATCTGGACCGGCGCCAATGACGGGCCGGTGCACGTGACCCGCGACGGCGGCGAGAACTGGGATGAGGTGACACCCCGCGGCCTGCCGAAAGGCGGGCGCGTGGACTCTGTGGAACCTTCACCCCACGACGCCGCCTCGGCCTACATCTCGGTGCTGCGTTACCAGCTCGGCGACTGGAAACCCTACGTGTACAAGACCGAGAACTACGGCAAGCGCTGGCGATTGCTGACGGACGGTCGCAACGGCATCCCCGCCGACCACCCGGTGCGAGTGGTGCGGGAAGACCCGGAGCGACCGGGACTGCTATACGCCGGCACCGAGTACGGTCTCTATATTTCTTTCGACGACGGCGAGTCCTGGCAGTCATTCCAGCAGAACCTGCCGGTTACACCGGTCACCGATATCAAGCTGCACCGGGGCGACCTGGTACTGTCCACCATGGGCCGCGGCTTCTGGGTACTGGATAGTCTCGCCACCCTGCGGCAGGCACCCTGGCCCGAAACGCCTAACAGCCTGACGCTGTTCGAGCCGGCGCAGACCATTCGCTACCGGCAATCCTTCCGCAGCCGGGATGAGGACGCGGTGCCCCAGTACCCGACACCGTCTGCCATCATCGACTACTACCTGCCGGAGGACGCCGGTGATTCTGTGCGGCTCGAGGTACTGGACAGCGAAGGGAATCTTGTCAACGCCTTCCGCAGCAAAACAGTAGCCAAAGCGAAGACCGAGGTAGTGGAGGATATGGCGATGAATCGCATGCGCTTCATCGAGGAGGATACGCTGACCGCCCAGGCCGGCCTGAATCGCTTTCACTGGGACATGACCTGGCGCGGTGCCTGGCGGGCGCCGGACGCTGACGACAAGGACGCATCCGACCGCTACGACGACGGCCCGCTGGCTGGCCCGGGCGTCTACACCCTGCGACTGAGCGTGGGCGATACCCGCAGTGAAACGCCCCTGACCCTGGTAATGGACCCACGCGTGGCTGACACCGGCGTCACCGAGGCCATGGTGATCGAGCAGGTAGCGCTGGAGCGACGCATCGTCGAACTGCTGGATGCGGCCCGCCGCCTGGCCGCGGCCCTGGAGAAGGAACGCGAGGGACTGGATGCCGCGAATCCCCGCGCCGACGTGATCGACAAGGCGCTGGCTAAGCTGGTGACCGCGGAAGGCACCTACCAGCTGCCTACCCTGATAGACCAGCTCGACTACCTCTACGACATGCTCAAGGAAGCCGACCAGGCTCCCGGGCGGGATGCAGTGGAACGAATGGAAGTGCTGGCCCGGCAGTTCCAGGAAGTCCAGGCCGCGCTCTAGCCTCCCGGCGGCCCGCCACCTGCCATGCCGTCTGATACTCCGCGCATAGCAGTTATCGGCTCCGGCATTGCCGGCCTGACCGCCGCGTGGCTGCTGCGCAAGGAGGCCGATGTCACGCTATTCGAAGCCGGGCCCAGGGCCGGCATGGGCGCCTACGCCGTGGACTATGAAAGCCACGGCAGCACGACGCGCATCGATATCCCGCTGCGCATCTTCTGTCGCGGCTACTACAACAACCTGCTGTCGCTCTATGAGGCGCTGGGCGTTCGCGCGATCCAGAGTGATCACGCCGGCGTGTTCGCGGATTCGGCAGGTCGCATCCTGCTGCACTACGGCACGCTGCGCATCGGTGACTTCCGGCTGCCCTACCTGAAGCCCGACAGCCTGCTCAGCGGCAGGGCATGGCGCCTGGCGTCGGCCAGCCGACGCTTTTTCCGTCGGGTGAAAACTGATGCGCGGGCCAGCGACCGGTTCAGGGAGATGAGCTTTGCGGACTACCTGGAGAGCCTCTCCACGCCGCAGGATTTTATCGACAGTGCGTTGCTGCCGATTCTCTCGGTCACCTGCACCTGCGACTACGCCTGCGTGCTGCGGTACCCGGCGGACATCATGATCGACTACCTGGCAGGTGGCATCCACGACTTTGGTGTGATGTACGCCGAGGGAGGCGTGGACAATATTGTGCCGCGACTACTGGAAGGTACGCAGCTGCGGACCAATGCGCCGGTGCAAGCCGTACGGCCCACCGGCGATGGCCTGCAGCTTGAACTGCAGGACGGAAGCGGTGCGCACTTTGACCACGTTATCGTGGCGGCCCAGGCTCACCAGGCCGCCGCCATACTGCAGGACTTTCCAGACCGCGTACCGCTGCTGGAGCGCGTGCCCTTTGAGACCTCCGAGCTCTGCATACACACCGACGAGAGAGTCATGCCCGGCCGGCCCGGGCGCAGCTCGCCGGTGGCCTACACCCTGCCCGCAGATCACCAGCGCGCCCAGGTATCCGTAGACATGACGCGGGCATTTTCGCGCTTCCGCGACCAGGCCCCCGTGTTCCAGACCTGGCACCCCGTGATCGATATTCCAGCGGAGCGGGAACTGGCCAGGGCCAGCTTCACCCGGCCGGTTGTTACGCGGGAGAGTCGCGATGCGGTGCTGGCACTACAGACCCTGCAGCGGCAGACCGCCAATCGCCTGTGGCTGTGCGGGGCCTACATGACCGATCGCGTACCCCTGCTGGATGCCGCCGTGCAATCCGCCATGCGCGTCGCCAGCTCGCTCGGTGCAGGCATCCCCTGGTCAGCGACCGGTGAGGACTGAATTCTTCGACACCGCTGAAGTCGCCCTCAATGACGGCGCGCAATCCTGGGGCAACCTCGGCCTGTGGGATACCGCCAGCACCTACTCCGATGCCTGCCGCGCGCTGGCGCTCGCGCTAGGCACCGAGGCCGGCCTCGACGAGCGTTGCCATGTATTCGATGCAGGCTTCGGATGTGGCGACCAGCTGCTGTTATGGCTGGAGCAGTTCAAGGTCGCCTCGGTGCAGGGAGTGAACCTGTCGAACACCCAGACTGATCGAGCGCGGGAGTCGCTCAAGCGCCGCGGCTACGGCAAGCACTCTAATGCCCTGCACCAGGGCAACATAAACGATCCGGCACGCTGGCCCGAGCAGGGGCAGGTCAACCGCGTACTCTGCCTGGACAGCGCCTACCATTTTCCGCGCCGCACCGACTTCCTGACGCGGGCCGCCCGCTGCCTGCCAGCGGGCGGAGTCTTGTGCCTCACGGATTTTGTACTGTCAGAATCTTACCGAGGCGGTGTTGGTGAACTGCTGCTGCGCGCCATGCTGGCTTGCTCGCGCATCCCCAGGGAAAACCTGGTAACCCTGCCGCGCTATCGCGAGCAGCTCGCGGACGCGGGGTTCGAGCAGGTGCAGACCATGGACATCAGCGAACCGGTGATGCTTGGCTTCTCACACTGGTGGTCGCGATACCGCCGGAATGCCAGCCACCTGCCAAAGCGTTCGCGCCTGAAATACGCCGTCACCGCACGCTTCCTCCGCTGGGCACACCGGCGCCAGATACTGCAATACATCCTGATTGCTGCTCGCAGGGGCTAGGCCGCAGGCGCCAGGAGCGATACGGCGAGGGCTTTGACAAAACCGGGTCGCGCCCTAGGAAACCACATACTTCGCTATCTATACTCGGGCTTTTTCAGGAACAAGGATTGCCCTCGTGGACAGGTTCGTCGCTCTACTCTCCACCCTGCTCCTGTTGAGCGGTCCGCAGGCCCTGGCCGAACGCTCGATGGAGGAAGTGGTGGTTCGCGCCCAGCACCGGGACTCCTCGCTCAAGGACACCCCGCTGGCGCTCTCGGTATTCGACAGCGAGTTCCTCAAGGCCAATCGCCTGCAGCGGCTGGAGAGTATTGTGCTCGCCACCCCCAACTTCAGCGGCTGGGAACAGGGGGTGAGCACGCCGCTGTTCGCCATTCGCGGTATCAGCTCCAACAGCTTTGGCATCGGCGGCGAGGCCAGCGTTGGGTTCTTCGTGGACGATACCTACCGCGGCCGCATCAACAGCACCGCCATCACCCTGGTGGATGTGGAGCAGGTAGAGGTGCTCAAGGGGCCCCAGGGAACGCTGTTCGGGCGCAACACCTCCGCGGGCGCCATACTCGTGCGCCACTTCCGCCCCGACCAGGAACGCTCACTGACGGTCCAGCTGGAAGCGGGCGAGAACGATTATTTTGGCGGCTACGCCACCACCAACCTGCC
>JAZBOY010000185.1:0-2372 GCA_036351375.1 Halieaceae bacterium
CAGTGGCCAGGGTCATGAACAAATAGCGGTCAACAGGCAACTCTCCGAACATATCCGCGTGTTCCGCGCATATACGCTCAAGATCAGCTCCAAGTCGCACTTGATCGCAGTCATGTTGGCCAGCAATGACCATCTCATGGGGCTTGCCCGCAGCCGCAAACATCAAGGAGGTTTGAGTCCCCATCTCGACCGGATAATCGATCAGCGCGTCGTAGCTCGGCGCCTGGTAGAGCCCGGTTCCCGCCGCATCCACCCGCACGGCGGGCAGCGTAGTGGCGACTCGCCAGTCACGAAACGCCAGTCCGCCCGGTAGGCCGATGCTTACCTGGTGCGGCATCGCCTCCTGACCTACCACCCGCAGGAAAACGCTGGTGCCATTGAAATAGGCGCGCGTTTCGTCCAGGTAGGCGGCACGCACCGATAGATCCCAGGCATAGACTTGGTAGGCGATCTCAACGGCACCGTCCACCGGGGCCAGCCGCCAGGTCTGTTTATCCAGCTTTTCTACGGCGATAGCAGATCCGCCATGCGTACAGGTCAGGACTACGATATTGCGGGCAAAGTCCCGGATCATATAGCTACCCGGGATCCAGGCGGGCAGCGTCAGAAGTTGCCCGGCAGGGTCAGGCCGGGGAACGTGCAGACGCACGGCAAACAGGTGTGCGCCAGGGTTGGCCAAAGTGAGGCTGTAGTGAATCTCGGCGGACATGACTCTGCTCAATGCCAGGTGCTGATAGCCAGCCTGGCGGTGTCATTTACTGGGCGCACCACCAGGCCTTTGGTGCCGAGCGTGACGCGATAGTCGGCATTGTCCTGCATCGGCAGGTAAACCGCCGTGCCGTATGCGGCATCGACACCCGGGAGCCATCCGCCACCGTCGCGGGCGAGCGACCACAGATCGACCCCAGGGTTTTCGGTAAGCGCATACACACTGGGAGGCAGCGTACGCGCCCGATCCAAGTCCCGGTAGCGCCCCCAGATACGATCGAGCCGGTAGATTGGGTCATTGCCCATGAGCTGCATCCAGGGCTGCCAGGTGATAAGACGGGCGTCCAGTTGCCAGTCATCTCCCTGCAGCGCGAATCGCCTTGACTCGCCACCCGGAGAACGCAGCACCGCCACGAACTGCCCAGGTCCGATGCGCTCAAAACTCAGATCGGCGACCCACTGCTCGCCCGTGAGCCGGTGGTAGGTCCAGACATTCCAGCCTACCAGGCCAACCAGCAATGCCGCCCCGAGCGTCGCCGCGCCCAGCCCCCAGCGCACCACGCGCATCATGACAGGCCGGTCACCTCGTGTTTGGTCTGGATGAAATCCCGATGGGGCACGTACAGTAGGTCTGCGAGGCGCCGGATCGCCGCTTCCTCGTAGTGGTGGATTTCACCATCCGCGTAGGCCATCGCCCAAAGATCCTGGATCAAACCCCGCTTCTGCGCTGCATCGTAATGCGCGTTGAGCAAATCGACCTGCTCGTGCAGCGAGACCGTCAGGTCATGCTCACGCATGGCGTCATCCACCAGTCGGTCGAGCTCACCGCCGGCGATGTCGAACTTCTTACCCAGACGTTGCTGCAGCATCCCGCGCTCCATCTTGCCGAACTCGAAGTCGGCAGCAGCAACCTCGAGCAGCAGTAAGGCTCCCGCCATGCGCAGCGCGTTCTCGCTATCCGCTTGGTCTGGCGGGGCAAACAGGCTTTTCAGTGCGGCGATCATGGGATGGACAGGGTTTGGCGTATGTTGTGGGTTAGGCAGCCGATAGCCGGTGCGGTTCCGGCATTATTTCATAGCCCAGGCTCTGACCAAGCGAACAATTTCGCCCCATCAGCAGAAAAATCGCGGGCAAAAAGAAACCCCAGGTCCTTGTGGACCTGGGGTTTCGGAATAAAGCCTGGCGGTGACCTACTCTCACATGGGGAGACCCCACACTACCATCGGCGATGCACCGTTTCACTTCTGAGTTCGGGATGGGATCAGGTGGTTCCAGTGCTCTATGGCCGCCAGACAAACTGGTGGTTCAACGCATTCGCGCTGAACAAGCATTTGGTTTGATCGCTAGGCGCATCAGGTTGCAGCCTTTCACTGACACCCAAAGCCTTTGGGTGTTATATGGTCAAGCCTCACGGGCAATTAGTACTGGTTAGCTTCATACATTGCTGCACTTCCACACCCAGCCTATCAACGTCGTAGTCTTCGACGGCCCTTCAGGGACCTCAAGGGTCCAGTGAGACCTAATCTTGGGAGGGGCTTCCCGCTTAGATGCTTTCAGCGGTTATCCTGTCCGAACATAGCTACCCGGCAATGCCACTGGCGTGACAACCGGAACACCAGGGGTACGTCCACTCCGGTCCTCTCGTACTAGGAGCAGCTTCCCTC
>JAZBOY010000186.1:0-162088 GCA_036351375.1 Halieaceae bacterium
CTCTTGCCCTTTATCGTCTACTTCGCGGCCGTGGTGCTGCTGGTAGCCACCATGCTGGGACTGTCCTGGCTGCTGGGGCAACGCCGTGCCAACAAGGCCACCAATATGCCCTTCGAATCCGGCGTGATCTCGGTGGGCTCTTCCCAGGTCCAGCTATCCGTGGAGTTTTACCTGATCGCGATCTTCTTCGTGATCTTCGACCTGGAGACCGTATTCATCTTCGCCTGGGCGATTGCCTTCTTCGAACTCGGCTGGGAAGGCTACGCGGCGATCATGGTATTCATTGTGATTCTGGCGGTAGCCCTGGTCTATGAGTGGCGCTCCGGCGCGCTGGACTGGGGACAGAAGACCCGGCTAGGGCTGGAGGGCGTTGCGCCGATCGAGGAGACCCCCTGATGGAGTGGAGCCTCAGCCGCCCGGAAGATGTCATCGCCGCGAGTCCCGGCAGCGCCGCCCGCCCGGGCAGTGCCGACATCGAGCAGTACGTCAAACGCAACGTCATGTTTGCCAAGCTGGAAGACCTGGTAGCCTGGGGCCGCGCCCACTCCCTGTGGCCCTTCAACTTCGGCCTGTCCTGTTGCTATGTGGAGATGGCCACTTCCTTTACCAGCCGCCACGATATTGCCCGCTTCGGCTCGGAAGTGATTCGCGCCACGCCGCGCCAGGCCGACCTGATGGTGATCTCCGGCACCTGCTTCCGCAAGATGGCGCCGGTGGTGCAGCACCTGTACGACCAGCTGTTGGAACCGCGCTGGATTATCTCCATGGGTTCTTGCGCCAACTCCGGCGGCATGTACGACATCTACAGCGTGGTGCAGGGCGTCGACAAGTTCATTCCCGTGGACGTCTACGTCCCCGGTTGTCCGCCGCGTCCCGAGGCCCTGATGCAGGGCCTGGTGATGCTGCAGGACGCAGTCAAACAAGAGAGGCGGCCCCTGAGCTGGGTGGTCGGTGACCAGAGCGTCATCAAACCCGACCTGCCCAGCCATCGCGATCGCCTCCGCGAGGAGCGAAGCCAGCAGAAAGAGCTAAGGAGCCCGGATCACATCTAGGGGAGTACCGACCAACTTTTCGCAGTAATACGTAGCGAGGCCCGTATGCTTGGCGCAGGCTTGAATGACAGCGCAGGCACAGCTGAAGACGCCACAAAGGCGCGCTTTGGCGCGGACCGCTTCGTGCGCCAGGACTGCCCGGACGGCACTCCCACCTACTGGGTCGACGCTGGCGAACTGCACAGCGTACTGCGCGAACTCAAAGCCGATTACCCGATGCTCTACGACCTGTTCGGGATCGACGAGCGCCTGCGCGAACACCGCCAGGGCCAGCCGGATGCCGACTTTACGGTGGTGTATCACCTGCTGAGCCTGGACCCCTTTGCCCAGTTGCGCATCAAGGTTGCGGTCATCGAACCGGCGGAAGTGCCCAGCGTTATCGACATCTGGCCCAACGCCAACTGGTACGAGCGCGAGACCTGGGACATGTTCGGCATCCGCTTCTCGGGCCACCCCCACCTGCGGCGCATTCTGCTGCCCCCCACCTGGGAAGGTCACGCCCTGCGCAAGGAGCACCCGGCGCGCGCCACCGAAATGGAGCCCTACAGCCTCGACGCCGACCAGCAGGATCGCGAACAGGAGGCGCTGCTGTTCCGCCCTGAAGAGTGGGGCATGGAGCGAGCGACTGAGGACACCGAGTTCATGTTCCTCAACCTCGGCCCCAACCATCCCAGCGTGCACGGGGTATTCCGCATCGCCCTGCAGCTCGATGGCGAGGTGGTGGTCGATGCGGTTCCCGACATCGGCTACCACCACAGGGGGGCGGAAAAGATGGGCGAGCGCCAGACCTGGCACTCCTACATCCCCTACACCGATCGCATCGACTACCTGGGCGGGGTGATGAACAACCTCGCCTACCTGCAATCCGTGGAAACCCTGGCCGGCATCAGCGTGCCGCCGCGGGCCCGGGTCATCCGCATCATGCTGGCCGAGCTGTTCCGCATTTCCAGCCACCTGGTGTTCTACGGCACCTTCGCCCAGGACGTCGGCCAGATGTCGCCGGTGTTCTACATGTTTGCCGACCGCGAGCGCCTGTTCGGTATTGTCGAGGCCATCACCGGGGGCCGCATGCACCCGGCCTGGTTCCGCATCGGCGGTGTGGCCCAGGACCTGCCGGAAGGCTGGGAGAAGATGCTGCGCGAGTTTATCGACGCCATGCCGGCCCGCCTCGACCACTATGAAAAGATGGCCATGCAGAACTCCATTCTCAAGCAGCGCACTGTAGGAGTCGGCCGCTGCCTGAAGGAGGAGGCCATCGACTGGGGCATCACCGGGCCCAACCTGCGTGCCACCGGCGTCGATTTCGACCTGCGCCGCGACCGCCCCTACGGCGGCTACGACCAGTTCGACTTCGAGGTGCCGGTCTATCACAACGGCGACTGCTACGACCGCGCCCGGGTGCGCATCGACGAGATTCGCCAAAGCCTGTCGATTATTCGCCAGTGCATCGACAACATGCCGGAAGGCCCGTACAAGTCTGAGCACAAGCTCACCACACCGCCACCCCGGGAGCGCATGCTTGAGGATATCGAGACCCTCATTCACCACTTCCTGAACGTGAGCTGGGGGCCGGTCGTGCCGCGCGGCGAGGCCTGCTTCCCGATCGAGGCCACCAAGGGGCTGAACAGTTACCACCTGGTGAGCGATGGCGGCACCACCAGCTACCGCACCCGTATTCGCACCCCCTCATTTGCGGTGCTGCAGCAGATTCCATTGCTGTCCCGGGGGCTGATGATCCCGGACCTGATCGCGATCATCGCCAGTATCGATTTCGTTATGGCGGACGTGGATCGATGAGCGAACAGTTGCACAGCGTGAGCGCCGCCGCCCTGCACCTGAGTGACGCGGAGCTCAGGGAAATTGATGCCGAGATCGCCCACGCGCCCTATCGCGCGGCAGTGGCGATCGATGCGCTGAAGATCATCCAGGCCCATCGCCGCTGGGTATCCGATGACAGCCTGGAGGCACTCGCGGCCTACCTGGAAATGCCCGCCGCGGAGCTAGAGGGCATCGCCACCTTCTACAACCTGATTTTCCGCCAGCCGGTGGGAGAAAACGTCATCCTGGTATGCAACAGCGTGAGCTGCTGGATCAAGGACTGCGAGGGCATTCGCAGCGCCGTCAGCGCGCAGCTCGGCATCGAACCGGGCGAGACCACGGCGGACGGCCGCTTTACCCTGCTGCCGATCACCTGCTTGGGCGCCTGCGACAAGGCGCCGGTGATGATGGTGGGCGATAACAAGTTTGAAGATGTGACCGTCGAGCGCATCCCCGCAATCCTCGAGCACGCTGAGGGGGCGACACCCGGATGAGCGAGCTGCCCCTGACCCGCAATGTGCGACCGGACCTGTCACCCACTGACCTTGCCGCCTACGAGGCCAACGGCGGCTACCAGGGCCTGCGCCGGGCCATGGCCGAGCTGTCCCCGGCCGACTGCCTGCAGGTGGTGAAGGATTCCAAGCTGCGGGGTCGCGGCGGTGCCGGCTTCCCCACCGGCATGAAGTGGAGCTTCGTGCCGATGGACAATGTCAGCCCCGGCCACAAGTACCTGATCTGCAACGCCGACGAGATGGAGCCCGGCACCTTCAAGGATAGGCTGCTGCTGGAGTGCGACCCGCACCAGCTGATCGAGGGCATGATCCTGGCGGCCTACACCATCGGTGCGGACGTGGCCTACATCTTCATCCGCGCCGAGTACCTGAAGGCGGCGCAGCTGCTGCGGGAAGCCATCGCAGAGGCGAAGGCAAAAAACTACCTGGGCCAGGATATTCTCGGCAGCGGCTACCACCTTGAAATGCACGTGCACGCCAGCGCCGGGCGTTACATCTGCGGCGAAGAGACTGCGTTGATCAGCTCGCTGGAGGGCAAGCGCGCCAACCCACGAGCCAAGCCGCCGTTCCCCCAGGTGTCGGGGCTGTGGGGCCGACCCACCATCGTCAACAACGTCGAAACCCTCTGCAACATCCCCCACATCATCGAGCGCGGGCCCGAATGGTTCGGCAGCCTGGGCCTGGGCGAAGATGCCGGTACCAAGCTGTTCGGCGTCAGCGGCCGGGTCCGGCACCCGGGCTGCTGGGAAATGCCCATGGGCACCACCATCCGTCAAATTCTCGAAGACAGGGCCGGTGGCATGGAAGAGGGCTACCAGCTGCGTGGTTTCCTGCCCGGCGGCGGCTCCACCGACTTCCTGGTCGAAGAGCACCTGGACCTGCCCATGGAGTACGAGTCCATCGGCAAGGCCGGCAGTCGCATGGGCACCGGCACGATGATCGTACTGGACGACCGGACCTGCCCGGTGGGTTTTGTGAAGAACCTGATCGAGTTTTTCGCCCAGGAATCCTGCGGGTTCTGTACGCCCTGCCGCGACGGCCTGCCATGGAACGCCCAGGTGCTGGACGATATCGAGCAGGGTCGCGGCAAACCCGAAGACATGGACACCCTGGAACAGCATGTCAGCTACATCGGCGCTATCGGCAACACCCATTGCGCGTTGGCGCCGGGCGCCATGGAGCCGCTGCAGTCGGCGCTGAAATATTTCCGCGACGACTTCCAGCGCCATATCGATGGCGGCGCCTGCCCCTACCGAGGAGCCCACTGACATGCCGGTAATCAAGGTCGACGGCCAGGAATACGAAGTGAAGGCGGGCGACAACCTGCTGGAGACCTGTCTCGAGCAGGGCCTCGACCTGCCCTATTTCTGCTGGCACCCGGCCATGGGCTCCATCGGCGCCTGCCGGCAGTGCGCAGTGGTGCAGTACCAGAATGAGGAGGACACTCGCGGCCGCATCGTCATGGCCTGTATGACCCCGATCACCGACGGCGCCATCTTCGACCTGTCCGGTGATCGCGCCGCGGGATTCCGACGCACGGTGGTGGAATCACTGATGGTGGACCACCCCCATGACTGCCCGGTCTGCGCCGAAGGCGGCGAGTGTCACCTGCAGGACATGACGGTGATGACCGGCCACCGGGACCGCCACTACCGCGGCACCAAGAAGACCTACCGCAACCAGTACCTGGGGCCGCTCATCCATCACGAGATGAACCGCTGCATTACCTGCTACCGCTGCACCCGCTATTACCGCGACTACGCCGGCGGCACCGACCTGGCGGCACTCGCTGCCCACGACCACGTGTACTTTGGCCGCCACCGGGAGGGGATCCTCGAGAGCCCCTTCGCCGGCAACCTGGTGGAGGTCTGCCCCACCGGGGTATTTACCGACAAGTCCCTGGTGCACGACTACACCCGCAAGTGGGACCTGCAGTCGGCACCGTCCGTCTGCACCGGCTGCGGGGTCGGTTGCAACACCCTGCCGGGCGAGCGCTACGGTCGCCTGAAGCGCATCCACAATCGCTACAATGCCGAGGTCAACGGCTACTTCCTGTGTGACCGTGGCCGCTTCGGCGGCAATCACGTCAACGCCGGGCAGCGCATCAATTTCCCTGCCCGCCGCGATGTCGATGGCCGTTACCAGGCGCTCACCGACCCGGCCTGCGCCGAGGCGCTCAAGGAACTTTGCGCAGGCAAGCGCCTCGCCGGCATCGGTTCACCCCGCGCTGGCGTCGAGGCCAACCTGTTGCTGCAGACCCTGGTGGGCGCCGAGCATTTCGCCAGCGGCATGGACGATGCCGAGCACGCCCTGATGCAGCGCGCCCTGCGCCACCTGGTAAACAGCCAGGCGCACAACCCCAGTCTCAAGGATGTCGAGTCCGCCGATGCCATCCTGGTATTGGGTGAAGACCTCACCCACACTGCGGCGCGCACCGCCCTTGCCCTGCGCCAGTCGGTGCGCAATGAAGCCTACGCCATGGCCGCGGAACTGAAGCTCTCGCCCTGGCAGGATGCCGCGGTGCGCAACCTGGCCCAGGAACGCAGAAGCCCGCTGCATGTGGTGTGCGCCGGCAGCACCGATCTTGATGATATCGCTGCCGGCCATTATCGACTGACAGCGGACGACCAGGCGCGCCTGGCCAGGGATATCGTCGCTGCCATCGAAGGCGACGGAGCAGACGGCGCCGCTCGACGAATTGCCGACGACCTGTTGAGCGCCCAGCGGCCGCTGGTGGTCAGCGGTACCGGCGCCGGGTCGGCCGCACTGTTGGACGGTGTAGCTGCCATTGCCGATGCCCTGGTCGCCAAAGGCAAGCCGGCCATGCTCAGTTTCACCGCGCCCGAGTGCAACAGCCTCGGCCAGGCCCTGCTGTGCCGCGATAATTATTCGAGCCTGGCGGCGCTGGCGGAGTCCGGCGCCGAAGTACTGATCATTCTCGAGAACGACCTGGTGCGCCGGCTGGGGGAGGATGAGCTGGATCAGCTGCGCCGCCAGATCCCCACCTGGATCGGCATCGACAGCCTGGAGAACGAGACCCTGTCACGCTGTGACCTGGTGCTGCCCGCCGCCGCCTTTACCGAAACCGAGGCCACCTACGTCAACCAGGAGGGCCGTGCCCAGCGCGCCTTCCCGGTGCATCCGCCGGCCGAGGCGCGCCGTCCGGGCTGGCGCTGGATCGTCGAGCTGGCTCGCGCCACAGGCTTCAATGCGCTGGCGGGAATCAGCCACTTTGACGATATTGCGGCCACGCTGGCCGGCGACGACCCCGTGCTGGCCGGGGTTGCCACCGCCGCACCCGACCACGGCTTTCGTAGCCGTGGCCTGAAGATTCCCCGCCAGCCCCATCGCTACAGCGGCCGCACCGCCATGCGGGCTGATGTATCCGTACACGAGCCTCGCCAGTCTGACGACGCCGACAGCGCCCTGGCCTACACCATGGAGGGCTCGGCGCGTACAGACAGCCCCGGCGCCCTGCTGAGCTACGTCTGGTCGCCGGGTTGGAATTCCAATCAGTCGCTGCACAAGTTCCAGTCCGACATCGGCGGCGCCCTGCGCGGCGGCAGTGCCGGGCAGCGATTGCTGGACGGCCTGTCACTGCCAGCTGACTCAGCGGCGCTGCTGCCGGAAGCCTTCAGCCGCCGCGACCAGCAGTGGCTGCTGCAGGCCCGGCACCACCTGTTCGGCAGTGATGAACTGAGCCGCCTGAGCGGCGGCATTGCCGAACTCAGCGGGCGTGCAGCACTGTACCTGCACCCGGAGGACGCGGCGCAGCTGGGTCTCGACGAAGGTGATGGTGCGGCATTGGCAGGCGCGGCCCTGGAAGTACGGCTTGACCCCAGCCAGGCGCCCGGCAGCGCCGGCTTTTCCACCGGCTATCCGGAAACCCTGGCGCTGAAGAGCGGGCAGTGGGTCGGGATTGGTGTCGCTGCCAACTGGCGACGCAGCCCGGAACTGATCGGCAGCGACCGGGAGGCGAGCGCATGAGCGAGATGAGCACGCTGCTGTTTGGCCTGGCACTGCTGCTGGGTGCGGTGGGGCTGGCCGCGGGCCTGACCTGGTTCGAGCGCCGCCTGCTGGGAATCTGGCAGGACCGCTACGGCCCCAACCGGCTGGGGCCCTTCGGCGTGCTGCAGGTGCTGGCGGACATGCTCAAGCTGCTGACCAAGGACGACTGGGTGCCGCCCTTCGCCGATCGCGTGGTGTTTGTGTTTGCACCAACAGCCATCGTCATCGCCATGCTGGTGGGATTTGCCGTGGTGCCCTTCTCCCCCGAGCTGCACCTGCTGGATGTGAACATCGGCCTGCTGTTCTTCCTGGGCATGACGTCGCTGGCGGTGTACAGCGTGCTGCTGGGAGGCCTTGCCTCGAACAACAAGTACGCCCTGCTGGGCGGGCTGCGCTCGGCGGCGCAGATGATCAGCTACGAAGTGTTCATGGGACTGTCACTGATCGGTGTCGTCATGCTGAGTGGCAGCTTCAGCCTGCAGGCCATCGTCCGTGCCCAGGAGGGCATGTGGTTCTGCGTGCACCAGTTCCTCGGGCTGTACGTGTTCCTGATTGCCGGTATCGCCGAAAGTCACCGGCTGCCCTTCGACCTGCCGGAGGCCGAGCATGAGCTGACCGCCGGCTTCCACACCGAGTACGGCGGCATGAAGTTCGCCATGTTCATGCTGGGTGAATACCTGGGCCTGATTCTCATCGCCTGCATGATTACCACCCTGTTCTTCGGCGGCTGGCTCGGGCCTGCTTTCCTGCCGCCGCTGGCCTGGTTCCTGCTGAAGACCGGCCTTGTGATCCTGTTCTTTATTCTGCTGCGAGCCGCAATCCCGCGGCCGCGCTACGACCAGCTGATGTCGCTGGGCTGGAAAGTCATGCTGCCGCTCACCCTGGTCAATCTCGCAGTGACCGGCGCCGTAGCGCTGTGGATGGAGGGCTGAAGATGCTGCGTTCCCTGATCAGCCAGCTGCGCACCCTGGGTACGGTGCTGCACCACACCTTCACCCGTGCCGAGACCGTGGAATACCCGGAGGAGAAGCCCTACCTGGCGCCGCGCTACCGCGGCCGCATTGTGCTGACTCGCGACCCCGACGGGGACGAGCGCTGCGTGGCCTGCAATCTGTGCGCAGTGGCCTGCCCGGTGGACTGCATCGCGCTGCAGCAGGGCGTGCGCGAGGACGGGCGCTGGTACCCGGAGTTTTTCCGCATCAATTTTTCCCGCTGCATCATGTGCGGCATGTGCGAGGAGGCCTGCCCCACCGCGGCCATCCAGCTCACCCCGGATTTCGAGATGTGTGAGTACGACCGCCAGAGCATGGTCTACGAAAAGGAGCACCTGCTGATCGACGGTACCGGCAAGTACCACGACTACAACTTCTACCGCGTGTCCGGACTCAAGATTTTCGGCAAGGACAAGGGCGAGGCCCTCAACGAGGAAGCGCCGGTAGACGTAAGGAGCCTGCTGCCATGATCCTCGGCCTGTTCTACGTGGCAGCGGCGGTCGCCCTGCTATCTACCGCCATGGCGCTGAGCCGAACCAATGCCGCCCACGCGCTGATCTACCTGATCATGTCGCTGCTGTCGGTGGCGGTGATCTTCTTCATTATCGGAGCGCCCTTTGCGGCGGCCCTGGAAATCGTCATCTATGCCGGCGCCATCATGGTGCTGTTCGTGTTTGTCATCATGATGCTGAACCTGGGCGAGACCGGCCAGATCCGCGAGCGCGAGTGGCTGAAGCCGCGCAGCTGGATTCTGCCGGGCATCTTCGCCGCAGCGCTGCTGGCCGAGCTGCTGATTCTGGAGAACGGCCTCAGCGGCACCACCACCGGTGTGGCAGTGGAGCCCAAGGCTGTGGGCCTCACCCTGTTCGGGCCCTATGTACTGGCAGTGGAACTGGCGTCCATGCTGCTGCTGGCCGGCCTGGTGGGCGCCTACCACGTGGGCCGCAGCTTCCTGGCCAGGGACCGCGGAGTGAAGCACCAGTGAACCTGCTCACGAACTCACGGCATGGGAGCCCACGCTAGTGGACGGCCTGCAGGTGCCACTGGAACACGTGCTGGGGCTGGCGTCCCTGCTGTTTGCTCTCGGGCTCACCGGCCTCATGGTCAGGCGCAACATCCTGTTCGTGCTGATGTCGCTGGAAGTGATGCTGAACTCGGCGGCGCTGGCCTTCGTCGCCGCCGGCGCCCACTGGGGCCAGCCCGACGGCCAGGTGGTCTTCATGCTGGTACTGACGGTAACCGCGGCGGAGGTGTCGGTGGGGCTGGGCCTGGTGCTGCAGATCCAGCGGCGCTTCCACACCCTCGATATCGACGCCGCGACAAGGCTGCGAGGCTGAGATGACCGACCTGCTCTGGCTTATACCCGCCCTGCCCCTGGCCAGCGCCACCCTGTTGATATTCGGCAGCCAGTGGTGGGGGCCGCGCAGCGTCGCCGCGCTGGGAGTAGGATCGGTCGCCGCCGCCGGCGTGTGCGTGCTGTTAACCATCCTCAGCTGGCAGGGCGCGCCGCTGCAGCAGACTCTGTGGACCTGGATCGCGGTGGGCGAGCTGTCCGCCGGAGTCAGCTTCTATATCGACGGGCTCACCCTGGTAATGCTGTCGGTGATTACCGGGGTCGGCTTCCTTATTCATCTCTATTCCGCGGAATTCATGTCCGGGGATGCGAGTTACGCACGCTATTTCGCCTACCTGAACCTGTTCGTCACGGCCATGCTGACGCTGGTGATGGCCGACAACCTGTTGCTGTTGTTCCTGGGCTGGGAGGGCGTGGGCGCCTGTTCCTACCTGCTGGTGGGCTTCTGGCATTTCGATGCCGCCAACGGTGCCGCGGCGCGCAAGGCCTTCGTGGTAACCCGGGTGGGCGACGCCGCCATGGCGCTGGGACTGTTCCTGCTGTTCCGGGAGTTCGGCACGCTTGATATCCAGGCCCTGGGCAGCGCTGCCACCGCCCAATGGGAGGTAGGTGACCCCACCGCGGTACTCGCCACGGCCCTGCTGCTGGGCGGCGCAGTGGGCAAGTCCGCACAGCTGCCGCTGCATACCTGGTTGCCGGACGCTATGGCCGGCCCCACCCCGGTCAGCGCCCTGATCCATGCCGCCACCATGGTCACCGCCGGTGTCTACCTGATCGCCCGCACCCACGAACTGTTTCTGCTGGCGCCGCCGACGCTGGCTGCAGTGGCCATCATCGGCCTGCTCACCCTGCTGCTGGCGGCCTTTACCGCGCTGTGCCAGAACGACATCAAGCGCATCCTGGCCTGGTCCACCATCAGCCAGATCGGCTACATGTTCCTCGGTCTCGGGGTCGGCGCCTGGAGCGCCAGCATCTTCCACCTGATGACCCACGCCTTCTTCAAGGCGCTGCTGTTCCTGGCCGCCGGCGCCATCATTCACTGCCTGCACCACGAGCACGATATTCGCAAGATGGGCGGCCTGCGCAGTCGCCTACCGCTGGTGTTCCTGAGTTTCCTGATCGGCGCCGCCGCCCTGTCGGCGCTGCCGCTGACCTCCGGCTTTTTCAGCAAGGACCTGATCGTGCTGGCGGCCTTTGAAGCACCGGGGATCGGCCCCTGGCTGTGGGCCGGCGCAGTGCTCGGCGCCTTCCTCACGGCGCTGTACAGCTTCCGGTTGGTATTCGTGGTGTTCTTCGGCCGCGCCGACACCCTGCCCGACCGACAGCCGGGTCCGGCGATGGCCATGCCCCTGTCGGTGTTGTGCGTGTTCTCCCTGGCCGGCGGCTGGCTCGGCATTCCGGTGGCGAGCGTGTTCCCCACTGCAGCCGAAGCTCACCCTGCGCTGTGGGTGGAAGCGGTGTCTATCGGCCTGCCGCTGCTGGGCGTGGCGATGGCCTACGTCCTGTTCCTCGGCCGCCAGTGGGATGCCAGCGGCCTGGTCGAATCCGCCCCGGGACAGACCCTGTTCCGGTTCTGGCATGCGGGCTGGCGAGTCGACGGGCTCTATGACTGGCTGTGGGTGAAACCCTTCGTGGGGCTGACCGTGCTGCTGAAGTCCGAGCCGGTGGATCGGCTCTACGGCGCCGTGGTGGCACTGTGCCAGTTCTGCCACCAGCAACTGAGCCGCAGCCAGAGCGGTCGCCTGCGGCAGTACGCCACGGTGATGGCGGCCGGCGTTATCGTGCTGCTGGGAGTGGTGTGGAGGGCCGCGGGCGGATGATCTACCTGCTGCTTATCCTGTTCCTCGGCGGTGGCCTGGCCTGGGCCAGCGAACGCTGGAACCCGCAGGCGCCCCGCTGGGTGGCACTCGCTGTGGTCAGCTTTGCGCTGCTCTACCTGGTGGTCGCCGTGGCACGTTTACCGGTAGAGCAGTTCAGCCTGCTGCCGGCGGCCTCGCAACCGGATACCTGGCTGGCCCACACCCGGTTCGACTGGATGCCGCGCTTCGGTATTCACTTTGAACTGGCCATGGACGGGCTCAGCCTGACCCTGGTAGCGCTGACCCTGCTGCTGGGACTGATTGCGTTGAGCGCATCCTGGTCCGAGATCGACCAGCGTACCGGTTTCTTCCAGGCCAACCTGCTGTGGAGCCTGACCGGCGTGGTGGGCGTATTCATGGCCCTGGACCTGTTCCTGTTCTTCGTGTTCTACGAGGTGATGCTGGTGCCCATGTACCTGCTGATCGCCATCTGGGGTCACGAAGCACGCTCCTACGCCTCCATGAAGTTCTTCATCTTTACCCAGGCCTCGGGCCTGTTGATGCTGGTGTCGATCGTGGTGCTGGCCTACCAGCACGCCCTGCAGACCGGAAGCTTCAGCTTTTCCTACTTCGACCTGCTGGACAACCGGCTGGACCCGGCGCTGGCCTTCTGGGTCATGCTCGGCTTCTTCCTGGCCTTTACCGTCAAGCTGCCGGGCTTCCCCTTCCACACCTGGCTGCCCGACGCCCATACACAGGCACCCACGGCCGGCAGCGTACTGCTGGCGGGCATACTGCTGAAAACCGGCGCCTACGGCTTGCTGCGCTTTGCCATTCCCCTGTTCCCTGACGCCGCCGCCGAGTTTGCGCCGGTGGCCATGGCCCTGGGAGCCGCGGGAATCATCTACGGCGCGGTACTGGCCTTCGCCCAGAGCGATTTCAAACGGCTGGTAGCCTACTCCAGCGTCAGCCACATGGGATTCGTGCTGCTGGGCCTGTATGCCTGGAACAGCCTGGCGGTGCAGGGTGCCATCGTACAGATGGTGGCCCACGGCCTCAGCACCGCCGCCCTGTTCATGATTGCCGGCTCCCTGCAGCAGCGCATGCACACTCGCGATATGAGCCGCATGGGTGGGCTATGGCTCAATGCGCCGCGCATGGGCGCCTGCGCCCTGTTCTTCACCATGGCCTCCCTCGGGCTGCCGGGGCTTGGCAATTTCGTGGCCGAGTTCCTGGTATTGCTGGGCCTGTTCCAGGTCGCGCCGCGCATGGCGGTTATTGCCGCAGTCGGGCTGGTGACCGGTGCGGTGTACAGCCTCATCATGCTACAGCGAAGCTTCCAGGGGCCCGGCGACCTGGAGCGCACGGTGCCGGACTACGGCCGTCGGGAACTGGCCACCATGCTGCTCATGGTGGCGCTGCTGATCTGGCTGGGGGTCAATCCGCAACCCCTGCTTGAACTCACCCAGCCCGCCGTCGACAGCCTGTTACCGGGAGCGGCGCCGTGAGCGGCGTGAACTGGTGGTCTATCGCACCGCTGCTGGTGCTGAGCGGCGGCGCAGTCCTGCTGATGCTGGTGGTCTCCGCCCGCCGCGATACCGGGCTGGCGTGGATTACCACGGTGCTGGTGCTCGCCGCAGCAGCCCTGTCCTGCCTGGGTGCGCGCCAGGCCATTCCCCAGGCAGTGACACCGCTGCTGCTGGCCGATGGCTACGCGCTGTTCTTCAGCGCGCTGTTTACCAGCTGTGGCCTGGTCACGGTGATCGTGGCGCGGGAGTACCTCGCCCAACGGGTGGGCCAGAACGAGGAGTTCTTCCTGCTGTTGCTGTTGTCGACACTCGGCGCTTCCACCCTCGCCTACGCCAACCACTTTGCCTCGCTGTTGCTGGGCATGGAGTTGCTGGGTGTGTCGCTGTACGCGCTGATCGGCTACCCCGACAGACTCGAGCTGCCGCTGGAAGCCGCCATCAAGTACCTGGTGCTGTCGGCGGCGGCCTCGGCCACCTTCCTGTTCGGCTTTGCGCTGCTGTACGCCGCGGTAGGTACGCTTGACTACCCGGGCATCGGGCGGGCACTGGCCAGCGAAGACAGCCCGGTGCTGCTGGCCGCCGCGGCCATGATCGTTGCCGGCCTGGGCTACAAGCTCAGCGCGGTGCCTTTCCACATGTGGACGCCCGACGTCTACCAGGGCGCACCGGCGCCCATCGCCGGCTTCCTGGCGGCAGTATCGAAGGGCGCGATTTTCGCCGCACTGCTGCGCTGGTGGATGGCCTCCGGCCTCTACGACTTACCGGGGCTGCTGACCCTAGTGGCCCTGGTGGCGGGCGCTTCGATGCTGGTCGGCAACCTGCTGGCGCTGTTGCAGGACAACATCAAGCGAATGCTGGCCTACTCTTCCATCGCGCATATGGGCTACCTGCTGATTGTGCTGGTGGCCTGTGGCCTGGCCCCGAACCCGGATCTGGCCAAGGAAGCGGCCATCTATTACCTGGTAGCCTATACCGTGACCAACCTGGCGGCGTTTACCCTGCTGGGCCTGCTGTCGCGCGCCAGCGGCGCCATTGAACTGGACAGCCTCGATGACATGAACGGCCTGTTCTGGCGTCAGCCCGGCCTGTCGCTGCTGTTTACCGTGGCGCTGCTGTCACTGGCAGGGATACCGCTGACGGCGGGCTTCATCGGCAAGTTCTACCTGTTTTCCGCGGGCGTTGCCGGCTCGCTGTGGGGGCTGCTGGCACTGCTGGTGATTGGCAGTGCCATCGGGGTGTTCTACTACCTGCGCGTGATCTACCGGATGACCCTGGCCGGAGAGGCGCATCCCGCGCACGTCGAGCAGCCCGGCTGGGCGGCCCGACTGACCTGTTATGGACTGGTGCTGGCGATGCTGTACCTGGGCATCCTGCCAGGGCCATTGATGGATATGCTGCGAACTATACTTTAAGCAACTGCTCCCTGGAGCCGGAGGACGCTATGCTGCGGTCAGTGCAACTCAAGAACTACATGCTCACCCACCCGGTGACGGTACGCGCCGAAGCCACCATGGGCGAGGCCATCAAACTCATCATCGACAACAAGATTTCCGGCCTGTGCGTGGTGGACGACGCCAACCGGCTGGTGGGAATACTGTCGGAACTCGACTGCCTGCGGGCGATGTTGAGCACCAGCTACAACGAGGGTGGTATTGGCCAGGTGAAGGATTACATGGCCAGCGACAACCTGATTGTCGCCAACCCCCACGAGGACATTACCGACGTCGCCCAGGACATGCTGCTGAAGAAAAAGCGCCGGCGCCCGGTGGTGGAAGACGGCCGCCTGATTGGCCAGGTTACCTGCCGCCAGTTGCTCAAGGCAGCGCGGGATTTTGGCGCCTGAGGGGTGAACGGCTCGCGCCGGGGCTAAAAACTGCTGAGATAGAACGCAGCCCATGCGCGGCAGAACGCCGTGAAATGCAAGGCGACTTCGCATAGTCTGGACGCTCGATAGACAGCTATTAGGGGTCGCCCGTGATTCGTCGTATCCTCCTGTCAGGACTGGCACTGCTGGTCATTGCCGTTGTTGCCCTGGCATTCGTTATTTCCAGAACCTCCGATTGCCCCACGGACCCGGTCGCCACCAGCGGCGGTGACACCATGTCCGCAGTGATCTACCGCTGCTACGGCTCACCGGATGTGCTCGAGTACACCACGGTCGACAAACCCAGCCCGGAAGCCGACGAGTTGCTGATCAAGGTGGCCGCCGCCGGCGTCAACCCGCTGGACTGGCACTACATGCGCGGCTCGCCATACATCCTGCGGCTGTTCGCCGGCACCGGCGCGCCGGATGACTACCGGGCGGGCGTGGACTTCGCCGGCACCGTGGTCGCGGTCGGCCCCGACGTGACCCGTTACCAAGTGGGCGACGAGATTTTCGGCGGTGCCTGGGGCGCCTTCGGCGAGTACGTGGTACGCAGTGAGGACCGGGCCCTGGCGATCAAGCCAGACAACGTCAGTTTCGAAGAGGCCGCCGGTGTACCAATCGCCGCCATCACCGCCCTGCAGGCGCTGCGCGATCACGGCCAGCTGCAACCCGGCCAGCGGGTGCTGATCAACGGTGCGTCCGGCGGGGTGGGCACCTACGCAGTGCAGATTGCCAAGGCCATGGGCGCCCACGTCAGCGGCGTGTGCAGTGGCCGCAACGTGGACATGGTGAAGTCGATCGGCGCGGACCAGGTGTTCAACTACAAGGAAGAAAACTACACCGAGAGCGGCCAGACCTTTGACCTGATCGTCGACATGGTCGGCAATCACGGTGCACTGGCAAATCGCAGCGTGCTGGCGCCGGAGGGGCGCCTGGTAGTCGTAGGCGGCGCCAAGGGCGACTGGCTGGCGCCGTTCTACAGCGTCATCACCACCTCGCTGGTTAACCTCTTTGTAGACCAGGAAATGAAGACCTTCACTGCGCAGATGACGCACGAGGACATGGTGGCGCTGGCGGAACTGATGGCCGAGGGCAAGGTGCGTACCGTGATCGACAAGGTCTATCCGCTGGCGGAAACCGCCGAGGCGATGCGCCATTCAGAATCCGGCCGTGCCCGCGGCAAAATCGTGATCTCACAGCTGTGAGCCGATCAGGCTGCCTGCTGGCGCTGCTGTCCCTGTGGCTGCCCGCTGCTGCGCTCGCCAACACCGATGACGCAGCAGCGCGCAGCGAGCGCTTCACCCTCAGCTCGGAAGCGCTGGGAGAAACGCGCACCCTGCTGGTGAGAACCCCGCCGGGGTTCGACCCGGCCCGGCGTTACCCAGTGGTCTACGTGCTGGACGGGGAATGGAACTTCGAGCTGGTGGCCGCTTACCTGGACTTTATGGCAGACAACGATGTGTACCCGCGCATGATCGTCACCGCCGTGACCAACGTGAATCGCAACCGTGACTACGTGCCGCGCGCCGACCCCTATTTCAGGGATACCGGCAAGGCGGATGCCTTCCTGAATTTTGTCGAACGGGAGTGGCAGATACAGATGGAAAAACGCTACCCCACCGGCCAACTAGACATCCTGGTCGGCCACTCTTTCGGTGGCGTGTTTACCTTGCACAGCCTGTTCAGTGGACGCGAGCTGTTCGACGCCTACCTGGCGCTCGGCTCCAGCGCCTGGATCGCCGACCGCGTTCTGTTCGAGGAGGCCGAGACCTGGTTCAAGGACAAGCCCGATACGGACAGTTTCGTCTATATGGCGGTGGGTGAAGGCGACGGCGGACCCACGGTACCCTCCAGCCGGGCGCTGGCGGAGCGCTTCGAGGAGCTGGCACCCGACCAGTTGGAGTGGTACTTCGAGGTCACCCCGAAAACCGACCACTTCAAGAACGTGGTATCAGGCCTTCACGAGGGCTTTATGAAGCTGTTTCCCGCCTGGGATTTCGACGCGGAAGTGACCGCGGCGGCCGACGGCGGCGCCGCGGCGGTAGATGACTGGTTCCGCGAGAAGGACCAGGAACTGGGCACGCGCTTCCTGCCGGCCTGGTTCGATATGGGAGTCGCCGCCTCTGCGCTAGCGCGCGAAGGCAATACGGCAGCAGCGGTGGCGGTAATGCGCAACCTGCTCCGCTATCACCCCGACAACGCCCACGTGGCAAGCTTCGCCGCCGGTGTCTACCAGGCCGCCGGAAAGACCGACAAAGCCGCCACCGAGTACCGGCGCGCTATTGAACTGGCGCAAGCCCAGGGCTTGCATCCCAATGCCCTGCACCTCGACCCGATCAGGGAAAGACTGTCGCAGCTAGAAGGCGCTCAATAGCATTTTCGACCGCGGCGGCTGGCAGTTGGACAGCTCGGCAATGGCTTGGTGCTGGCTCAGGAACACCTCGCCACTGAGGCGGGACACAAAGTCGGTCTTCTGCAGGCAATCCATTACCGGGCCCTTTACCTCACTGAGGTGCAGGCGGATTCCGGCTTCCTGCAGGCGCTGGTTCACCTCTTCCAGCACCTCCAGGGCGCTCAGGTCGATAGCGTTTACTGCCGGGCACATCAGCACCACGTGACGCAGCTGCGGGTCACGCGCCACCAGCGCGTAGATGGCATCTTCTATATAGGAAGCGTTGGCAAAGTACAGGCTCTCATCAACCCGCAGCGACACAATACCCGGGTGAGTGATGACCTCGTGGCGCTCGACATTGCGGAAGTGCTCGGTCCCGGGCACCTCCCCCACCACCGCCATATGCGGCCGCGAGGTTTCGTACAGGTGCAGCGCCAGCGACGCGAATACCCCGCACATCACACCCATCTCGACGCCAGCCAGCAGGGTGACCACCAGGGTGGTGGCAATAGCAAGGAAGTCACCGCGGGAGTAGCGCCACGCCCGCTTGAGGTGTGAGAAATCCACGAGACCGATCACAGCGACGATAATCACCGCCGCCAGGGTGGCCTTGGGCAGGAAGTAGAGTAGCGGCGTGAGCAGCAGCGCTGCCAGGGCCATGCCGGCGGCGGCAAACAGGCTGGCGGCCGGGGTGGCCGCTCCGGCATCAAAGTTCACTACCGAGCGCGAGAAGCCGCCGGTCACCGGGATGCCGCCGGACAGGGCCGAGGTGATATTGGCGGCACCCAGGCCGATGAGTTCCTGGTCCGGGTCGATGCGCTGGCGACGTTTGGCCGCCAGAGTCTTGCCCACCGAAACGGATTCCACGTAACCAATAATGGCAATCAGCAGGGCGCTGTCTGCCAGTTGCCACCACAGTTCAGGCAACAGCACGGGCAGGCGCAGGTTTGGCAGACCCTGTGGCACCGCGCCCACCAGCGCGACGCCGGCATCCTGCAGGGAGAAACGCCAGGCCAGCCCGGTCGTCAACAGCACCACCAGCACCGGGCTCGCCTTGCAGACCAGGTCTGCAAGACGCGGGGCGAGGCCCCAGTCCAGCAGCAGTGATTTCATGCGGCGCGCCAGCAGCAGAAGCCCGAGGGCGAGCAGGCCGAGGGTAAGGGTCATGGTATTGGTGTCCGTCAGGGCGACAGCAAGGCTGCCGCCCAGTTCGAGCACGGTATCGCCGCCGGCGTTGACGCCCAGCAGGTGGCTGATTTGCCCCAGGGCAATAATGATGGCCGAGGCCGTGATAAAGCCTGCGACCACCGGGTGTGACAGGAAATTCACCAGGAAGCCGAAACGCAGCAGCCCCATGGCCAGCAGGATCAGTCCTGACAGCAGCGCCAGTGCAATAGTCGCTGTGATGTAGTCAGCGCCGGTGGTGGCCACCACGTCGCCCACCGCTGTGGCGGTCATCAGGGAGATTACCGCCACCGGCCCCACCGACAGGGTACGACTGGTGCCCAGCAGTGCGTACGTGACCAGCGGCAGCATAGTGGCGTACAGGCCCATCTCTGCCGGTACGCCGGCCAGCAGTGCGTATGCCAGTGACTGCGGTATCAGCATGATGGTCACGATGGCGGCTGCCACCAGGTCGCTGGCCAGCGTGTCGCGACTGTAGTCGCGTAACCAGGCCAGGCAGGGCAGCTTGGGGCGTTGCAGCAGGCTCATCGGTTCAGGCCGTGGGCAGCGTCTTTTCCGGGCGCGCCATCCACTCGCGGCCTTTCAACATGGCTTTCCAGTACACCGGCGGAAGGATCTTCTCTTTCAGCAACCAGGCCAGGTGGCTGGGCCGCTGACCGTTGATCAGCCAGCGCGGGAAGCTCGGCAGCAGCTTGCCGCCGTAGCCGAACTCCGCCAGCACAATTTTGCCGCGTTCCACAGTCAACGGGCAGGAGCCATAGCCGTTGTAGTGGGCGACGCCGCTGACGATGCCGGCATCCTGTAACAGGTTGTTGGCAACCACCGGGGCCTGCATGCGCGCGGCGGCAGCGGTCTTGGCGTTGGGTGCGTTCATGGCGTCGCCCAGCGACCAGATGTTGTCATAACGCTGGTGGCGCAGGGTGTTCTGGTCGACGTCGACCCAACCGGCCTCGTCCGCCAGCGGACTATCGGCGATAAAGTCCGGCGCACACTGTGGGGGCGTCACATGAATCATGTCGAACTCGCGGCTGACCTCCGTGGTCTCACCCTGTTCGTCGGTGGCGGTAAACCAGGCCATTCGCGCCGGCCCGTCGATGCGTACCAGCCGATGGTTGAAATTGAGGCGGGCCTGGTAACGCTCCACGTACTGCATCAGCGCCGGCACGTAGTCCTTGACGCCGAACAGCACACCGCCGGCGTTGTAGAACTCGACCTCGATATTGTCGAGCCGGTTCTCTCGCAGCCAGTGATCGCAGGACAGGTACAGCGCCTTCTGAGGCGCGCCGGCACATTTGATCGGCATGGGCGGCTGGGTAAACAGGGCACGGCCGCCCTGCAGGTTCTGCACCAACTCCCAGGTGTAGGGGGCGAGATCGAAGCGGTAGTTGGAGGTCACACCATTGTGTCCCAGCGTTTCCGCCAGGCCATCGATGGCATGCCAGTCCAGCTTGATGCCAGGTGCCACCACCAGGCGTCGATAGGACAGGCGCCGACAATTTTCCAGTACCACCCTGTTCTTGTCCGGCTCAAACGCCATGACCGCTTCCTTGATCCACTCGACTCCGTCGGGGATCAGCGAGGCCATGGTCTTGACCGTGTGGCCCTTGTTGAACACGCCGGCGCCAACCAGCGTCCAGCCCGGTTGGTAGTAGTGCACCTCGGCGGGGTCGACGATCGCGATGCCCAGCTCACCGTCGCGCGCCAGCAGGCTGGAGGCAACGGCGATGCCACCGGCACCGCCGCCGATGATCAGCACGTCCCAGGTGCGAGCGCCACCCCCGTTGCCAATCTGTTCGCCGGCCAGTTGCCGTGCCAGCCCCGACATATCGAAGCCCGACTCGCGGGCGTGTTGTATCAGGGCGTCCACGGCTACACCCTTGCGGGCTTCGACCATGGACCACAGGGTCATGGAACGGTTGCCGGTACGGCAATAGGCCAGCACAGGGCCTTCCAGGTCGTGCAGGTCACGAGCAAATTCGGTGACGTCGTAGTCCGCGACCTTGCCGCTGATCACCGGCAGGTAGCGAAACCCAAGGCCCTGCTCGGCGGCGGCCTGCTCGATTTCTATTGCGTTCGGTTGATCGGAAGCCTCTCCATCGGGGCGGTTACAGACGATGGCGTTGAAACCCATCGCCGCAAGGCTGGCGACATCCTCGGGCCGGATTTGCCCGGCAACGGCAAAGCTTTCGCTGATTTGTTTGATGTCCATGGCGGCGCTCCTCAGTTGAAGGCATTGACCGGCAGTTTCAGGAAGACCCGGTCATCCGCATCGGCGGGCGGCAGGTGTCCGGCACGCATGTTGACCTGCAGAGAGGGCAGGATCAGCTGCGGCATGCCCAGGGTCTTGTCGCGGGCGGTGCGCATACTGATGAAGTCGTTCTCATCGATTTCGTCACGCACATGGATGTTCTCGCGTCGCTCGGCAGCCACGGTGGTAGCGCACTCGAAGTCACGACCCTCGCCCCCGTAGTCGTGACAGAGGAACAGGCGGGTCTCGTCAGGCAGGCTGAGAATGCGCTGGATCGACTGGTACAGGGTATGGGCGTCGCCGCCTGGAAAATCGACCCGGGCGGTGCCGCTGTCGGGCATGAACAGGGTGTCTCCGACAAAGGCGGCATCGCCAATCACAAAGGTGACACAGGCGGGAGTGTGGCCAGGCGTGTGCCAGGCGCTGCCGACCAGTTCACCGATCAGGAAGCTGTCGCCGTCGTTGAATAACCAGTCGAACTGGGAGCCGTCCCGCTGGAATTCGGTGCCCTCGTTGAATACCTTGCCGAAGGTGTCCTGTACGACGGTAATCTTGCTGCCAATGCCGATCTTTCCGCCGAGGGCCTCCTGGAGATAGGGTGCAGCGGAAAGGTGGTCGGCATGCACATGGGTCTCGAGAATCCACTCTACCTGGAGCTTCTGCTCGCGGATGTGGGCGATGATGGCATCGGCGCTCTCGAAGCTGATGCTGCCGGAAGGCTGGTCAAAGTTCATCACCGAGTCGATGATCGCGCAGCGACCGGTGGCCGGATCGGCGACCACATAGGACCAGGTGTTGGTGTCGTTATCGAAGAATGAGGTCACCTCGGGCGCTTGCTCCAGGGCGCGAGGCAGGGTTTCCGGTGCGGTCATGGTGACGGTCTCCACGGGTTATCCAGTGGCCACCATTCTAATATAGTTTTTGGTTATTACGTTATATCAATTAGTAATATGCCGCTGCACACGCGGGCTGCCGGGTCATAAACCCCGGTGTATGAGGTCCTGAGGGTTCAGTTCGCGCCAGGATTACGCTTGAAGCGTGGGCGATAGACGGCCAGGGCGACGTTGGCCACGGCGACCGAGAGGATGACCCACAGGGAGCCCCACTCCCCCACCACCATGGCCTCCAGGGTGGCGGGGTCAATCTCCCCGGCCAGCGCCCGCTGGGTTTCAATCGCCATGCGCTCGGCCGGGCCCTGCACACTGAACAGCGTTCCCTCGAACATGATGATCCCCAGCCCCAGCTTGGCCCAGGCCCAGCCGGCGCCGTGAAAGGTCGGGTTGGCCGCCATTGCGAAAAGGCCGGAAACCAGCACGATCGCCAGCGAGGGAAACAGCAGGTACTTGGCCACCTGGCCGATGCCCTGCCGCATCACCGCATACTCTTCCAGCGAGGTGGGTTCGGGCGTCACCGTCAGCAGGGCCAGCATGGCGCCCAGGGCACCGATCATGCCGGCGCCACCGACGCTGTGCAGGAATTTCAGGGTTCGTCTCAGGCTGACACTGTTCACAATGACTGCTTCTTCTGCTGGCTGGGCAACTCAGGGTCGCGCGAAAACTGACCGTAGTAGACTGGGTTCATGAAAACAATACGCAGTAACGGTGCCGTGCGGATGCAAGTCACCAGGGCGGGAGATCGCCGATGCCGGACCTGAGCCGCGGCTTCTGGCGTCTCGCTGACCCCAAGATCAGCATCACCTCTGCCGCGTCGATGGCGATAGGCGCCAGCCTGGCTGCGGACAGCGATCGCTTCTCCTGGGCCTGGCTGCTGGTACTGGGGGTCGCGATGTTCTGCATGGAAGTGGCCAAGAATGCCTGGGGAGATGTTATCGATTTTGACTCGGGAACAGACCTGGCCGTGGCACCGGAAGACCGCACCGACTTCTCGGGCGGCAAGCGCGTGCTGGTCGACGAACTGCTGACACGCTCCCAGACCTGGGCCATCGCGGGCGGGTTTACCGGCGCCGGTCTCGCTCTCGGCGCCTTGATGGTGTTTGCCCGCGAACCGGCGTTGCTGCCACTGGGAGCGGCGGCGCTGTTCCTGGGCTGGTCCTATCACGGGCCTCCGCTGAAGCTCGCTTACCGGGGCCTGGGTGAGCTGGATGTGGTACTGATCTACGGTCCGGCCATCGCCATGGCGACCTATGTGCTGATGGCCGGTGAATACCATTCGGCAGTGGTCTGGGGCTCGCTGCCGCTGGGAATCTTCATTGCCGCATTTCTCTGGGTGAATGAGTTCCCGGACTACCTCGCGGACCGACAGTGCGGCAAACGCAACCTGGTAGTGGTGCTGGGTAGACACCCCGCGAGTCGCGTCTTGCCACTGATTTACCTCGCCGGCCTGTCGATACTGGCCGCGGCCATTGCCCGGGGTGCGCTGCCCGCCGCGGCGGCCTGGGGCGGAATAGCCGTGCTGCCTGCCGGCGCGGCCGCGCTGTTCACCTGGCGTGAGCCCGAGACCTTCCACCGACACCGACCGGTACAGCCACTGGCGCTGCTGGCCTTTGTGCTGTTGTCGGCAGGCGTGTCACTGGGCGTCCTGCTGGGCTGACGGTGCAGCAGTTCGCAAAATGGTGGCTGGACCGGCTCGGCGCACTGCTCCTGCTGGTGGCCGCTGCACCGCTGCTGGCCTGCCTCGCGCTGCTGCTTTTGCTCGCCCAGGGGCGGCCGCTGCTGCATAGGGAAGCGCGTGTCGGACTGCACGAACGGGAGTTCATCCTGCTGAAGTTCCGCAGCATGTGTGAGGGGGCAGGACCCCACATCGCTCCGGAAACGGATCCGCGCATCACGCCGCTGGGCCGCTGGCTGCGCCGATCACGCCTGGACGAATTGCCCCAGTTGTTCAACGTGCTGGGCGGGAGGATGAGCCTGGTGGGGCCACGCCCATTGCCGCCGACCCACGCCGCGCGCCTGGCGGCAAGCGAGCGCGCCCTGCTGTTCAGCGTGCGACCGGGAATGACCGGCGTCTCCGCGCTGGCGTTCCTGGGCGAGGATGCGGTACTCGGAGGTTTTCAAGACCCTGAAACCTGTTACCTGGAGAAATTGCTGCCGGCGAAAGCGGCGCTGGAAGTGGACTACCTGGCCCACTGGTCGCTGGCGGAGGACTGCGCTTTGCTGGCTGCCACGATGGCACGGCTGTGGTCGCGCAAAGCTCGGCAGCGGTCCCGCGATCGCGTGCAGGAGCTTCTCACTGCGTCTTCCGGCAGCTGATCAACCGCCGATGGGCTCGATCACGCTGCCGGGCATGATGCGCACCCGCCAGAAAGAAATACTGAAAGGCGGCAACACGTGATCTTCCAGCGGTGTGCGGAATTCTTCCAGCGACACACTGCCCTTGCGGAAGCTGGCGCGGATGCCATTGATGCGCACCTTCCTGCTGGTGATCGAGCGCGCGGTGACCACGTAGTGCTCTTGTTCGAAGTGCAGCCCGGCCACCCTCCGGCTTACCGGTTGGCCGTGCAGGTTGATGAGCATAAGGGTATGCCCCAATCCCGAGGGATGGCCGTGCAGGTAGGCGCGCACCCGCGGGTCGCTGCTGGATACTGCATAGACTTTCTTGCCCATCAGGCGCGTCCACAGCCAGCTGACCCAGTAGTCCGGCCGCGGCTTGAGGCTGAGGCGGTCGACCAGCCCGTAGTCGCCGCCCACCAGGGAATGCCGCACCATCACGCGCTGCCCAACCCGGGCGCCACGGCCGAGCTGGTCTGCCCACCAGAAACTGGATACCCAGCGGTCCGAGAGCTTGGGTTGGCCGCCGCACTGGGCTGAGCCGGTTTCACCGGTCCAGATTTCCGCGCCGGGCTGGTGCTCATTGCGCAGCGCCTGCAAGCGCTCGGCAAAGCGGGCGTAGTCTTCGAAGGAGCCCGGGTCGATCAGGTGGCGGATCTTGGCCGACCGGGTACGCACCGGGCTGCGTTCGCTCTGGAACGGGTAGTAGTGCCAGTCGACGATATCCAGCTGCGAACCGATCTCGCGCAGGAACCGCGGTGTGATGTTGGTGAAGGGGCGGATGGTTTCTCCCAGCCGCGGCCAGTAGGCGCTGCCGGGGCCGGAGATGCGAACCTTCGGGTAGTACTGCCGTACCAGTTCGCCGAAAGAACGGTAGTCCGCCGCCAGGTTCACAGGGCCGGGCTGGGAGCGCAGGCCGTGGAAGGCCCAGTAGGCATTCAGCTCATTGCCAAGCTCCATCACATGGATCTTGTAGCCCTTGTCGGTGCTGTACTGCAGCAGCGCTTCCAGCTCACTGCCGTGCCAGCTGCCGTGGTCGCGCCGCCGAAACAGGCCGTACTTGGCCGTGAAGATGAGCTTGAGCTTGTTGCGACTGACGAAGTCGTGCAGGCCGTCCCACTGCTCCCGGGTGAGAATCAGCGGATCGTCCTCATCGCCGGGCGCGGTGAAATAATGAATCTTGTCGGCTTCCGAGCCACCTATGCGCAGGTAGGCCGGCCCCAGGGCCTTTACCAGGCGATCCAGTTTCTTGCGATCGAGCTGCAGGGGCGGCACCCGCAGGGTACCCAGGCCGCGCCGGGAAGAGTTGCTGCCTTCCCACCAGTAGCCGCCCGCCAATACCGAGATATCGATGGAGAACGACAGGTAGCGGCGATCAACGCTGGCGACCGGGTCGGGATATTCCAGGACAATGTCCGCGACCTCTGGGGGCGCGGCAGGTTTGCGGCGTAAGCGAAACATGGCCGGATGTAGTCTCCAGCTCGATTGCGGGACTGACATGGTCGCCTAACGGCTTAATTTTGCAAGAGTTTTCTGGAAGTTTGCGAGCCTGGGTCCACTCACCAGTTGAACATGCTGCCGTCTTCCAGACGATTCACCGGCAGGTAGGCGCGCTGGTAGGGAAACTTGGCCGCCAGCGCCTCGTCGATCTCCACCCCGTGCCCCGGCGCCTCGCCGGCCAGCAGGTAGCCGTCCTCAAAGCGGTAGTCGTGGGGGAACACCTCATCGGTCTCCGGGCTGTGGCGCATGTATTCCTGGATACCGAAGTTGGGCACCCAGGTGTCAAAGTGCAGCGCCGCCCCCATGGTGACCGGTGACAGGTCAGTCGCGCCGTGAAAGCCGGTCTTCACATGGTACAACTCCGCCAGGGCGGCGATCCGGCGCAGGTGGGTGATGCCGCCGGCATGAACCAGGGTGGCGCGGATATAGTCAATCAGCTGTTCGCTGATCAGCTGCTGGCAGTCGTGAATCGAGGAGAACACCTCCCCCACCGCCAACGGCGTGGTGGTGTGCTGGCGAATCAGCCGAAAGCCCTCCTGCAACTCGGCGGTGACCGCGTCTTCCAGCCAGAACAGCCGGTAGGGCTCGAGCTCCTTGCCCAGGCGCGCCGCCTCGATGGGTGTGAGGCGATGGTGTACATCGTGCAGCAGGTGGTGCTCGAAGCCGTAGCTATCGCGCAGGGCTTTGAACAACTGTGGTGCATGGTTGAGATACTTCGCGGTGGACCAGACATTTTCACTGGGCAGGTCGGCATCTGCGGGTTCATAGAACAACTTGTCGCCGGACACGCCGTAAGTTGACGCCAGCCCCGGCACCCCGGACTGGGCGCGAATCGCCTTGTAGCCGAGCTCGATATAGCGCCCCACCTCGTCCACAGTCTCGGCGATGTCGGCGCCGTTGGCATGGCCGTAGACCATGACCCCGTTACGGCTGCGGCCACCCAGCAGCTGGTACAGCGGCAACCCCGCGGCCTTGGCCTTGATATCCCACAGGGCCACGTCGATGGCGGCCAGCGCGGTCATGCCCACGGGACCACGGCGCCAGTAGGCGCCGCGATAGAAAAACTGCCAGATATCCTCCACCTGGTGGGCGTCGCGACCAACCAGGCAGGGCACCAGGTGATCCTGCAGGTAGCTGGCGACCGCCAGCTCGCGACCGTTGAGAGTGGCGTCGCCGATGCCGCTGATGCCGTCTTCGGTCTCGATCTTGAGGGTGACGAAGTTGCGCCCCGGGCAGCTGATGATCACGCGAGCGTCACGAATCTTTAACATGGCGGAAGTCCTTTCGTCCTTGTATGGCGTGATATCCGGGGCGATGATTGACAGTAGAAGCCACCTGCCAAATCGTCAACCGCCCGGCCCCATCGACATGCCCCGACCGCTAGCCCTGCATCCCGATCGCCTGTTTCCTGCCGACCCGGGCGTCCGCGCCATTGCCAGGCAGCTCTACGACAGCGTGCGATCGCTGCCCATCATCAGTCCCCACGGGCACACCGACGCGGTGTGGTTCGCCGGCAATGCGGCCTTTGAAAACCCCAGCGCCCTGCTGCTACAGCCCGACCACTACCTGTACCGCATGCTTTACAGCCAGGGCATCAGCCTCGATCAGCTCGGCATCCCCCGCGCCGACGGCAGCGCCGCGCAGGTCGACCCGCGGGACGCCTGGCGCCTGTTTGCCCGCCACTACTACCTGTTTCGCGGCACGCCTTCCCGGCTCTGGCTGGACCACGTGTTTGCCGAGGTATTCGGCCTGGACGTGCAACTGGATGAAGACTCCGCCGACCGCTACTACGACCATATCGACGCCGCACTGGCCACCGAGGCCTTCCGGCCGCGCGCGCTATTCGAGCGTTTCAATATCGAGGTGCTCACCACCACCGAATCCCCGCTCGACCAGCTCAACCACCACCGGGCCCTGCGCGACAGTGACTGGGACGGCCGGGTACTGACCGCTTTCCGCCCCGATCCGGTAGTGGACCCGGAGTACGATGGCTTCGTGGACAACCTGGAGATACTCGGTGACCTCACCGGCGAGGACACCGGCACCTGGAATGGCTACCTGTCTGCACTGCGCCGTCGGCGCCAGTACTTCAAGGAACTGGGCGCCACCTCCACCGACCACGGCCACCCCACCGCCGCCACCGCCGACCTGTCACGCAACGACTGCGAAACCCTGTTCGACAAGGCGCTGCGCGGCAAGTGCCGGGGCAGCAAGGCAGAGCTGTTCCGTGGTCAACTGCTGACCGAGATGGCCGCCATGAGTCTCGACGACGGCCTGGTGATGCAGTTGCACCCCGGGTCACTGCGCAATCACAACCAGGGCCTGTACGAGCGTTTCGGTCGCGACCGCGGTGCAGACATCCCACGCAGGACAGATTTCGTGAATGCCCTGAAGCCGCTGCTGGACCGCTTCGGCAACGAGCGTGACCTCACCCTGATCCTGTTCAGCCTCGACGAGTCCAGCTACGCGCGCGAACTGGCGCCGCTGGCAGGCCACTACCCCTGCCTGAAACTGGGTCCCGCCTGGTGGTTCCACGACAGCCCCGAGGGCATGCGCCGCTACCGGGCGCAGCTCACGGAAACGGCCGGCTTCTACAACACCGTCGGCTTCAACGACGACACCCGGGCTTTCCTGTCGATCCCGGCCCGCCACGACGTGTCGCGGCGTATGGATTGCGGCTACCTGGCGGAGCTGGTTGCCGACCACCGCCTGCAAGAGGACGAGGCCACGGAGCTGGCCGCAGACCTTGCCTACGGTCTGGCGAAGCGCGCCTACCGGCTCTAGCTTGCGGCGAGCACCGCGCCAGGGCCCGTAGCAGGAAGCGTCAAGCGAATCATCAGTTAAGGTCCACCACACAGCTGGTGCACATCACCGTAACCCGCGGCTGGCTGGCACTCACCAGTGGTGCGAGCACGGCCTCCACCTGCCTGTAAAGGTCCTGCACACCGGAGTCCACGCTGACCGGCGCCTTGCGCATCATGTCCGCCAGCAGCCGCTCGCCAAAGGAGAGCTCGCGCTGGATATAGTTGACGCGGTAGCCCTCGAGTTCCGCCAGTCCGGCGGCGTGGGCGATGGCATCGTCCAGTGAACCGAGTTCGTCGACCAGCCCCAGCTCCTGCGCGGTGGTGCCGATCCACACCCGCCCACCGGCGATGCTGGTCACGAACGGGACTTCCAGTTCACGGCCCTCGGCAACCACATCGATGAAGCGGCGGTAGATGGTCTCGGAGCGGCTGAAGAAGATTCGGTCCAGCTCTTCATCAGTAGGACGATGCAGGCCCCACCCGGCATACTTGCTGGTGGTGACGCCGTCGTGCTGGATGCCCAGGTAGTCGAACAGGTTCTCGGCGGTCGGGAACACCACCGCGACACCGATGGACCCGGTAATCGTGGTGGGCGCAGCAAAGATTCGGTCGGCGGGGCTGCTGACCCACATGCCGCCCGATGCGGCGTAGTTACCCATCGACACCACCACCGGCAGGTCCCGGCCCTGGGCCGCCATCATCTCCTCGCGGATCATGTCGCTGGCGATCACCGAGCCGCCCGGGCTGTTCACGCGCACGACGATGGCCCGGGTGCTGTCGTCTTCGTAGGCCCGTCGCACCTGGCTGGCAATTTCATCGGAGCCGGCCACACCAGGCTGCACTTCTCCCCGCTGCAGGCCGCCCTCGGCAAACACCACTGCCACGGCGGCGTCCTGGCCAGCATTCGGATCTTCCAGCTGCGCCAGGTAGGCCGCGGCACTGATGTGCGGATAGGTTTCGCGCTCGGCCTCTTCGTCGGTGCCGAAGCGTTCCATCATCCAGGCGCGAAAGCTCGGAAAGGTCTTGGTACCGTCGATGGCGCCCTGCTGTTCGGCAAAAGCCAGGTTCTCATAGGCGGCCTCTTCCAGCAGCAGCACCGGGTAATCATCGGCCAGCTGCTGGAAGACTGTCGGGTCGATATTGCGACCGCTGGCCATGCGCTGCTTCATGGCCGCCCAGATCGGGTCGAACAGGGCGGTGCGCTGCTCGCGATCATTCTCCGACATACTGTCACGCGCGAGGCGCTCCACTGCCGACTTGTAGTCGCCCTGGGCGTAGTTGTGGATGGTGAGCTTGAGCTTCTCGGCCAGCTGGCGCACGTAGCTGCCGTAGCCGCCGATGCCGGACAGCATCAGGGCGCCGGAGGGGTGCATGTAGACCTCATCGGCCTGGGCCGCCATCAGGTAGCCGCCCGTGCTGAGCACGTCGCTGTAGGCAATCACCGGCGTGTCGGTCGCGCGCAGTTCAGCCAGCGCGCCGGCGATCTCCAGGGCCGTGGACGGTCCGCCGAAGGTGGTCTTGCTGAAGTCGATCAGCACCCCCTTCAGGCGGTCGTCCTCAGTGGCGGCGCGTATCACCCGCAGCAGATCCCGTGCCTGCAGCTGGGCCGGCGTATCCGGATCGGGCGGAAAGGCCAGCGGTGAAACAAATACCGCCTGGTCCACCACCAGCCCTTCCGGGGCGATGATCAGCACTCGCCCTTCGGGGTCGATGTCCGGGCCGCGCTGGGCGAGCACCGCGTACAGGATGACCAGCAGGTAGAGGACGAACGCCAGCGTCAGCAGGTTTACAGTCCACACGCGGATAGTAGTCAGGGCATTGCCCAGTTTTTCCAGTCCCTTCTGCATGTCCTCTCGGCTCCCGTCAGGTGTTGACGGCGAGTATACAGCCTCGCCCACAGGGTGGTGCTACGGCTACACTTACAGCCTTCACCCGAGAGTAAGCAAGGAAACAGCTTGGAAACCACACGCAATGCGGTGAACGCGGTGATCGAGGCGATGAACCGTTCGGTAATCGGACAGGAAGCAGTGACGGAAGCACTCGCCATCGCCCTGCTCTGCAACGGCAACCTGATGCTGGAGGGCTACCCCGGCACGGCCAAGACCCGTTCCATCAAGACCCTGGCGCGGGTGCTGGAAGCCAGCCTGGGTCGCATCCAGTTCACGCCCGACCTGCTGCCTTCCGACGTCACCGGTACCGAGGTCTACCAGGACGTCGCCGGGCAGCAGACCCTGACTTTCCAGCAGGGGCCGGTATTCAACAACCTGGTGCTGGCGGATGAAATCAACCGCGCCCCCGCCAAGGTGCAGGCCGCATTGCTGGAAGCCATGGAAGAGCGACAGGTGACCGTGGCAGGCAAGACCTACAGCCTGCCGCCACTGTTCATGGTACTCGCCACCCAGAACCCCATCGAGCAGGAGGGTACCTACCCACTGCCGGAAGCGCAGATGGACCGCTTCTTGATGAAGGTAAACCTGGACTACCCCGACAGCGAGGCAGAGCTCGGCATCGTACGCCTGGTGCATGACGAGGAAGCTCCCGGCGAGGAGCAGCGCACGGTAGTCGGGCAGGAGCAGATTTTCGCCGCCCGGGAGGCGGTGCGTACGGTGCACACCAGCGACAACGTCGAGCGCTACATGGTCGACATCGTGATGGCGACCCGCTCGCCGGCGGGCTTTGAGGGTGACCTGCCACGCTGGATCGAAATCGGCTCCAGCCCCCGTGCCAGCATCAGCCTGCACCGGGCTGCCCGTGCCCGCGCCTTCCTGCACGGCCGGGACTTCGTAGACCCGGACGACGTTCGCAGCGTTGCCCACGGAGTATTGCGGCACCGCCTGATCCTCAGCTACGACGCCCTGGCCGACAATGTGTCGCCGGATACGGTCATCGACGAAATCCTGCGCCAGGTGGCCGTGGCCTGATGTCGTCGGGTATCTATACCGACACCGCCAGCCTCGCCAGGCTGCGCCATGACGCTCACGGCTTCTCGCTGTTACCGCGGCAACCGCTCAGCAGCCTGCTCAGCGGCCGCAAGCGCTCGCGCCTGCGCGGCCGCGGCCTGGATTTCGAGGAACTGCGTCACTACCGGCCGGGGGATGACATTCGCACCATGGACTGGCGGGTGACCAACCGCACCGGCAAGCCCCACGTGCGGGTCTTCACGGAAGAGCGCGACCGTCCGGTGATCCTGCTGGTAGACCAGCGCCTCGGCATGTTCTTTGGCAGCCGGGTGAAGATGAAGTCAGTGGTGGCCGCAGAGCTGGCGGCGCTGGCCGCCTGGCGGGTGCTGGCCCAGGGCGACCGGGTGGGGACCATTCTCTTCAATGACACTCGCTGCCTGCAGTCGCGACCCTCCCGCAGTGAGCGGCTGCTGCTGAACAGCCTCGGACAGCTGAGCGCCATGAACGGCGAGCTTCGAGCCGACCAGTCCGCCGCTCCGGCACCGGGGCAGCTGGCCAATGCCCTGCGGCTGACCGAGCGCATGGTCGGTCACGACTACCTGGTGTGCATGGTGTCCGATTTCGACGGCTGGGATGAAGCCTGTCTGGCCAGCATCAAACGCATGGCGCGTCATAACGACCTGATCGCCGCTCTCGTGTTCGATCCCCTGGAGCAGGACATCTCCCCCGCCAGCAGCCTGGTGGTATCCGACGGTCACTACCAGCTTCAGGTGGAACCCGAGCGCCGGGAGCTGGGCCGGCGCTTCCAGGACAGTTTCCGGGACAGTCTCGGCGGCCTGCAGGTTGAACTGCGCAAGCACGGCATGCCGGTGTTGCCGATTGACACGGTCAGCCCGGTGTTTGAGCAGCTGCGCCAGGAACTGGGGCGCCACTGACCGTGCCCGCGCCACCGCTCCCGGAGGTCTTCGGCAACTACGCCATCAAGGGGATTGAAGAAGTCCTGCCCCCCCAGCCGGTGTCCTGGTGGCCGGCAACACCGGGCTGGCTGGTACTCGCGGCCCTACTACTTGCGCTGCTGGCGCGCTGGGGATACCGGCGCTGGCGCCGCTGGCAGGCAGACCGCTATCGCCGCGAGGCCCTGGCGCGGCTCGCCGCCCTGGGGGGCCATCCGGGTCAGCAACTTGAGGCCACCGCGATCATCCTGAAGAGTACCGCCCTCGCAGCCTTCCCGCGCCGCGATGTCGCACATCTCAGCGGCAAGGCCTGGCCGGCCTGGCTGGAAGAACAGGGGGCAAGTTTCAGCGACAGCAGTCGCGTGCTGCTGGCCGAGGGGCAATATCGCCGTCGGCCGGAGCCGGATGCAGAGGCCATCGCCAGGCTGGTGGCGGAAAGCACCGACTGGGTGCGGCAGCACCGGGGACGGCAGGCGTGATCGAGCTGGCACATCCGCTGTGGCTGCTGTTGTTGCCCCTGCCACTGCTGCTGCGTCGCCTGCCCGCTTTCAAGCACCGGCGCGACTCGGTGAAGGTGCCGTTCTTCCAGCGCCTGGTTGACCTCAGTGAAGAAGCGCCGCAGACCGGCGCCGTGGTGCTGGTCAAAACCACCCTGCAGAAAATCCTGCTGGTATTTACCTGGCTCTGCCTGGTGCTGGCCGCCGCCAAGCCGGAATGGGTGGGCGAGCCCGTGGAGCAGAGCCGCAGCGCCCGCGATCTGATGGTGGCAGTGGACCTGTCAGGCTCCATGCAGGCCACCGATTTCGCCACCCCCGAAGGAGAACAGATCAACCGCCTGGAAGCGGTGAAACGCGTACTGACCGAACTGGCAGCGGAACGCGGTGGCGACCGGCTGGGACTGATCGTGTTCGGCAGTGCGCCCTACCTGCAGGCGCCGTTTACCGAGGACCACGAAACCTGGCGCACCCTGCTGCTGGAAACTGAAATCGGCATGGCCGGCCAGAGCACCGTGTTCGGTGACGCCATCGGCCTCGCCATCCACCTGTTCGCGAAGTCAGACACCGAGAACCGCGTGCTGATGATCCTCACTGACGGCAACGACACCGGCAGCAAGGTTCCACCGGTGGAAGCCGCCAAGGTGGCCCGCAGTCGGGACATCCGTATTCACACGGTGGCCATGGGCGACCCCACCAGCGTTGGCGAAGAAGAGCTGGATGTGGAAACCCTCAAACGGGTGGCGGAACTGACCGGCGGTGCCTACTTCCAGGCCATGGACCGGGAGCAATTGCAGCGCGCCTACGCCGCCATCGCCGCCCTGGAGCCGGAGGAATATGAAAGCATCAGTTTCCGGCCGCGGCACAGCCTGCACCATATTCCGGTGGCACTGGTGATGCTCTATTACGGTATCTACCACGTATTGGCGGGCTGGGCGGCCAGCCGGCGAGAGGCGCAACATGTCGCTTGATGCGCTGCTCAGCAACTTTCATTTCCTGCGACCCGCCTGGGGGCTGCTGCTGGTGCTACCCGCACTGGCGCTGTACATGCAGTGGCGTCGCGAGCGCCACGACTCCAGCTGGGGCGACATTATTGCCCCGCACCTGCTGGACGCCCTGCGCCTCAGGCAGTTCAGACACCGATTCCTGAGCCCGCCCACCGTTGCCGCGATATTGATGCTGCTGATGGCGATCATCGCCATGGGACCCAGCTGGCGCCAGCAGCCCTCGCCGCTGACCCGGGATGAAGCGGCCCTGGTGATTCTGCTGGATACCTCGAAGTCCATGCAGGCGGCGGACGTGCAACCCTCCAGGCTGGTGCGCGCGCGCCAAAAAATCGCCGACCTGCTGGAGTTGCGCGCCGGTTCCCGCACCGCGCTGGTGGTCTACGCTGGCAGCGCCCACACCGTGCTCGACCTGACGGACGACATCGACATTCTCTGGCAATACCTGGCGGCGCTGGATTCCGACATCATGCCGCGGCGCGGCAAGTTTGCCGAATATGCCCTGCCGCTGGTGGAGCGCATTGTCGGCGAAAGCACCGCGCCCACCACCGTGCTGCTGCTTACTGACGGCGTGTCCGACAGCAGCGCGGCGATCTTCGAGGAATGGTTCGGCGAGCGCTCACACCAGCTGCTGGTACTCGGAGTGGGCACGGAAACGGCAGATGGCAAGAACGCGCCGCTGGAGACCCGGGCGCTGAAGTCACTGGCGCGCAGCGCCGGCGGGCGTTACTTCGAACTCACGGTGGACGACAGCGACGTGCGTGATATCGCCCGCCGCATCGACGCGCACTACGTGGTGACCGAAGACAGCGCGGTGCCCTGGCTGGACAGCGGCTACAATCTCGTCTTCCCCTGCCTGGCCCTGTTCCTGCTGTGGTTCCGCCGCGGCTGGACCTTGCAGTGGTGCCTGCTGCTGTGCCTGGGCCTGGGCAATCCCACGACTGCCCGGGCCGAGACCAACGCCTTCCTCGACCTGTGGCTGACTCCGGACCAACAGGGTGCGCTGTTGATGCGCCGCGGCGACTATGAGACTGCCGCCACTCGCTTCAGCGACCCGTTCCGCAAGGGCCTTGCCTATTACTACGCCGAGCAGTTCGACCTCGCCGCAGAATACTTTGCGCGAGTCGACAGCGCCGCCGCACGCTTCAACCAGGCCAATGCCCTGGCCCATGGCGAGCACTACCTGCGGGCAGTGGCAATCTACGAGAGCCTGCTGGCGGAGGACCCGGGCAACAGCGCCGCCGAGCAGAACCGCCGCATCGTGCAGGAGCTGATCGACGCCATCAACCTGATGAGTGAGTCCCAGGCGGATGAAGGCCTGGGTTCAAAGGAGCTGGGCGACGACGAGCCGCGCCGCGCCGAAGGCGCCGAGCGCATGACCATGACGACCGAGCAGCTTGAACAGCTCAGCGCCGAGGATATCCTGCAGGACGAGAAGGTGAGCGAGATGTGGATGCGCAGTGTGCAGCGCGACCCCTCCCATTTCCTGTCAGTCAAATTCGGCATGCAACTGGAGAGGCAGGAATGAAGCGCATGATCCTGCTGTTGGCGCTGTTCGCTCCGCCCTGCTTTGGCGCTGGACTCGACACCCTGCTGGCGGAAGACCGACTGCGGATTCGCAGCTGGCTGCAGCCGGCGGAAGGCATCGTGCAGGGGCAGGAAGTGCGCTTGTTGATCGAGGTGTCCACGCCGCGCTGGTTCGCCGGCGGCACCGGCATCAAGGCCCCGGAGGTGCGGCGCCTGCTAATCCTGCGTCGCAATGAATTCGCCGTTAACCTGAGCCGGCGTGAGGGCGGTGCTACCTGGGTGGTACAACGCTGGCAGCTCGAACTCTATCCGCAGCGCGAGGGAGCGTTCACAGTGCCGCCGGTAGCCCTGACCCTGGCGGTCAACGATGCAGAGCTGGGCATCGTGCGCGGCACCGTTGAAACTGTGCCCCTGACTTTCGAGGCCAGCGTGCCGGCAGTGCTGGCCAATACTCCGCGCTGGCTGGCAACACCCTCCTTCGAGGTACGCCAGAGCTTCGACCGATCACTCACCGGGCTCGCCCCCGGAGACGCCTTCGAGCGCAGCATCGAGCTGGAGGCCACCCGGCTGACAGCGCTGATGCTGCCCGAGCCGCAACTCACTGAACTGGACGGCCTCGCGGCCTACCCGGACCTGCCGGAACTGGAGGATCGCAGTAATCGCGGCGAAGCCACCGCCCTGCGCCGACAGACCGCCACCTACGTGGTGGAAAAGGCGGGGCAGTACCGACTCCCGGCGCAGTTGATCCGCTGGTGGAACACCGACACCAACAGCCTGGAGACAGCCACCCTGCCGGCGGTGACCATTGATGCCGGTATCGCTGTAATCGAGGAACCCGCGCCGACCCTCCCGGCCTTCTGGTGGCAGGCGTTGGCGCTGCTGCTTGCAGTGGTACTGCTGGTGGCGCTGCTGGCGCGCCTGCAACGACCTTCCGAGAAGCCGTTACGCACCGCGCGCCGAGCGCTGCAACGGGGTGATGCCGGCGCCGCGGCACAGGCGCTCTACCGCTGGCTCAACCTGCAACACGGCCGCCGGGGCTGGTTGAGTTTGCGAGAGGTGGCAGCGGAGGCGCAGCTTGAGGATGACGCCGGGCAGCTGCTGGCGGCAGCCTATGGCGACGAGCCGCGCCCGGCGAAGCGCTCCGGGCTGGTGCGCGCGCTCAGGAAACGCCGGCAGCGTGCGGCTACAGCGCAGGGCAATCCGCTCAATCCTGGCTGAAAGGCCTCAGCCCCGGAAATAGCGCTGGGGCACAAAGGGCATGCGGGTCACCGTGACCGGAAGCGGCTTGCCGCGCACGTCAACGCTGAGCGCCGTGCCCGGCTCCCGGAAGCCCGAATCGATCATCGCCATGGCGATGGGAGCCCCCAGGGTCACACCCATGCAGGCACTGGTGACCACGCCGACCGGCTCCAGGCTCGGGCCGAGCACGACCTGGCCCTCGCGCACCGGGCGCTTACCTTCAACCTTCAATCCGACGCGACGCAGCTGGCCGCCATCGTCCTGGCGGGCAAAGATCGCCTCGGCGCCGACAAAGCCACCCGGGCGCTCGCCGTCCCGGCGGCGAGCTTTCGAGATGGACCACATCAGCGCGGCTTCCACCGGCGTGGTTTCCTCGGTCAGCTCGTGCCCGTAGAGACACAGGCCGGCCTCCAGCCGCAGGGAGTCGCGCGCACCCAGGCCAATCGGCTTGACGCGTTCGTCCGCGAGCACGCGGCGCGCGAAGCTGTCAGCGATGGCGGCGGGCAGCGACACCTCGAAACCGTCTTCTCCGGTGTAACCCGAGCAGGTCACGTACACCGGCTCACCATCGATCTCAGCATGACAGCCGCTCATGAAAGTCAGAGATGCAGCCTCGGGTATCAGTTCCGCCATGACCGCGCGTGCCTGCGGGCCCTGCAGGGCGAGCAGGGCGCGATCTTCCAGCACCTCGATATCCATCCCCGCCAGCCTGTCCCGCAGGTAGGCAATATCCTCCTGTTTGCAGGCGGCGTTCACCACCAGGAAGAAGCTGTCCTCACTCCAACGGGTCACGATCAGGTCGTCACGTACCCCACCGGCGTCATTGGTCAGCAGGGCATAGACCTGTGAGTCGGCGGGCAGCCCAACCAGGTCCACCGGCAGCAGCGCCTCCAGGGCCTCGGTGACGCCGGCGCCACTGATCCGAACCTGGCCCATATGGGAGACATCGAACAGGCCCGCGGCCTCGCGGGTGTGCTGGTGTTCGGCGATGATGCCTTCGCTGTACTGCACGGGCATGTCGTAGCCCGCGAAGGGAACCATGCGCGCCCCCAGCTCCCGGTGCAGTGCATCCAGTGGAACGGTCAACATAGCGGCATCTCCTTTTGATGGCATAACGTGTGGTCGGTGAAAAGAGCGCCACGATACCCAGCCCGCAGGCCCCCGGCAAGCCAATGGTAGACTGGGCCATGGATTGTTCAACCGTGAGCCTGATCGGCATGCCCGGCGCCGGCAAGAGTACCGTGGGCGTGCTGCTGGCCAAGCAGCTCGGGCTCAATTTTGTCGATACTGACCTGCTGATCCAGGTCGACCAGGGTGAGCCCCTGCAGCAGAGCGTGGACCGGCTTGGCTTTGACGCGTTCTGCGAGCTGGAGGAGTCAGTAGTGATGGCCATGCCGCTGGATCGATACCTGGTCGCCACCGGCGGCAGCGTGGTGTACAGCGATACGGCGATGGCCCGGTTGCGGGCCGGGGGACCGGTGGTGTACCTGGAGGTCTCATTACCGGAGCTGGAAACACGCATTGAAGCGCGACCGGATCGGGGTATCGCCTTCGCCCCGGGCCAGACGCTTTCGGACATCTTTCAGAAGCGCCAGCCCCTGTACCAGCAATTTGCTGATCTCAGCCTCTCCTGCGAAGCCCAGTCTGCCGAGGCAACGGCCACCCTGATTGCCGACTGGTTGCGCTCGCGCTGAAGCCCAATAGCGGCGCAGCACGTATCGCCCCACAACCACGCAGTTCAAGGATGCGGGGCGGGCCGAGGCACAGCGTGCCGTGACAGGCGACCCGGGCCGCCTCCGATACCAGGGTTCCGCCCACCTCGGCCTCTGCCTGCAGACGGCTGGCGATGTTTACGGTCTCGCCCCAGATGTCGAAGGCGTAGCGCTTGCTCCCCAGCACACCACTCACTACCGGCCCGTGATGTACGGCCACCCGTAGCGACAGCTGCAGTTGGTGGCGCCTGCCCACCCGCGTTGCCACACTGTGCATAGCACGGGCCATGGCGACCGCCTGCAGCGCTGCATCGTGCCGGTGTGAAGACAAGCCCGTCACGGCGAGGTAGGCATCACCTATGGTCTTGATCTTCTCCGGTCCGTGCCGCTCCGCGAGCCCGTCGAAGGCAGAGAACAGGGCATCCAGCAGCGCCAGCAACTGGGGTGGGCTGAGATTGCGCGTCAGCTGGCTGAAGCCGACGATGTCGGCGAACAGCACGGTTGCGGCCGGCACAAAGCGCACCGGGCGGCGCCGCGGGTTGTCACGCAGCTGGAGGGCGATCTGCCGCGGCAGGGCGTTGTAGAGCAGGCTGCGATTACGGCGATGCAGGCTCGCCAGGCGCTGTTCGCGCAGGTACAACCGGCGCCTGCTGCGATTGAACTGCCCCAGCGCCAGGGCTGCCAGTATATTGGCCGGCAGCAGGTAGCTGAGCTCCAGCGCCGGGACCTGCGGCCAGCTGAGCCAGGCGGCGGCTGCGCTCCCCACCACGCCGGTGAGGCAGTGCAGTCGAAAACCACCCGGTGAAAACAGGTAACTGCCCAACAGTAACAGCAGCAGGGCGCCGGAGCCCGCGGTCTCTCGAGACGCCAGCAGAGACCCGTAACAGGCCATGGCCAGCAACAGCCCCAGGCTGCTGATACCGTCCCGGTAGCGGCGGCAGGCGGGAAGGCGCAGTACCAGCAATACCGTCACCCCGACGGCGAGAATGCCCAACCGCGGCCACAGCTGCGACCACGGCGGCGAGCTCGCGCGCACCAGCACTTCCACCGGCAAATAGACAGCAAAGCAGGCCAGGGCCACCAGCCACAGTAGCTGCAACTGCTTGAGCTCAGCGGGCGCCTGTCGCCGGCGGTAGCGCCACTCGCGCTGTTGCTTGCGGAATTCGCCGCTGATCGGGGCGAAGTACTTTTTGTCGTCCATGCTCTTGCGCGCCTTCCCTGGCGGTCGAAGCCAGTCTAGCAGTGCAGGCGGTGACTGGTTTGCATGTCCGCGGACACCACCCGGACATGTCCGGACGCGGGTCCTGGCCACTGCAAGGCCCGCCAACGCCCGAGTTGACTGGCCTTGGGAGTTGGCAAAGGAATTGCAGTATTACCTGCGGGAGCGACGCCGGGCGCCGCACCCCGCTTCGCTGCCAGGGATGGCCCCGCCGTATTCAGGCAGGGCGGGGGCACAGGGATGTGCCGCGAATGCAGGGATGCACACGGGGTGCCACGGTGCCAGGGAAGGCCCGGCGCCGGCGCGCTCCCCCCTCAGGGGCCCCGGCGTCGATAAAATATTTTTATCAATACTCCAAAGAAGTTTTGATTTACTCCGGCCAGTTTGCTGCGAGATATTGCCAGCGAGCACGAGCTCAGCCGACGTTCCGGAGGTGACATGGGACAACGTACGAGCGAATCCAGCCTCAGTGACAGCATTGACGAATTCTTCGAGCCTGCCATGGACGCCATGGAGGATGAGCCGGAGGACGAAGCGCCCAGGGCCAATGGCAAGAATCGTCTCGCCGAACTGCGACGCCGCGCCGAACAGCGGCTCGAGGAGAAGCGCATGCGTGAGGAGCTGGACTACCTCGACCTGGACTGGGACGACGCCTAGCGTCGACCCTGCAAGGGCGCCGACAGTGTCGGTGTCCGGGCTAACTGCTTCCCACGATTCTTCAGGCGCATCGCCCGGCTAGCTAGATAGCCAGCCCCCCGAACACATCCAGCACCGCTTCAATCAGCTCCAGCTTGTCAGAGTTGGAGCGGTAAGCCGCCGTGATATTGCGAGTGTAATCCGGCGCATCGTCTACCGGGTACAGTTTGGGGCGACCGGACTCCGCCAGGCTGGCGGGCAGGTAGGCAGCCCCGCCGCTGCCGGCAATGAACGAACGCGCCGATTCACTGATGTTGGTGCGCAGGCTGGGCACTACCCCTTCACCGAAACGTTTGGCGTGGAAACGCGCGAAGGCGCTGCCCCAGTCGACATAGACGTAGCTTCCGTCCAGCGCGCTGGCTACCGTGGCATTGCGGCTGCCGCTGTAGAGCTTGAGGCTGACACTGCCGATATCGCGCACCTTGAATTCCGGCAGGTTGGGCGGGTCGTAGGAGATGGCAACGTCAAGCGTGCGATCCAGCAGCATCTTCACCGCCGCGTCAGACATATGACCTTCTGTGCGCAACACCACTCCGGGCATTTCCTTGTGTAGCTGCTGCAGCCGCTCCTGCAGGGCCGGGCTCCACAGGCCGGACCGGACCCCGATGTGTATCTGGCTGGTCTGCCCGGTCTTGAGGGCCACTTCCTGTTGCGCCCGGGTCCAGGCCAGCAATACGGTCTGGGCGTGCGTCACCAGGCGCTCTCCCTCGCTGGTGAGCTGGATGTTGTTGCGGGAACGGATGAAAAGCTTGACCCCCAGCAGTTCCTCCAGCTGCCGAATGCGGGCGCTGACGGCGGCCTGGGTCAGGTAGAGATTCTCGGCAGCCTTGCCGAAATGCCGGGTCCTGCGTACCTCGAGGAAAGTCTTGAGGAGCTCAATATCCACCGCTTCTCCCGTTCAATAGACGCCAGGGGAAAATTCGCTGTGACAGCTGTCACAGTTTGCCCGAATCAATGCAAGATCAACTGTGACATACGTCCCATTGCCCCCTCCAGCCACTGGAAAAGCTAGCCCCTCCTGCGACACTAAGTGTCAAGGAAGGGCAGCTAGCGTCATACAGCGACAGCCCGTGCTGCAGACAGCAGCATTTTAAGGTGCAAACAAATGAAATCATTGTTGATATCAATACCGTGTTCACTCGTTGTGGCTTTGCTGGTGTCAGAGGTTGCTCTGGCCACGCTGCAGCTTCCGCGGGAACCCGACCTGGTGTTCTCAGCGGTAGCGATCATAACGATGTTACTGTACGAGCGCGGTCTGGCTGAACTCGGCATCATTGGGGCGATTTCCCTGTTCGCTCAAGTAAACGCCCAGGGGCTGGGCAGCCAGGCCGTTGCTCCCGATATCATGCTCGCTCTGGTGATCGCGCTGATTATCCTGCCGATCGGCATGCGCGCCATGGGGATGCACTTCGAGGCACCCCGCATCACGTGAGACAGCTTACCTAGAAAATCTCTACCAAAGAGTTCTCCTGGAATGATGTAACTTGGCCGGTGCTTGTCACCGGTCTTCTTTTTTCTGGGTCTAGCTGGCCGGCCCGGCCACTGAATCAAGCTCAGCTTCCGCCTCGGTTTCTGCCTGCCACGCAAACAGGTTCTGCTCGATAAAGAAGAAGGCAAACAGCCAAAGGAAAGCGTCCCAGAAATCCAGGAAGTCGCCCTCGAAACCCCAGTAGACCGCCGCGGCGAACAGGATGCTGTACAGCACCAGCTTGCTCGCCTTGCTGGCAAGCAGCAGCCTTCCGGCGTAGGCGCCGCGCAGCTGCAGTCGCACATCAATTTCCAGCACCAGCACCACCAGGATCCAGGTGGCCGAGTTGATGACGTCGGTCCAGGCCAGCCAGCGGGTGGCCCGCAGCGTATCGGCATCGGCAACCACCAGACCGTCGCCCACCTGCCAGAGCGCCCCCTGCAGCAGGCCGCAGTTCTCTGCGGTCAGCGGCTGGAACTCGTCCAGCTTGACCAGGATGGACCAGCCTTCGCCCAGCGCGCATGCGCCGGCCGCCGACAGGGGCTGCACGTTGCCGCCGTAGTAGTAGAGCATTTCGGCGATGTAGCCGTAGCAGGCGTAGCCAATGAAGAGATAACAGAAGATGCGCAGGCCGTGCAGACCCCACTTCACCTTGCCGCGAATGACCTCGTCCGGCAGCACGCAGGTTTCCAGCTCAAACATCAGCAGCAGGATCACCCAGGCCGCCGTGTCGATGGTGGCGGAAAAGGCCTGGATCAACAGCTCAGTGCTGATGCCGTCAGCAAAGAGATAGTCGAAGGACGTGAGCTCTTCCTGCAGGAACAGTCCGGTGTTGATCATCAGCAGCCCGTAGACCGCGTACTTCATCCACTGGAACCAGTGCGGCAGGGCGTGCTCCATCAGCGGTATACCACCTCGCCCCGAAACACAGTCATCAGCACCTCTGCCTCGGCGATGCGGTTGGCCCCGCCCTCATCGGCCAGGGCCAACAGGTCGCGGTCGATCATCACCAGATCGGCGTACTTGCCCACTTCCAGGGAGCCGGTGTCGCCGTCGTGACCGAACAGGCGCGCGCCGTTGATGGTGTAGGCATCCAGCGCGTCACGAATACCGATACGGCCGGCAGGGTTCAATACCGTACCGTGCTCATTGGCACGGGTCACCGCCTGCTGGATGTTGTAAAAAGGTCGCGGCTCTCGCGTATCGACCGGCGCATCGCTGCCGGCGGCCAGCACCGCGCCCTGCGCCGCGAGCTGGGCGGCCGGGTAGGTGTTGGTCATGTAGTAGGAATCCGCCCCGTAGATGTCATCGACGCTGTCCAGAGCGTCGATAAACGGGTTGACCGTCAGGTCGTAGAAAAACTCCGGCGCCAGCCATGCGTAGGTGAAGACCAGGTACAGCCCCAGGTCGCCAATGCGCGGGTATTCCGACGGCGCGACCAGCTGGATGTGGGCGAGGCTGTGCAACAAGCCGGAATCCCCGTTGCTCTTCCGCAGGGCCTCGAGACCGTCCACCGCGGTGCGCACCGCACGGTCTCCAATGACGTGGGCATGTATCTTGATACCGGCAGCGTCCAGCTCACGCATATAGGCCTGGATAAAATCCGCCGGGTGCTCCAGTACGCCGCGACTCACGCGACACTGCTGCGGGTAGAAGCCAAACTCGCGGCGGAAGGTCTGATTGACCTGCGGTGTCAGGTAGTGGTCCATGGCGTCGCGCACTTTCTGACACATTTCGCTGTCGGTATCGACATAGCCGACGATCTCTGCAGTCTCGTTCTCGAGGTCGATGGCAAAACGCGGCTGCTTGTAGGGATTGACCACGGCGGCGTTGGGCAGGGTCGGCGGATCATTGAGCGGGTTGGCTTCCAGCACCCCGTCGACAAATATCTTCGCGGTATCCACGGTAATCAGTGACAGCGGGTCGTACTCCGCCTTCAATGTCTGGATGGTCTCGATCATGGCGGCGACGTCGATACCACCCTCGCGCTCGAAGGACGGTACATCCAGGAACAGTGCGGTCGACAGGTTGAAGCTCATTTCGCCGCTGTCCAGCAGCGCCTTGTAGGCCGGCAGGCTTTCCGGTGGCGTGGCGGCATCCATCGCCGTGGTAATGCCGTTGGCCGCGAGCTTGGCGGCCACCTGGCCCATCAATTCCGGCGGCAGGCCCCCCAGCAGACGCCGCGGCGGCGGCTGCACCAGGTAGCGCGCAGTTTCATGCAGTTCACCGTTAGGATTACCGGCAGCGTCCACCCCGATCACCTCGCGGTAGTCGGCAAAATCCTCAGCCAACGTCTCGGCATTGATACCGACGATCACGCCCGCGTCGTTGACTGCCCGGGCCAGCGCCACGGAATTGACCGCGCCGTGGTGGCCGTCGTTGCCCCACAGCATGACCGGGTGATCGGGTGCTGCGGCATCGAGCGCCTGCCGCACGTTGGCAAAATCGCCCGCCGGCTGGTTGCCGACCGCAAAATTCCATTGCATGACGGACAGCCACTCACCCTCGGGCAGCTCCCGCTCGGCAATACACTGTTTGACCAGGGCCGCGATGGCGGCGAGATCCAGGGGCTCGCTATCGATATCGCAGCTGCCGTCATCGACGATCCCCATCGGGTGAATGTGCATGTCGTGCAGGCCGGGCAACAGCATGCGCCCTTCAAGGTCGATGACTTCCGTGGACTCGGCTACCAGGGCCCGGGCGCCGGCATCGTCCCCCACGTAGACGATACGCTGACCACTGATGGCCAGGGCGCTGGCAGTCGACTGCTCGGTGTCGGCGGTGTATACCACCCCGTTGAAAAACACCTGTTCGGCAGGCTGGGGTGCAGGGCTGCGCTCGGCACAGGCCGCCAACAAACAGGCCATCGTGAACAGCGGCGCCCACAGTGCGCCGCCGGCAGGTATTGATATTTTCATGTAGCCCCCCTCAGGTCGCCGGCTGCCCAGGTCGGCGCCGGCGATTGTCAGACGTTCAGGAGCAGGTGCTCACGCTCCCAGGAACTGATGACCCGGTTGAACTCCTCGAACTCATCGAGTTTCACCGCAGTATAAGCGCGCAGGAATAGATCCCCAAAGACGTCCACCAGTGCTGCCGTGCTCATCAGGTTGCGCAGCCCCTCCTCCAGGGTGCGCGCCACCTCGACTTCGTCCTCATTGGCGGTGCCCTGGTGCGGCTCGGTGGGCGTCAGGCCCAGCTCCATGCCCAACAGGCCGCTGGCGAGGCTCGCGGCCACTGCCAGGTAGGGGTTGGCGTCTGCGCCGGGGAAGCGGTTTTCCACACGTGTGGCGGCGGGTTCGCTCTCGGGCACCCGGAAGGCGGTGGTACGGTTGTCGATGCCCCAGTTGAGATTGATGGGCGCCGAGATATCCGGTGCCAGCCGCCGGTAGGAGTTGACGTTGGGGGCGTACAGGCTGATGAGGTTGGGGGTAAAGCGTTGCAGCCCCGCAATGTAGGCGAGGAAGGCCGGCGTATGGCTACCGTCTGCGTCCGCAAAGATGTTCTGGCCCTCTGCATTCAGCACGCTCTGGTGGATATGCAGGGCACTGCCGGGCTCCTTCTTCATGGGTTTGGCCATAAAGGTGGCGTACATGCCGTGCTTGTGTGCGGTTTCGCGCACCGTGCGCTTGAAGGCAAACACCTGGTCTGCCAGCTTGAGCGCATCGCCGTGCAGGAAGTTGATTTCCATCTGCGCCACGCCGTTTTCGTGAATCAGCGTATCCACATCCAGCTGCTGGGCCTCGGCGAAGTCGTACATGTCTTCCACGAAATCCTCGAACTCCGCCACCGCATCGATGCTGTAGGACTGCCGCGACATCTCCGGGCGGCCGCTGCGGCCGGTGGGCGCTTCCAGCTCATAGTCCGGGTCGGTGTTGCGGCTTACCAGGTAGAACTCCACCTCCGGGGCGACCACGGGGGTCAGGCCCTTCTCCTGGTAGAGACCCAGGACGCGCTTGAGGATATTGCGGGTGGCCAGCGGGTGCGGCTCACCATCGGCGGTGTAGCAGTCATGAATAATCTGCGCCGTGGGCTCACGCGCCCAGGGCACGACCCGCATGGTGGTCGGGTCAGGCTTGAGGATCATGTCGGCGTCTGTGGGCTCGACGAAATCCCAGTGATCGTCACTGTACTCTCCGGTCACCGTCTGGATAAGAATGCTCTCCGGCAGCTTCGGGAAGCCCCCCTGCATGAACTGCGCCGCGGGGATGAACTTGCCGCGGGCATTGCCGGTGAGGTCGGGCACCATGGCCTCCACTTCGGAGATCTCGTGCTCCCGTAACCACTGTTCGATGACGTCCATAAACTGCGCCCGTTTGCGGAAAGCGTTGATTATGACAAGAAACCGAATTATTATTCAACATTATTTCGAACTATTATTCGGGTTTTCGAATGACCGCAGCCGCTCACGTGAACTCCTGGTATGCCGCCAGCGCCACTCCCATCGGGGATTTTCCGCGGCTGGAAGGCGAGGTACAGGCCGATGTTTGCATCGTCGGCGGCGGCTTTACCGGTCTATCGAGTGCGATTCACCTGCGCGAACGAGGCTATAGTGTGGTGGTGCTGGAAGCCGAGCGCGTCGCCTGGGGCGCCTCCGGACGCAACGGTGGCCACTGCAGCACCGGCCAGCGCGCTGACCAGGAGGACCTGGAGCAGCGCGTCGGGCGCGAGCAGGCGCGGCGCCTGTGGGACCTGGGACTGGAAGCCGTTAGCACCGTCACCGGGCTCGTGGAACGCTTCAATATCGACTGCGAGCTGAAGAGCGGCGACCTGCACGTGGCCGCCAAGCGTTCACACGTCGACGAACTCCGGGCCTATGCAGACAAGTTGCGCGAAGAGTATGACTACCAGGATGCGCGCTTCGTAGGGCGTGAAGAGCTGGAGCAGATGACCAGTTCCCGGCGCTATCACGCCGGCATGTTTGATGCCGGCGGTCGCCACCTTCACCCCCTCAAGTATGCGCTCGGGTTGGCCCGGGCCGCTCGCGAGCTGGGGGCGGAGATCTTTGAGGACAGCCGGGTCACCTCCTACAGCGAAGGCGAGCAGGTCACTGTGCGCACGCAGCAGGGCAGCGTTCGCGCGCGCTTCATGATTCTCGCCTGCAACGGCTATTTGCAACACCTGTCGCGACCGCTGGCGGGCAAGATCATGCCCATCAACAATTTCGTGTTGGCCACCGAGCCCCTGGGGGAGGAGCGTGCCCGCCGCCTGATTCGCGATGATTGTGCCATGTCGGACAGCCTGTTCGTGATCAACTACTGGAAGCTGTCTGAGGACTGGCGCCTGCTGTTCGGGGGCGGTGAATCCTACTCGCGGCGCTTCCCGGCCGATATCGAGGGGCTGGTGCGCAGCCGCATGCTGCAGGTCTACCCGGACCTGGAACCGGTGCGCATTGACTACGCCTGGGGCGGCACCCTGGCCATTACCATGTCGCGCATGCCCCACTTCGGCCGCGTGGCTGGCAACGTGTTCTACGCCCATGGCTATTCAGGCCACGGTATCACCATCGCCTCGCTGGCAGGCAAGCTGCTGGCGGAAGCCATCAGTGGAACTGCCGAACGATTTGACGTAATGGCCAGCGTACCGACGCCTACTTTCCCGGGCGGCACCCTGCTGCGCTGGCCCGGCCTGGTGCTGGCCATGGGCTGGCACGCCATGCTCGACCGGCTCGGGAGCTAGCCGTGGTGGAACATCGCATCGAGGGCCGCAAACGGCGCATGGCCCAGCAGCGCACCCCGCGGCAGGAGCGCTCCCAGCAGCGCCGCGGTGAGATCCTTCGCACCACCGCCACCCTGCTGGAGCGGGTGGGCTTCGACGACCTGACGACTACTCTTATTGCCCGGGAAATGGTCATCTCTGTAGGCAGCCTGTACCACTACTTCCCCAACAAGCAGGCCATTCTCTATGCGCTCGGCGAACAGTGGCTGGCAGAGCAGACCCGGGCGCTGGAGGAGATCGCCGCGGAGGACCTTGAGGCCATGGGCCCGGCCGAGTTTATCGAGGTGGCCTTTCCGCGCATGCTGGCGGTGTATCGCGAACAGCGCGGCCTGCTGCCGCTGGTGCAGGCCATGTGGGCCGTGCCGGAACTGCGCGACCTGGACGACCAGCACGATGAGATGATCATCAGCCGCCTCGCATCCATGTTCCAGCGCCTGGGTCTGCCCCAGGGCAAGGCCGAGCGCGAACGGCGCGGCCGACTGATGCTGGAAATGACCCACGCGCTGTTTATCACTATTGTCGAACAGACCGGCCCCCGCGCCGCGCGCAGCCTCGCTGACCTCAAGGCCCTGGGGACGACGCTCCTGGACAGGGACTAGACGAGACACCCAGGTGGTGGAGGTTTCTTTCCTCTCTCTTCACGGTGGCACCTCCGCTACGCGCGGCTCACCACCCTGATCCAACCTGCCCTTGGCATGCCGTATCTGTGAAGCTTAGATCTCTTAAGGGATAAAAAAGCCCGCGTTTGCGGGCTTTTGGGTCGTACCTGAAGGAATGCGAGTCTGCGTCAGGCTTTACGTCGCTTCCTGGAGATAAGGCCGATGCCCGCCAATGCAGAGAGGAACAGCGGCAGTGCACCCGGGATAGGCACAGCAGTCAACGCGGCACCGTCAAAAGTAAATGAGTCGTTCAATCTGCTACTGACAAGCGAAATCCTGGCGCTGGTAACCGGGTCATCAACAAAAGCCAGGTCTGCAAGAGCCAGGCTGAAGAGTACATCAACACCGTTTCTCTGACTGGTGAGAGTTTCTATCACCGAATCACCACCCAGATCGTTCCCGTTGATCTGGTCCAGAGTAACGGTAAAAGTAGCACCCTGATCCGCTGCGTCGCGGATGCCAAAGTGTATATCGTTAAAGGCTGTGCCATCGCGGGTGGAAACGTTCCAAACCATCCCGAAAGTATCGTTTGCCTGTAGCGAATTCAGACCACCAATGGGGGTGATGTTCCCCTGTCCATTCACATCTATGTCGCTCAGGAAGAGCTGGGAACAGTCACCGCCGAGCGTGGTACAGGTAGAACCGGACCCAGTCCCGCTGGGGTTGAGGGCACCGAACGTGCCAACGTTGGTAACCGTACTTTCATCCCACTGGCCCGCGTCGTAGCTTTCAAAGTCCTCTGTGTAGCTGGCAGGCGCCAGGTTGAAGGAACTGGGGTAGGGACTCGTGACGCTAAAAGACGCCGAGTGTGCGCCCGCACTCAAAAATGACGCCGACGCTAAACACCCTAAAAGCAAAGATTTGATTTTCATAACCACTCCTTGGTGGAGTCGTGAGATTTTCCTTCCTATAAAGTACAGTTAAGGCAGCGCTCTTCGATATAGCCCAGGTGGGCCATCCCCACTCAGCCCAGACTGAATACGCCAAGGAAAGACTTGCTTTCGCTCTTTATTTCGATATTATTCGAAACATGGAATCGAATCTCGCAATCCAGGCTGACCGGCTTGCCGCCATCGGCAACGAGGCGAGGCTGGGTATTTTGAAGCTGTTGCTGAACGCCTACCCCACTGAGATGAGTGCGGGCGATATCAGCAAGGCTGCTGACATCCCGGCCTCCACCCTGTCTCACCACCTCGATCGGCTGCGCCGGGAGGGACTGGTGCAATCCCGCAAGGACAAGCAGTGGGTGTGGTACCAGGCCAATGCCGACACCCTGGGCGAGCTACTGAACTTCCTGTACCACGACTGCTGCAGCGGCTGCGGCGTCGAAATCGAAACACGCGCCACCGGGACAGGCACACCATGAAGCTCGCCAGGCTAGAAATCCTTTCGGTGTACTTCGGCCCTTTTTTTGCCGAAGTATTTCGATTATTCGAAAAATACCGTTGCAAGACGCAACACTACTGCCGTGCCCACTGCGCGGAGGAGAAGACAGAGATGAGCAGAATCCATATCGCCCTAAATACCCATCAACTCGATGAATCCATCGCCTTCTACAGCAAGCTGTTCGGGCAGTCGCCCGCCAAGCAGCGGGAGCGCTGGGTGAAGTTCGATATTCGTGAGCCGGCCCTGAACCTGACACTGAACCAGGTCGATGAACCGGTGTCAGGCAGCCAGCTCAGTCACCTGGGCATCGAGGTGGAAGATTCAGAGACCGTGGCCGCTATGGACAGCCGCCTGCGGGAACTGGGCCTGGCCACCACGCCGGAAACCGACACCACCTGCTGCTACGCCCTGCAGGACAAAACCTGGGTCACCGACCCCAATGGCCACGCCTGGGAGTTTTTCCACGTGAAGGGAGATGTCTGAAAAGAAATTGGTCGGTGTGAGAGGGTGAGCTGAGCGCCTACCTTGCGCAGCAAGGTGCGAAAGCGAACGCCGCGCAGCTGTGCTGCGTGGCCGGAAATCCGATCACTGGGTGCCTGAAAAGAAATTGGTCGGTGTGAGAGGATTCGAACCTCCGACCCCTTCCTCCCGAAGGAAGTGCGCTACCAGGCTGCGCTACACACCGACATCTTGAAAGGCGCGCTACTATACCAGAGCGCGGCTTTTAGGCAAGACCGCCACGGGCGTCTGTAAAGCGTCAGTAAACGCCCGAAACCCGCGCCAGCAACAGGCTCAGCCCGCTGAGGCAGGTGACAATCACCACCAGGAAAATCAGCAGGCGGAAAGGCCGGAACGGCTTGCGTTCCACCGAGTTAACGCCGGTGGAGACAAATTCGTCGACCTTGGCCTGGTCTTCTGGATTCAGTTGGGGCTCACGCATGAGCCCCATTTTCCTCTACCGCAGTACCCATTGCCAACCGGGATCAGAAAGCGAACAGGGCCTCTTCCATTTCCATCAGGTTGTCGGCACCTGACAGCATGGACTCCTTGTGCATCAACGCGCGTGGCAGGATGCGATCGAAGTAGAAGTGTGCCGTGTGCAGCTTGGCCTCGTAGAACTCCTTCTCGTCGGTGCCCTGCTCCAGCTTTTCGTTGGCCACGGCTGCCATCTGCGCCCAGAAGTAGGCCAGGGTGACGTAGCCGGAATACATCAGGTAATCCACCGCGGCGGCACCGGCTTCGTCCGGGTTCTGCATGGCGGCTTCACCGATCTTCATGGTCAACTCGCCCCACTCCTTGTTGTAGTGGGCCAGCGGCGCAACAAAGGCGCCTACGCCATTGTCCTTGTGGTCTTCGCAGAACTTGTGGATCAGCTTGGTGAAGCCCATCAGCAGCTTGCCGCCGGAGCCCAGCACCTTGCGACCGATCAGGTCGAGAGCCTGGATGCCGGTGGTGCCCTCGTAAAGCATGGCGATGCGCGCATCGCGCACGATCTGCTCCATGCCCCACTCCTTGATGAAGCCGTGGCCACCGTATACCTGCACGCCGAGGTTGGCGGCTTCGTAGCCGGTCTCGGTGATGAAGGCCTTGGCGATCGGGGTCAGCAGCGACATCAGGTCAGCCGCTTCCTGTTTGGCTTCGCCCTCACCGCGTTCCTCGATATCAGACTGCTGGCCGAGATAGTAGATAAAGGCGCGGCTGCCCTCGGCAATGGCCTTCTGGGTCAGCAGCATGCGGCGCACGTCCGGGTGCACGATGATCGGGTCAGCCGGGCCGTCCGGATTCTTGGGGCCGGAGATCGACCGCATGGCCAGGCGCTCGCGGGCGTACTTCAGGGAACCCTGGAAAGCCAGTTCGGCGTGGGCCAGGCCCTGTACCGCGGTGCCCAGGCGCGCCGTGTTCATGAAGGTGAACATGGCGTTGAGGCCGCGGTTTTCCGGCCCGATCAGGTAGCCCTTGGCGCCGTCGAAGTTCATCACGCAGGTGGCGGAGGCCTTGATGCCCATCTTCTTCTCGATGGAGCCACAGTGCACGCCGTTGCGCTCGCCGATGGAACCGTCTTCATTGACGATGTACTTCGGCACAATAAACAGCGAGATGCCCTTGGTACCGGCTGGTGCGTCAGGCAGGCGAGCCAATACGATGTGAATGATGTTGTCGGCCAGGTCGTGCTCGCCGGCAGAGATGAAAATCTTGGTGCCGGTAATGGCGTAGCTGCCGTCCGCCTGGGGTTCCGCCTTGGTGCGCAGCAGGCCCAGGTCCGAACCGCAGTGGGCTTCGGTCAGGCACATGGTGCCGGTCCACTCACCGGATACCAGGTTGGTCAGGTAGGTGTCTTTCTGTTCGGGGGAGCCGTGCTCCTCGATGGTCTTGACCGCGCCATGGCTGAGGCCGGGGTACATGCCCCAGGCCCAGTTGGCGGTACCGGTCAACTCATTGAGGATCACGCCGGCGAGGTTCGGAAGGCCCTGGCCGCCGTTTTCCACCGGGGCGGCCAGTGACGGCCAGCCGTTTTCGACGTATTGCTTGTAGGCATCGGCGAAGCCTTCAGGCGTTTTGACACCGTCTTCGCTCCATTCGCAGCCTTGCTCGTCGCCGCTCTGGTACAGCGGTGCAAGCACTTCTTCGCAGAACTTGGAGGCCTCGGCCACAATGGTGTTCAGCATGTCTTCAGAGGCTTCTTCGAAGCCCGGCAGGGTCTGGTACAGACCTTCCGAATCCAGCAACTCGTTCATGACAAAGCGAATGTCACGCTGGGGCGCCTTGTATTCGAGCATGGTAACTCTCCTGGAATATCCGTCGTGTTGGATGTGGCGATATGCCAGGGCAGCGCAGGCAGCGCCGCCCTATGTGTTCGGTGTTCACATACTCGCACAAATGTGAGAATTGTCAATATTACCAATTGGTCAAATATGGCCGCTCGTCCAGACCTCGCGGGGTGGCCGTTGCTCTACTAAAGTTAGGTAACGCCTGCCCTGCGGGCGCTTTTGAGGCTGTCTCAACACAAGGACGTGTATGCACAGCAACCTCTACAGCACTCTCTACAGAACCCCCTGGTTCCAGCGTGCCCTGGACCTTATCGCCCCCTGCCGGTGCAGCCTCTGCGGCCTGCCCAGCGGTCGCGCACTCGAACTGTGCCTGGCCTGCGAGGGCGAACTGCCCTGGTTGACCCACTGCTGCCGCCAGTGCGGGTTACCGCTCCCGGGCACCGGTTCACTGTGCGGCCGCTGCCTGGCGAAACCGCCGGGCTTCGACGCCTGTATCGCCGCCTGCGCCTACACCGAGCCCGTCAGCGGCTGGGTTCATGCCGGCAAGTACCACGGGGATTTCCCGAGCCTGCGCCTCCTGGCCTACCTGCTGCGGCGTGCCCTGTCGGATCGCGACATCCCAGAGCAACTCCCCGACCTTGTGCTGCCGATGCCCCTGCACTGGCGCCGGCGCTGGCAACGGGGCTTCAACCAGGCCAGGGAGTTGAGCGACGAGCTGCTTCGACACCCGGACTTCTCGGCGCTGACGATCGATGCGCTGCTGGCAGGTCGAATTCGGGCTACCGCGACCCAACGGGAACTGGGTGTGGCCGAGCGACAGCGCAACCTGCTCGGTGCCTTCCGGGTTCGCCGGCCGCTCTTCGGCGAGTCCGTGGCCATCGTCGATGACGTGCTGACCACCGGCGCCAGTGCCCATACCCTGGCGCTGGCCCTGAAGGCCGCCGGCGCCGGCCATGTGCAGGTCTGGTGCTGCGCACGAACGCCGGCAGCATGAGACGGCACCGTGAAATAGCGCAGGCTTTGGTCGATACTAGGCGCTTTCTTGCAACGGAAGGCTTCATGCGCCTGAAAGCGCTGCTCCTGTGCGGACTCCTGGCCGCGCCCCTGTCCACCCTGGCTGCGCCGGATGCGCCGCTGCGGGTTGCAGTGGCCAGCAATTTCGCCGCCACGCTGGCCACCCTGGTAGACCGCTACGCGGCAGAAACCGGCGAGCCCATCACCACCAGCAGCGCCTCGACCGGGGCGCTGTATGCGCAGGTTATCCACGGCGCACCGTTTGACCTGCTGCTGGCTGCCGACAGCGCGCGGCCCGCACGCCTGCAGCGTGAAGGCTTCACCCTGGGGGCGCCGCAAACCTATGCCCTGGGGCAGCTGGTACTGGCCTACCAGCCACACCTGGCCGATACCGCGAAACGGGGCATCGGCGCGCTGCTATCCCACCCCGGAATCAACCTGGCGATCGCCAACCCGGAACTGGCGCCCTACGGGGTCGCCGCCAAAGCGGTGCTGGCGCGCACGCCGGCAGCCCAGCCTCGCCTGCTGACCGCCGCCAATGTCAGCCAGGCCATGCAGATGTGGGTCACAGGCGGCGCCGATGCCGCTTTTGTCGCCGCTTCTTTTCAGCCCGCGCAGAAGCTTCCTGTGCCGCCCGAGTGGTACCCAGCCATCGAACAACAGGCGCTGGTGCTGGCGAGTTCCCCGCACGCCGACCGGGCCCGTGCCCTGCTCGACTGGCTGACCGGGCCCACGGCGCGAGACATTATCCGCGCCAGCGGCTATTCGCTGCCGGGTGACAACGATGATTGATGCGCTCTGGCTGACCCTGAAATTGGCAGCGGTCAGCACCCTGTGGCTGCTGCTACTGGGCACACCCCTGGCCTGGTGGCTGGCGCGGCGCAAGACCCTCGCCAGCACAGTGGTGGAAGCGGTGGTTGCCCTGCCCCTGGTGCTGCCACCCACGGTGCTCGGCTTTTACCTGTTGATTGCCTTCGCGCCCCAGTCCGCCCTTGGACAGGCGTGGCAGGCGCTTACCGGCAGCCGACTGGCCTTCAGCTTCAGCGCACTGGTGATTGGCTCGGTCCTGTACTCCCTGCCCTTCGTGGTGCAGCCGCTGCAGGCCGCGTTCCGGCAGGTACCCTCCTCCATACTGGAAGCGGCCGCCACCCTCGGTGCGGGCCCGCTGGACCGTTGGCGCAGTGTGGTACTACCCCTGTGCCGGCCCAGTTTCCTGGCCGCCGCCAGCCTCGGCTTTGCCCACACCGTGGGGGAATTTGGCGTGGTGCTGATGATCGGCGGCAATATTCCCGGCGAAACCCAGGTGCTGTCCATCGCGCTCTACGACCGGGTTGAAGCACTGGACTTCGCTGCCGCCCACCAGCTGGCCGCTGGCCTGGTGCTGTTTTCCCTGGTGACCCTGTTCCTGCTGTATCGCTCCAGCGGTCGCTGGTCGGTGCGCGCATGAGCGAGGTGGGCCTCGACATCACGCTGGCGCGGGGAGAATTCTCCCTGTCCGTCAACACGGTGCTGCCGGCGGGTGCCGTCACCGGTATCTACGGCGCCAGCGGCAGCGGCAAAACCAGTCTTCTGTCCAGCATTGCCGGGCTGCTGCGGGGCGACCCGGGCAATTCCGTACGCATCGGCTCGGAGCGCCTCGAGGGCGAGGGGCAATGGTTACCGCCGGAGGCGCGCGAAGTAGCCTACGTGTTCCAGGATGCACGCCTGTTCCCGCACCTGGATGTAGCCGGCAACCTGCACTTTGCGCTCAGGCGTCGCCGCCGCGACGGACCGGGCCTTGCCAAGGTGAGTGAGTGGCTGGGCATTGGCGAGCTGCTGACACGACGCAGCGATGAACTCTCGCGCGGCCAGCAACAGCGGGTGGCGATCGCCCGGGCATTGCTGTCGGGCCCGCGACTGGTGCTGATGGACGAGCCGCTGGCAAATATCGATGTAACCGGCAGGCGCGACATTCTCGCGCGGCTGGCGCGGGTACGGCGTGAGCTGTCCGTACCGATGATCTACGTGAGCCACGATATGGCGGAGCTGGCCGAGCTCGCTGACTACCTGCTGGTACTGGAGGACGGGAAACTGGCAGCAGAGGGCCCGCTGCTGGAGCTGTCATCAAAGCTGGAGCTGGCACTGTCGCACCAGGAACACGCGGCCGCCGTGGTCCGGGCCGAGGTGGTCGGCCACGACCCCGACTACGGCCTCAGCCAACTGCTGTTTGAGGGCCAGGCCCTGTGGGTATCCCAGCTCGACCTGCCGACGGGAAGCCCGCTGCGCCTGCGCCTGCCGGCGCGGGATATCAGTTTGTGTCGCGAGCGGCCTGAGCAAACCAGTATCCTGAACCTGCTGCAAGCACAGGTGGCCGGGATCGAAGCGAGCCAGGGCAGCCGCGTGCTGGTGCAGCTCACCGTGGGCCAGCAGCGGCTGCTGGCTCGCATCACTCGCAAATCCCTGGATGCACTGGAGCTAACAGTAGGCGATGAAATAGTGGCACAGGTAAAAAGCGTGGCCTTGCTGAGCGACAGTCGCGATGAGTGAACACCCCTACGATCCCCTCACACCGGAACTGGTGATGGAGGCGGTGGAGTCCCGCGGCCTGCTGTGCGACGCTCGGCTGCTGGCACTCAACAGCTACGAGAATCGCGTCTACCAGGTGGGCATTGAAGACGGCGAGCCGCTGATCGCCAAGTTCTACCGACCCGGTCGCTGGAGCCGCGCGCAGATCGAAGAGGAACACGATTTTACGCGCGAGCTGGTGGACGCCGATATCTCGGTGGTGGCGCCACTCAGCTATGACGGTGAGACCATCGGTGAATACGCCGGCTTCTGCTTTGCCCTGTTCAAGCGTCGCGGCGGCCACGCGCCGGAGCTCGACAACCCCGACAACCAGCTGGTGCTCGGGCGCACCGTGGGCCGTATCCATGCCGTGGGGCGCGCCAGGGCATTCGAGCACCGGCTGAGCCTGACGCCGCAGCGCTGGCTGCAAGACAGTTACCAGTTCGTGGCGGAGCACTGCGTTCCCGCCGACCTGCGCACCGCCTACGTCACCCTGGCCGAAGACCTGGCCGTGCGAGTGGCGGAGCACTACCGGGACGTGGAGGCCATCCGCTGCCACGGCGACTGTCACGTGGGGAATATTCTCTGGCGCGATGACACCGCCCATTTTGTCGACCTGGACGACTGCGTGATGGCGCCCGCGGTACAGGATCTGTGGATGTTCCTCAGCGGTGACCGCGCCCAGCAGCTTGCGCAGCTCGATGAGCTGCTGGCGGGCTACGAGGAATTCTGCGCCTTCAACCCGGCAGAGCTGAAGCTGATCGAATCACTGCGCACCATGCGCATGGTGCACTACGCGGCCTGGCTGGGCCGGCGCTGGAGCGACCCGGCGTTCCCGAAGAGTTTCCCCTGGTTTGGCGATGCGCGCTACTGGTCCAGCCACATCCTCGAGTTGCGGGAGCAGATGGCGGCGTTTGACGAGCCGCCGCTGGCGCTCAACCCGCAATACTGAGCCGGCCTAATCCCGCGGGCCCGGAAAGAACAGCGCCCGCAGCCAGTTGAGGAAAGAGTTCTCGGCCAGCAGGTCGCGCTCCACCGCTTCAAAAAACCGCTCCAGCGCCACCGGGTCGGCAAAGTAGTCGGCCCGGGTCTTGAAGCCCTGCTCCGGGTCCAGCTGCTTGACGACCTTAGCCGGATTGCCGGCCACCACCACGTTCGGCGGCACGTCGCGAGTGACCACGGCGCGGGCGGCTACCACGCTGTTGCGCCCGACCGTCACACCTTTCAGCACCATGGCATGGTCGCCGATCCACGCGTTCTCTTCGATATGCACCGGCTTCACCTGGTCGTCACGGGCGGTGCGATCGTACAGGCCGTGCCAGTCCGAGTCGGTTATGTAGGCACCGTTGGCGATCATTACGCTGTCGCCGATGGTGATCTCATCAGAGGCACTGATGCGGGAGCCGGGGCTCACCAGCACATAGTCACCGAGTGTGATGCTGCCGGTGTCCAGCTCACGACCCCAGACCCCCAGGCTGACCGGCGCGGCGCGCTCGCCGATCAGCGTGACGCATTTACCGATGCGAATGTTCGGACCGGAGATCTTCACGTACCAGGGGCTCATGATGGTGTGGTGCTGGCCGAGGAAATCACAGCGGGGCCGTATGAAGTGCTCGGCGTACCAGTGCCTAAACCTGACGTAGGCATTTTTGACCCAGTAGGGACGCAGGTCCTTGCGCATAGTTTTGTTGTCAGCGGAAACGCGACCTATCATGGCAGGCCGATCTGCCAACATCAAACCACAGCAGCATGCAGGGAAATTCCCGCGAGGTCAGCAGCAGCCAGCAGGGTTGCCACGAACAGCTCGAAGCGGTGGTGCGCAAGCACCTGGCCGAGGCCAGTCGTCGCCCGCCGGCGGCGCACACCGTTGCCGCCTTCGAGTCGGTGCGGGCGCAGGTGCAGGCCGCCGGCAAACCGCTGGTGTTCGACTCCTTCTGCGGCACCGGAATGAGTACTGCACTGCTGGCGGAGCGCCACCCGGCCAGCCTGGTAATCGGCATCGACAAGTCAGCGCATCGACTGCAGAAGCACGAGCACCGGCAGCAGGGTGATTACCTGCTGGTGCAGGCCGACTGTGGGGATTTCTGGCGGCTGGCGCTGGCGGCGGGCTGGCGTGCCGAGTATCACTACCTGCTCTACCCCAATCCCTGGCCCAAACCAGGCCAGTTGAAGCGACGCGTGCATGGCTCTGCGGATTTCCCGACCCTGCTGGCCCTCGGCGGCGTGATCGAACTCCGCAGCAACTGGCGGGTCTACGTAGAGGAGTTCGCGCGGGCACTGGCAGTGGCCGGCGTAGACGCACAACCGGAGCTGTTCACTGCTGCACAACCGCTCACTCTGTTTGAGCGTAAATACGCAGGCAGCGGCCACGAGCTGTGGCGCTGCCGGTGTCATGTGGGCCACAATACGCCCCCACGCGCCGCGGAACACCAGACGAGGTAAGCCGCATGATGCATGCAAGCGCGGATCCCATTTGGGACCGGATACGCAAGGAGACCGAGGCGGAAGTCGCGAAGGAGCCGATTCTCGCCAGCTTCCTGCACGCCACTATTCTCAACCACAGCAAGCTGGAGTCAGCGCTGAGTTTTCACCTGGCGCATATGCTCGACAGCCAGACGGCGCCAGCCATGCTGCTGCGGGAAGTAATCGAGAATGCGTTTTCTTCCTGCAAGTCTATCGGCGAGGCGATTCGCGCCGACCTGGTGGCGATTGAAGAACGCGACTCGGCCTGCAACAGCCTTTACGTACCCTTTATCTACTTCAAGGGCTTCCACGCCCTGCAGGCGCACCGCGTGGCCAACTGCTTGTGGAATGACGGCCGACAGTCGATGGCGCTGTTTTTCCAGAACCGCGTGTCCACCATGTTCCAGGTTGATATACACCCGGCCGCACGGCTGGGGCGCGGCATAATGCTGGACCACGCCACCGGCGTGGTGATTGGCGAGACCGCCGTGGTCGGCAACAACGTGTCGATCCTGCAGTCGGTCACCCTGGGCGGTACCGGCAAGGAAGAAGGCGATCGCCATCCGAAGGTCGGTGACGGCGTGCTGATTGCCGCCGGTGCCAAGATCCTCGGCAATATTTCTATCGGCGAAGGTGCCAAGGTCGGCGCCGGCAGCGTGGTGTTGCAGGAAGTACCGCCGCATACCACCGTGGCCGGGGTGCCGGCGAAGATCGTCGGCCGACCCAGTTCGGATTCACCGGCGCTGGATATGGACCAGAGCTTCCCGTGCGGAGAAGACCCGGTTATCTGAAAGCCGACCACCTCACGAGGTTCCCGTGCGGGGAAGACCCGATAATCTAATCACCGACCGCTTCCGCGGAGGCCGAGCTTAGGCGCCGTGATACTGGGGTGAGAGTTCCTGCACCGCGTCGACAAAGGCTGTGACGTGGTCCGGGTTGATGTCCGGCGTGATGCCGTGGCCGAGATTGAAAACGTGACCGGCACCTTCACCATAGCTCTCGAGAATCCTGCCCACCTCGGCGCGAATCTTCTCGGGCTCTGCGCGCAGCCAGGACGGGTCCATATTTCCCTGCAGAGCCACCCGGTCACCGACACGGGCGCGGGCCGCGCCAATGTCCGTTGTCCAGTCCAGGCCCAGGCAGTCGGCGCCGGTATCAGCCATGGCCTCCAGCCACTGGCCGCCGTTCTTGGTGAACAGGATCACCGGCACCTTGCGACCCTCGGACTCGCGGGTGAGCTGGTCCATGGCACGCTTCATGTAGGCCAGTGAGAATTCCAGGTAGGCCTGGTCACCCAGGGCGCCGCCCCAGGTGTCGAAGATCTGCACCGCCTGCGCGCCCGCCTCGATCTGTGCATTCAGGTAATCCGCTACCGAGTCTGCCAGCACACCCAACAGCTGGTGCATCAGCTCGGGCTGGTTGAAGGCCATGGTCTTGGCACGGGCGAAATCGCGTGAGCTGCCGCCCTCGATCATGTAGGTCGCCAGGGTCCAGGGGCTGCCGGAAAAGCCGATCAACGGTACGCTGCCGGCCAGCGCCTCGCGAATGGTGCTGACCGCCCTGACCACGTAATCGAGGTCACGGCGTGCGTCGACTACCGAAAGCGCTGCAACCTCTGCCTCTGTGCGCACCGGCTTGTGGAAGCGCGGACCCTCTCCTTCCACGAAGTGCAGGCCAAGACCCATTGCGTCGGGAATGGTGAGGATGTCGGAAAACAGGATAGCGGCGTCCATCGGGTAACGGCGCAGCGGCTGCAGGGTAACCTCGCAGGCCAGTTCCGCATTCATGCACAGGTCCATGAAGGAGCCGGCCTGTTCGCGGGTCGCGCGGTACTCGGGCAGGTAGCGCCCGGCCTGGCGCATCATCCACATGGGGGTACGGTCCACGGGCTCGCGCATCAGCGCCCGCAGGAAGCGATCATTCTTGAGTTCAGTCATCAGACGTCCAGGTAGTCGAGAATCCCTTCCGCGGCCTGGCGGCCTTCCCAGATCGCGGTGACCACCAGGTCGGAACCGCGCACCATATCCCCGCCGGCAAACACCTTGGGGTTGGTGGTCTGGAATTTGTAGGTCTGCTCTTCGGGGGCGATAACGCCATCCCATTCGTTGGTTTGTATGTCGGCGTCATTGAACCACGACGGCGGGTCCGGTTGGAAGCCAAAAGCGATGACCACGGCATCCGCGGGCAATACCTCTTCGCTGCCGGGAATCGGCTCTGGGCGGCGACGGCCGCTGTCGTCCGGCTCGCCCAGGCGAGTCTCCACCACCTTCACGCCGACCACGCCGTTCTCATCACCAACAATTTCCACCGGCTGGCGATTGAACAGGAAGGTCACACCCTCCTCGCGGGCATTCTTCACCTCGCGGCGGGAGCCGGGCATGTTTTCCTCGTCGCGGCGGTAGGCACAGACGACGGATACAGCCTGTTGCCGCACAGCAGTGCGCACACAGTCCATGGCCGTATCGCCACCACCCAGCACCACCACGCGCTTGCCGGCGAGATTGACGTAGGCGTCGCTCGGCTGTTCAAAGCCCAGGTTGTGGTTCACATTGCCCACCAGGTACGGCAGGGCTTCGTGAACCCCGGGCAGGCCCTCGCCGGGGAAGTTGCCCTTCATGTACTTGTAGGTCCCCATGCCGAGGAACACCGCGTCATATTCTTCCAGCAGCTGTGCTGGGCTGACATCACGCCCTACTTCGGTATTGAGACGAAACTCCATGCCCATGCCTTCGAAGATTTCCCGGCGCCGGGTCATCACAGATTTCTCCAGCTTGAACTCAGGAATGCCGAAGGTCAGCAGGCCGCCGATCTCCGGGTAACGATCGAACAGCACCGGCTTCACGCCGGCGCGTACCAGGATATCGGCGCATCCCAGGCCCGCGGGCCCGGCACCGATAATGGCGACTTTCTTGCCGGTGGGCTCAACGTCGGACAGGTCCGGGCGCCAGCCCATCGCCAGCGCCGTGTCGGTGATGTATTTCTCGGTAGACCCGATGGTCACCGCGCCAAAGCCGTCCTCCAGGGTGCAGGCGCCCTCGCAGAGTCGGTCCTGGGGACAAATGCGCCCACACACTTCTGGCAGGGTGTTGGTCTGGTGCGACAGCTCGGCGGCCTCGAAGATGTTGCCCTCGGCAATCAGCTTCAACCAGTTGGGAATAAAGTTGTGTACCGGGCATTTCCATTCACAGTAGGGGTTGCCGCACTCAAGGCAGCGGTGGGCCTGGCCGCTGACCTGGCTCTCGGTGTATTCCTCGTAAATCTCGACGTATTCGGTCTTGCGCGCATGCAGGGATTTCTTGTCCGGGTCGCGGCGACCCACGTCGATGAACTGGAAATCATTGGCGAGACGGTCAGTCATGGCATCAATCCGTATTTCTCAGTCGCGACAGCAGGCGGTCGAGGTCTGCTGCCTTGGGTTTCACGAGCCAGAACTTGCCGATGTAGTCGGTAAATTCCTCCAGCAGGGTCTGGCCCCAGCGCGAGCCGGTTTCCTCGACAAATTCGCCGATCATGGCGCGCAGGTGGTGCCGGTAGGGCTCAAAGGTCTCCGTGGAAATCCGGTGGATTTCGACCAGCTCGCTGTTGTAGCGGTCGATAAAGCCCCGGTCCTCATCCAGCACGTAGGCGAAGCCGCCGGTCATGCCGGCACCGAAATTGTAGCCCGTGGGGCCCAGCACAATCACGTTGCCGCCGGTCATGTACTCACAGCAGTGATCACCTGCCGCCTCCACCACCGCCACGGCACCGGAGTTGCGCACCGCGAAGCGCTCACCCGCCACACCCGCTGCAAACAGCTTGCCGCCGGTGGCGCCGTACAGGCAGGTGTTGCCGATGATGGCCGACTCGCGGGATTCGAAGCGAGACTCGCGCGGCGGGTACACCACCAGCTTGCCACCGGCCATGCCCTTGCCTACGTAATCATTGCTGTCGCCTTCCAGGTACATATTGAGGCCGCCGGCGTTCCACACGCCAAAACTCTGGCCCGCGGTGCCGGTCAGCCGCAGGGTGATGGGTGCGTCGCTCATACCGGTATTGCCGTGACGACGAGCGATCTCGCCGCTGATGCGCGCGCCGATCGAACGGTCGCAGTTACAGACCTCGAAATGGAATTCGCCGCCGCTCTTCGCCTCGATGGCCGGCAGCACGGCCTCCACCATTTCCTCGGCTTTCTCGCCGCGGTCGAAGGGGTCGTTGGACGCCACGGTGCAATACTCGGGCTGGTCTGCAGCCTCGGGGTCCTTGTAGAGAATCGGCGCGAGGTCCAGCCGCGACTGCTTGGCGGTCTCCCCGGGCAGAACTTCCAGCAGGTCGGTGCGGCCGATCAGCTCTGACAGCGAGCGCACACCCAGGCGGGCCATCCACTCACGGGTTTCCTCTGCCATGAACTGGATGAAGTTGACTACCGTGTCCACGGTGCCCTGGAAATGGTCCTCGCGCAGCTGCTCATTCTGGGTGGCCACACCGGTGGCGCAGTTGTTCAGGTGGCAGATCCTCAGGTACTTGCAGCCCAGCGCTACCATCGGTGCGGTACCAAAGCCAAAGCTCTCGGCACCGAGAATCGCTGCCTTGATCACATCCAGACCGGTCTTCAGGCCGCCGTCGGTCTGCACCCGCACCTTGCCGCGCAGCAGGTTGCTGCGCAGGGCCTGGTGAACCTCGGCCAGGCCCAGCTCCCAGGGGGAGCCGGCGTAGCGAATCGAGGTAAGCGGGCTGGCGGCGGTACCGCCGTCGTAACCGGAGATAGTAATCAGGTCGGCATAGGCCTTGGCCACGCCGGCGGCGATAGTGCCGACGCCCGGCTCGCTGACCAGTTTCACTGACACCAGTGCATCGGGGTTGACCTGCTTGAGGTCAAAAATCAGCTGAGCCAGGTCTTCAATGGAATAGATATCATGATGCGGCGGCGGCGAGATCAGCGTCACCCCCGGCACCGAGTAGCGCAGGCGCGCGATCAGGCCGTTCACCTTGCCGCCCGGTAGCTGGCCGCCCTCACCGGGCTTGGCGCCCTGGGCAATCTTGATCTGCAGCACCTCGGCGTTGACCAGGTAGTGCGGCGTAACGCCGAAACGGCCGGAGGCAATCTGCTTGATCTTGGAAGTGCGCTCGGTGCCGTACCGGCTCGGGTCCTCACCGCCCTCGCCGCTGTTACTGCGCCCGCCCAACCGGTTCATGGCGACTGCCAACGCCTCGTGGGCCTCGGGGCTAAGCGCGCCCAGCGACATGCCGGCAGTATCAAAGCGTGGCACGATCGCCGTCACCGGCTCCACCTCTTCTAACGGGATCGGCGTCGGCGCCTGCTTCACCCTGAACAGGTCCCGCAGGGTAGCGGTCGGCCGCTCATTGACCAGCTGGGCATAGGTCTTCCAGCGAGCGTAGTCGCCGCTTCGCACCGCATCCTGCAGGCCTTTCACCACGTCCGGGTTGAAGGCGTGGTATTCCTGGCCGTGTACAAACTTCAGCAGGCCGCCCAGCTCAATCGGTTTGCGCCGGGTCCAGGCCAGCTTTGCCAACGCCTTTTGGTCAGCCTCCAGCTCGTCGAAGCCGGCACCTTCGATGCGGCTCGCCACGCCGCTGAAACAGCGGTTGGTGACTTCACTGGCCAGGCCCACTGCTTCGAAGAGCTGGGCGCCGCGATAGGACGCCATGGCCGAGATGCCCATCTTCGACATGATCTTCAGCAGGCCCTTGTTGATGCCCTTGCGGTAGTTCTTGTAGCAGCGGCTCGGCTCGCCCAACAGCTCACCGGACTGCATCAGGTCATCCAGCACCGCGTAGGAAAGGTAGGGGTAGATCGCCGTGGCGCCAAAGCCCAGCAGGCAGGCGAAGTGGTGCGAGTCACGGGCGGTGGCGGTTTCCAGCAGTATGTTGGCGCTGCAGCGTAGCCCGGCCTTGATCAGGCTGTGGTGCACCGCGCCGATCGCCAGCAGCGCATGGATGGGCAGCAGGCCCTTCTCGATGCGGCGGTCCGACAGCACCAGCACCACCTTGCCGTCGCGCACCGCCATGGCGGCTCGCTCGCACAGCACATCGATGGCTTCTGCCAGGCTGTGCTGTTCGGGATCGTAGGACAGGTCCAGGGTGAAGGAGGCGAACTTCTCGTCCTCCAGGTTTAACAGCCGCGAGAACTTGGCCGGCGACAGCACAGGGGAGCTGAGAATCACCCGTTCGGCGTGCTCCGGCCCCTCGTGAAATATGTTCTGCTCGCGACCCAGGTCGGTCTCCAGCGACATGACCACCTGCTCCCGCAGGGGGTCGATGGGCGGGTTGGTAACCTGGGCGAACTTCTGCCGGAAATAGTCGTACAGGGAACGCTGCTTGCGGGAGAGCACCGCCATCGGCGTGTCATCGCCCATGGAGCCCACCGCCTCGTTGCCGGCCTCGGCCAGGGGGCGCAGCACCTGGTCGCGCTCCTCGAAGCTGACCTGGTACATCTTCATGTAGGTCTGCAGGTCCTGCTTGTCTACCCCTGGGTCCTGTTCCTCTGCGAAAGTCCCCTCGATGCGCCGCGCGTTCTCTCGCAGCCACTGCTTGTAGGGGTGGCGCTTCTTGAGGATGTTGTCGACATCCTCGGTCTTCAGCACCTCACCGGTTTCGGTGTCGACAACCAGCATCTGGCCCGGGCCGACCCGGCCTTTTTCCAGCACGGTCTCCGGCTTGTAGCCATGGGTGCCGATCTCTGAGGCCAGGGTGATAAAGCCGTCATCGGTTTTGACCCAGCGGGCCGGGCGCAGGCCGTTGCGGTCCAGCAGGCAGACCGCGTAGCGGCCGTCGGTGAGCACCACCCCCGCGGGGCCATCCCACGGGTCCATATGCATGGAATAGTACTCGTAGAAGGCCTTGAGGTCGGGGTCCATGTGCTCGCGATTCTGCCAGGCCGGTGGAATCAGCAGACGTAGGGCGCGCAACATATCCACGCCGCCGGTGCGCAGCACGTCGAGCATGTTGTCGAGGCTGGAGGAGTCCGACCCCGAGCGGTTGACCAGCGGGGAGATCTCCTCAATGTTGGGCAGTCGCTCGGTCCTGAACAAGGCCGAACGCGCGTCCGCCCAGTTGCGGTTGCCCTCGATGGTGTTGATTTCGCCGTTGTGGGCCAGCAGCCGGAAGGGCTGCGCCAGCGGCCAGCGCGGCAGGGTGTTGGTGGAGAAGCGCTGGTGGAATACGCAAATCGCGCTCTCCAGGCGCTCGTCGCCCAGGTCCGGGTAGAACTGCGGCAGGTCCGCGGGCATCATCAGGCCTTTGTAGGACAGTACCCGGCCCGACAGCGTACAGATGTAAAACTCTTCGTGACTGTCGAGGCGAATCTCCGCCTTGCGACGCGCCACGAACAGCTTGGTCGACAGCTCCTCGACGCTGGCGCCGGGGGCATCGATAAACAGTTGCTCGATGCGAGGCATATTGCCCAGCGCTATCTCCCCCAGCACGCTGGGGTCGGTGGGCACTTCGCGCCAGCCGATGGGCTCCAGGCCCTCACCGCTGATCACCTCGGCCAGCACTTCACGCTCCTCAGTGGCCTTCGCCTCATCGTTGCTGAGAAAGACCATGCCGATGCCGAAGCGGTCTGACAGCTCGCGCCCGAACTGCGCCTGCGCCAGCTCCCGCATGAAACCCAGCGGCATCTGCAGCAACAGGCCACAGCCGTCACCGGTCTTGCCGTCGGCGGCGATGCCGCCGCGGTGGGTCATGCAGGTCAATGACTCAATCGCCGTCTGCAACAGCCGGTGGCTGGCTTCGCCGTGAGTGTGGGCGATTAAGCCAAAGCCGCAGTTGTCTCTGAACTCACCGGGGCGATACAGGCCATGAGTCATACAGGGGTCCAAAATATCTATTTAAAACAAGCGATTACAGGCGGAGCTGTTGCCCAGGCATACAGCCGGAGAAGCCCGGTGTGTACGCGAAAGGGCCGGTAATATTACACAAAGAGCGAGGACGCGAACAATGCACAGGGCTATAGCCGGCATTGACGCGACAAATTATACCGGGCCGGCCTCCAGCAGGCGGCGCAGGGCTTCGGGGCTGACATCGTCGACCACCCGGGCTGCTCCGATCTGGTCCAGCAGAATCAGCCGCAAACGGCTGTCCAGTACCTTCTTGTCGCGCTGCATCAGCTCCAGGTACTGATCGGCGTTCATATCGGTGGGTCCCTGGGTAGGCAGGCCGGCAGCGGAGAGCAACTCCAGCAGTGGCGCCACCTCTTCAGCGGCAAGGCCGCAGTGTTCCACCGACAGCCGGGTCGCCAGTGCCATGCCGGCACCCACCGCCTCGCCGTGCAGCCAGACACCGTAGCCCTGGGCGGTCTCGATCGCATGCCCGAAGGTGTGCCCGAAATTCAGCAGGGCACGCAGGCCTGCCTCGCGCTCGTCTTCTGCCACTACCCGCGCCTTGTTGCTGCAGGAGCGTTCGATGGCCTCGGCCAACGGCCCCTCCTCCAGGGCACGCAGCTGGCTGATATGGTCGTGGAGCCAGCGATAGAAAGGCTCATCACCGATCAAGCCGTACTTGATCACCTCGGCCAGGCCGGCCGACAGCTCCCTGGGCGGCAGGCTGTGAAGCGAATCGATGTCGATCAACACCGCGGAGGGCTGGTAGAAGGCGCCGATCATGTTCTTGCCCAGCGCGTGGTTGACGGCCGTCTTGCCACCCACCGAGGAATCCACCTGCGAAAGCAGCGTGGTGGGCACCTGCAAGAAGTTGACCCCGCGCTGGTAGCTGGCGGCGGCAAAGCCCGCCACATCGCCGACCACGCCGCCGCCTACTGCGATGATGGTGGTGCTGCGATTGTGGCCCTCGGCCAGCAGCCGGTCATAGATATGCCCCAGCGTCTCAAGGGTCTTGTACTGTTCGCCGTCGGGCAGGACGATCTCGGTAATCTTGTCGAGCTGCCCGCCGCTCTCCAGCGCCGCCCGCACCCGGCCGGCGTAGAGCGGTGCCACAGTCTCGTTGCTGACGATGGCCACCTGGCGACCGCTGACATGGCGCCGCAGCAGGTCAGCATCCGCCAGCAGCGAACGCCCGATGTAAATGGGATAGCTGCGCTCACCCAGCGAAACGTGCAGGGTATGCATCAGGACAGTCATGTGCGTGTTTCTCCAGGGCGTCGAGCAGACCCCGGCAAGGCGCTCAGTCGGCCTTCAATGCGCGGCTCAGCTGCTGGGCCACCGTGCGCGCCGGAAGGCCGTCGGTCTCGACGACGTGATCGGCAATTTCCCGGTAGAGCGGGTCCCGCTCTGCCATGAGTTCACGAAGCCTACCCTCGGGGTCGGGCACCTGCAACAGGGGCCGGTTGCGATCTTTGGAGGTGCGCTCGAACTGCTGGCGGATCGAGGCATACAGGTAGACCACGCTGCCGCGTTGGCTGAGTGCGGTGCGGTTTTCCTCTCGCAGGATGGCGCCGCCGCCGGTGGCGAGCACGATGCTGTCACGCTGGGTCAGCTCGTCGATCATGCGCACTTCGCGCTCGCGGAAGCCTGCCTCGCCTTCCACATCAAATATCCAGGGAATGTCGGCGCCGGCACGGGCCTCGATAGCCTGGTCGCTATCGAGGAATTCGAGGTGCAGTAGCTGCGCCAGCTGGCGGCCGATTGTGGTCTTCCCGGCGCCCATGGGGCCCACCAGGAAGACCCGCCGCACCTGCGCCACCAATCAGTCGAGCAGGGTCTCGGCGAGGATACGCGGCGTGATGAAGATCAGCGTTTCCGTCTTCTCGCTGCTGTAGTTGGTGCTCTTGAACAGGTTGCCCATGTAGGGAATGTCTCCAAAGAACGGCACCTTGGTAACCGACTCGATGTCTTCCGTGCGGAACACGCCGCCCAGCACCACGGTTTCACCGTTACCGACCAGCACCTGGGTAGTGAGCTGGGTGGTATCGATGGAGGGAATCGCGCCACCGGTGCCGCTTGGCACCAGCTCACCCACCGAGTCCTGGTTGATCACCAGGTCGAGCAGGATGCGGTCGTCAGGCGTAATGTTCGGAGTCACATCCAGGGCCAGCACCGCCTCCTTGAAGGACACAGTGGTTTCACCGTTGGCGGATGATTCCTGGAACGGCACCTCGGTACCGGACTTGATGGTCGCCTGCTGCTTGTCGCCTGTGATGACCTTCGGCTGCGAGACCACTTCACCGTTGCCGGAAGATTCCAGTGCCGACAGCTCGGCCGCCAGGAACAGGTCGTTGCTGGTATAGCCGACGGCGAATGAGCCGGCAGCACCGGCAACACCTAGGTCGACCAGCAGGGCGCCAGGGAAGCTGACGGTGGGATCGTTGCCCTGGGTGATATCGGAGTTGATATCCACGACATTATCCAGGTCACCGGCGACCGAGGTGACATCGTCACCTCCGATGTCGAGATAGGCACCACCCCACTGGATGCCGAGCGCGCGGCTGGCGTCGGACTGGGCGATCACGATTCGCGCCTCGATCATGACCTGCCGAATCGGGATGTCGACACGGTCGATCAGGTTGCGAATTTCGCCCAGCTTGGAGGCCGTATCGGTAATGATCAGTGAATTGGTGCGCTCGTCTACGATGACCGAACCGCGGCCGGACACCATGGAGCCACCCTCCTCGCTACCCGCCGCCAGCAGGCCAACGACGTTGGCAGCCCGGGCGTAACGGATGCGAATGAATTCGGTCTGCAGCGGGGCCAGCTCGGCAATCTGCTTGTTGGCTTCAATTTCCTGCCGCTCGCGCTCGGCGATTTCCGCCGCCGGCGCCACCATCAGGACATTGCCCACCTGGCGCTTGTCGAGACCCTTGGTCTTCAGTACCAGTTCCAGGGCCTGGTCCCAGGGTACGTTCTGCAGGCGCAGGGTGATGCGGCCCTGCACGGTGTCGCTGGCCACGAGGTTCAGCTCAGTGAAGTCGGCGATCAGCTGCAGCACCGCACGCACCTCGATGTCCTGGAAGTTAAGTGACAGCCGGTCGCCCACGTAATTGAACTCGTTCCGGCGTTCCTCCGCTTCGCTCGGGGTCAACGGTTTGAAGGCAATGACGTACTGCTCATCAGTCTGGTACGCCAGGTAGTCGTATTCACCCGTTGCCGTCATGGCCAGGGTGACGCCGGTCTCACCGGAGGTCACTTCCACTGTTGATACAGGCGTGGCGAAATCCGTTACATCGTAGCGGCGCAGGATATCCTCTACTGCTGTGGTGTCGAGGAACTCGACCTTGACCTCGTCCGCCTCACTGTAGATGTTGACGTCCACCTTGGGGTTGTCGAGGGTCAGGATCAGGCGGCCCTCGCCATCAGCGCTGCGCTGGAACTCGAGGTCCTGGATGCGGGTGACGGCGTCAGTCGCCTCCACCAGTTCAGTCTGCACCCGGAAGGGGTCAGATACCGGCTTCAGGTACTCGTCGGCACCTTCATTGCCCACTTCGATGATCAGCGCGTTGCCGTCCACGCGGGTGTAGTAGGGCACCAGCTTGACCAGGTTGACGATCATGCGGGTGCGGTCACCGGACTCCACCACCACCACGCCGGTGGCATTGCCGTAGGGCAGCGAGTACTTCTTGCGATCGAGATCGCTGCTGGTCGCCGGCAGGTCCATGGCGATGCGCGCGGGCTTTTCGATGGTGTATGACTGCGGCTCCGGCGGCGGGCCGTCAAACTCCAGCCGGATCTCGAACTTGCTGCCCGGCTTGGAATTGAAGCTGATGTCCTGGACCGCCACTGCCGCCGCGGCAGTGCCGCTCGCCGCAGACAGGACCAGCGCCAACAGCACCCCCCACAGACCCCTGCCCACAGCAAGGCTACTGGATTCGTTTTTCATTATTCTGTCCATGACAGTCACCATGTGCTAGTTGAGGCCAGCCAGCTTGATTGTGCGCGGACGCTCAACCCAGCCATCGCTGCCATCGGAAACGATTTCAATGACCGCCAAGTAGGTATCGGTCATCTCGACGATCTTGCCGTGATTACGGCCCAGGAAATTGCCTACTCGAACCCGGTGTACCCCCCCGTCCGGGTCCCTGATCAAACACCAGTCGATGCCGGCCCGGGACAAGGTGCCCACCATGGCCAGCGAGTCGAAAGTAAACTGCTCGAGAAATTCCCTCGGGCGGGTTTCGTCCGGCTCCACAGTGGAGACAGACTGCAGCTGTGAAATCTCGCGAATCTCGATCGGACGATCAAATGGGCTGCGCAGGCTGGTCGCGCTGTAGGCGAAAGCCTTGTAAGCCTTGAATGCCGGAATTGGCGGAATCACGCCGCCCGGGCGTGAACGCTTTTCGTCCATGAATTCGTCGAGGTCGGTGAACTCGTCGCTGGCACAACCGGCGAGACCAACGACCAGCGCCAGCGCCATAAGCTTGCTCTTGCTACGCATCACCCTAGACCTCCTCATCCCGGTACCGGTAGGTCCTGGCCGTGATATTCAACGACAAGATCGCGCTGTTCGGGTCCTGTTGGCGGATCACGAAGTCGTGCAGGGTCACGATACGAGGCAGGCTGGCCATGCCGCTCACGAAGGCGCCGAGGTCGTGGTAGGAGCCCCGCGCCACAATCTGGATAGGCAGCTCGATATAGAATTCCCGGGCCACTTCCGCCTGCAGTTCGATGCTGCTGAACTCCAGGCCGTTCATCATGCCCTTGTTGGTAATATCCTCGAGCAGGCCCGGCACCTCGGTGTCGCTGGGGAGCTGGCTCACCAGTGCGCCGAAGGATTCCTCCATCTCCTGCATCTGCTTGCGATAGGCTTCGAGATTGGCCGCCTGGAAGGCTTTGCGCTCAAATTCTTCCCGGAGCTCGACCTCCTTGTTCTGGGCTGCCACCAGCGTCGTCTGCAAATTCTGTATGTGGTAGAAGTAGCCCAACGCCAGCACGCCCACCAGGGCCAGCACCCAGACAATGACCTTGATGGCCAGGGGCCACGCGCCGATGTTGTCGAGATCAAGGTCATTGATATCGAATTCCTGCACCGACTTGAGGATGTCTTCCATCGCCATTGATCAGCCCCCCTCTTCGTCGCCCGCAGAGGGAAGCTGCAGGGTTACGGACATGTTGAAGGTGGTGGCCTGGTCACCATAGCTGGGCTCTGCCCGCACGCCATCCAGGTTGGGGTTGGCGAACCACTCGGAGGCGTCAAGCCGGCGCATGAGGCTCGATACCCGGTTATTGGATTCGGCGATACCCCGAATATTGATAGTCTGGTTCGACGAGGTCAGCTCGGTGTAGAACACGCCGTCCGGCACCGTGCGCACCAGCTGGTCGAGGATGCGCACGATAATGGGCCGGTTGCCCTGCAACTCCTGGATCACCTTCATGCGGTCCAACAGCTGGGTGCGCTTTCTCTGCATCTCGCGAATCTCTGCCACCTTGGCATCGAGCTCGCGAATATTCTGTGTCAGGTAGTTATTGCGGTCGTTCTGGGTCTGGATCTGGCCTGAGAAGAACAGGTCCACCAGGAAGACGATGGCGGCGCCGACGCCTGCCACAGCGCCCAGCACGACCAGGAATTCCTTTTTGAGTTCGGCCCGTCGTTCGTCGCGCCACGGGAGCAGGTTGATTTGTGCCATTAGTCAAAACTCCGCATCGCGAGCCCGCAGGCGATCATCAGCGCTGGTGCGTCGCTGGACAGCGCCACCGCATTCACTTTGGAAGAGATGGCCATATCCGCGAAGGGATTGGCCACCGTGGCCGGGGTGCCAAGCTTGTCCTGCACCATGTCCGCCAGGCCCTCCATGGAAGACACGCCGCCGGCCAGCACGATGTAGTCCACGTCGTTGTACTGGCTGGAGGAGAAGAAGAACTGCAGCGAACGCGCTACCTGCTGAACCACGGCATCCTTGAACGGCTCGAGCACCTCGGGCTCGTAGTCATCGGGCAGGCCGCCCTGCTTCTTGGCCAGGCCCGCCTCTTCCACCGGCAGCCCGTAGCGGCGCATGATTTCGTCGGTGAGCTGCTTGCCGCCAAACAGCTGCTCACGGGTGTAAATAGTATTGCCGTTGGAAAGAACGCTGAGGGTGGTCATCTGCGCGCCGATGTCGACAACGGCCACCGTGTTGTCTTCATCTATATCCAGCTGGTTGCGTACCAGGCCGAAAGCTCGCTCCATGGCGTAGGCTTCGACGTCCATGATCTTGGCAGTCAGTTCGGCGGTTTCGATGGCCTCAACGCGGGTATCGATGGTCTCGCGGCGACAGGCGGCCAGCAAAACCTCGACGCGTGTCTCATTATCAGGCAAGGGGCCCTGGATCTCGAAGTCGATGGCTACTTCTTCCAGGGGGTAGGGAATATACTGGTCGGCCTCGAGCGTCAGCTGGGTTTCCATTTCGTCTTCACTGATACCCGCCGGCATGTCGATCACCTTGGTGATCACCGAGGAGCCGGCCACCGCAGCGGCCACATGTTTGACCTTGGTCTTGGACTGGTTGACAACGTTGCGGATGGCATTGGCCACGCCATCGATGTCGTTGACGTTTTTCTCGATCACGGCATCGGCGGGCAGGGAGCTGACCGCATAGCTCTCAACGCGGTAGCGCTCGCCGGTGTGGCTCAGCTCAAGCAACTTTACAGTCGTTGAGCTGATGTCGAGACCCAGAACCGGGGTCGACTTTCTCTTCCCAAAAAGCCCTAACACCATGATTATCGTTTTTCCTATTGGTATCCGTAACTTACGTTGTTTTTATACACCGATACATTAAATACAAGATATAACATACACGCAAATATATAAAAAGGGTAAAAAAGCATATAATCACCCGCTCAGAGAATTCCGTGACAGATGTCGCAGTCCAGCAAGCCGTTGATTTCCCTGGTCTAAATGAAGTTCCTTAAATTTCTTTTGCGTCTCATCCCCCTCGGGGCTTGCGGTGCCATCATGATCGGCGCCGGGGTGTACCTGCACCTCAGCCCGAGCCTGCCCTCAGTCGATGTATTGAAGGATGTGCGCCTGCAAACCCCGATGCGCGTTTACACCCGCGAAGGGGACCTGATCGGCCAGTTCGGCGAGAAGAAACGCAACCCGCTGCCCTATGACCGGATTCCGCCCCTGTTCATCCAGTCACTGCTGGCTGCAGAGGATGACGGCTTCTTCGATCACGTGGGCATCGACTTCATGGGTCTGGCGCGGGCGGTGTCGGAACTGGTGCTGACGGGTGAAAAAGGGTCTGGCGGTTCGACCCTGACCATGCAGGTGGCGCGCAACTACTTCCTGACCCTGGAGCGCACCTTTACCCGCAAGTTCAAGGAAATACTGCTGTCGCTGGAGATCGAGCGCGTTCTCAGCAAGGAAGAGATTTTCGAACTCTACTTCAACCAGATGTTCCTGGGGCATCGCGCCTATGGTTTCGAGGCCGCTGCCCAGGTGTACTACGGCAAGAACATCGAAGAACTGGACCTGGCCCAACTGGCTATGCTCGCGGGCCTGCCCAAGGCACCGTCTCGCTACAATCCCATCTCCAACCCGCAGCGCTCACAGGAACGCCGAGACTGGATTCTCGGGCGTATGCAGCGCCTGGGCTACATCGACGAGGCGGACTACCTGCTGGCAGTAGCGGCCCCTGTCACCGCCAGCTTCCATGGCGCGAAGCTCGCCTTCGACGCGCCCTATGCAGCCGAAATGGCGCGCAGCGAGATGGTCCGGAAATACGGGCTGGCGGCTTACAGTGACGGCTACCACGTCTACACCACTATCAGCAGCAACCTGCAGCGCACCGCCAACCGGGCGGTAGATGAGGCACTGGCCACCTACGACGAGCGCCACGGCTACCGCGGGCCGGAGCAGTCGCTGCCGGTGCTGGACGACGAGGAAGACCCGCTGCCGCGCTGGCGCGATCAGCTCGAACAGACCCGTGAGATCGCCGGCCGGCTCCCCGCCATCGTGGTGGCCATTGGCGAACCCGTGCCCGACCCCAACGGCGCAGAGGCAGCCAGCGATACGCAGGCCGCTAGCGATACAGAGGTCGCAAGCGAGACAGGGGTCGAGACAGACGAGGCCTCCGAGCCCCCCAGCAGCGCCAATAACATTACCATCCTGCTGGCAGATGGCACGCAGGCACTATTGCCCTGGGAGAACGGGCCCTCCGCTGCACGGCCCCATATCAATGAAAACCGCCGCGGCCCGTCGCCGGGCAGCGCTAAAGAGTTGTTCGCGGTGGGCGACTTGATCCGCGTACGCCAGGAGGGCGACAGCTGGCACCTGACCCAGGTGCCCGAGGCCCAGGCCGCGCTGGTTGCGCTGAACCCGGACGACGGCGGCCTGCTCAGCCTGGTGGGCGGCCTGGGCTTCGCCAAGAGCAAGTTCAACCGTGTGACCCAGGCCGTGCGGCAGCCGGGCTCCAGCTTCAAGCCTTTCATTTATAGCGCCGCCCTGGAGCAGGGCTGGACGGCTGCAAGCATCATCAACGATGCACCGGTGGTGTTCGAAGACGCAGCGCTGGAAGACACCTGGCGCCCGGAGAACGATGGCGGCAGGTTCTACGGCCCCACCCGGCTGCGCTGGGCACTGACCAAATCGCGCAACCTGGTGTCAATTCGCCTGCTTGAGCAGGTGGGCATCAATACCGCTATCGACTACGCCGGGCGCTTCGGTTTCAGGACCGATGAGATGGCTCGGGATCTGTCGCTGGCGCTGGGCACCCACGCTATTACGCCACTGGAGCTGGCCACGGCCTATGCGGCCCTCGCCAATGGCGGGTACAAGGTATATCCCTACCTGATCGACCGGATCGAGAACTTTGACCGCGAGGAAGTGTTCAAGGCCCGGCCGGTAACCGTCTGCAGGGAGTGCGAGTCGGATGAGGCCGAGGTCGCGCTGGTTGAGGAAGAACTCAGCATGGAAGAGATCCTCAACCAGCCCGAGTCCGCGGAGCTGCCCCGTGCCGAGCGCATCATGGATGAGTGCGTGAATTACATTATCGACAGCATGCTGCAGGATGTGATCCGGCTCGGCACCGGCCGCGGCGCCCGGGTGCTGGAACGCAGCGATATCGCCGGCAAGACGGGTACCACCAACGGCCCCACCGACGCCTGGTTCTCAGGCTACAACCCGGACGTGGTAGCCACTGCCTGGCTGGGCTTTGATTCCAACGCCGAACTGGGCAAGATCGAGTTCGGCGGCAAGGCGGCCCTGCCTATGTGGATCGAACTGATGCGAGAAGCGCTGAAATCCAGCCCGGAGCGAGCCCGCCCGGTGCCGGAGTGCATCACCAACGTGCGCATCGACCCCACCACCGGGCTGCTGGCGCGGCCCGGGCAGGCGGATGCCATCTTCGAAGTGTTCCGTGTGGGTAACGTTCCGACCGACTCGGTCAGCCAGCGCTAGCGCGCCGCAGCCCACTCAGGCGTACTGCTCCGGCAGGGGCAGGCGCGCCACTCCTGATTCCACTGCTGCCCGTGCCACCGCGGCGGGCACCCGGCTGGCAAGCCGCACGTCCATGGGCTTGGGAATGATGTAATCGGGGCCAAAGTTCAGCGCTTCCAGGCCAAAGGCCGACAGCACCTCGGCGGGGACAGGCTCCTTGGCCAGCTCGCGGATCGCATGCACCGCGGCAATCTTCATCTCTTCCGTGATCGCGCTGGCGCGTACGTCCAGCGCGCCGCGGAAGATGAAGGGGAAGCCCAGCACATTATTCACCTGGTTCGGGTAGTCGGAACGACCGGTGGCCAGGACCACGTCATCCCGGGTTGCCAGCGCCAGTTCCGGTTTGATCTCCGGGTCCGGGTTGGAGCAGGCGAACACCACCGGCCGCGGCGCCATGCTCTTGAGCATCTCCGGGGTCAGCAAGTCGGCGCCGGACAGGCCGATAAACACGTCTGCCCCTTCACAGGCGTCCGCCAGGCTGCGCAGCTCCGTGTCGTTGGCAAACTCCGCCTTGTAGACGTTCACGCCGTCGCGGCCCTTGCTGATCACACCGCGGCGATCCAGCATGAAAATATTCTCACGGGTAGCACCCATGCTCACCAGCAAGCGCATGCAGGCAATGGCGGCGGCACCGGCGCCCAGGCAGACAATGCGCGCGTCGGCAATCGGCTTGTCCTGGATATCCAGCGCATTCAGGAGGCCGGCGGCGGTGACGATCGCCGTGCCGTGCTGGTCGTCGTGGAAGACCGGGATATCGCAGCGCTCGCTGAGCTGACGCTCGATTTCGAAGCACTCCGGCGCCTTGATGTCCTCAAGGTTGATGCCGCCAAAGCTCTCGGCAATGCGCGCCACTGTATCGACAAACTCTGCCACGTCGCGAGTGTCCACCTCGATGTCAATCGCGTTGACGTTGGCGAAACGCTTGAAAAGCAGGGCCTTGCCTTCCATCACGGGCTTGCTGGCCAGGGCACCGATATCGCCAAGGCCCAGCACTGCGGTGCCATTGCTGATAACCGCTACCAGGTTCCCCTTGCCGGTGAAGCGGTAGGCTTCCAGCGGGTCGCCGGCAATTACCCGGCAGGGTTCGGCAACGCCGGGGCTGTACGCCAGGGCCAGGTCACGCTGGGTTTCGGCGGGGGTGGTCAGCTCTATGCTGATTTTTCCCGGTGAGGGCAGTTCATGGTACTCGAGAGCGGCTTGCTTGAGTTCCTCGGACATATCGACCTACTGGAATGGTGGTTGCGGACAAAAGTGGCAGAGAAAAAAAAGCGCCGAATCCCCAGGGAGACGGCGCTGCGTGCTGTCGGTTGTGCTTAGCGCTTGGCGCCGCGGTTACCAAACCGCTTCTTGAAGCGATCGACCCGGCCACCGCTGTCGACAATCTTCTGCTTGCCGGTGAAGAACGGGTGGCACTGCGAGCAGACATCAATATGGATGTCTTCACACAGGGTGGAGCGCGTCTTGACGACATTGCCGCAACTGCAGGTTGCGTTGATCTCTTCGTACTTCGGATGAATATCTGCTTTCATGGTCAGCTCCTCAGCTTGCGACGCCGCCACCCGATCTCGCGCCGGGCACCGCGCCATTTCTGGAGTCAGCCGGTAGTACCGGCCAAAAAATAGGCGGGCATCTTACCAGACCCCACGCAGGACGCAAGCACCGAAAACCGGCATGATTCCTGGCCTCTCGAGCCCCCTCGGCTGCTTCAGCGATGCTGCTACACTGCCGCCATGCCGATTCTTCGCCTCGCTATAGCCACGCCCCTGCGCAGGCTGTTCGATTACCTGCCGCCTGCCGACCTGAAAGCCGAAGCGGCAGCGGCGCTGGCGCCCGGCACCCGGGTGCTGGCCCCCTTTGGTCACCGGCAGGTGTGCGGCGTGCTGGTGGAGATTGCGGAAACATCCGAGCTACCGGCAGAGAAACTCAAGCCGGCGCTGGAAATCCTCGACCCTGAGCCCCTGGTGAGCCAAGCCGTACAGGCCCTCTGTAGCTGGGCTGCCGAGTACTATCGCCACCCCCTGGGCGAGGTGTTTGCCGCCGCCTTCCCCACCGGCCTGCGGCGCGGCAAGGCCAGCGGTGCCGATACCGAACCCGTGTGGCGCCTCAGCCAGCGCGGCAAGGGCCTGCCCGAGGGGGCGCTGAAAAGCGCTCCGCGCCAGGCCGAGCTGCTGGCGGAGCTACAGCAGGCGTCGGCGCTGACCTGGGAGCAGTTGAAGGCGCGCGGTCACAATACGGCCACCCGACGGGCCCTCAGGGACAAGGGACTGATCGAGGAACACCAGCGTCCGATCGAGCCGGAACAGCCTACCTGGATTCCGGGGCCAGACCTCAGCCCCGAGCAGGCCGCTGCGCTCGAGGCAATCGACAGCAACCGCTTTGCAGGCTACCTGTTGCACGGGGTAACCGGCAGCGGCAAGACCGAGGTCTATCTGCAACTGGTGGAGCGAGCCCTGGCCAGCGGTCGCCAGGCCCTGCTGCTGGTGCCGGAAATTGGCCTGACGCCGCAACTGGCCGAACGCCTGACGCGGCGCTTTGCGGTGGAGATTGCCGCGCTGCATTCCGGCCTTGCCGATGGCGCCCGGGAAGCGGCCTGGGAAGCCGCCCGCAGCGGGCGTGCACATATCGTCATCGGCACGCGCTCGGCGGTATTCGCCAGCCTCGCCCGGCCCGGCCTGATCGTGGTGGACGAGGAACACGACGCCTCTTTCAAGCAGCAGGACGGCTTCCGCTACTCGGCCCGGGACCTGGCCGTGAAGCGCGCCCAGCTCGAAAACGTGCCGGTCATCCTGGGCAGCGCCACCCCCAGCCTCGAGAGCCTGCAGAACGCCCGCAGCGGGCGCTACCACCATCTCAGGCTGACGGAGCGCATCGGCACCGCCCGACTGCCCCGGGTAGACATTGTCGATGTGCGGCGGTTGCCCCTGCGCGGCGGCCTGTCAGAAGCACTGCTCAGCGCCGTCAGCGATGAGCTGGATGCCGGCAACCAGAACCTGCTGTTTCTCAATCGGCGCGGCTATGCGCCCACCCTTCAGTGCCACGACTGCGGCTTTATCGCCAACTGCCGACACTGCGATGCGCGCCTGACACTGCACCGCGCGGCGCGTGAATTGCGCTGCCACCACTGTGAATGGCGCGCGCCGCTGCCCAACCGCTGCCCCGATTGCCAGGGCAGCGCCCTCAACGCCCGCGGCGTCGGCACCGAGCAGGCCGAAAGTGTGCTGCAGGAGCGGTTTCCCAAATATCCCATTCACCGGGTCGATCGCGATTCCATGCAAAAGCGCGGCGCCATGGCGGCGCTGATGGACACCGTCAACAGCGGCGACCCCTGCATCCTGCTGGGCACCCAGATGCTGACCAAGGGGCACCACTTTCCCGGCGTCACCCTGGTGGGCCTGCTGGACACCGATGCAGCCCTGTTCAGTGCCGACTTCCGCGGCCCCGAGCGCATGGGGCAGCTGATCACCCAGGTGTCCGGGCGGGCGGGGCGGGCCGAGCGACCCGGGCGGGTCATCCTGCAAACCCACTATCCCGACCACCCGCTGTTGCGCACCCTGCTGGAACGGGGCTACGACGACTATGCCGGGCAGCTGCTGGCAGAGCGGGAGCAGCAGTCGCTGCCGCCCTTCGGGCAGCTGCTGATGCTGCGCGCCGAGGCGGCGAGTCTCGACAGTGCCGAGCAATTCCTGGCCGGCCTGCGCCAGGCCACCACTGCCGGAAACGCGCAGCTGATTGGACCACTGCCCGCGCCCATGCAGCGCCGCGGCGGACGTTTCCGGGCCCAGCTCTTGGGGCTGGCCGCCAGCCGCTCCGCCCTGCAACAGCTCGCGGTGCAGCTGGTCACCGCAGCGGAGAACTCCCCTGCAGGCAAACGGCTGCGCTGGTCGCTGGATATCGACCCCACCGAGAGCTAGCCGAAACCTCTCGCGGCAGGGGTATCCCGGTAGCAATAGCCCACGCTGTCGGGGATAATGGCCGCCCTCTGAAATCTCACACCCCTGTATAGATGAAGGAACACCTGAACGAGCTCATTGGCCAGGCCCTGGACAGCCTGGTGAGCGCCGGCGACCTGCCCGCCGATATCGAGCCCAATATCCAGCTGGAACGCACCCGCGACCCGGCCCATGGCGACCTCGCCAGCAACATCGCCCTGGCCTTGGCCAAGCGCGCCGGTTGTGCACCGCGTGACCTCGCGGCACGCATCTGTGCTGCGCTGCCGGATTCCCCGCAGCTGGCCAAAACTGAAATCGCCGGCCCCGGCTTCATCAATTTCTTCCTGACCGACGCCAGCAGCGCGGCTATCGTGCAGCGCATCCTGGAAGCGGGCGAGGCCTTCGGCCGCAGCGACCTGGGCAAGGGCCGCAAGGTGCAGGTGGAATTCGTCTCGGCCAATCCCACCGGGCCGCTGCATATCGGCCACGGCCGCCAGGCCGCTCTGGGCGACAGCGCCGCACGGCTGCTCGAGGCCACCGGTTGGGAGGTGAGTCGCGAGTTCTACTACAACGACGCCGGCGAGCAGATCAACAACCTGGCCCGCTCGGTTCAGGCCCGCGCCCGCGGCCTCGACCCCGAGTCGCCCGAATGGCCGGCGGACGGCTATCGCGGCGAGTACATCGCGGACGTGGCCCGCGACTACCTCGCCGGCGCCCACGTGGATGCCGAGGACAAACACGTGGACGCAGCCAGCGACCCGGATGACCTGGAGGCTATCCGCGAGTTTGCCGTGGCGTACCTGCGCCACGAGCAGGACCTGGACCTGCAAGCCTTCGGCGTGGCCTTTGACGTATTCTTCCTGGAATCCTCCCTGTACGACTCGGGCGAGGTGGACGATACGGTGGAGGCGCTGGTCAGCCGCGAGCAGACCTATGAGGAAGACGGCGCCCTGTGGCTCAAGACCACCGGCTTCGGCGACGACAAGGACCGCGTCATGCGCAAGCGCGACGGCGGCTATACCTATTTCCTGCCCGATGTGGCCTACCACCACAACAAGTGGCGGCGCGGCTTCGACCGGGTGATTGACGTACAGGGCGCTGACCACCACTCCACGGTCACCCGGGTGCGGGCGGGCCTGCAGGCACTCGAGGTGGGTATTCCCGAGGGCTGGCCGGAGTACGTGCTGCACCAGATGGTGACCGTCATGCGCGGCGGCAGCGAGGTGAAAATCAGCAAGCGCGCGGGCGGCTACTACACCCTGCGCGAGCTGATCGAGGAAGTGGGCCGCGATGCCACCCGCTATTTCCTGGCGGCGCGGGCCCCCGGCTCGCAGCTGACCTTTGATATCGATCTCGCCCTGGCCCAGTCCAACGACAACCCGGTGTACTACATCCAGTATGCCCATGCCCGGGTGTGCAGCGTATTCCGCAAGTTCGAGGAGAGCGGCGCCAGCTGGCAGCCCGAGGCGGCACTGGCCCACCTCGATCGCCTCGGGGAAGAGGAAGAGAAGGCCATTCTCAAGCGCCTGGACCAGTTCCCGGAACTGGTGGCGGCAGCGGCCGAGAAATCCGAGCCCCACAATGTCGCCAACTACCTGCGCGAGCTGGCCGGCGAGTTCCACAGCTGGTACAACGCCCACAAGGTGCTGCTGGATGACGCCGAGCTGCGCGACGCACGCCTGGCGCTATCCGCCGCGGTGCGGCAAACCATCGCCAACGGCCTCGGCCTGCTGGGCGTGAGCGCACCGGAGACCATGTAGGTGAACGGGGTGGCAGCTTGACCCGGGATTTTGCCAACAAGGGCAGCACCACCCGTGGTACGGCCAGGACGAAGCCGGCCAATGCCAGTCGGCGCCAGTCGCAAGCGCCCGCCATCGCACCCTGGCCCTGGTTCCTGGCGGGCCTGTTGTGCGGCGTTTTCCTGAGCGGCCTGGTATGGCTGGCATCACAGCGTCCCGACACGGCTGCCGAGCAGGCGGTCGTTGCCCGGGAAAGCAGCGAGAAGCCTCGCCCCAGGCCGCGCTTCGATTTCTACACCTTGCTGCCCGAGCAGCGCATCGACGTCGACATCAACCCGGAAGCGATGGCCAATACCAGCGCCCCCAGCGACGAGTTCCTGCTGCAGGCCGGCAGTTTCAAGCAGGCGGAAGACGCCGACCGGCGCCGCGCCCAGCTGCTGCTGCTGGGGCTGACGGCGAACGTCGAGGAAGCCACCACCGACAACGGCCGCTGGTTCCGGGTCTACATCGGGCCCTTCGAGTCGCGTTCGGCCCTGCAGAGCGCACGCAACCGCACCGCGCAGGAAGGCATCGACACCCTGCTGCTGAAGCGACCCGTCAAGCCGGCGGGCTGAGCTGATCGAGGCCGGCGCGCACTGCGGCGATCTCTTGTATTGACAGAACCCGCCCCCATATCCCGCTAAACGCAGGAGACACACATGGAACAATACCGGGGAACCACGATTCTCTCCGTTCGCCGCGGCGACAAGGTCGTCATCGGCGGTGACGGCCAGGTCTCGATGGGCAATACCGTCATGAAAGGCAACGCCCGCAAGGTGCGTCGTCTTTACCGGGACCAGGTGCTGGCAGGGTTTGCGGGCGGCACTGCCGACGCCTTCACCCTGTTCGAACTGTTCGAGGCGCAGCTCGAAAAACACCAGGGCCACCTGGTGCGCGCCGCGGTGGAGCTGGCCAAGGCCTGGCGCACCGAGCGCGCCCTGCGCCGGCTTGAAGCCCTGCTGGCGGTGGCCGACAAGGAAACCTCGCTGATCATTACCGGCAACGGTGATGTGATAGAGCCGGAAGACAACCTGATTGCCATCGGCTCCGGCGGTCCCTTCGCCCAGGCCGCGGCGCGGGCCATGCTGGATACCACCGAGCTGCCGGCCCGGGATATCGTCGAGAAAGGCCTGGGCATAGCTGCCGACATCTGTATCTACACCAATCACAATCGCGTAATCGAAGAGCTGGACTGCAACTGACACCATGTCGAACATGACCCCCCGCGAAATCGTCCACGAGCTGGACCGCCACATCATCGGCCAGGACGAAGCCAAGCGCGCCGTAGCCAACGCCCTGCGCAACCGCTGGCGCCGGCTGCAGCTGGACGAGGCCCTGCAGGCGGAAATCACTCCCAAGAACATCCTCATGATTGGCCCCACCGGTGTCGGCAAGACCGAGATTGCCCGGCGTTTGGCCAGGCTCGCCAATGCGCCCTTTATCAAGGTGGAGGCCACCAAGTTCACCGAAGTGGGCTACGTGGGCCGCGACGTGGAGTCGATCGTGCGCGACCTGGTGGATGTCTCCATCAAGATGCTGCGCGAACAGGAAATGGAAAAGGTGCGCTTCCGCGCCGAGGAAGCCGCCGAGGAGCGCATACTCGACCTGCTGCTGACCCCGGCCCGCGGTGAGGAGTCCGCCGACTCCTCCACCCGCCAGGTGCTGCGCAAGAAGCTGCGCGAGGGCGAGCTGGACGAACGCGAGATCGAAGTCGAGCTGGCCGCCAGCAGCGGCGTGGAGATCATGGCGCCGCCAGGCATGGAGGAGATGACCAGCCAGTTGCAGAGCATGTTCTCCAACCTGTCGGGCCAGCGCACCAAGACTCGCAAGGTGACGGTGAAAACCGCCTTCGAGAGCCTGCGCGACGAAGAGGCCGCCAAGCTCGTGAACGAAGACGATCTCAAGCAGCGGGCTGTCAGCAACGCCGAGCAGACCGGCATCGTCTTCATCGACGAGTTGGACAAGGTGGCCAAGCGCGGCGAGGTTGGCGGTGCAGATGTATCCCGGGAAGGGGTGCAGCGCGACCTGCTGCCGCTCATCGAGGGCAGCACCGTGACCACCAAGCACGGCATGATCAAGACCGACCACATCCTGTTCATCGCCTCGGGCGCATTTCACCTGGCCAAGCCCTCAGACCTGATCCCGGAGCTGCAGGGCCGCCTGCCGATCCGCGTGGAACTGAACGCCCTGTCGCCCGAGGATTTCGAGCGCATACTGCGAGAGCCCAACGCCTCGCTGACCGAGCAATACCAGGCCCTGCTGGGCACCGAGGGACTGAGCCTGGAATTCACCGACGAAGGCATTCGCCGCATCGCCGAGATTGCCTGGAAGGTCAACGAAAGTACCGAGAACATCGGTGCTCGCCGCCTGCATACCGTAATGGAGCGGCTACTGGAAGAGGCTTCCTTTGGCGCCACCGACGCCAGCCTGTCCGAAGGCAAACTGCGCATCGACGCCGACTACGTCGACAGCCAGCTGGCCGCGCTGAGCGACAACGAAGACCTCAGCCGCTTCATTCTCTGACCCGGAGCGCAGCCTGTGACCCCCAGCAAGATTCACCTCCACAAGGCATCCCGCGAACTGGAGCTGGGCTATGAAGACGGCAGCGTGCGCCTGTCCTGCGAGTTCCTGCGGGTCCACTCCCCCTCTGCCGAGGTCAAGGGCCACGGCCCCGGCCAGGAGGTGTTGCAGGTGGGCAAGAAGAACGTCGCCATCACTGATATCAAACCAGTCGGCCACTACGCCCTGCAGCTGATCTTCGACGACGGCCACGACAGCGGCATCTACAGCTGGACCTACCTGCGAGAACTGGCCGACAACCACGACTCTCTCTGGCAAACCTACCTCGACCGCCTCCACGCCGCCGGCGCCACCCGCGACCCCGACGCCCAGGTTCTCCACTTCGATCCCTGACCGGGTCTCTTCGTAGCGCGGTCGCGACCTGTGCTCAAATTACCGCTGAAGCCGGGTGTGGCATCGCGGTACAATGGTGGGCTCAGTACGACGGGCGCAGATGATGAGCGAGTCCGACAAGACGCATTTTGGGTACCAGCAGGTCGACGAGCAAGACAAGGCAGGCCTGGTCGCGGGCGTGTTCGATTCCGTCGCGGGCCGCTACGACCTGATGAACGACCTCATGTCCGGCGGCATCCACCGGGTCTGGAAGCGCTTTACCATCGAGGTGAGCGCCGTGCGTGCGGGTCACCGGGTGCTGGATATTGCCGGCGGTACCGGCGACCTCGCCATGAAGTTTTCGGACCTCGTGGGCGAGGAAGGCGAAGTGGTGCTGGCGGACATCAACGACTCGATGCTGCGCGTCGGCCGCGACAAGCTGCTCAACCGCGGCTACGGCACCAATATCGAGTATGTCCAGGCTGACGCCGAGTCCCTGCCCTTCCCGGACGATCACTTCGATGTGGTCAGTATTGCCTTTGGCCTGCGCAACGTTACTCACAAGGAAGCCGCGCTCGCGTCCATGCTGCGGGTATTGAAGAGCGGTGGCCGGCTGCTGATCCTGGAATTCTCCAAGCCCGGCAACCCGCTGTTGAGCCGCGCCTACGACACCTATTCATTCAACGTGCTGCCCACCCTGGGGCGGCTGGTTGCCGGCGACAGCGACAGCTACCGTTACCTGGCGGAATCGATTCGCATGCACCCCGACCAGGACACCCTGAAGGGCATGATGGAAGACGTGGGCTTCCAGCGCTGCGAGTACTACAACATGACCGGCGGCATCGTCGCCCTGCATCGCGGTTTCAAGCCGTGATGGCGGGACCGGACTCATGGTAGACCCTGCCCTGCACACGGCCGGCGTTGGCGCCCTGGAGGCTGCCATCAACCGCGCACTGGCCCTCGACAAGCTCACCGCGGCCCAGCTCGGCGCCCTGGACGGCAAGGTGTTCCGCCTGCAGTGCACCCAGCCGCGGGCGGATTTCTACCTGCTGCCCAAACCGGGGCGGGTACAGCTCAAGGGCTTTCACGACGGCGCTGTCACCACTGCCATTCGCGGTACCGCGGCGGACTTTGCAGGTTTGGCCACCGCCGACGACCCGGCTGCGGCCCTGATCAACGGCAATATCGAACTCGACGGCGACAGCGCCCCGCTGATGGAGCTGCAGCGCATACTGGCCCTCCTCGACCTGGACTGGGAAGCGCCGCTGGTCAGCGCCTTCGGAGACGTGGCCGGCCACCAGCTGGCCCAGGGCCTGCGCGGCCTGTTCAGCTGGGGCCGCATGGCGGGCGACAGCGTCCTGCGCCAGCTCGAAGAGTTCATTCACGAGGAAGCGCGACTGGCACCGCCGCGGGCCGAAGTGGAAGACTTCTATGACGACGTCGACAAGCTGGGCCAGCGCGTCGACCGACTGGCCGCGCGCATAGCGCGACTGGCCAGCAAGCTGCAGGCGAACTGAGTCGTGTCCCGCCTCGCCCGCATGCTCAAGATCACGGCCGTGGTAAGCCGCTACCGGCTGGACGAATTTGTCGACGCCGAGCGCCTGCCCCTGCGCTACCGGGCACTGCTGGCGCTGGGCCCCTGGCGTTTGTTCAGCAGCACCGGCCGCAGCCGCGGCGAGCGCCTGCGCCTGGCGCTGGAGGACCTGGGGCCCGTATTCATCAAGTTCGGGCAGATGCTTTCCACCCGACGCGACCTGCTGCCGGAAGATATCGCCGACGAACTGGCGCGCCTGCAGGACAATGTACCGCCGTTCCCCGCCGAACAGGCGCAGCGCATTATCGAAACCAGCCTGAAGGCGCCGATCAGCGAACTGTTCGCGAGCTTCGACCCAGAGCCACTGGCCTCGGCGTCGGTGGCGCAGGTACACACCGCCACCCTGCATTCCGGGGAAGCGGTGGTGGTAAAGGTTATTCGCCCCGGGATCGAACCGGTGATTCGCCAGGATATCGCGCTGATGTTTATGCTGGCGCGGCTGCTGCGGCGCTTCTCCAGCGACGGCCGCCGCCTGCGCCCGGTGGAAGTCGTCAGCGACTACGAGATCACCATCCTGGATGAGCTGGACCTGCAGCGCGAGGCGGCCAATGCCTCACAGCTGCGGCGCAATTTCGAAAACAGCAGTCTGTGCTATGTACCCGAAGTGCACTGGGACTACACCCGCCGCGACGTGTATGTGATGGAGCGCATCCGCGGGGTGCCGGTGACGGACCTGGCGCAGCTGCGGGCGGCGGGAACCGATCTCAAGCTGCTGGCCGAACGGGGCGTCGAGATCTTCTTCACCCAGGTATTCCGGGACAGCTTTTTCCATGCTGATATGCATCCGGGCAATATCTTCGTGGATATCAGCAGCCCGCAGGACCCGACCTATATTGCGGTGGACTGCGCCATCATCGGCAGCCTGTCAGACTTCGACCAGTATTACCTGGCCCGCAACCTGCTGGCCATCTTCCGTCGCGACTACCGCGAGTGCGCCGAACTGCACGTCGAGTGCGGCTGGGTACCGCCGGGCACCCGGGTCCAGGATTTCGAGTCCGCCATGCGCGCGGTGTGTGAGCCGGTGTTCGAGAAACCACTGGCGGAAATCTCCTTCGGCCAGCTGCTGATCTACCTGTTCCAGACCGCCCGGCGTTTCAACATGGAAGTTCAGCCCTCCCTGGTGTTGCTGCAGAAAACCCTGCTTAACATCGAGGGCCTGGGCCGCCAGCTCTACCCGGAGCTGGACCTTTGGACCACCGCCCAGCCCTACCTGGAGCGGTGGATACAGGAGCGTTACTCCCCGGAAGCCCTGCTCAACCGCCTGCGCAAGCAAGCACCGAGCTGGCTGGAGCAGCTGCCGCAGCTGCCGGAAGCGGTGTTCGAAAGCCTGCAGCAGACCCGCGAGCTGGACAACCAGGCCCGCTACCAGCGCCAGCGGCTGGACGCCCTGCAGCGGCAAATCCAGCAGGAGGACGGACGGCGTAAAAGAGGGGTAGTTGCCCTGCTTTTATTCGGCGGCGCGGCGGCGACTGCGGTGCCAGAAGGCCTCGGGCAACTGAGCCAGTGGCCGCTGCTGAGCTGGGCCCTGGTTGGCATGGGCCTGCTGCTGCTCTGGCCACGCCCCCGCGTCTGACCGGGCCACGACCCGCGTCTGTGAGATAATGCCCCACATGAGTTTCGATACTGCCAGCCTGGACCAGGTGCAATGGAACGAGCAGGGCCTCGTTCCCGCCATCGCGCAGGACGCCGCCAGCGGTGAAGTGCTGATGATGGCGTGGATGAACCGCGATGCCCTGGCCGCCACCCTGACCGAGGGCCGCGCCGTATACTGGTCGCGCTCCCGCAGCGCCCTGTGGCGCAAGGGAGAGAGCTCTGGTCATGTTCAGAGCCTGCGGGAAATACGACTGGATTGTGACAGCGACACGATTCTCATGAAGGTGGATCAGGTCGGTGGTATCGCCTGTCACACCGGGAGAAGGCACTGCTTCATGCACCGTTTCGAAGACGGAAGTTGGCAGGTTTGTGAGCCGGTGGAGAAGGATCCCACCGAGATCTATTGAAGACATCGGGGCCGGGGCCCTGAAAACGGCTTTTCATGAACGAAATATTGCAACAATTGGACCTGATAATCGCGCAGCGTCGATCGGCAGACCCGGATTCTTCCTACGTTGCCCAGCTGCATGCGAAGGGACTCAACAAGATCCTGGAAAAGGTCGGCGAAGAGTGCGTGGAAACCATCCTGGCTGCCAAGGACTGTGGCGGCACTGAGTCATCCACTGAGCATCTCGTGCAGGAGACCGCAGACCTGTGGTTTCACAGCCTTGTCATGCTCTCGCACCTGGGTTGCGACAGCCAGGCCGTACTGGACGAGCTGTCGCGCCGTTTTGGACTATCAGGCCTTGCCGAGAAAGCGGCAAGGCAGGGCTCGGACTAGCGCCGGGCCGGCAAAGAGGAGGATAAACCATGGGTATTGGTGGAATCAGCGTTTGGCAGCTCCTGATCATTCTGTTGATCGTAATGATGCTGTTTGGCACAAAACGCCTGCGCGGCCTGGGCAGCGACCTGGGCGCGGCGATCAAGGGCTTTCGCAGCTCGGTGAGCGCCGACGCGGAAAAGGATGAGAAGGACGGCACAGAGGCGAAGGAAGGCGACGATGCAGACGCAACGGCCGAGCCGACGCAGCTGAAAGAAGGCGAAACCAAGTAGTAACACGCACGGTCGCTTGAACCATGTTCGATATCGGCTTCCTGGAACTGATCATCGTCAGCATTGTGGGCCTGCTGGTGCTGGGCCCGGAGCGGCTGCCGGGCGCCATTCGCACGGTCATGGCCTACGTCAACAAGATCCGGCGCAGCTTTGCCGGTATCCGCGCTGAGATCGAGCGCGAACTGCAGGCCGACGAATTCCGCCAGGACCTGCACAACCAGGGCATCATGCAGGAGCTGAAGCAGGCCGAGCAGGCGCTGCGTAGTGGCCTGAACCCGGAAGGCGTCAAGCTGGGCAAGGACGGCTATCCCATCGACCAGCCCTACGAGGCACCCGCAACCAGCGATGCTGCTGCCAAGGTCGACAGGCCGGACGTGGAAGACGGCGAGGAAGCGGCCTCGGCTGAAAAAGAGCCATCAGCAAAAGAAGAGCCATCAGCGAAAGAAGAGCCATCAGCGAAAGAAGAGCCTTCAGCGAAAGAAGAGCCTTCAGCCGGTGAGCAGTCAACTTCTGAAATAGAACCGTCAGCGGGTGAAGAGCCTTCAGCCCACAAAGATGCCTCGGTAGAAAAAGAAGCATCAGCTCAGCAAGCCCCCAAATCACCCCAACTATCGCCGTCGCCCGCTGCAGACGACAGCGCCAGCGAGACCACGCCCGAAGACGAGAACCGGGCAGCCAAACCGTGAGTACAGAGACCCCACCCGACGACGCGGCCATGCCGCTGATTTCGCACCTGTCGGAGCTGCGCGACCGGTTGCTGAAGAGCGTGCTCGCGGTGCTGCTGGTGTTTATCGGCCTGTTCGCCTTCTCCAACGAGATTTACCTGTTCGTCTCGGAGCCGCTGCGCGCGCTGCTGCCGGAAGGCTCCAGCATGATCGCCACCCAGGTGGCCTCGCCGTTCCTGACGCCCTTCAAGCTGACCCTGGTGGTCTCGCTGTACGTGGCCATCCCCTACGTGCTGTTCCAGGTGTGGAGCTTTGTCGCTCCGGGCATGTACAAGAACGAGAAGATGCTGGCTATCCCGCTGCTCATCTCCAGCGTGCTGCTGTTCTATGCCGGCGCAGCCTTTGCCTATTTCGTCGTGTTCCCGTTGATCTTCGGTTTCTTCACCACGGTGGGGCCGGGTGATGTGGCCATCATGACCGACATCGGCAGCTATCTCGACTTTGTGCTGAAGCTGTTCTTCGCCTTCGGCATTGCCTTCGAGATTCCCATCGCCGCGGTGATCATGATCCGCGTGGGCCTGACCACCGCTGACGATCTTGCCAGGAAGCGGCCTTACATCGTGGTGGGCTGTTTCGTGCTGGGTATGCTGCTGACACCGCCCGACGTGATCTCCCAGTCGCTGCTGGCGATCCCCATGTGGTTCCTGTTCGAGGTGGGCGTGCTATTCGGCCGCCTGGTCGAGCCGAAAGAGTCCGCTAGCGAAGCTGAAAGTGCGCAGTAAGCGCAGCGTGATCCGATAGCTGGCCCCACAGGCCGTCTCGCAACAGGCCCGCCTCTACCAGGTCGAGGCCGCGGTAATAGATCCGATCCATGCGCAGCAATGGCATAGCCGCCGGGAAGCTGCGGGCGGGCTGCCCGCCCTGCTCTGCATGCACTTCACGAAAGCCCAGCTCCTCACGCATGTAGCGGTCGACCTTCAGGTGCCAGTCGTTGAAATCCCCCGCCACGATGACCGGCGCCTCCGGGTCACACTCACTCTCCAGCAGCTCGCGCAGGCGCTGCACCTGGTAGCGTCGCTCGGCGGCGATAAGGCCCAGGTGGGCGCACACCAGCACCAGCCCGTTTTCCAGGTGGCCAAACAGCAGGCCGCGACTGGAGAAACTCCAGCGGGTGATGTCGTGGTTGCGCCACTCCGCAAACGGCACCTTGCTGAGAATGGCGTTGCCGTGATGGCCGTCCTCGATGATGGCGTTTTTGCCGTAGGCATAGTGATGCCAGATCTTGTCGGCCATGAATTCGAACTGGCTCTCGCTGCCCTCCACCTCCCGGCCCTTGCCGCCCAGCTGGCGGCCGCGATAGGCCAGCTGATGGCCCACCACTTCCTGCAATAAGCAGATGTCGGCATCCACGCTGCGGATGACCTCGCGCATGTCTTCCAGCTTGAAGCGGCGGTTGGCAGGCCCGAAGCCCTTGTGGATATTCCATGAACAGATGCGTACATCGCGCTCGAAGTCGGTCACATCCAGTACCTCACGCCGTACAGCAGCCAGGACAGCAGGCCCGGGCTGGGCGTTTCATCGAGTAACAGCTCACGGCTGTTGGCCGCGTCCTCCGTCATCACACGCTCCATATCCGCCAGGGTGTCACTGTCGCGCACGACCACGTCCAGCTCAAGATCGTGCAGGCTGCTGCGGTAATTCCAGTTACTGCTGCCGATGATCAGCATTTGATCGAGCAGCACCGCCTTGGCGTGCAGTACCCCAGGCTGGTACAGGAAGATGCGCGCTCCCGCCCGCAGCAGCTCGTGGTAATAATGGCTGCTGAGACCGGGGAACACCACGACGTCGGAGCGCTCCGGCAGTAACAGGCGCACGTCGGCACCATTGCGACAGGCGTTCAGCAAGGCGCGGCGCATAATGGCGGTGGGCAGGAAATAAGCGTTGGCCACCCATACGCGACGTGCATTCACGACCGAGCGCGCCACAAAGCGATTCTTGATCTGGCGCCCCTTGAGGCTGCGATTACTCAGGTAACCGGCCAGGAAACCGCGCCGCAGCCGGCTGCGGTAGCCGCTCCACAAATCCTCAAAGCCCTCTGCGAGGGTCGCCACGCGCGGCCCTTCCAGCTCCACCGCATAGTCGCGCCAGCCTGCTCCGCCGGCGGGCACCGACAGGTGTACGGCAGTGATATTGAAACTGCCCACCCAGGCCACGCGGCCGTCAACGATGCACAGCTTGCGGTGGTTGCGACGGTTCATATTCCACAGCAGGCGCAGGAACTTCAGTAGCGCAAGACCGCCGCGGCGAGACCAGCGGTAGCTGCTGAAGAACCAGGGTAATGGGTGATAGACCCGCACCTTGACGCCGCGGGTGATCAGCGCCGGAATCAGCCGTTCCAGGTCTTCCATCGATCCCACCCCATCGACCATGACCCGCACCTCAACACCGCGGGCGGCGGCATCACCCAGGGCCTCTACGAAGCGATGGCCGAGAAGATCCAGCTCGAAGATGTAGAACTCGAAATCGACCCGCTCGGAAGCGCCGCGAATCGCCTCGAGCATACGCGCAAACAGCGCGTCGCCCTCAGCGTAGAGCCGGGTACGCGCCCAGTGGCTGGAGCGGGGTTTCGGGGTCATGGCGCCATTATAGGGTGAACGGCGGAAGGCCCGCGTCCGCGCCCCGTTGCTGGAAACCTGCTACGCTTGCCCGGCTATGTCAGATGCTACTCCCGAAGAACAGTCAGGCACCCGCGCGCGCCTGTCCAGCCTGCTGCAGCTGGTGCGCTTTATGCGCCCCTACACCGGCACCCTGGTCGCAGCGGCGCTCGCGCTGGTTTTCACTGCCGGCGTCACCCTGTCCATCGGCCAGGGGCTGCGCATCCTCATCGACCAGGGCCTGGCCAGCGGCTCGGTGCAACAGCTGGGAGACGCGGTGTACGTGATCATGGGACTGGCGGTGCTGATGGCGATTGGCACCTTCACCCGCTTCTACCTGGTGTCCTGGCTCGGTGAGAGGGTCAGCGCCGATATCCGTGAGGCGGTATTTGCCAACGTGGTGGCCCTGCAGCCCAGCTTCTTCGATGAGAATCGCTCCGGCGAGATCATGTCGCGGCTGACCACGGATACCACCCTGCTGCAGACCATTATCGGCTCCTCCCTGTCGATGGCCCTGCGCTCGCTGCTCACGACGCTGGGCGCCGTGGTCATGCTGTTGGTGACCAGCGTCAAACTGACCTTGATCGTATTGTCGGCGGTGCCGCTGGTGCTGTTGCCGGTGCTGCTTTATGGCCGCCGGGTACGCAACCTCTCCAACCAGAGCCAGGACTCCATCGCCCATGTGGGCAGCTATGCCGGTGAGATCATCCAGCACATCAAGACGGTACAAAGCTATACCCGCGAAGACGATGAGCGCCGGGCCTTCGGCGCCGAATCCCAGCGCGCCTTCCTGATCGCCCGGCGCCGGATTCGCCAGCGTGCCCTGCTGGTCGCCGCGGTGATCCTCATGGTGTTCGGCGGCCTGTCGGGAATGATCTGGTCCGGTGGCAACGCCGTGGTCAGCGGTGCGATGACCGGCGGCGAGCTGGGTGCGTTTATGTTCTATGCCTTCATGGTCGGTATGGGCTTTGCCACCATCTCTGAAGTCTGGGGAGAGATCATGCGCGCCGCCGGAGCCACCGACCGCTTGATTCAGCTACTGGAGGAGACCAGCGACATCGTCGAACCCGCCGCGCCGCAACAACCCAGTGGCGCGGCGCTGAAACTCGACCAGGTCAGCTTCAGCTACCCGAGCCGCCCACACCAGAAGGCGCTGGACGGGGTTTCACTGGACGTGCCACCAGGCAAGAGCCTCGCCCTGGTCGGTCCTTCAGGCGCGGGCAAGTCGACGGTGTTCGAGCTGCTACAGCGCTTCTACGATCCCCAGGCTGGCGCCATTTATCTGGGCGGCGTGAACCTCAGGGACATGACCACCCGCAGCCTGCGCGAGCACCTGGCGGTGGTACCGCAGGCGCCGGCGATGTTTACCGCGGACGTGTCCTACAACATCGCCTACGGCAAGCCCGATGCCAGCCACGACGAGATCGTTGCCGCGGCGAAGGCCGCCCACGCCCACGACTTCATCATGTCGCTGCCGGAACAGTACCAGTCGCATCTGGGGGAGCAGGGTGTGCGTTTATCCGGGGGACAGAAGCAGCGGATAGCCATTGCCCGTGCGGTGCTGGCAGACCCGGATATCCTGCTGCTGGACGAGGCCACCAGCGCACTGGACGCCGAGAGTGAGCGTCATGTGCAGGAAGCCCTGGAAGAATTGATGCAAGGCCGCACCACGGTGATTATTGCCCATCGTCTCAGTACCATCCTGCAGGCGGACACCATCGCCGTGCTGGACCACGGCAAGCTGGTGGCTACCGGCACCCATTCCAGCCTGCTGGGCTCAAGCCCGCTGTACCAGCGCCTGGCGCGGCTTCAGTTCCGTGAGGAAGACGTGGCCTGATCGGCCGGCGGGTCGAACACCAGCCCCAGTCGCTGGCGCACACCGCGCCGCAGTTCGCCGAGATCCTCCGAGGTATCGCGGGCAATGCCGCCCAGGTCCTTGAGGAACCCGATATAGTGGCTGCCGCCCACAAGGGTGCAGCGCAGGCCCAGGGTGAGCAGCCCGCGGCCACCCAGTGCCTCGCGAACCAGGTCCATGGCCTCACCGCCAGCGGCGTTGAAGTGCTGCGCGGCAGCGGCGCGGCTGCTTTCCCCGGCGATGGCGAGCACCTCCAGTCCTTCGAGCATGGCCTCCAGGCCAATCCACTCCACCAGCGCGGCATCCTCGGCGCCGCGTCGCAGCGCCCGGCGCGCCTTGCGGGCAAGATTGCGGTATTCGCGCTCCACTACCGGACCAAATACAGGGTCCGGTACCGGGGTCATCAGGTCGTCGCGCTCCAGCTCTGCCCAGTCAGCGGGGGTGAGCACCCGCTCGATCTCCGGGAACACCAGCGCTTCCTCGATCTCCATGTGCTTGTACATGGTGTCGATATAGTCGCGTACGACCACGCGCAGCCGGTCGACACCCTCACCCGTCTCTTCCCAGTGGGCAACGGCCTTCAGCGCCTTGGGGCCCAGCCTGGAGAGGTGGTCGTGATCGCGCTGCAGGGTATCGACGTTGTCGGCCAGGGCGTAATCGAGCTCGCCGGCGCGGGCGTAGACCAAGTCCTCCCGGGGATGGTGAAAGGCGTCGGGAAAGTGGGTCATGTAGTGCAGGGATTCATAGAGCACCTGCGGGTCGACCTCGTCATCCTGCTCCAGGGAATCCACCTGCGCCTCGAGCAGCTTCAGCAGGGTGCCCATGTAGCGGTGTTCGGCGTACAGGGTGGCGAGAATAGGATGACCACTGAGCTGCTTGCCTTGCAGGCGGCTGGCCACGGCCTGCCAGTTCTTCTTGCTGTAGCCGGATTGAGGTTCGGTTGCGGGCATAGACACCTCCAGTGTGCCTTTATTGTATAGTGGCGGCGGTAAACACCGTATTGACGCAGGACACGATAAACGCAGCCCCGCCGCAAGGCCAGGGAGCGCAAATAAACGTAGCTACCTAGCGTAGATAGTCATAACGATTACAAAGAGAAGTTGTAAGGACCACACCATGCAGTCTCCCAAAACCGCCTATTGGCTGGCAGCACCGCTGCTGGCAGGCCTCGTCGCCTGCTCGGATTCAGACGATACTTTCGACCTCAACCCGGAACCGGAGCCGACCTTCAGCGCCGAGCTGCGGCGCACCGAGTTCGGCATTCCCCATGTAAAGGCCGACGACTATGCCAGCCTCGGCTACGGCATCGGCTACGCCTACGCCCAGGACAATTTCTGCGTGGGCATGCGCGAGGTGATCTTCTCCATTGGCCGCTCGGCAGAGCTGCTTGGCGAGGAAGAGGGCTCCGTCAACGACGACCTGCTGTTTACCTATCTCACCGGTGACCGTGAGACCTTCGAGCGCGAGTTCATCGATCCGCTGCCACAGCGCGTCAAGGACCTCAACGACGGCTACGTGGCAGGCTTCAATCGCTACCTGGAAGAAACCGGGGTTGAGAACCTGCCGGAGGGAGAACTCGGCTGCCGCGGCGCCGACTGGGTGTTCCCCATCAACTCCACCGACATCTTCCTGCTGCAGCGTCGCCAGGCCCTGCGCGGCAGCTCGGGCAACGGTACGTTTTCCAACGCCATCCTGGCCACCAACGGCCCCGATGGCGGCGGCACCATCGTGTTGACCAGCGAGGGTGAGGCGCAGATGCGCGAAGCCTTCCGCAAGGTAGGCGAGTCGCTGCGCGACCCGGACCAGGGCAGCAATGCCCTGGCCGCCGGCCGCGACATCACCCAGACCGGTACCGGCCTGCTGCTGGGCAACCCGCACCAGCCGTGGTTTGGCGAGGGTGCCTGGTACGAGGCACACCTGACCATTCCCGGTGAAGTGGACGTGGCCGGCGCGGTGTTGCACGGCTTCCCCTATGTGGGCATCGGCTTCAACAAGGACGTGGCCTGGACCCACACGGTATCGATCGCCAACCGCTACAGCCTGTATGAGCTTGAACTGAACCCGGACAACCCCCTGCAATACTTCTACGACGGCGAGCTGCGTGACATCGTGCCGGTAGAGGTAACTGTGCAGTCAAGGCAAGCCGATGGCAGCCTGGTCGACGTGACGAAGACGTTCTACGAGAGCCAGTTTGGCCCGATCGTCAATTTCGCCAGCGTCAGCCCGCTGCTGGATGGCTGGCCGCTGATTACCGGCACCATCCTGGCGTTCAAGGATGCCAACCTGGAAACCGGCCTGCGCGGCAGCGACCAGTGGCTGGCTAAGGCCCGTGCTACCAACCTGGATGAATACATCGACGCCATCGGCGCCCTGGGCAATCCTGTATTCCACGAGATTGTCGCGGATCGCAACGGAGAGGCTTTCTATGGCGACATCTCGGCGGTGCCCTTTATCGACCAGGCCAAGATCGACAGCTGCCTGACCGCACCGATCGGCCAGCTGCTGGCCGACGGCACCACCAACGTGTTGCTGACCCTGGACGGCTCCACCTCCGACTGCGAGTGGGGCGTGGACCCGGAAGCCCCGGAGGGCTCGGGCCTGTTCGGCCCCAGCGCGCTGCCACAGTTGCGCACCTTCGACTACGTGGGCAACAGTAACAACAGCTACTGGCTGAGCGATGCCAACAACCCGCTGACCGGCTTCCCCACCACCATGGGCCCAGTAGGTCACGAAGGGCTGCAGCAGTTCCTGCGCACCCGCATCGGCCACATCATGGTGGAAGAGCGGCGCCAGGCCACTGACGGCTTCGACGACAGCCCGCTGTTCAACAACGAGAACCTCAAGGCGTACATGTACAACAACCGGGTGTATGGCGCCGAGATCACCCTCGCTGATGTGCTGACTATCTGCGGCACGACCATGGCGCCCATCCAGGATGCCTGTGACGTGCTGGCAGCCTGGGACCAGAAGGTGGATCTGGACAGCCGCGGCGCCCAGGTGTGGAAAGAGTTCTGGGCCGTGATTCGCCGCGAACTGGGCAATAGCTTCCAGAACGTGGTGGAAAGCGACCGCTTCTGGCGCTTGGACTTCGACCCCGCTGACCCGCTCAACACCCCCGCCGGCATCGACACCGATGACGCCGCCAATCGCGACCTGGTCATCAACGCCCTGCTGGAAGCACGGGGCCAGCTGGCCACCAATAACGTTGCCCTCGACGCGCCCTGGGGTGAAGTGCAGTTCCTGGAACGCGGCAATGAGAACGTGCCCATCCACGGCGGCCAGGGAACCCTGGGCATCTACGGCGCGATCAGCTCACGCCTGAGCGATGGCGGCTATGTGAATCCCACCAGCGGCAACAGCTACATCCAGATTGTCACCTGGGATGAGAGCGACTGCCCGATTGCCGACGTGATCCTGGTACCCAGCCAGTCTACCGACCCGGCGTCACCTCACTTCGCCGACCAGACGAAGCTCTATTCCAACAAGGAGTGGGTACGCTTCCCGTTCTGCGAGGAAGACATCGAGGCCAACCAGATTGGTGAGACTCTGGTGTTGGAAGGTTTCTAGCGACAGCCTGGTGAATGCAGTGACGAGGGGAGCCACCGGCTCCCCTTTTTTTCGCCCCTAGAAAAACTCCGGGACTGCCTTCATGAGTTCTTCCCGGTCCTCCAGCGCCAGCACCATGCACGGTGCCTGGTCCTGGGGCTGGGGAGCCTGCACGCAGGCGAAGCCAAACCGGGCGTAGTAGGCCGTATCCACTCCGGAAAACAGGTAGATTCCCCGCGCAGATTCAGCGCGGGCGAGGTCTATCACGTGCTGTATCAGGGTTCCCGCGAAGCCCTGCCGGCGGTGCTCCAGCGCAGTCGCAACGGAGCCAATACCCCAGCAGCCGCGCGGCAGACCCAAGCCCGACCGATAGACTATCAGCACCGCCACGGGCCCGCTCTCTCCCTGCAATACATACCACGTGCCCCGGTCGTAGCGCTCCACCGGCTGCAGTGCCTCGAGAAACTGTTGCTCGGTCCTGCCTTCATGCCAGGCATCGAAGCCCATCATGAAGTAAGAGTCGCGCTCTGATTGGCTTCCCTCGCGAATGTGCACCAACTAACCTTCCTGTGACCCGTTTCGCAGTATAGGTAACATTCTTTGGACTCCCTATATAGCCGTTGCTAGTGTCGACGCATTCCCCTTACCGGCGAGAGAGTGATGAAGCCTCACAAGCACGGGTACGTTCTGATGTTGGCCATTGGCCTGCTACCGGCTTGCAAGATCGTGTTGCAGCTACCCGACGGAGGCGAGATTCAATCTGCCACCGACGCCAACAACTGCACCACTGACGAATGCACCATAGACTGGGATGGCAGTGAAGCGTTTATAGACACTTTCACGCCGGTACCGCCGGAAGATTCACGATTTGTGGAATGGCGAGAAGAGCCTGGCTACCTTTGCGGAGGGTCGACAGAGCCCTGTTCCGTATTCCTGCCAGCACACCCGGTCTTCGCCTCTGATGTCAGTGTGTACCTGGAGCCGATCTTCCAGGTACTCAACGGCGACCGCTCGCCCGAGCCGGCTGAGCCTGGCCCGTCGGACGCTTCTTTCGCGAAAGCCTGGACGCCGTCACCTGCGAGCCAGTGCTCGGTGTCCGAGAACGTCTCGCCCACCCTGGCGCCGGTCAGCGCGGCAATGGGCACGATTGACTTCGAGCGTCGCATCTACGAACCCTCCATCGTCTTTACCGACGAGACCTTCACCATGCTGTTGCGACGTGAGTGGCCCGAATCCACCATGACGCTGGAGGAAGCAGTCAACGACCGCGCCACCTTCTACGCTGCAGACGGCGCCGACTCGGTGATTCTCTACGACGATGGCACCCATGGCGACGTCACCGCCGGTGACAGCGTCTATACCCGTTCCTGCCTGGCGGTGGACCTCGGAGTAGTAGGCCAGCCCAACGCCTTCGAGGTGACCTACGACCTGTTCTACGGCAACCCCGCCCTGCGTGGCACCGAGACGGTAACCCAGGTCTCAAACGCCGTGCGCATGAACGACGCCGGCATTTTCGTCACCCTTGGGGACCACTATGCCAACGCAATGGGTCGGGGAAGACACTGGGAAATCTTCGACCCGGGCAGCTGCGTGTCCTGCCAGCAAGCCTGGCACCACTTCGGTGATATCTTCGATTTCTTCGTCCTGTCGCCTCGCGAAGCCTTTGCCGGCCAGGGCTTCACTCGCGTGCACGATTTCATTACCGGCACCGGCCACGAGCCGCCCTTTCCAAACAATGCGTACTGGGAATTCGGGATGGGCGATGGCAAGCCCCACCCCGAGTACATCGGCATGGTTTACTCTGGCTGGCCCTTCGGCGGCAGCGGGATTTCCCACGAGCTGGCCCATGGCCTGCTGGGTATCAACACTCGAGACTTCCCTGCCAGCGGCGAGGGACAGTGGAATGCCGGCGACGGCTTCCACATCGACGGCACCTCTACCCTGCGCGGCAACCTGCAGGGGCCAATCTGGGACCCGGAGCGCGGACCGCCTTACAAGGTATTGCTTGATGACGGCAGCAGCGAGAACGAATGGGAGTTGCCCCAGGCGGCCTTCGTCGCCAATGGCAACGGCGGCGTCGACCTGGCCCCGGCACCCGACAACATCCTGCAGTGGGCGGACATTTTTCTCTACATGATGGGCCTGATGGACGCCAGCGAGGCCACCGAGCGCTACTACAAGGTGGTAAACCCGGTGCTGCAAGACTGCCGCACCACCGAGCTGCACTACATCTGCTCCAGCACCACGGTGGTCGCCGACGAGCTGGTTGAATTTGGCGTCAGCGATCTGATTGAACGTTACGGCCCCTGGGGCAGCAACAATCCCGACTTTGACCCGACACGCCTGAACATTGGCATGCTGCTGGCCTCGGATCGCCTTCACACCGAAGCCGAGATCACCCTGTTCAGCCGGGCCAACCGGGAGCTGATCAGCACCGACGAGGATGCTGCCGCTGCGGCTGATGCGCTGTGGTACTGGTCAACCGGCGGCCGCTCACGGTTTGTGATCGATTTCAGGAACTACCTGCTGCCCGCCGCCCAGTAGCGGGCGGCTGCAGTGCGGGCAACGCCTAACCGGTAATCGGTAGCAAGGCGATTTCGACCCTGCGGTTCAGCGCACGGCCCTCGGGCGTTGCATTGCTCGCCACGGGATAGCTGCTACCGGCGCCAAAGGTCGATACCCGCACGGCGGTGACTTCATGGGATTTGAGGTAGGCCGCCACGCTGTCTGCGCGACGCTGGGATAGCGGTATATTGATACCGTCGTTGCCGGTGCTGTCGGTATGCCCAACCACTTCCACCATGGTCTTGTCGAACTCATCGAGTACCTTGGCGACCGAATCCAGCACCGGGTAGAAATTGGCGCTAATGTCCGAGCGGTTGGTATCGAAGGTCACGTTACCGGGCATATTCAGAATCAACTGGTCGCCCTTGCGAGTCACGCTCACACCGGTGCCCGCCAGTTCCTGCCGCAGCTTGGCTTCCTGGCGGTCCATGTAATTGCCGACCGCACCGCCAGCCAGCACACCAATACCGGCACCAATGGCCGCGCGCTTGCGACGCTCCCGGTTGTTGTCGCCACTGAGAGCTCCCACTGCAGCGCCCGCAGCGGCACCGATGATGGCACCCTTGGTGGTGTTTGAGGTCTTGGTTTCACCGGTGTAGGGGTCGATCGTTTGACAGGCTGTGATCAGCACAACCAGAGCGAAACAAATCGTTGAACGCGTGATTGCAGGCATGGGTATCAGCTCCTTGCTCTATTGAGAATTCGAATCAGCGCCGAGGCTATCACAGCCGCTGCAGGAGTATGGTTACAGGCCACAAAAAGCGTGACCGCCATCCTCTCGGCGTCCTGTACTGGACAGCGCCCGGCGTCCGCGGCTCCCCCGTGCAATTGAGGAAAACCCCTCATGGTGACAGCAAGGTGAGCGCGCCACACTGGTGACACAGTGAGTTTTCATCCGGAGCGCTGATAGAGGCGCCGGGAGTCCGTTATGTCACCTTCACGATACCCCCTGAGAGCGCTGGCCCTGGTCGGCTTCGTCCTGCTGGCCAGTGGTTGCAAGCTGGTCATCGACGTCCCGGAGGGCGCGACCGTTACCTCTGAATCCGGCGCCTATAGCTGCCCAGCACAGCAATCCTGCAGCATCGACCTGGTCGATGTATTTTTCGACGAAACCTTTTTAGTCGCGACAGAGCCCGGCTACACCTTCCTGGGTTGGAGCAGCGCCGCTGGCGCACTCTGTGCGGAGGCGCTTGAACCATGTAACGTCACCACGACCTTGCTGGCTGGCTTTCCGGAACTGATGTCGCTACTGGATTCCGATGCCAGCCTGCTCCTGTCACCCACGATCATCAAGAATCCTGTTTTGACTGAAGCGGATCTGGAGGTGTCTGGCGAAACTGAGCCACTCGAAGGCGGTTTCCGGGTGCTGGGTTCAGTGGCGCTGCAGGGAGTAGGCTCGGCGAGACGAACCTTTGATGAGGCTGACCTTAGCGTGACCTTCAGTGAAGAGGGTGAGCTGTTATCGATGGTCGGGGAATCCGCCCTGCCCGCCGCGCTGACAGACAACGTGGGTATAGTGGCAGCGCCACGGGCGTCCCTGGGCCTAGTGTCTGGAGCAGACATCAACGCCGACCCTGAAATCGACATCACGCTACTGGACCAGCGCAAATACATGCTCTTCTTTCTCGGCGGCGCCGTGGACCTGGAGCTGGGTGACCGCAAGGGTGGCTCGAACGTCGCCACTATCGGCACACCGCTCGGTGGCAAGGTCATCATGATTCTCGACCCCTTCGACGAGATGCTCTACTACTACGGTGATGTAGTCGGAGACGCGGTCGGCAACGCCACCTCAGACATTGGCCTGCTGCCTTACCGGCCGCAAATTGGACATGCGGCCATCGACGATTTCAATGGCCACACCTACACCAGTGGCAGCAAATCCGTCGGCGTGAAAGCGCTGGATGTCCTCAGTTTCACCGGGGAGTTTATCGTTCGGGAACCGAGCTTCGCCGACATCAACCTGGAAGACCCTTTTGCGTCTGAAACGGGCTATATCGCCGGCTTCAATGGCTCCGCTGAAGTGGCCTTCAGCGTGGTCGGCTTCGATCTGTTCTCCTTCGACCTGGCTTCCGCCAGCGCGGGCTTTACCGTGACCACCGAGAAGCAAAGTCTTGGCATCTACAGCCTGCTGGCGCCCGATGTGTCCTGGCAGCCAGACTGGTTTCCCATTCTGCCCGAGGCAGAGCTTGCAGCCAGCTTCTCGGTGACGGGGGAAGGCACGCTGAACGCCCTGATCAGCGGCAGCTACGAGTCAGTGATTCCGCCTGCCGACCTGGAAGGTGACATCGCTATCAACAACAGCGGCGTGAGGATGTCGGCGCTCATCAAGGGCGACAGCTTCGATCTTCCCGTCGCAATGACCTTTGCAGACGGCGAAACGGTCGCCACGGTCGGCATCAGCCTGGGTCTGTCGGATGCTGTTTCCAGCCAGGTGGATGTGGCGCTGGCCGCTGTCGAGCGAAGCATCCTGGTGGCAGAGCAGGAGCTGCTGGATGCTACCGAAGGCCTGGAGTTTGAAGTCAGCCTGCGCGGCTTCAGGCAGGCGATCCCGGGCATCAGCTCGACGGTCATCGGCATCCTGGATGCGATTCCCGGGCAGGTTCGCAGCTCGGTCTACAGCCAGGTGTACAACGAGGTGGAGTCGAGGGCCTGCGGATTTATCTGGGGCTGCAGCGCTTCACCGTCTTTCCATGCCGGCGTGGCAGCAGATTCCGCCCGCAGCCAGGCGATAGCGGAAATCGCGCCCTATAAGAGCATGTTGCAGAATCTGGCCAACCGCGCGGCGGAAGCGGATGACGCAAGTACACGGGCAGCGCTGCGTTCGGCACTCACCCAGGCCTACAGCCTCAGGCGAATCAACGAGCGCATCACCGTAAGTACCACCGTCCTCGGCCAGACCTTCTCCAAGTCATACACCATCAACCGGGATATTCTCACTCCATCTCAGGTCAACCAGGTGTTGCAGGCCATCGACAGTGTCGATGCAATCCCGTCCGCAGAAGGCCGGGTGATCAATGCACAGAGTGTGATTGCCCGGCTACCGACGCAAGCGGTCGTTGCAGCGGTGCGCCAGGAAGTGCAAAAGGGAACGGCGGTGGTGCCTGATGTCATCGGCGTGAGCTACCGGGTCGCCAACGATGAGTATATAGCCTCCATCGACTTTTCCGACGGATCCAGTTTCGAAGTGGAATTCAATGTACTGGACCCCCGGGAACTGGTGGGCGGCATCAGCCAATTGCTGGCTGGTATGCTGATTAACGACTGACCTCAAGCCTTTCGTGCACTGGGCCCGGTTCAAGCCTCTTTGTCTACACCGGGCTCAGCAGTCAACAGCCCCGCCCTGAGAGCCACCTGAATGAGGCTGCCGAGGGAATGCACATCCAGCTTTCGCATCAGGTTGGTGCGGTGATTCTCTGCGGTTTTGGGGCTGATATTGAGCACCCTGGCAATATCGGCATTGCTATTGCCGGCAACGATCTGATGCAGGACCTGGCGCTCGCGGCTGGTAAGCCCACTGATTTCACGGGATTCACGGGCCAGTGATTGGGCCTCCTCGCTGATAAAGCGTTGCTGCTTGAGCAGAGTGGTCAGCCCCAGACTGATTTCGTCTGGCGGGCTGCTCTTGAGAAGCAGGCCCTCGACGTTGGCATCAATCAACTCTGCCATCACGCCGGAGGTTTGCACGCCCGTGAACACGGCGATTCGCGTCTCGGGGCTCCAGCTTCGGATCTCTTCAATCAGCTCCAGCCCGCTGGCATAGGGCATGGCGATGTCCAGCATTAGCAAATCAGGGCGATGACGTTTGACGGCGGCAATCGTCTCGATGCCGTTGGCCGCTTCGGCAACCAGCTCAATCTCTGCAAGGGCGCCCAGCATCTCGTGCAGCCCCTTGCGAACGATGGCATGGTCGTCAGCGATAACAACGCGCGTAGGTCCCATGTTAGAGCCCATCCGCATGAAATGAAGGCAGGGAGGCAGGCGGGTTCAAGGCTAACAGTGAACTGGCGGGCATGTTGACCTCGGCGAGCGAGTCTCACAGGATGGTAACGAATTTGCCCGGGAAGATCATTTCTGCAATGACCGGCTCTCCCTGCATGCCCGCTCTGCGCTGTAGCCTGGTGCTGCTTGCGTTGCTTTTTGCGGGTCGCGCCGGCGCGCTGGACCTGGACCCCGGCCACTACTACCGACACATCGCCTCTGAGTTCCGCTACTACATCGCGCCCGCTGATGAACCGCTGGCCCCTGAGACCGCCATCGCGCGACTGCCCACGGACTTTCGGGAATTGCCCGCCAGACAAATAGACTTCGGCTTCACGTCTGGCACGATCTGGCTCTACCTCCAGGTGACCAATCGCTCTGACCGGGCAGATACCTGGATCCTGTCGCTCAACAGTCGCTTCATGAACGAGCTCCGCGTTTATCAGCGCAGAACCAGTGGCTGGGAGCAACTGCTCGACAATTCAGAGCGATCGAACTTTGCCGAGCGACCCCTGGACTACCGCCTGCTGGCGGTAGAGTTCTCCCTGGACGCCGGTGAAGAGAGCGCGGTGTTGATTGCCTATCGATCCAGGGGCACCAGCTATCTGCCGGTCAGCATCGAGTCGGCACAGAGCTTTGCCGATGCTCGGAGTCTCTCCAATACCAAGAGCGGTGGCTTCTACACGGCGGCCGCCCTAATGTTCCTGTACAGCCTGTTCCAACTGCTGCTGCTGGGAAATCGCATCCAGATCCACTATCTCGCCTACCTGTCTGCAGCGGTCCTTTACGTGTTTCATATGGACGGGCTGAGCTTTCAGTATCTCTGGTCGGAGCTGCCACTGTGGAATGCGTTTGCCTCTCTGCCGCTGGGTTTGCTGGTAAACATCATGGCGGCGAATTTCTCCCGCCACTTCCTGGAGACATGGCGCACCGCGCCCAAACTGGACAAGCTGATTCTTGCGGTCATCGCGCTGTCTATCATGGCGCTGCTGTTCGGCCTGTTCGTTGAAGATCGCTACATCAAGCGCGCCAGTTTCTGGCTGACTTCCGCAGGTTCCATCATCTATCTCAGTGCGGGCGTTCACGCGCTCCTGAAGGGCAACAAGTCAGCCCGGTTTTACGTGGCAGGGTGGGTGGGAATCTGCACCGCTTCCATCCTGTCCAGCATGATCCACTCCCTGCCGGGCGTGCTGCCCGTTTCACTGAGCTTTGATATCACCAAGGCCGGCATACTGTTCGATGCGTTGATGTTTGGTATGGCACTGGCGGACCGAGCCGCTGAGGTGCGCCGCCAGCGCGATGCTGCCTTACAGCGAGAAATGCGCATGCTGTCGGAGGCAGTACAGGCCAACAAAGCCCTTGAGGCGGCGCAGCAAGGCGAGCGTGACGCGCTGCAGATTGCCGAGCGCCAGAACCTTCAGCTCGCGACCGCGAGCCACGATATTCGCCAGCCGCTGGCATCGCTCAAGATCGCCTTGAAAAACATGGACTCGGGGACTGGGTCCGGAGCCAATCCGCGCGGCGCAATGGAGAGCATCGAATACCTGGATGCATTGGTGAACAACTACCTCGATTCGGCACGAACGGAGAATCTGTTCAGCGCCGAAGCACAGGAAGCCATACTCGACCAGGAGCGATTCCCGGTGCAGATGGTCATAGATGCCGTGCGGGAGATGTTTGAGCTGGAAAGCGTCGAACGAGGCCTGGAACTGCGTACTGTCAATTCGTCCCTGTGGCTGAAAGGTGATGCCATCGCGATACTGCGAATTGTAAGCAACCTGGTAAAAAACGCGATTGAGCACGCGGCGCAGGGTAAGGTGCTGCTGGGCTGCCGACGACAGACCGGTGCCTGCGTGATCAATGTCGTCGATACCGGGGTGGGCATACCTGACAATGAGCTCGAGCGGCTACGGCTGGCCTTTGAGCAGGGCACCGATGCGGGTGATGGACACGGCCTCGGATTGCATATTGTCGATGATCTGTGCAGAAAGAATGGTCATACCTTTTCGATCGAGAGCCGGCCGGGCCGTGGCACCAGGGTGGCGGTCAGCATAGCGCTAGCCTGAAGCAAAGCGCTTACCAACCCGAATCGCTGAAATTCTTGATCACGGGACTTCGCTTGAATCGTCATCAGCCGTGGCGTCGCTCTCCGGCTCTCGGACTTCGAGCGGGAGTATCAGCAGCGCCAACAGCGCTCCGAGAATCAAGGACGAGATCGAGCCCACCGTTTGGGAAAGACCGGACTCGATATACGGCCCCAGAAAAGGAGACAGCAGCAGCAATCCTAGAGTGCTCAGGAGGAACAGCCGGGGCGCCCAGTGCCGGTTTTTCCACAGGCCAATGGCAGAGACCAGGTGAGCCACGATCACCGGCAGGCTGACCAATGCCATCATTGAGTCAAACGTGCTCGGGACTTCCTCATACTCCTTGCGCTGGAATTCCAGCAGTTCCGTCGGCAGGAGGCCCTGGAACATATAGGAGACAACCACATACAGTATGAAGGTCGCCAGGTACCACCCGGCCAGCGACCTGGTCCAATCTGTGATGTTCATTACCTTCTGACCTCATCGTCTCGACTATATCCGACAAGGGCGGACTGGCCAGAGCGCCGTTCGCAGCGAAGCCTCGATCAGGCCGCCACACCATTCATCGCCGTATGCCTCGTCGCTTATTGCGCGGAGTTCACTGAGCGGAATGCAACATCGCGCCGGAACACTGACCTTGCTGGGCTCATTCCGGAGTGACAGGCAGCTCGCCGTAAGCGCCGTTGGCCATGATATGCGCTTCCAGATAAGACCTGAATGGCTCACCGAAGCCCTGCTCGGTTTCATGCCAAAACCGAACCCAGGCGGGCTGGGTTCGCGCTTCATTGGAAAAGTAGCCATCGACACCCACCCACAATGAGGGCGGCAATGCATCATCCAGGTTCTGGTAGTAGGTGTACTCCCAGCCATTGGCCTGCATAAAGATATAGTTGGTGCAACGCGACCAGGCGATCTCCGAAACGTCCTCCGGATCAGCATTGCATTGGTGCAGGATCTCAGCCAGGTCGGCGTTCTCCAGCATCACCTCAAAAGGTCCCTGCAATACTTCCAGCGCGTTGTAGTGAGACTGGCTTCTCAACAGCCGGTTGTTGTCGGAGATCTGCAGCGCCAGGTAAATAACGGACACCATGACGGCGAAGCCGCCAATGATCTCTGCAATCAGCGCTCCGCGTTCAAGATTCACTGCGCGAACCCCCTTGTGCTGTCCCAGTGTAGTTTGCCCTGCGCCCACGCAAACACGTGTCCGGTCAGCCGCAGGTGCCGCGCCAGCCAGAGGCGGGCTCCAGCGATCATCAGGGCGCCTTGACTTCGATCGTCAACGTCACAAAATCACTTTCCCAATTAAATTCTTCTGCGTCGGCCGGGCGCAGGTGGGTCGCATAGATCATGTACCGCCCTGTGCCGGTCAATGGCACTTCGAGGTAGCCTTTTTCGCCTGAGCGCCTTAGCTTATCGGGCGGGTTGCCTTCACGTACGACCCCCACCGCCTGGCCAGCGAGGGGCTGGCCATTGAACAGCACCTTGAGCTGTAGCGATTCTCCCGGGGAGAGTTGCGTGGGGTCCTGGGACGGCATGATGTCAAAACGCGAATCTACCGACGCAGAAATACAACCCGCCTCAGTCACCTCTGACGGTGCGCGCAGATAGGTACGCGCGAGCTTGCTGTAGGACTCCCGCCACAAGCTCTCATCCCGCTCAGCCCGCCAGTGGTTCCACACGGCCTCGCTTGCACCGATCTCCTCCAGGTAGTGCTCCACATCTTCGTGTGCAGGAATCTCGAGTATCCGCGGTTTCAGTTGCACCCGGGCACAGCTCAACCCTTCCTCGGCCACGCCACGCATCAGCAACACACCCTCGGAAATAGCCTGCACCTCGAGTGCTACGCTCTGCCCAGATGACGCCAGAGAGGCGTCGGCAATGCGATCGGGCGTGATGGCCGATCCGGGCGCCGGAAAGCTCATTCCACTGCTCATCTGGAACTCCAGCGGGGAACCGGTTTCCGGTGAGAAACTGTCGGGCAACAGCCAGGTTTCATGGGCAGAGGCGCCGGCGGCCCCCAGACAGAACAGGTTGATCAGCACGATGGGGGCGACGATGCTTTTGTTCATAGCGAAAGACCTCATCAACAGCTTCGACGACGGAATCGATTGTTCAGCGACAGGTTAAGTGATCCCGGCAAGACTAGCAGAGGCCGAAATCCCCGTGAACAATTGTTACGGAGGGTAGTGTCGGCTACGGCACCGAGGAATCCCAGCTTTGCTCAAAAAATAGTCTATGCAGCCTTCGTTAGGCCGTTTTCTCATTTAGCCGCAGGAGACTCAGCCGGCGCGCCAGATCCTGCGACCGCAGGGAGAATATACTTTGCCATCATCTCATCCACCTGACTGTGCATATAGCGCTGGCCATAGGCACTTGCCGTGACCACGATAACCAGGTCCCTGTCGTCGAAAACAAAAATTTTGTTGCCACCGTTTCCGGTGCAGTAGGCCACAGGCCACTCGGTGTCATTGACCAGATAGGATTTGTGCCACCACAGGTAACCGTAGCGATTGCCGGGTACCGTGGTCTCTATCGTGGGCGACAACATGGCATCTACCCAGGCGCCGGGCACCACTGGCTGACCTTCCCACATTCCACGGTTCTTATGCAGCTGGCCGTACTTCGCGAAGCCCAGGGGCGTGAGTTGTATCCCGCCCGCTGTGTTCGCTACATGCTGTGGCGTGTATTGCCATTGATAGTTGTTCACACCTAGCGGCGCAAACAGTTTCTCGTGGGCGTATGCCTCCAGACCGCCTGGCACGGCCCGGTTCAGTATGTCGCCCAGAATCACAATACCTGCCGTAAAGTATCGCCATTCGTCCCCCGGGTCCCGGTCTGAAGCCATCGGCAGGTTGAGCGCCCACTCGACCCAGTTCTCCTGCGGGTACATGTACTCCTCGTTGCCAATCGATTCCATATCGAAATCGTAGCCTTCAAATCCTGAAGACATTGTCAGCAACTGGCGCAACGTGACGTTTGCCTTTTTACGGGAGAAGTTTTCGTAGCGTTCCAGGTCGTAGAAATCTGCCAGGCGCTGGTCAATGCTCTCGATATGACCTTCTTCGATCGCGATACCCAGAACAGTCGCCGTGAACGTTTTGCCGACGGAGCGGGGATTGTGCGTTTCATCTCGCACGGCACCGTTGTAGTAGCGCTCGACCAACAGCTCCCCGTTGCGAAGTACGACGACGCTATTGATGTCTTTATAGGTGTCTGCCTCGATAGCTTCATCGAGCGCCAGAATACGCTGCTGATCGAATCCCCTTTCGTTCGGGACTGCGGCCTGGGCATGAGCTGCTGCAAGAATTCCCAGCAAAATCGACGTTGCCAGCACCTGGAGTGGGTGGAGTCGCATGGTCTAATCCTTCCTGTGGCGAAAACGGGGCATCGCTTCCCTGCCTACTGCTGGTGCGAATGTTGAGCAGACAATGGAACCACAGTAGCACAAACAAAAAACCCCGCCATGGGGCGGGGTTTCTGGATTCCTGCTTGCGCAGGAATGACGTGGGATCTAGCCGAACTCTTTCACCAGCCCGCCAATAGACTCCTTCGCATCCCCAAACAACATCCGTGTGTTGTCCTTGAAGAACAGCGGGTTGTCGATGCCGGCGAAGCCGGAGGCCATGGAGCGCTTGAGTACGAACACGGTACGCGCCAGGTCGACGTTGATCACCGGCATGCCGTAGATGGGACTGGATTCCACTTCTCTTGCAGCCGGGTTTACCACGTCATTGGCGCCGATCACGATGGCCACGTCCACCGTTTCCATGCGCGGGTTGATCTCGTCCATCTCCAGCAGCAGGTCGTAGGGCACGTCGGCCTCAGCCAGCAGCACGTTCATGTGGCCGGGCATGCGGCCCGCCACCGGGTGAATGCCGTAGACTACTTCGCAACCGTTCTTTTCGAGCTCGAGCTGCAGCTCCTTCACCACGTGCTGGGCCTGGGCCACGGCCATGCCGTATCCGGGGATAACGGCAACGGTCGTTGCCGCTTCCAGCACATAGTAGGCGTCTTCGACCGTGATCGGCTTGACCTCGCCTTCGATTTTCTCGGCCGCGCCGCCGGCGGAACCAAAGCCTGAGAACAGCACGTTGGAGAGCGAACGGTTCATGGCCTTACACATGATCTGGGTAAGGATGATGCCGCTGGCGCCCACCAGGGAGCCGGCCACGATCAGGATGTTGTTGTTGATCGCGAAGCCCGCCGCACAGGCTGCCAGGCCTGAGTAGGAGTTCAGCAGGGAGATCACCACCGGCATGTCTGCGCCGCCGATGGGGATGACCGCCATCACGCCGAACAGCAGGGCCAGGCCCACCACCACATAAAGGTAGGTCGGGTCGGTCGGATTCTGCACGAACATGAAGGCACTGCCGATCACGCCCAGCACAATCAGGCTGTTGACAATCTGCTGGCCGGCGAACATCACCGGCTTGCCGTCGATCACTTCACTGAGCTTGCCGTAGGCAATCAGCGAGCCGGTGAAGGTCAGGCCACCAATCAGGATGGAGAGCACGATGGTGATCATGGTGAAGGTGGTGGCCGTGGGGCTCAGGGCCGCCCAGCCCACCAGCAGTGAAGCCATGCCGCCGAAGCCGTTGAACAGGGCTACCATCTCGGGCATGGAAGTCATCTTCACCAGGCGAGCGGCCGCGGCGCCCACAACGCCACCGGCAGCCATACCCATGGCGATCCACTGGTACTCGACAATGCCCTGGTCGAGCAGTGCCACTACCACGGCAATCAACATGCCGATGGAAGACACCATGTTGCCGCGCCGTGCCGTGGCGGGAGAGCCCAGCATCTTCAGGCCGAAAATAAACAGACCCGCAGATGCCACGTAGGCGAACTGAATCAGCGTATCCATGATCAGCCCTCCTTCTTCTTGAACATGGCAAGCATGCGGTCGGTCACCAGGTAGCCGCCCACCACGTTGATGGAGGCCAGCGCCACGGCGCCTGCGCCCAGCCAGTTGGCCAGGTCCTGGTTGCCGGTACCCGCCAGGCCCACGGCACCCACCAGGGTGATACCGGAGATCGCGTTGGCGCCCGACATCAGAGGAGTGTGCAGGGTGGCCGGTACTTTATTGATCAGTTCGAAGCCCAGGAAGATGGACAGCATGAGGATGAACGTAAGGAATACTTCAGCCGGTACCATGTTATGAGCCTCCTTCCAGGATGTTCTTGATGGTGTCGTTGGTGATCTCACCGCCGTGGGTGATCACACAGCCCTGCAGGATGTCGTCTTCGAAATCCACCTGGAAGGCCTTGGCCTCTTCATCCCAGTTGTCGTCTACCAGGTTGAACATGTTGGAGGCATACATCTGGCTGGCGTCGCGGGCCACGAAGTTGGCCCAGTTGCCGTCGCCGATGACGGTGACGCCGTTGATGTTCACAGTCTGGCCGGGCTCGGAGCCCTCCACATTGCCACCGGTCTCGGCGGCCATATCCACGACCACGGAGCCGGGGCGCATGCCCTCTACCACGTCGCGGGTGACCAGCACCGGCGGCTTGCGGCCGAATACCTGGGCCGTGGTAATCAGCACGTCAGATTCGGCAATCACCTCAGCCTGGGCCTGGCGCTGCTTTTCGATCTGTTCGGGCGTCAGCTCCTTGGCGTAGCCGTCCTTGGTCTGGCCGGTTTCACCGAGGTCGATCTCGAGGAACTTGGCGCCCAGTGATTCCACCTGCTCTTTCACCACGCCGCGGGTATCGAATGCCGTCACCCGGGCGCCCATGCGCTTGGCGGTGGCGATGGCCTGCAGGCCCGCCACGCCGGCGCCGATGATGAACACCTTGGCAGGCTTCAATGTTCCGGCGGGAGTCATCATCATCGGGAAGATGCCGGGCAGGCGGGTGGCCGCCAGCAGCACCATCACGTAGCCAGCCAGGCTGGCCTGGGAGCTGAGCGCGTCCATTTTCTGCGAGCGGGTAGAGCGCGGGATCATCTCCATGGAGATGGCGGTGACACCCGCCGACTGGAAGGCCCGCACCAGCTCGTGTTCGTTGAAGGGGTCAAGGAAGCTCACATGGATGCAGCCCTGCTTGAGCTGGCTGACTTCCTCTATTGCCGGCTTGCGAATGCGCAGCACCATGTCGGCGCCGCCCAGCAGGCCGGCGCGGTCATTACTGGTCTGGCAACCGGCGTCGGTATATTCACTGTCCTGGAAGCCTGCCCCCAGGCCCATTCCGCTTTCGATCGTGACTTCTGCCCCCATCCGCACGAGCTTCTTTGCCACGTCGGGGATGATGGGAACCCGGTTTTCGCCCGGGTGCGTCTCTTTCGGGATCGCTATGCGCATAGATTTACCCGTTCCCTGTTCTGTTATTGGTATACCGCGTCCTGAAGAAGGACCGTGACTTTAGCACAGCTGAACAAAAGCCCAACAAATACCCACCATCGGGCTGCTAAATGTCCAGGCGGCGCGTCGTAGCCAACTCGCCGACTGAACCAATGCATACGCAGCTGATGCGATTCTGTCTTACTTTCCTGAGCTGAGTAGGCAAAAATAATCCCATGTTTACGACTCTTGCACTTACCTTGTCGCTGGTCGCCCTGTGCGTCGCTGTGCACTACGAGTTGCTGTACCGCCTGGGTACAGTGGTGAAGTCCTTCGGCTTCGGGCCCCGCCAGGAGGTGGTGTTCGGGGTAATGTTGGCTCTGGCCGCTCACACTATTGAGATCTACATTTTCGGAGCTGGCTATTACTACGTGCTATACACCCCAGACCTGGGCAGCTTCCTGGGGGATGCAAAGATCGAAGACTTCTTCGACTGTGTCTACCTCTCCTTTGTTACTTACAGCACACTGGGCTTTGGCGATATCGTGCCCGACGGGTGGGTACGCTTCATGGTAGGCATGGAGGCAGTCACCGGGCTGGTGCTGATTGCATGGACCGCGTCATTCCTGTATTTCAAAATGCAAACCGGCTGGGGCCACAGTCGTGACACCAGCAGGACATCAGTGAATGAGGGAAGATCGAGCAGGCGACGTTAGCGTACAAACACGTCGCTCGTAACGATCTGAGTCAGCTGGCCTGCAGCTGCAGGAACGGGTTCAGCAGCCGGTAGTTCCAGGGCTTGAAACGAATCGGCGCATCCAGCACCCCAATGCAAATGCAATCCGCAGTCCTGGAGGCTGTCGGAGTGTGCACATCCTCGGCATCACGCATCAGGAAGTCGCCCTGCTGGTATACGCCCTCTTCGTCCGAGAAGCTGCCTTCCAACACCAGCGTCAGCTCATTGCCCTTGTGGGAATGGCAGGGAATGCTGCCACCCGCCTTGATGTGGTACAGAGCGAACTCGTTGTCCGGGTCACCAGTGCGCAGGCGGGCGATTTGCAGGGCCTTGTTGATGCGGCTCCACCTCAGATCCTGGTAGTCACCGGCCATCAGGCGCTGTACCAGTACCGGGCTTTCGTCTTCCTTGGCGCGAGACGCGTAGGTCAGAGGCACATCGTCATCGAGATGGGCCAGAACGCCATCCAGCAGTGCTTCGTCTACGTCCGCAGGCTGCAATGTGTCAAACATCTGGGCGCCCATGTCCTGCAGGGCGTTCACCTGGCGCCTGCAGCGCTCGCAGAAGTGCAGGTGAACCGATACACAGGCCGATTGGGCCAGGGGCAGACTGCCAGAAGCAAACTCGTTCAGCAGTCGTGTGTCGGGGTGATGAGTAACCATGATCTTATCGCTCTATTCTTCGTGCGGTGATCTTCTGCGAGATCAGCGCTGTTCCGTCATTACTTGTAGTTTCTGCATGGCCAGACGCACGCGCGACTTGACCGTACCCAGCGGCAGTTCAAGGTCTTCCGCTACCTCGGAGTGGGACTTCCCCTCCATATATACCTTGGCAAGAATCTGGGCCTGCTCCTGGGGCAGCTGGGTCAGCATTTCCTTGACTCGCACCGCGTTGCGGCGCTGCTGCACCGCCACGAAGGGCTCTTCCTCTTCCTGCTCTACCCAGATGTCTTCAGCCGCCAGCGGCGTATCGAACTTCTGCAGGCGACGGTACATATCAGTCCTGCAGTTTCGGGCGATGGTGTAAATCCAGGTGCTGGCGGCTGCCTTGCGAGGGTTATAACCGTCTGCTTTCTGCCACACCTTCAACATTACTTCCTGAACGAGCTCATCGGCGTGCGATGCGGCCAGCGGGGAGCCTGACATGGCGAATGCCTTGACCAGGGGGGCAAAGTGCTTGAACAGTCGGGCAAAGGCGGCGCGATCGCGCTCCTTGGCTATCACCTGCAGGCACTGGCTCCATTCGTCGTCGCGCTTACCGTCTGCGTTGACCTTAATATTGGGCTGTGAACTAGCCTGTGCTTGCATCTCGGGATCATCCTCTGGCGGTAATTCGCTCATATGAGCTACTCCTTGGAGATCTTTACGCGAAGGTACCGCCCGCGGATCACCGAAAATATGTGGGATTACATGAGTTTAGACCATAGCCGATCAATGATCCGCTAAATCCAGGGCGGCGTAAACATCCGCATCAAAACCTGGACGGATCGCCCCCCGAAATGAAGATCGCGATTGTCGGCAGCGGCATCTCTGGCCTGGCCTGCGCCTACTACCTGCAGCGCCAGCACGAAGTGCATATTTTCGAGCAAAATCAACGCATTGGCGGCCACACGGCCACCGTGAATGTGCGCGTGGGCGGGCGTCAGTACGCCATAGATACAGGCTTTATTGTCTACAACGACTGGACCTATCCCAACTTCATCGCCCTGCTCGACGAGCTGGGAGTGGAGAACCAGCCCACCTCAATGAGCTTCAGCGTCAGCGACCGCCAGACCGGCCTGGAATGGGCAGGCTCCGGGCTCAATGCACTGTTCGCGCAGCGCCGTAACCTGTTTTCGCCGCGGTTCATTGGCATGGTGCGCGACATCCTGCGCTTTAATAAAGAAGCGGTGGCCGACCTCGAGGCGGGCCGCATCGACGGCACTATCACGTTGGGCGACTACCTGCGCCGCAAGCGCTACGGCAAGGCCTTCATCGAGCAGTACCTGGTGCCCATGGGCTCTGCCATCTGGTCAGCGGATATCGATGTGATGGACGGGTTCCCGCTGCAGTTCTTCGTGCGCTTTTTCAAAAACCACGGTTTGCTGAGCATCAAGAACCGACCCCAGTGGCGGGTCATCAAGGGCGGCTCGCGGCAATACCTGGGCCCGCTCACCGAAGGCTTCAAGGACAAGATCAGTACCGGCAACCCGGTGACTGCGGTCAGCCGCCAGGCCGACGGCGTCACCCTGTGCCTGGCCGACGGTAGCCAGCAGCGATTCGACCAGGTGGTGCTGGCCTGCCACTCTGACCAGGCCCTGGCCCTGTTGCAGGACCCCAGCGCCACCGAGCGGCAGATACTGGGCGCCATGCGCTACCAGGACAACGACGTGGTGCTGCACACCGATACCCGGCTGTTGCCGGCGGATCGCAAAACCTGGTCGGCCTGGAACTACCTGCTCACCGGTGAGTCACAGCGTGCAGTGCTGACCTACAACATGAACATCCTGCAGGGTATCAAGTCGCCGGAGACATTCTGCGTCACCCTCAACCACACCGACGCGATCAACCCTCACAAGATCCTCGGCCGCTTCAACTATGCCCACCCGGTGTTCAGCCTGCAGCAGGTGCGAGCCCAGGAGCGCTGGAGCGAGATCAACACCGACCGCACCTGGTATTGCGGCGCCTACTGGCATAACGGTTTCCACGAGGACGGCGTGCGCAGCGCCAAGCGAGTTGCCGAATCCATCAACGGCCAGACGTCATCGGCCAATGCCGGCACCATGGTGAGCGCCGCGTGACCAGCGCCATCTACGAGGGCTGGGTCAGGCATCGACGCACCACGCCGAAGGCCCACGATTTTACCTACCAGGTGTTCATGCCCTACCTGCGGCTGGACGAGCTGCCGGAACTGCTCGACCAGAGCTGGCTGTGGTCGGCGCGCCGTCCGGCGTTGGCACGTTTCAAGCGCGAGGACTTTCTCGGCGACCCGGCACTGTCCCTGGACGAGGCGGTGCGCCAGCGGGTCGAGGAAGAAACCGGGCAACGCCCGACAGGCCCCATCTACATGTTGGCCAACCTGCGCTACTTCGGCTTCCTGATCAATCCGATTGCCTGCTACTACTGCATGGACGAGAGCGGTGAGCAACTCCAGTACCTGGTAGCGGAAGTGACCAATACCCCCTGGAACGAGCGCCACAGCTACGTGTTGACTGCCGAGGCAGGCGAGGACTGGCTGCGCACCCGCTTTGCCAAGACCTTTCACGTGTCACCGTTCCATCCCATGGATATGGAATACCAGTGGCACAGCAATACCCCGGGCCAGCGCCTCTGCCTGCACCTGGCCAACAGCCAGGCCGGCGAGCGCGTCTTCGATGCCACCATGTCATTGAAGCGACACCCGCTGACCGCCGGCACGTTGCGCCGCTTCCTGCTGCGCTACCCGGTAATGACCGCCAAGGTTGCCGGCGGCATCTATTGGGAGGCCCTGCGCATCTGGCTCAAGGGCAACCCCTACTTCCCCCATCCTTCTTCGACGACAGCGAGACTAAGCAATGAGTGACGCCAGCGTACGCGCGATTCGTTTGCCCGAGGTGCGCACCAGCCACCCGGGCAACAGCATGGCCAGGAAAGCCATGGAACGCCTGCTGAACAGCCTGCAGATCGGCTCCATCACCATCCACGAGAACGGCAAGCAACGCAGCTACGGGTCGCCCTGCCGCGCCGATGAGCCCCATGCCGAGGTGCATGTGCACAGCCAGGACGTGTACCGCAAGGTGCTGATGGCCGGAGCGCTGGGCAGCGGTGAATCATATATGCAGGGCGACTGGTCCTCACCCAACCTGACTGAAGTCATCCGCCTGTTTACCGCCAACCTGGCCGTGCTGCACTCCATGAACGCCAACGGCTCCTGGCTGCGCCGGGCAGGCCTGGCGATTGCCCACTACCTGAACAGCAACACGCTGACCGGCTCGCGCCGCAATATCTCTGCCCACTACGACCTGGGCAACGATTTCTTCGAGCTGTTCCTGGACCGCAGCATGATGTATTCCTCCGCCGTTTACCCGCGCGCCGAGGCTGACCTCGAAGAAGCCGCGGAGCACAAGCTGGACCTGCTGTGCCGGCAGCTCGAACTGAGCGCCGACGATCACCTGCTGGAAATCGGCACCGGATGGGGCGGCCTGGCGGTGCATGCGGCCAAGCTTTACGGCTGTCGTGTCACCACGACCACGATTTCCCGCGAGCAGTACGAGCGCGCCTGCCAGCGCGTGCGCGACGAGGGCCTCGAAGACCGCGTCACTCTGCTACTGAAGGACTACCGCGAGCTGGAAGGCCAGTACGACAAGCTGGTGTCGGTGGAGATGATCGAAGCCGTCGGCCACCAGTTCTACAGCAACTATTTCGAGAAATGCTCAAGCCTGCTGAAGCCGAAGGGCCTGATGGCCATCCAGGCCATCACCATGGTGGACCAGCGCTACGAGCAGGCCCGTGATTCCGTGGACTTCATCAAGCGCTACATCTTCCCCGGCGGCTGCCTGCCCTCGGTAGAGGTGATCAGCAAGCACCTGCGGGAAGACACCGATATGCAGATGGTGCACCTGCGCGACATTACCGAGCACTACGCCGACACGCTGCGGGACTGGCGCGTGCGCTTCTTTGATCGCATCGAGGATGTGCGGCGCATGGGTTTCGACGAAACCTTTATTCGCATGTGGGAGTTCTACCTGTGCTACTGCGAAGGCGGTTTCCGCGAGCGGGTCATCGGCACGGTGCAACTGACCTTTGCCAAACCGGGTTACCGCTTTGCCTGAAGACACGCTGCTGCAAAAGGCCGGCAACGGCCTGCTGTTCAACCTGAGCTGGCTGGCCATTGTGACCAGCCAGTCGCTGTTGATCGCGCCGCTGGTGGTGGCAGCACATGTCACCATTCACCAGCTGTGGATCGGCCGCGGCGTGCGTGAACTGCAGTTTATTGCCGGCTGCGCCCTGTTCGGCCTGTTGCTGGACCAGCTGCTGTTCGCCCTAGGCGTGTTTACCCTGGATGGACAGAAGTCGCTGGCACCCCTGTGGCTGACCTGCCTGTGGCCGGTGCTGGCTACCACCTTCGACCACGCCTTCGTTTCCCTGCAGCGCCAGCTGACCCTGGCAGGGATTCTCGGCGGCATCGGCGGCATCATGAGCTACTACGCCGGCACCTCCATGAGCGCAGTCGAGTTTGCCGACCCGGTCTACGGCCCGGCGATTATCGGCGCCCTGTGGGCAGCACTGTTTCCCGCCATGGCGGCAATTGCACACCTGTGGTTTCGGGAGGAGGACAACGGTGGCGAAGCGCATCTGGCTTAGGCTGATTTTCCTGTCCGTGCTGTCGGCGAACGCCGCTGCCAACGCCGAGGCGCCGGCGCTGCCGGAGCCCCAGCCGGATATTGTCGGTGAGGCCACCGACCCGGATACCGGCAATACCATTTACCTCGAGCACTATTACTGCAGCGAAGATTCCCTCAAGTGCAGCGTGTTCTACCTGCGGCCCAACCGCGAGGTAATTGCCAGCAAGGAGCTGGACTATGCTTCCAACCTGAAGGCGCCGGCCCTGACCTTCCGTGATTACCGGCTGGACCGCGAGATTTCTATCCAGGACCCGGACACCAACGCCGTGGTCGATGCGGGCTTTGACAATTTCGTGCGACTGCAGTGGCAGGACCTGGCCGGCGGTGAGGAAATCAAGTTCCCGTTCCGTCTGGTGGACCGGGAAGACCCCATCAAGATGCGCGCCAGCAAGACGGAAGGCTGTGAGGACGGCAAGCTGTGCCTGGAGATCGAGCTCGACTCCTGGTTGCTGGGCAACTTTGTCGACCCTATCCAGCTCACCTACGAAAAGGGCAGCCAGCGGCTGCTGCGCTTCCAGGGCATCAGCAATCTCAAGAATGACCAGGGCCGCTCCCAGACCGTCGAGATTCGCTATCGCTACTTCGACGAGAGCACCGTCCTTCCAGACACCCTGGATCAATCCCGGTAGGTAAGACCTACTTAGCGATCTTCACAATACTCCCACTGTTCCGGCAGCAGCTGTCGGTACTCCGGATCGCCATAGCGCGGGTCGATTAGCAGGGCGCTGCCGCGATCCGTTTCAGTGCGAATCACCCGCCCCAACGCCTGGCTCACTCGCTGCATGCCAGGGTAGAGGTAGGCATAGCGAAAGCCCTGCCCTCGCAGCTCCCGGTACTTGTCGTCGTAATAGCCGCGCAACACTTCCCGTTCCCTGTTGAACTGCGGCAGGCCGGTACCGACGATGACCACGCTGGCTAACGCGTCTCCGGGCAGGTCGATCCCTTCCCCGAAGACGCCGCCGAGAATGCAGAAGGCCGCCACATTGCGTTCCCCTCGTAATGTGTCGAGCAGTGCATTGCGCTCTTCATCGCGCCAGCGCCGTTCCTGCACCAGGAGCTGGCGACCGGTGGGTGGCAACTGCGCCACGACTTCTTCCATGTAGCGGTAGGCACTGAAATAGACGATGCAGTTGCCCGGGTTGTCGGCCAGCCAGCCGGCAATGGCCTCCGCCACAGCCGGCAGGGTCGCTTCCCGTGCGCGGTAGCGGGTGTCGAGCCCGGTGTTGAGCACGACGCGGAACTGCCCGGCCGCAAAAGGCGAGGGCAGCGATTGGTAGACTGCCGCCTCCCCCAGCCCCATTTCTTCCAGCATCCAGCGCGGTGGCGAGAGGGTGGCGGAAAACGCTGCGACCGCCTCCGGCTGCCGTTGCCGAACGTCCAATAGCCGCGCCGCATCCAGGCAGCGCAGTTTCACCACCAGTCCCTGGGCGGCATCAGAGCGAGTCATTTCAAAGCGAAAGTCCTTGTCGAACACCTCCAGCACGCGCTGGAATTGCAGGCAGGCGAAGTAGAAATCCAGCAGCCGCGGGCGCGACTGCAGGAACAGCGGCTGCGCCGCCAGCTGCTCGCCCACCGCACCCACAAACCGCTGTAACGCGCCAAGCAGTGCTTCGGGAGGTTGCTCGCGGCAGTCGTAGTCGGCCTCCAGCCAATCCTCCTTGTCGAGCGACAGCAGCGCTCGGTTGCAGGCATCCAAAGCCTTGCGCACTGCACCCGCGGCTTCCCGGCGGGCCGCGATCAGCTCGCCCTTGTCGAGGCTGGCGGAGTACATGTCGCGGGCCCGCTCCGGCAGGTTGTGGGCCTCGTCCAGCAGCAGGCTCCAGCGCAGGCCCTGTTGCGCATAGGTGGCCGCAAGCCCTGCCTGGAAGCTGTAAACGTAGTGCATGTCGGCAACGCACAGGTCCACCCAGGGGATGAGGTCCATGGCGAGCTGGTAGGGACAGACCTCGTGCTCGCGGGCAATGCCTTCTATAGCTGCCCGGTCCAGGTCTGCGACCTCTACCGCCGCCGCCATCGCCTTTGGCAGGCGGTCGTAGTACCCGGCCGCATAGGGGCAATCCTCCGCGTGGCAGGCCTTGCCCGGCGAGAAACAGATGCTGTCACGAGCACTGAGGCTGAGACGCCGCAGGGCCATGCCGCGCGTTTCAAAATCCCGCAGGGTGTGTTCGGCCGCACGACGGCCCACCGTACGCGCTGTGACAAACGCCACCCGTTCGTGGCGCCCGGTGACCAGCGCCTTCAGCGCCGGGTACAGTACGGCGGCAGTCTTGCCGGTGCCGGTGGGCGCTTCCAGCAGGGCCTGGCCGGATTGCGCAATGCACTTGTAAACCGTTTCCGCCATGGTGCGCTGGCCACTGCGAAATTCGCCGTAGGGAAAGTCCAGCTTCGACAGGCTGGCATCGCGGCGCTGGCGCCAGGCGTGTTCCTGCTGCAGCCACGCGGCCATGCGCGCCAGGCTGTCCTCTAGAAACGCCTGCAGCCAGTCGCGGGTGACCGCTTCAGTGCGCTGCCATTCCTCGCCGCTGTCCACGTGGTAGTAGGTGAGCTGCAGCGTGACCTCACGCCGCTCCGGTTCCGACCGGCACAGCAAGCCGCCGTATAGGGCGAGCTGGGCCCAGTGCAGGGCTTCTACCGCCGGGGGAATGGCGCTGCGATCGACGCGGCAGGTCTTGATCTCCTCGAGCAACCCGGCGCCGGCGTCGTAGCCGTCGGCACGGCCCGCCAGCCGCAGTTCGAAGTCCGGGTAACTGACCCGCGTCTCAAGCCCATACTCGGCCTGGTAGGAGGCGCCGCGGCGGCCCTGCACCAGCTGGTGGCCGGCGATACCCTGCTCGGCGCTCGGTGACGGTGTAAAGCGATAGTCGATATCGCCGCTGCGGTGGCAGAAGGCGGCAAGTTCGCGCACCGGCAAACGGATTTCCGGTTTCACCCTAGCGGTTCCTGCCAACTGACCCAGGCCACCCGGGCGGGAATACCGCGAGCCTGGAAAAAGCGTAGCCAGCGGCGCTGGTGCAACTGCAGGGCATCCCCGGGCCCCTTGACTTCTATGAGGCAGTAACCCCGCTCCTCGTCCAGCGCCAGCAGGTCGGGGCAACCGTTACGGTTGGCCTCGGGATCGAACAGCAGCCGCCGCCAGATGGCGAGCCAGTGCTCCCGGGGAATAATGGCCAGGGCGGCGGCCAGCAGATCCCGGTTGAGTCCTCGCCAGCCCACCCACGTATTGCTGACACCCTCGTGACGGTCGTAGTTGGCCAACAGCAGCGCCTTGATATCCCCGCCCTCCAGTTCCGCGAGGCGCTGGTCCACGCTCTCGCGGCGGGCGGCATGGAAGCCACGACTGAACATGTCCAGGGGTGCCGACTGGAAAGGATGTACAAAGGCGCCAGGCACCGGGGTGAACATCTGGTCCCAGAACGCCAGGCCGAAACTGGCGTTGATCACCAGGTTCTCAACGTAATGCACCGCCTCCCAGTGCTGGCTGTAGTGTCGGGCGGCGGCGAGCTCCACCGGCAACTCGTGGGGCAAAACCAGGTGATCATTGGTAAAGGCGTCCCGCGGCCTGGCGGGGACCTTGTCGCCCAGCTTGCGCTTGAGGGCCGGCACCTGGCGAGCGGCGAAGTCCACTTCGTCTTCGCTCCAGGGCGTCGACTGGATGGCTTCGCACAGTGCCAGCGCCTGTCGGTAGTCGCCCCGGGCAGACAGGAGTCGCACCCGCCGTTCACGGGCGGGGGTCTGCTGGCTGTCACGGTAGAGGGCCTCTGCATCGGCAATCGCATCCATGCGTTCCAGCTGGCGGGCCACGCGGTTGCGCAGCCGATCCCGCAGTCCTGCCGCCACCGGCCCCGCACTGCCTGCTTGCAGGTGGCGGGCCACGGCCAACACGGTGCCCAGGTCCTGCTCGCTGACCGCCTGCTTGTAGCTGGCCTTGACCGCATCCAGTGCCAGCACCTCGTCGATTTCCTCACGGGTGTCGAAAAGGCGGTCTCGCCTGCTGAGCGGGTAAGGGTGATAGCGCGTGAGGCCGAGGTCAGTAATCACGAACTCGGTCAGCTCCTGCCAGGTGTTGCCGAAGAACAGCAGGCGCAGCAAGGCCACCTGCTCTGCAAATGCCGGCCCCACCAGCCAGTGGTCAGGCTCGCGCCATGCACGCCAGCGCGCCAGCCATTCTACTTCGGTAAGCTGCGCATTGATGGCCGCCACCAGCTCGGGCTTGCGCACCGAGGCCGATGGCAGCAGGTCTCCGTAGATGGCCAACAGTTCCGGCTTTCTCAGCAAGGCCTGCAGCACATCAATGGGTGGCGTCTCCTCGCGCACCAGCAGGCCCAGTTCCTGACCCTGTTCGAGGGCGGCGGGCAGGTCGGCAATCTCTCCATAGTTCAGCTGCTCACGGCGAAACAGCGGCCCGCGGCGAGACACTAGCCGCACATACAGGCCACGTACATCCCGGGGAGCGGCGGCAAAGCCGTCGAGAAACGCGCGCTCAGCGGGACTGAGCAAGTCGCCGTACTGATCCTCCACCGTGTCACACAGGCGCTGGAAGTTGTCGAGGTAGTAATAGGCCGAGAGCGGCGCCGGATCGCGCGGGGTGGCTCCGGCTTCTGCGTTCACTGGGCAGCCGGCCTCTGCATTTGCTGGAACAGCGCCGCCGGCACGATCAGGCACAACCCCACCAGGGTGGCCGGATGGATGGCTTCGCCGAGAATCAGCTGGATAAAGACCAGTGACAGGAACGGCGCCAGGAAGATCAGGTTACCCACCAGCGCCACCCGAGTGGCGGTGCGCAGCGCAGTGGACCAGAGCAGGAAGGTCACGCCCATCTCGAAGAGGCCCACATAGGCGGCTGCGCCGACACCCGGCCAGCCCGGCCAGCGCAGCTCCGAGAACACCAGGCACAACACTCCCGTCATCGGTATCGCCAACAGGAAGTTGAGGCACAGGGCGACAGTACCGTCGCGCGGGTTGCGGGCGCTGAAGATCCAGTAGAACGCCCACAGCAAGGTGCTGAACAGTGCCAGCCCTACACCGGGCAGGCTGTCGAACTCAAGCCCCAGCAGGTCGCCGCGGGTGGCGATCACCAGCACACCGAAGTAGCCGCCCGCCGCCGCTACCGCATCGCGGCCCTTCAGGGGCTGACCCAGCAGGGGGATGGCCAGCAGCGACAGGGTAATGGCCCAGGTGTAATTGATGGCCTGGGCCTGCTGCGCCGGCAGCAGGTCGTAGGCGCTGAGCAGCACCACGTAATAAAGACAGGGGTTGAGGGCCGCCATGCCGAGGTAATAGGAAGGATAGCTGCGCAGTTCTCCACCCAGCTTGCCGAGCTGGCCGCGCAGGCTGACGGCAGACAACAGCACGGTTGCTGAAAACAGGCTGGCGAAAAACAGCAGCTGGAAAACGTCCAGGTAGCGCAGTGCCACCTTGAAGGCAGTCGCTACCGTAGACCAGAAAAACACTGCCGCCAGGCCCAGCAGTAATGCACGCCGGTCGGGATGCACGTCGGATTCAGCTCCGGTGCGGTTCGGACACCGCTGAAGAGGAACAGTGAGCGACCTGCCCAAGGCCATTCCCGGCAGCGGAAAACTCGCAACGGGCAGGTACGAAATCGAAGCTGGAGATCGGGCGTAGCATGACAAACAAGGGCAGCGTTGAGCCGCTTCAGTGTACTCCAAGGCCAGGGGCTGTACCATTGCGCAAAAGTCAGGCAAGCTATTTTCGCGTTTCCTGGACGACTGATTTTTGAATTCCGCCATAAAACCCCTTACCCCCGGCCTCGCGCTCGCCCCTGTGGCACTGGTCATGTTCATGCTTGGCCTGTCGGTGTACCTGTACGGGCCCGACTCTTCCTACGGCGCCAACCAGATTGCCCTGCTGCTGGGCGCTGGTGCCGTGGGTATTGTCGGGGTGCGCCTGGGCTACCGCTGGCGCGAGATTGAAGAGGGCCTGGTAGACGGCATCGCCATGTGCCTGGTGCCGATGCTGATACTGATGTCGGTGGGTATGCTGATCGGCGCGCTGATTATCAGCGGCACGATCCCGGCCCTGATTTTCTATGGCGTTCAGATCCTCTCCCCCGATATTTTCTACGCCGCCAGCGCCATCATTTGTGCCGTGCTGGCTGTCAGCATAGGCTCTTCCTGGACGGTAGCAGGCACCGTGGGCATTGCCCTGATGGCAATAGCGGCGAGCTTCAACCTGTCACCGGCCGTGACCGCCGGCGCTATCGTGTCCGGCGCTTACTTTGGTGACAAGATGTCACCCCTCAGCGACACCACCAATCTTGCGGCGGCCACTGCGGGCGTCGACCTGTTTGAGCATATCCTTCACATGCTGTGGACGACGGTCCCCAGCTTCATCATCGCCATCATCGTTTTCATTTTCTTAAGTGGTGGCGAGGCGGCCGAGCCTGAACAGATCGCCGAGCTGCGCCAGAGTATTGCCGACCAGTTCACCGTGGGTGTGCACCTGTTGCTGCCCCTGCTGTTGATGCTGTTCCTGGTATGGAGACGGGTGCCGGCACTGCCGGCAATCCTGACGACCTCGGTTGCCGCGGTGCTGTTCGCCCTGGTATTCCAGGCGGATGCAGTGCTGCAGCTGGCCGGCACCAGCGAGCGGCTGGGAGAAGGCGTGCTGATGGTGAAAGGCGTCTGGACAAGCCTGTTCAGCGGCTACGTGTCAGACAGTGGCAACCTGTTCATGGACAAACTGTTGTCCAAAGGCGGCATGCTCAGCATGCTCAATACCATCTCCCTTATCATCAGCGCCATGGCGTTCGGGGGTACCCTGCAAAAGGTGGGCATTCTGCAGTACATGGTCGATGGCGCCCTGAAACGGGCACACACCAATGGCGGCCTGGTAGCGACCACGGTAGCCACCTGCACCGCGACCAACCTCGCAGCTGCCGACCAGTTTATTGCGATCACCCTGCCCGGCGGTATGTATCGCGATGAATTCGAGCGGCGCGGCCTTTCAAGGCTGAACCTGTCACGCACCCTGGAAGACTCAGCCACACTGACCTCAGCGCTGATTCCCTGGAACACCTGCGGCGCCTATATGGCCGCCACCCTGGGCATCGCCACGCTCAGCTATGCTCCGTTCGCAATCTTCAACTACGTCTGCCCGGTTGTCGCCATCCTTTATGGCTACTGGCAGGTTGGCCAGAAGCCCCTGGAAACCCTGAAGGGCGAACCGGAAGCCGCCACCGGCTGATGGGCTGGGACCTGCCCCAGCCGCATACCCTGCGTTTCCAGGTCGAGGCGGAGCATATCGACGGTCTACGCCACACCAATAACGCGGTCTATGTCGTCTGGTGCGAACAGGTGGCCTGGGATCACTCCATCACCCTCGGCCTGGACCTCACGGCCTACCAGCGACTCGACCGCGCCATGGTGATTACCCGCAGCGAGTTCGACTACCTCAAGCCCTCCTACGAAGGCGATGAGCTGGTGGCGGCCACCTGGATCGTCGAGTGGGACCAAAAGCTGACCATGCGCCGACACTTCCAGGTAATGCGACCCGCCGACGGCAGCACCTTGTTGCGGGCGGCCATGCAGTTTGCATGCGTGGAGCTTTCGACGGGCAGGCCGCGGCGCCTGCCCCGGGAATTCATCGACGGCTATGGGCCTGCCATCGTGCCCGACACTAGCAGCGTGACCAGTCGAAGCTGAGCACCTGCTCCAGCCGCTCGGCACCCAGTTTCAGCATCAACAGGCGGTCCAGCCCCAGTGCCACCCCGGAGCAGTCCGGCAGGCCGGCCTGCACGGCGGCCAACAGGTCCTCGTCCAGAGGTCGGGGCGGCTCACCGCGGGCAGTGAGCACCTCGTTATCGGCCTCGAAGCGAGACCGCTGCTCCGCAGGGTCGGCCAGCTCGAAATAGCCGTTGGCCAGCTCCACCCCGTCGACATACAACTCGAAGCGCTCGGCCACGGTCGCGCCCCCCTCTCTGCGCAGGCGCGCCAGCGCCGCCTGCGATGCCGGGTAGTCATGGACGAACACCCTGCCGGACAATGTCGGTTCCACCAGGTGCGTAAGCAGAAGGTCCAGCCAGGTATCTCGGGTTTCTTCGCCGCCCCCGTAATCCAGGCGTTCGCGGGCCAGCTGCTCCAGTTCCTCGCTGCTGGCCGTGAGGGGATCAATGCCCAGGCTGCGCTGGAACAGGTCGCGGTAGCTCAACACCTCCACCGGTGCTTCCCCGAGCACGCCTGCTACCAGCTCCGCCACCTCCTGCATCAGCTGCGCCAGGGAGAACCCTGGCCGGTACCACTCCAGCAGCGTGAACTCGGGGTTGTGCCGGGCGCCGGCCTCACCGTCGCGGAAGGCCTTGCAGACCTGGTAGATCGGCCCACTGCCCGCCGCCAGCAGGCGCTTCATGGCGTACTCCGGAGAGGTTTGCAGCCAGCGCTCACCGCCGGCCAGCGGCTGGATCGCGGGGTCGGTAATGGTGCTGCTGCAAAGCAGCGGGGTTTCGACTTCCAGCACGCCGCGGGCGTTGAAAAACGCCCGCAGCGTATTGAGCACTTCGGCGCGAGCCGCCAGGGCGGCGGGCGACGCCGAGGGTTGCCAGCTGGGGGTCAGGACTTGCCGCGGCCGACGTAATCGCCGGTACGCGTATCAATGCGAATGATTTCGCCCTGGCTGAGGAACAGCGGCACCTTGACCACGGCACCGGTGCTGAGCGTGGCGGGCTTACTGCCGCCAGAGGCGGTATCGCCCTTCACGCCGGGGTCGGTTTCCACAATCTCCAGCTCGACGAAATTGGCCGCCACCACCGCCAGCGGTGAATCGTTGTAAAGCGTCACTTCACAGCGGTCGCCTTCCTTGAGCCACTGGGCGGAATCGCCCACGGCATCCTTATCGGCCTGGTACTGCTCGTAGGTATCCGGCTCCATGAAATGCCAGAACTCACCGTCGCTGTACAGGTACTCCATGGTGCGGTCCATCACGTCAGCGCCTTCCAGGCTCTCGCCGGACTTGAAAGTGCGCTCCCAGACCCGGCCAGACTTGAGGTTGCGCAGCTTGACGCGGTTGAAGGCCTGGCCCTTGCCCGGTTTCACAAACTCGTTCTCGATGATGCTGCAGGGATCGCCGTCCAGCATTACCTTGAGACCGGAGCGAAATTCATTGGTGGAGAAAGTAGCCATATGCCTGAGTGTTCCTGTGCATTCTGCCTGCTGAAAAGGGCGGCTATCATACCCTGAAGTGCCCTGCTATGGCAGCCCGTTCATCGCCGCATCCCTTTAAATACGCGGATCCCGGAACAGGTTGCTCATTCTCGACTATGTCGCTGGACAGGCCCGTGCAATGGTGATTCACTGTCGATATTGTCCGAAGGGTGGGGATTCCTGCGGGCAATTAGCCGATTACGTCACCCGGGCGCCTGTTCAGTGCTATTATTATGCGCTCGTGAGGGGTAACCGAACGGTAATACGCGTGTTATATGGCAGTCATCCTGGCGGGTGTCGGCCAGGCGCGAGATGCGGTAGTTCAGCACGGCCCATAGCGCCGGAACAGTCCGCCTTGCCGTATGCTGCGTGAAATGAAAAGTGTTCCTAAAACATGTACTTAGGTAACATTACGCAGCGGCTGACAAAAACTTATAAGGCAGAGCCCGTGCTATGAGCAAAAACGAGCCAATCAAGCTGAGGATACCCCGGCAGGACCTGTCGGAGTTTGTTCTGTTTGGCTTGACGGCAGACCAGGCCGCCAACTGGGCTGAAAGCCTGCCCATGGCCAACCCGGCCCAGGTAGCCCAGCAGCTTCGCAGCGCCATGAGCGACCTGAACCGGGTCGATATGCGCCCGGATATCCGCTTCGAGATTCTCGAGGCTTTGCGCCCGGTCACTCACACGGCTCTCTCCACGCTGTCCAAGTTTTATCTGAACCAGCCGATCGTGCTGCCGGACGAGCCGCGCAAGGCCGCCAAACTCGCGCAGAACCTGTTCGAACTGGTCACCACTGCTTACACCATTGTCGCCATCCAGACCATCCAGCGCCGCCAGGAAATCTCTGGCGCGAACCCGGCCAAGCTGGTGTGTATGGCGCTGCACCGCGCCATCACCTCGGCCAGCATGAAGCTGCTGGTGTCATACCAGCTCTACCAGCCTGTAGAAATCAACGCCTGGATGGAGCTGCACCAACTGTTCCTGCTGGCGGAGCGCCAGAAGCTTTCAAGCCAGCTGGTGGTGGACAGTATTGCCGGCGACGGCAGCATCACCGATACCTACCTGCGGGCGCTGTTGCTGGGTAGCTGTAAACCCAACCAGCTGCGCCAGCGCGACCTGGCCGGCGTGTTCAAGGGTCTGCGCGAGTGGGTCGAGCACATCGACCTCACCATGCCGGACGAACACGCCGACGGCCTGTTCCTGGTGGACTTCGCCAGTGACCACCCGCCGATCTACGCCTCCCTGTACAGCGAGATCCCCGGCGAGAACTGCCGCCTGATCAACACCGACAAGCTGGTCGACTTCCTGCAGAACCTGCGCATCGACACCGGCGAGCAGTCCATCGTGTTCGACAAGGACACCGTGGTCTCGCCCAACGTGCTCGACCATGTGATCACCGCCTGGGGCGTGATGAGCAAGCGCAATTTTGCGCGGGCGCCGGGCCAGGAAAAACTGTGGATTTCGGTGGGCCTGAGCAACACGCACTTCTATGTCAGCGGCGGCATCAACTTCGAGTCGCTGGTGTCCTCCTCCCATGCCCATATCCTTGACCAGGAAGCGGAGTCCTCGCCTACCGGTGACGACGCCATCAAGGAGAAGGAGCTGTGGGACAAGGTGTTCGACAGCGCCGGTCGCGACGACAGCCTGGCCCTGGAGGAGCTTGAGTTCCACATCCGCGAAGCGGGCATGGACGACAATATCAACAGCAAGGAACGCCACCCGGTGTTCCCCGTGCGCATGGCCAACGTCAGTCCCGGTGGTTACTGCCTGGAGTGGTCGGCGGATATTCCCAGCCACATCAAGACCGGTGACGTGATCGCCGTGCGGGAAGTTGACAACAGCGCCTGGAGCATCGCGGTCATCCGCTGGGTGAGCCAGCTCAAGGACCAGACTACCCTGCTCGGTGTGGAGCTGCTGAGCCCGCGGGCCACACCCTACGGCGCCCGCGTACAGCACAAGACCGGTGAAGACGGCGACCTGATGCGCGCCCTGCTGCTGCCGGAGATCAAGCTGGTGGGGCAGCCGAATACCCTGATTACGCCGCGGGTGGGCTTCAAGGAACGCCAGAAGGTCACTTTGATACGCGGCGGCACTGAATCCTACATCCAGCTGTTCAAGAAGGTGTCGTCTACCGCCGCCTACAACCAGTTCGAGTTCCGCTACATCCAGCAGCTCGACGAGGTCGCCGCCCGCGACCGCGCTGAGGTGGTGGATACTTCCTTCAGCTCAATCTGGTCGGAAATCTGAAGCCGGTTTACTAGCCCCGGCTACTGCGACTGGTAGCGGTCGCTGATCCCCAGCAAGTAGAGAATCCCGTCCAGGCCCAGCGTGGAAATGGCCTGTTCGGCGCTTTGTTTCACCAGCGGTTTGGCGCGGAAGGCAATGCCGAGGCCGGCAATGCGCAGCATGGGCAGGTCGTTGGCGCCGTCTCCTACCGCGATCACCTGCTGCAGGTCGATGCCCTCCCGCGCCGCGATGTCCTTCAACAGCGCCGCCTTGCGCTCACCGTCTACTATCTTACCGCTCACCTCCCCGGTGACCTTGCCGTCGGCGATCTCCAGCGTGTTCGCGTAGACGTAATCGATACCCAGCATCTGCTTCAGGTGCTCGCCGAAGTAGCTGAATCCGCCGGAGAGGATGGCAGTCTTGTAGCCCAGGGAGCGCAGCGTACTGACCAGGTGCCGGGCGCCCTCGGTAAGAGGCAGCGACGCGGCGATCTCTTCCAGTACTGACTCATCCAGACCCTTCAGCAGACCCACCCGGCGCCGGAAGCTCTCGCTGAAATCGATCTCTCCGCGCATGGCCTGTTCGGTGATGGCTGCCACCTGCTCACCGACGCCGGCACGCTTGGCCAGTTCGTCGATCACCTCGGCCTCGATCAGGGTAGAGTCCATATCAAAGGCCACCAGCCGACGATTGCGGCGATACATGTTGTCTTCCTGGAAGGCAATGTCCACATCCATGTCCGCTGCCAGCTCCAGCAGGTCGGAGCGAAAGGCCGCGGTATCTTCCAGACGCCCGCGCACCGAGAATTCGACGCAGGCCTTGCTCAGCGGCGGCAGCTCGCCGAGGGGGACCCGGCCGGACAGGCGGTGGATGTCGTCGATATTGAGACCGTAGCGCGACACCACGCCGGTGACGCGCGACAGCTGCAGCGCAGTGATCTTGCGGGCCAGCAGGCTGACGATGTAGCGAGCCCGGCCCTGGCCGCCGACCCAGTGGTCGTAGCTGTCTTCATCGATCGGGGTAAAGCGGACTTTGAGAGCCAGCCCCTCGATGCGGGATTCAAGTTCCCTGAGCACCGGCGCCTGGTCGTAGGGGCCCGGCAGCTCCACCAGCACCCCCAGCGCGAGGTGGTCGTGGATCACCGCCTGGCCGATATCCAGCACATTGATGTCGTATCCGGCGAGGATCTCTGTGACGGCTGAGGTAACACCGGGCTTGTCATCACCCGAAATGTTAATCAACAATATCTCTTTCACGCCCGCCGCCTCTAAAAAGCGCTTATTCTACAGCGCCCGTCGAGCGAGCGCAGGTTCCGGCGGCCACTCCACCGGCAAGACAAGGACTCGCATGCACAGGATTTCCCAGCGACTGGCAATGCTCTGCGGGAGCCTTTGCCTGGCGCTTGCGCTGCTGCTGGTGCTGATCGGCAACCTCTCCAGCCGCTATATCCTCGAGCAACAATCTGCCGATCACCTGGCTTCCCTGGCAGGGCAGCTCGCCGTGCAGGTCGCGCCGGCGGTCGATGCCGCCGACCTGGTACGACTGGAAGCCACCCTGCGCAGCCTGCGCGAGCGGCACGGCCTGCAACAAATCACTGTGAACGACCTGGACCAGCGTCCGCTGGGCCAGACCGGCGCCGGGGTGGCGGAAGACTCGGTATTTGCCCGCGCCGCCGTCACCATTGACGGCAATATCGCCGGCGAGCTGGTGCTGGCGACGGCACCGGACCCGGCGTTACAGGAACAGCGCGGCATGTTCTTCGGGCTGCTGGTACTGGGTGTGCTCGGCAGCCTGTTTGCAGCAGCCCTGGCCGGACGCTGGGGCCAGCAGTATGCAGCGCGTATCAACGCGCTGCGAGAAACCCTGGGTGATACCGGCCCGGCGGATGACGAAATCGAATCCCTGTCGCGGGCGGTGGACACGCTTCCGCTGGACCTGCTGCGACCGCCGCCGGACAGTGAATCCGCCACAGACTTCCAGGAATCGGGTTTGCTGTACGTAAACCTCGCGAGCCTGGTGCGCTACGTGGAAACCCTCGACGAACACTCGCTGCTGGAATACACCGAGGCCCAGCGCGAGATGATTGCCGCTACCGCGAGCCTCTACGGGGGCCAGCTGTCGGTCGCACGGGAGTTCGGCATTCTGCTGAGCTTTGCCGGTGAGCACCCGGCGGGCAGCCCGGCCTTTCGCGCCATATCCTGCGGCTGGCTGCTGCGCCTGGTGGCAGCCGACCTCGACCAGCGCCGCCGTCTGAGTTACAGCATCGGCCTGGCCTGCGGTATCGGCGAATCTGGTCGCGAAGGTCGCGATATCTACCCGGCGCTTTACAACCAGCACATCATTGAGGAGCTGGCGGCGCGCCAGCAACCGGGCGCCCTGGTGCTCAGTGAGGCGGTTACGGCAGACGCCGACGTCGCCGCGCGCTGTATGCTGGAAGGCCTGGAGCTGCAGGGCTTCGAGGAGCCCTATGACGACCTGCTGGAGCGGCAGCGACTGCTGCTGGCGCAGCAGCTTGCCGGGGGCGCGTAGTCCGGGGCGCGTAGCCCGGGGCGCGTAGCCGGCCGTACCTCGCCGGCCGCACCTACCCGTCGACCAGAACTTCCATGCGATCAACCTTCTGGTAGCCCCGCGGCAGCTTGTTGCCGCGCCGGCCGCGTTCGCCGCGGTAGTGCTCCAGCTCGGAAAACTTCATCGCCTTGTGCTGCTTGCCGGCGTGTACCACCAGTGAGTCGTTCTCAGTGAGCACCTGCACGGCGACCACGAATTCCTCGCGACTCTGCACACGCGCAGAGGGGATGGATATCAGCTTGTTGCCTTTGCCGCGGGCCAGCTGCGGCAGGTCTTCCAACGGGAAGATCAGCATGCGTCCCTCGTTGCTGACCGCGGCGACGTAGGCGCATTCCACCTGGTCGACCCGCGCCGGGTTGAGGACCCGGGCGCCCTTGGGAAGTGACAGCACTGACTTGCCGGCGCGGTTCTTGGTCTGCATGTCCTCGAGCTTGCCGACAAAGCCATAGCCCGCATCGGAGGCCAGCAGGTAGAGCTGCCCCGGCTCCCCCGCCATGATGCCTTCGAAGGTTGCGCCCGACGGCGGATTGATGCGGCCGGTCACCGGTTCGCCCTGGCCCCTCGCGGAAGGCAGGTTGTGGGAGGTCACGGTGTAGGCACGCCCGGTAGAGTCGAGAATCACGGTGGGCTGGTTGGTGCGGCAGGCCACCGACATCTTGTAGGCATCGCCGGATTTGTAGCTCAGCGACGACGGGTCGACCTCGTGCCCCTTGGCGGCGCGAATCCACCCCTTCTCCGACATGACCACGGTAATCGGGTCGTTGGTCATCAGCTCCAGTTCGCTGAAGGCGCGGGCTTCTTCACGTTCCGCCAGCACCGAGCGGCGCTCGTCGCCAAACTTCTCGGCGGTGGCGGTCAGCTCTTTCTTGATCAGCGTCTTGAGACGCGCCTCTGAGCCCAGAACTTTCTGCAGCTCGTCGCGCTCGGCGCTGAGCTCGTCCTGTTCGCCGCGAATTTTCATCTCTTCAAGCTTGGCGAGGTGGCGCAGTTTCAGTTCGAGAATTGCCTCGGCCTGATCATCGGACAGCTTGAAGCGCTTCATCAGCACCGGCTTTGGCTTGTCCTCGGTGCGGATGATGTGGATGACCTCATCGATATTGAGAAAGGCCACCAGGTAGCCTTCGAGGATGTGCAGCCGCTTCAATACCTTGTCGAGGCGATACTCGAGGCGCCGGCGTACCGTCTCGGTGCGGAACTTGAGCCACTCCTTGAGCATGGGCACCAGGCCCTTCACTCCTGGGCGGCCGTCGATGCCGATCACGTTGAGGTTGACCCGGTAGGTTCGCTCGAGATCGGTGGTGGCGAACAGGTGGCTCATCAGCGCGTCGCGATCGACCCGGTTGGAACGCGGCACGATTACCAGGCGCGTGGGATTCTCGTGGTCTGACTCGTCGCGCAGGTCTGCGACCATGGGCAGCTTTTTGGTCTGCATCTGCTGGGCGATCTGTTCGAGCACTCTCGAACCCGAGGCCTGGTAGGGCAGCGCGTTGACCACGATTTCCCCGGCCTCCACCTCCCAGGTGGCGCGCATGCGCAGGGCGCCGCGACCGCTTTCATACATGGCCAGGATTTCTTCCCGCGGAGTGATGATTTCCGCCTCGGTAGGAAAATCCGGCGCCTTGAGAATCTCACAGAGCTCGGTGACCGTGGACTTGGGTTTCTCCAGCAGGTGGATGGTGGCTGCCACCACTTCCCTGAGGTTATGAGGTGGGATATCCGTGGCCATGCCCACCGCAATCCCCGTGGTGCCGTTCAACAGCACATTGGGAACCTGCGCCGGCAGTACCGAGGGCTCGTTGAGGGTGCCGTCGAAATTCGGAATCCAGTCCACCGTGCCCTGGCCCAGCTCCGACAGCAGCACTTCGGCGTAGGGCGCCAGCCGCGATTCGGTGTAGCGCATGGCGGCGAAGGACTTCGGGTCATCCGGGGAGCCCCAGTTGCCCTGGCCGTCCACCAGCGGATAGCGGTAGCTGAAGGACTGTGCCATCAGCACCATGGCCTCGTAGGCGGCACTGTCGCCGTGGGGGTGGAACTTGCCGATGACGTCGCCGACCGTGCGCGCGGATTTCTTGTGCTTGGCGCTGGCCTTGAGGCCCAGTTCACTCATCGCGTACACGATGCGGCGCTGGACCGGTTTCAGGCCGTCGCCCAGGTGCGGCAACGCGCGGTCGAGAATGACGTACATGGAGTAGTCCAGGTAGGCCTTCTCGGCATAGGTTTTGAGCGATACCTGTTCGGTACCGTCCTCGTCGATAATCACGCTCTCAGACATGTAACAACTCGATTGTGATAGACGCCGTCGCTTTCCGGATGTGCGCCGGGAACGAACGTCCCGGCGGAAAACGACAGGCTGTAAGGGAGCCCGCGAACCGGGCTCCGCTGTTAGTTAACGTAGCTGCCCCGCAGGCCTACCAGCTGCTCGTTGAGGTTGACGATGGAGTTCGCCATATCAATCAGCAGCGTGTGGATGGTCGTGGGATTGCTCTTGATCAGGTCGGCGAACTGATCCTTTGGTACCTTCACCACTGAACAGCGGGTCTTGGCCATGACTGTCGCGGTTCGGTCGGCATTGGTCAGCACCGCCATGGCGCCAAAAATCTCGCCCTCTTCAATGCCGCCGACGGTCACGCCGTCCACCACCACCTCGGCGGAACCTTCGGTGAGGTTGAACACGTAGTCTGCGCGGTCGCCCTGGCGGATGATCACATCGCCCGGGTTATAGATCTCGAAGCCGGGAGTGGTATGAGTGTCATCGTCAGTCAGCGATGCGGTCAGGCGCAGCTGCATGCCGGCCTGGGTGATCATCAGGCGGGTCCAGAGTTTGCTGGCGGCGGGGTCGGCTATCACCCGGCGCATGAATTCCACGCCCGGGAAACCGGCCAGGGTAGCGCCGTTCTCGCTGGCATAGCTGACCGTTACATCGTGGTCGGAACCCCCCGCCACATCGGGGAGCAGCAGGTCGCCGTCATCGAGCAGATATACGGTACGATCCCGGTAACGGGCACTCAGGGAGCCGCTTTCGATGTAGTAGATCTTGTCGGTTTCCAGGCCACGCAGCAGGGCGTTGTCAGTGGCCTCGATTTCCAGCGGGATTGAGGGTATATCAACAGTTTCCAGCAGCGCCTTCACCAGCTTCTTGCTCTGCTGGTTGAGTGCGAAAAAATCCTGGGCAAGCTCAGCGTTCGCTAACATCAGGCTATGTTCCTTGCTTGGTCTGTCGGCGGCTTCCTGTTCGAGGTACCCGACCGCCCTGTGGGGGCGCCAGGGGCCCGGTAAAACGCGGCTTTTCTTGTGATTTTGAGGCCGCCGCCGCGTGTACAGCGGTATAGTAGCACTATTCAGGCAGTGGAAAATGCGAAATTGCGCACAGTGCAGATCAGCTGGCAAAACCCCTCATTTGACGGCCTCAGCGTCGATCAACTCTACGATATCCTGCGCCTGAGGCAGCAGGTATTTGTGATCGAGCAGGCCTGTCTCTACCAGGATCTCGACAATCTCGACCAGCAGGCCCTGCATCTCTGTGGTTATGAGGACGGCGCACTACTGGCCTACCTGCGCGCCCTGCCCCCGGGTGTCAGCTATCCGCAGTCCTCACTGGGGCGAATTGTGGTCAGCCCGGCAGCCCGCGGCCGCGACCTGGGCCGCGCAATCGTGCGCCGGGGTATAGAGCTCAACCTCGCTACCTGGCCCGGGAGCGCCATCGCTATCGGCGCCCAGGCGCACCTGGAAGCCTTCTACAACGAATTGGGTTTTGTCACCGCCTCCGACGTGTACGACGAGGACGGCATCCCGCATCTCACCATGCACTATCCGGCAGTCGGCTGATCCACTTCCAGCAGAAACGTCACCGGGCCGTCATTCACCAGGCTCACCTGCATGTCGGCGCCGAAGCGCCCGCCGGCCACCGTAGGGTGAGCTCTCTCGAGGTAGGCCAGCAGCTCGGCGAACAGCACTTCGGCCTCGGCCGGCGGCAGGGCCGAGGAGAAGCTCGGACGCAGCCCCTTGCGGGTATCGGCAGATAAGGTGAATTGTGATACCAGCAGCACGCCGCCACCGACGTCCGACACACTCCGGTTCATGCGCCCATCCTCGTCACTGAAGACCCGGTAGGCCAGCAGCTTGTCGAGCAGCTTGCGGCCGTTCTCCATGCTGTCGCCACGGTCCAGGCCCAGCAACACCAGCAGGCCCGGGCCGATCTCGCCGACACACTCCTCGCCGACGTCCACCCGGGCAGAGCGGACCCGCTGCAGCAAGGCTTTCACGCCGGTTCGGGCTGGGGGCGGAAGCGCTGGGCCATGCGCCGCGTGGCGCGTATCAGCGCGTCGGTAATGCCCGGCTCGGAGGCCACATGGCCGGCGTCGCGAATGATGTGCAGCTCCGACTCCGGCCAGGCCTGGTGCAGGGCGAAGGCGTTGTCCAGCGGACACACCGCATCGTAGCGACCGTGCACAATCACCCCCGGCACCCCGGCCAGCACGCCGGCGTCCTCGATGATCTGGTTTTCACGGATGAAACAGTCGTTCACGAAGAAGTGCGCCTCGATGCGCGCCAGCGCCAGGGCCACGTGCGGGTCGACCAGGTGTTCGTAGACTTCGAGATTGGGCCGCAGGGTGGCGCAGTGCGCCTCCCAGCCCGACCAGGCCTTGGCCGCGGCCATCCGCGCCAGTTCGTTGTCGCCGGTCAGCAGATCGTAATAGGCAGACACCAGCTCACCCCGCTGTGAGGCGGGGATCGGGCGCAGGTAGTCTTCCCAGTAATCCGGGAACAGGCGACTGGCGCCTTCCTGATAGAGCCAGTGCACGTCGCGCTGCCGGGCCAGGAAGATGCCGCGCAGGATCATGCCAATCACCCGCTCGGTATGCGCCTGCGCATAAAGCAGCGACAGGGTCGACCCCCAGGAGCCGCCGAACAGCAGCCAGCGGTCTACGGCCAGGTGCTCACGAATGGCTTCCATGTCGGCCACCAGGGCGGTGCTGGTGTTGTCGTTGAGACCCGCATGGGGTGTGGACCGGCCGGCGCCACGCTGATCGAACAGGATGATGCGATAGGCCTCGGGGTCGAAGAAGCAGCGATTCTTCGGGTCACAGCCGGCACCGGGGCCGCCGTGCACGAACAACACCGGCAACCCTTCCGGGTCGCCGCTTTCTTCGACATACAGTGTATGGCCGCTCCCCACCTCGAGACGGTGGGTGGCGTAGGGTTTTATTTCCGGGTAGAGCTGCAGCATGCACCCAGTATATACAGACCGGTGCCGCCGGTGCAGGCAATCAGATGCGGCCGGCGCGGCGCCGCTCGTGCTCCTTCAACAGCTTCTTGCGCAGGCGGATACTCTCGGGCGTGACCTCGACCAGTTCGTCGTCTTCGATGAATTCCAGTGCCTGCTCCAGGCTGTGACGAACCGGCGGCGTCAGGATCAGGTTCTCATCGGTGCCGGCGGCGCGGATATTGGTCAGCTGCTTGGCCTTGGTGGGGTTTACCGTCAGGTCGTTGCCGCGACTGTGCAGCCCGATCACCTGGCCCTCGTAAACATCCACATTGGGCTCGATGAAGAGCCGCCCACGGTCCTGCAGGTTGAACAGCGAGTAGGCCAGGGTTTTGCCATTGACCAGCGACACCAGCACGCCGTTGGTGCGGTTGATGGCCTCGGCGTCCTTGACCGGCCCGTAGTGATCGAACACGTGGGTCATGATGCCGCTGCCCGAGGTGAGGGTCAGGAACAGGGAACGGAAACCGATCAGGCCACGCGCCGGCACGATGAACTCCAGGCGCACCCGGCCCTGGCCGTCCGGCACCATGTTCTTGAGTTCAGCGCGGCGCCTGCCCAGCTCTTCCATGACCGCCCCCTGGTGCGCGTCTTCGCAGTCCACCATCATCTGCTCGTAGGGCTCCTGGATTTCGCCGTCCACTTCCCGCTGGATCACCTCGGCACGGGACACACCCAGCTCGAAGCCCTCACGGCGCATGGTTTCAATCAGCACTGACAGGTGCAGCTCGCCGCGCCCGCTCACCACGAACTTGTCCGGGCTGTCGCCCTGGCGTACACGCAGGGCCACATTGTGAATCAGCTCCCGCTCCAGGCGCTCCTTGATGTTACGCGAGGTGACGAATTTGCCTTCCTTGCCGGCAAAGGGCGAGTCATTGACCTGGAAGGTCATGCTGACCGTCGGCTCGTCCACGGTCAGCGCCGGCAGCGCTTCCACCGCCGCCGGGTCGCACAGGGTGTCGGAGATCTGCAGGCCTTCGATGCCGGTGATGCAGACGATGTCGCCGGCGCTGGCCGCTTCGGTTTCAACCCGCTCAAGGCCCATGTAGCCCATGACCTGCAATATCTTGCCGTTGCGGGTCTCGCCGTCGCTGCCCACCACGGTCACCTGGGTATTCGGCTTCAGTGCGCCGCGGGTGATACGGCCAACGCCGATCACCCCTACGTAGCTCGAGTAGTCCAGCGCCGATACCTGCATCTGCAGGGGTCCGTCCAGGTCGACGCTGGGCGCCGGCACGTGGCTGACGATGGCCTCGAACAGGGCGTTCATGTCCTCACCCATGGACTCGTGGTCGTCACCGGAAATGCCCTCCAGCGCGGAGGTGTAGATGACCGGAAAATCAAGCTGCTCCTCGGTGGCACCAAGGCGATCGAACAGGTCGAATACCTGGTCCACCACCCAGTCGGGGCGTGCGCCGGGCCGATCTACCTTGTTCACCACCACGATCGGGCACAGGCCGCGGGCGAAAGCCTTCTGGGTGACAAAGCGGGTCTGGGGCATGGGGCCATCCACCGCATCCACCAGCAGCAGTACGCTGTCCACCATGGAGAGCACCCGCTCCACCTCGCCACCGAAATCTGCGTGGCCGGGGGTATCGACGATGTTGATGCGGTAGTCGTTCCAGCGGATAGCGGTGTTCTTGGCGAGGATGGTGATGCCGCGCTCTCGCTCCTGGTCATTGGAGTCCATGATCCGCTCGGCATCCTGGTTGCGCCGGTCCAGGGTGCCCGACTGCTGCAGCAGGCAGTCCACCAGGGTGGTTTTGCCATGGTCGACGTGGGCGATGATGGCGATATTGCGGAGAGTTTCGATCACTTGGGAGTCACCTGCACAGCGCGCAGGTCCCTGTGGACCTGCTCAAAAAGCGCGCGATTATACCCGTCGCGTATGAGACTGGATAGCGCGGTTGTGCCGCTGGCCGGCTCACGCGGCGAATTAGCGGGTTTGGCTTGACAAAGTAGCGGCTGGCGCCGATAACACTACAGGCATGCACCCATAGGGCGCATACCGCACCAATGTAGAGCACTAATGCTTCATGTTGGTGCGCTCTAGCGGCGCTGCGGTCTCCCGCAGCCGGACAATTGCCTTGAATACAGGAACTTAGCGCCCGCGCCGGCATGGCACGGCTCTTGCTATTAACGTCTGCAGAGATCAATGCATGAGTCGACGCGACATCCAGGGATGCCTCGCGATAGATTTTTTCACGCTGGCTCTACCAAAAGAACACATTCCGATGATGGAGGAACACTGATGTCAGAGAAGACTCTGAGTCTGATAAAAGATAACGAAGCCCGCTGGGTCGACCTGCGCTTCACGGACACCAAGGGCAAGGAGCAGCACGTCTCCATTCCCTCGGCCCTGGTGGACGAAGACTTTTTCGAGGGGGGCAAGATGTTTGACGGCTCCTCCATCGCCGGCTGGAAGGGCATCAACGAGTCAGACATGATCCTGATGCCGGACGATGCGACCAGTGTCCTCGACCCGTTCACCGACGAGCCGACCGTCATCCTGCGCTGCGACATCGTTGAGCCCAGCACCATGCAGGGTTACAACCGCGACCCCCGCTCCGTGGCCAAGCGCGCCGAGGAATACCTGAAGTCCACCGGCCTCGGCGACACTGCCTACTTCGGCAATGAGCCCGAGTTCTTCGTGTTTGACGACGTCAAATGGCATGCGGACATGGGCGGCGCCGGCTACACCATCAGCTCCGAGGAAGCCGCCTGGGCTTCCAGCCATGCCTTCGAAGACGGCAATATCGGTCACCGCCCCGGCGTGAAGGGCGGCTACTTCCCGGTACCGCCGGTCGACTCCCTGCACGATATCCGCGCCGCCATGTGCGCCGCCATGGAGCAGATGGGCCTGCCGCTGGAAGTACACCACCACGAAGTGGGCACCGCCGGCCAGTGCGAGATCGGCGTGCGCTTCGATACCCTGGTAGCCAAGGCTGATGCCACCCAGACCCTCAAATACTGCGTGCACAACGTCGCCCACGCCTACGGCAAGACGGCAACCTTCATGCCGAAGCCGCTGGTAGGCGACAACGGCAGTGGTATGCACGTTCACCAGTCCTTCGCCAAGGACGGTGAAAACCAGTTTGCCGGCGACGAGTACGCGGGTCTGTCTGAGATGGCGCTGTTTTACATCGGCGGCATCATCAAGCACGCGCGTGCCATCAACGCTTTCACCAACGCGTCTACCAACAGCTACAAGCGCCTGGTGCCGGGCTTCGAAGCGCCGGTCATGCTGGCCTACTCGGCCCGTAACCGCTCCGCGTCGATCCGTATCCCCTACGAGCCGAGCCCCCGGGGCAAGCGTATCGAGGTTCGCTTCCCGGACCCGACTGCCAACCCCTACCTGGGCTTCGCTGCCATGCTGATGGCGGGCATCGACGGCATCCAGAACAAGATCCACCCGGGCGACCCGGCGGACAAGGATCTCTACGACCTGCCCCCGGAAGAGGGCAAGGCGATCCCGACCGTGGCCTCCAGCCTGACCATGGCGCTGGAAGCCCTGGATGCCGACCGCGGCTTCCTGACCGCCGGTGGTGTGTTCGACGACGACATGATCGATGGCTACATCGCCCTCAAGTCGGAAGAAGTCGAAAAGCTCGACATGACCACCCACCCGGTCGAGTTCGATATGTACTACTCGGTCTAAGCGACGCAGGTCCAGGTACTGCCATTGAGCGGTGCCACGCACGACCCTTGCAAAGCCCGCCACCTGGCGGGCTTTTTTTTGCCCGGCGTCCGCCGCACACGCCAAATCCATGCAATTGCTGGCGCTGCAGGCTTGCGGTACTTTAGGAAGGTATTGGTTTGGGATTGAGCCTGTGAAGCACCTGTTAATCCTGCTGTTCTGCACCTTGCTGGGCGCTGGCGCCTCGGCCCAGGTGTATCGCGTGGTGGACGAAAACGGCAACGTCACCTTCACCGACCGTCCGCCGGAGAATGCGGAACGGGTGGAAGTGGGCCCCACCAACACCGCGCCACCGCCGGCTACCGACCTCTATCCGACGCCGGCACCCAAGCCGGCCGATAAAGCGGATGCAGAAAGCGGCTACAAGGTCGCTATCACCGCACCGGCCAATGAAACCATCATCCCCCGTGGCCCGGGCAACTTCTCGGTGACCGCCAGCGTGACGCCCGCCCTGGGCCGCGGCCACAAGTTGCAGCTACTGCTGGACGGCCAGCCACGGCAGGACCCCCAGGCTGGCGGTTCCTGGGCGCTGACCAACGTGTTTCGCGGCGAGCACAATCTCACCGTGGCGGTGATCGACGGTGACGGCAAGCAGCTGGCCACCTCGGAACCGGTCACGGTGTTTGTGTTTCGGCCCTCCAGTAATTTCAGGAACAACAACCGCCCCACCCCGAGGTAAGCCGAGTAGCCCCGGCGGGCCGCCCCCGCTCACGTCGCAATACCCTCCAAACTTCACCTGATCGCCGGGCTGGACCTGCGCAGCGGCATGATGCACCATGCTGGTGCACAAAGCGGCAGTAGTAGCGGCCCGGTGGGTTGGTATTTGGTGCGTGGTGATGGAGATTATAGATAGTTAGTACCCACTATCAGCCAAAAGTGCACCATCCTTGGTGCACTTTTTTCCCTCCGGCCGCACCCAATGCTGGCGCTAATCTTGCAGACGCTTTGCAAAGGATTACCGGGCAGGACTCCGTGCCCCCTGCCAGCGCACATGATGGACAGTAGTTTTCACGCACACATTCTCGACAACCTGACCACTGCGGTCCTGGTACTGAACCCGGACCTTACCCTCAGGTTCCTGAGCCCGGCAGCGGAAGCCATGCTGGAGTTGAGCCAGGCCCGCAGCGTGGGCAGCCGGCTGGATGAGCTGTTGCCTGACCAGCTCGAGTTCATTGCCCGACAGCATCGGGAAGCGCCACCGGACGGCCCCTACACCAACCGGGGCGTGAACCTGTCGACTAGCAGCGGCCACACCCTGGTCGTGGACTGCACGGTATCGCCACTGGTCGGTGAGGGCCGCAACGTGCTGGGCCTGGTGATCGAGATCCACCCTGTGGACCGCATCCGCCGCATCAGTCGCGAGGACAACCTGCTGACCTCCCACGAAACCACCCAGGCCCTGATTCGCGGCCTGGCCCATGAGATCAAAAACCCCTTGGGCGGGCTGCGGGGCGCGGCACAGTTGCTGGAACGGGAGCTGCCGGAGCCCGGGCTGGAGGAATACACCCGCATCATTATTGAGGAATCAGACCGCCTGCGCGCGCTCGTGGATCGCATGCTGGGACCTCACAAGCAACCGCGGCTCGCCTCGCTCAATGTGCACGAGGTGCTGGAGCATGTGCGCACCCTGCAGCAGGCCGAGACCGGGGAGAGTGTGCAGTTCGTGCGCGACTACGACCCCAGCCTGCCGAACCTGCTGGGCGACCGCAGCCAGCTGATCCAGGCCATCCTCAATATCGTGCGCAACGGCGTGCAGGCCACCGCGAGCAACGAGGGCCCGCGGGTGATGACCCTGCAAACCCGGGTGCACCGCCAGTTCACGATTGGCGCCAAACGCCACCGCCTGGTATGCGGCATCCGCATCAGTGATAACGGGCCGGGCATTCCCGAGGAACTGCGGGAATCCCTGTTCTTCCCGATGGTGAGCGGCCGCCCCGAAGGCAGCGGCCTGGGGCTGGCCATCTCCCAGGCCGTGGTGGCGCGCCACAAGGGCCTGATCGAATGCGACAGCGAGCCCGGACAAACCGATTTCAATATCTACCTACCCCTGGAACATGAACATGCATCGACCTGAAAAAGTCTGGATTGTCGACGACGACCGATCCATCCGCTGGGTGCTGGAAAAAGCGCTCAGCCAGGCGGGCCTCGAAACCGAGAGCTTCGACAACGGTGAAACCCTGCTGAAACAGCTGGAACGCAAGCAGCCTGACGCGATTGTCAGCGATATCCGCATGCCGGGTATGGACGGACTGAGCCTGCTCTCCCACATCCAGCAGGTGCTGCCCAGCCTGCCGGTGATCATTACCACCGCCCACTCCGACCTCGACAGCGCGGTGGAGTCCTACCAGCGCGGCGCCTTCGAGTACCTGCCCAAACCCTTCGATATCGAGGAAGTGGTGGCGGTCACCCAGCGCGCCCTGGCCCAGTCCCGCGAACAGGGTGGCGCCCTGGGTATCGAAGACACCGCGGTGGCCGACACCGAGATCATCGGCGAAGCGCCAGCCATGCAGGAGGTGTTCCGCGCCATTGGCCGCCTGTCTCACTCCAATATCACGGTATTGATCAATGGCGAATCCGGTACCGGCAAGGAATTGGTGGCCCGGGCCCTGCACCGGCACAGCCCGCGCAAGGCCGAGCCGTTTATCGCGCTCAACATGGCCGCCATACCCCGGGACCTGATGGAATCGGAGCTGTTCGGCCACGAGAAAGGCGCGTTCACCGGCGCCAACAATATGCGCCGCGGCCGCTTTGAACAGGCCGACGGTGGCACCTTGTTCCTCGATGAGATCGGCGACATGCCGCCGGAAACCCAGACCCGACTGCTGCGGGTACTGGCCGACGGCGAGTTCTACCGGGTCGGCGGCCACACACCCATCAAGGTGGATGTTCGCATCATTGCTGCCACCCACCAGGACCTGGAGAAACTGGTGGAGGGCAACAGCTTCCGCGAGGACCTTTTCCACCGTCTCAACGTCATCCGCATCCACATTCCCAAGCTGGCGGAGCGCCGCGAGGACATTCCGCAGCTGATGAAGCACTTTTTTGCCCGTGCGGCGGAGGAGCTGGGCGTGGAGCCCAAGGCACTGCTGCCTGAAACCGAAGCCTTTCTGCAGGGCCTGGACTGGCCCGGTAACGTGCGCCAGCTGGAGAATGCCTGCCGCTGGATTACGGTGATGGCCTCCGGCCGCGAGGTACACCTGGGCGACCTGCCCCCGGAGCTGTCCCAGCACCAGCGCGGCGATGCGCCGGAGAGCGACAGCTGGCACAAGCTGCTGCGGCTGTGGGCGGAAAGTGAACTGTCCCAGGGCCGCAAGCAGCTGCTGGAGCAGGCCCTGCCGGAGTTCGAGCGCATCATGATTGAAACGGCGCTGGGGCACACCCGCGGCCGCAAGCGCGACGCCTCCCAGCTGCTCGGCTGGGGCCGCAACACCCTGACCCGCAAGATGAAGGAACTGGGGATGAGCTGAGCCTGGCGGCGTGCTCAACATCGTATTGTACGAGCCGGAGATTCCACCCAATACCGGCAACATCATCCGGCTGTGCGCCAACACCGGCACCCGACTACACCTGGTGCGTCCGCTCGGCTTTGAGCTGGATGACAAGCGCCTGCGCAGGGCCGGCCTGGATTACGAGGAGTGGGCCAGCGTGGCTGTGCACCCGGACTGGCCGACCTGCGTGAAAACGCTGGCCGACAGCACCCTGTATGCGTTCAGCACGCGGGGAACAAAGGCCTATAGCGAAGCCAGGTTCAAGGAGGGGGACAGCCTGGTATTCGGCCCCGAGACCCGGGGCCTGCCGCAGGCCTTGCTGGATAGCTTGCCGCCGGAGCAGCGACTGCGCATCCCGATGCTGGACCACAGCCGCAGCCTCAACCTGAGCAACGCTGCGGCGGTGGTGGTGTACGACGCCTGGCGCCAGCTGGGCTTCCGCGGCGGACGCTAGCCTCGGGCGAGAGCCTTCAGCTTAAGGACAAAAGCCGCTGGCTCCAGGTGAAAACCCCTAGCTCTCGGCCTGGGCTGCCGCCTGCTGCTGGGCCTGTTGCAGCGCCTGTGCGTAGAGGCCTTCGAAGTTGACCTGGGCCAGCATCAGGGCCGGGAAGGTGCCCTTGGTGACCACGTTGTCGATGGTTTCCCGCGCATAGGGGAACAGCACGTTGGGGCAGTAGATACCGAGGATTCGGCGCAGCTCTTCGTCCGCAATACCGCGAATCGAGAAGATGCCGGACTGCTGGACTTCGATCAGGAAAGCCGTCTCTTCCTGCAGCTTGGCAGTGATGGTGATGGTCAGCGTCACCTCGTAGGCGTCGTTCTCCATCGCGTTACTCTGGGTACGCAGGTCGACATTGACGGCGGGACGGTATTCCTTGCGGAACACGTTGGGCGCGCCCGGTGATTCATAGGACAGGTCCTTCAGGTAGACCCGCTGCAGCACAAACTCCTGCTGCGGCTGGCCTTCGGCTGCCGCGCCTGCGGCTTCTGCTCCGTTCTGCTGTTCATCAGCCATGTGATTACTCCCTTACAGGTTTCGTTATTGTGCGGTGCCGAGCAGCGAATCCAGTTCCCCGCGCTGCTCAAGCAACCATAAGTCATCAAAGCCACCGACGTGGCGTTCTCCAATCCAGATTTGCGGTACCGTGTGGCGACCGCTCTCGGCCATCATCTGCTGGCGCAGGTCTGGCCGTTCGTCCACCGGTGTATCCTCGTACTGCACGCCTTTGGCATCCAGCAGCTGCTTGGCGCGAATGCAGTAGGGGCAGAAGCGGGTGCTGTACAGTCGAACTGCCATCCTTACTTCAACCTTTCTTCACGAGGGGCAGCTGCTGTTGGCCCCACTCCATCATGCCGCCGCTCATGCGGTACACGCGGCTGTAGCCGGCCTGGCCCAGCTTCTTGCCCACGGCGCCCGAGTGCTGGCCCATCTTGCACACCAGCACCACCGGCTTTTCCTTGTACTTGTCGAGCTCGGACAGGCGGCTGTCGATTTTCGGCGCCGGGATATTTACCGCACTGGCAATATGGCCCTTGCCGTACTCGCTACCCTCGCGAAGGTCGACAAAAATACCGTCCTCGGCGTTCACCAGGTTGATGGCCTGCTGCGGCGACAGGCTCTGGCCGCTCTTGCGCGACTCGTGCTGCACCAGCAGGCCGACCGCGACCACGAGGGCGCCGACCAGCATCCACTGCTCTGCAAGAAATTCGACAAACACAGGGCTTTCTCAGGAGTTTCCGGAAGTGTCGAGGGGTCCCGCCAACCGGTGCCCCGCAAAAGGGCGCCAAGTATACAGGGTCTTTTCTCTTCTGAAAACGCGTGTTCCCGTGATCTGAAGGGCCATACGGGGTACACTCCATGCCTTGATTTCCGTGGCTTTCCATTCCATTTACTGACCCCATGACTGATACCTCACGAACCCCCCGGCTGCTGATCGTGCTCGACGGTTTTGGCTACCGCGAAGAGACCCAGGACAACGCCATCGCCAACGCCAGGACACCGGTCTGGGACCGGCTCTGGGCAGAGGCGCCGCATACCCTGATTTCCGGCTCCGGCAAGGACGTGGGCCTGCCTGAGGGCCAGATGGGCAACTCCGAGGTGGGCCATATGAGCCTCGGGGCGGGGCGCGTGATCTACCAGAACATGACGCGCATCGACCACGACATTGAAACCGGCGCCTTCGCACAAAACCCGGTCTACTGTGAGGCAATCGACGCCGCCAACGCCTCCGGCGGCGCGGTGCACATCATGGGGCTGTTGTCGCCGGGCGGTGTGCACAGCCATGAACGCCACTTCGAAGCGGCGATACGACTCGCCCACGCGCGCGGCGCCAGCCGCGTCTATCTGCACGCCTTCCTGGACGGCCGCGACACACCGCCGCGCAGCGCCGAGGCGTCACTCAAGGCCATGCAGGCGCTGTTTGCCGAGCTGGACTGCGGCCGGGTGGCCAGCATCACCGGGCGTTATTACGCCATGGACCGCGACAATCGCTGGGACCGCACCGAGCAGGCCTGGGCGGTGCTGACGCGCGCCGATGCGCCCTACAACGCCAGCACTGCGGTGCAGGCGCTGGCCGATGCCTATGCCCGCGACGAGGGTGACGAGTTCGTAAAACCCACCCTGGTGCGCGCCGACGGTGAGCCGGAGGTAAAGATCAGCGACGGCGACACGGTGCTGTTCATGAACTTCCGTGCCGACCGCGCCCGACAGTTGAGCCGCGCTTTCGTGGACGCGGGCTTTGATCATTTCGACCGCGGCGCGGTACCGGCGCTCGCAGCCTTCGTGCAGACCACCGAGTACGCAGCGGACATCGATGCCCCCTGCGCCTTCCCGCCGGAGACCCTGAAGAACGTGCTGGGGGAATACCTGGCCGACCAGGGCAAAACCCAGCTGCGCATCGCTGAAACCGAGAAGTACGCCCACGTCACCTTTTTCTTCAGCGGCGGCCGCGAAGACGAATATCAAGGTGAAGAGCGGGTGCTGGTGCCCTCCCCTGACGTGCCCACCTACGACCTCAAGCCGGAGATGAGTGCGCCGGAGGTCACCGACAAGCTGGTGGAGGCTATCACCAGCAGAGCCTACGACCTGATCGTCTGCAATTTTGCCAACGGCGACATGGTCGGCCACACCGGCAACTACGATGCGGCCGTGGCCGCGGTAGAGGCGTTGGATGAATGCCTGGGCCGTATCGAGGCCGCCCTCAAGGAAGTTGACGGCGAGGCCCTGATCACCGCCGACCACGGCAATTGTGAACAGATGGTGGACTATGAGTCCGGCCAGCTGCATACCCAGCACACCACGGAACTGGTGCCACTGGTCTACCTGGGCCCGCGATCCGCGCGCTTCAACGGCAGCGGCGGCGTGCTGGCAGACGTGGCGCCCTCGATCCTGGCGCTGATGGGCCTGCCCAAGCCCGCGGAGATGACCGGCGCCAGCCTGCTGGAGGTGTAAGCGCTTGCAGCGCTACCTGACCGCAGTCCTGCTGGTGGCCCTGCTGGCACCCGCAGGCCTGGCCCAGGAAGACGAGGAAAGCCGCGCCCGTCGCCAGCTGGGGAAGCTGCAGGGAGAGATCGCCGCGCTCAGCGAAGAGCTGCGCGCCGACCTCGCCCAGCGCAGCACCCTGCGCGACGCCCTGCGGGAATCGGAAGTGGCGATTGGCGTGGTACGCCGGGATATCTCCGACACCCAGAAAAAGATACGCCGCAATCGTGACCAGCTCGAGAAGCTGCGCAGCCAGCGCCGCGACCTGCTCATCGCCCGCGGCCGCCAGCAGGAACAGATCAGCCGGGAAATGCAGACCGCCTACCAGATGGGCAAGCAGGCCCAGTTGCGGGTGCTGCTGAACCAGGAAGACCCCGCCACCCTGGCCCGGGCCATGACCTACTACGACTATTTCTACCAGGCGCGGCTGGAACACATCAGCCGTTACCTGGAGATCGTCGAGCGCATCAACACGTTGGAGCCGGAAATTCGCGGCACCACCGAGGCTCTGGAAGCCAACGAAAAGACCCTGGAGGCGCAGCAGGGCGAACTGCTCGCCCGCCAGCGCCAGCGCCAAAGGGAACTGGCGCAGCTCAACGCCACTATCGAGACCAAGGACCAGCGCCTGCAGAAGCTGTCCCAGGACCAGGAGGAACTGCAGCGGCTGCTGGAAGTCATAGAACAGGCGGTTGCCGAGCTGGAGGTGCCCGATACCTACCAGCCCTTTGCCAATGCCCGCGGCACCATGCCCTGGCCGGTAGAGGGTCGCGCCAGCAACCGCTTTGGCACCCGTCGCGGCGGCGGTAGCAAGCTGCGCTGGCAGGGACTGGTGATACCCGCCGAGGAAGGCAGCGAAGTACACGCCATCCACCACGGCCGGGTGGTGTTCTCCGACTGGTTCCGCGGCTCAGGGCTGCTGCTGATCATTGACCACGGCGACGGCTACATGAGCCTCTACGCCCGCAACCAGGCTCTGCTGCGCGATGTCGGCGAGTGGGTGTCGGCGGGCTCCGCGGTGGCCACGGTCGGCAACAGTGGCGGGCAGGATGAATCGGCCCTGTATTTCGAGATTCGCGAGGCGGGCAAGCCCACGAACCCGGCGCCTTGGCTGCAGTGAGGGTTGGCGGCGGGCCTGGACCGGGGCTCCAGGCGCCGGGTGAGACCCCGACCGCAGAAGCCGAAAGCCGCCACAAAACGGCAAAGACGTCGCAACAAACATTCGGGTAAACTGAGGAATCCACTGGCCTTTGCAGGCAAGTCCCTGCAGGCCCAATGAACAACTGTCTCGCGATTCCGGCAGTGGAGTAGAACCATGAATATACGCTCACTATTGAATGGCTTCAGCGCCGTCCTGCTCGGCAGCCTGCTCCTGCAGCCTGTCGCCTTTTCCCAGGCACAGGAAGCGGATGAGGAGGTCACTGTGGAAGTGGAGGTCGATACGCCGCCCATCGCTACCGATGGCGCGCTGCCGCTGGACGACCTGCGCACTTTTGCAGACGTCTTCAGCCAGATTCGCCTGGGCTACGTGGAAGACGTGGACGACTCCACGCTGCTGGAATATGCCATCCAGGGCATGCTCAGCGGCCTCGACCCACACTCCGTGTACCTGACCAAGGACGATTTCGAGGACCTGCAGACCAGCACCAGCGGAGAGTTCAGCGGCCTGGGCCTGGAAGTCGGCATGGAGAACGGCTTCGTGAAAGTCATCTCTCCCATTGACGACACGCCTGCCGACCGGGCCGGCATCCAGACCGGCGATATCATCCTCAAGCTCGACAATAAGCCGGTGAAAGGCATGACTCTCAACGAGGCTATCGAGCTGATGCGCGGGCCCCGGGGTTCCACCATCGAGTTGACCATCGCCCGCGAGAGCCGCAATCAGCCCTTCACCCTGACCCTGGAGCGCGACGTGGTGCGCACCGCCAGTGTACGCAAGCGCTGGCTTGAGCCCGGCTACGGCTACGTCCGCATCGCCCAGTTCCAGCGCCACACCGGTGATGAGGTAGGCAAGGCGGTGGCGGCGCTGATGGAAGAAGAAGACATCAAGGGCATCGTGCTCGACCTGCGCAACAATCCCGGCGGTGTGCTGCGCGCCAGCGTCGACGTGGCCGACCAGTTCATGGACGGCGGCATGGTGGTCTACACCAAGGGCCGCATGGACAACTCCCAGACCCGCTACAACGCCACCCCCAGCGACGTGCTGGAAGGCGCACCCATTGTGGTGCTGATCAACGGCGGCTCCGCCTCGGCTTCGGAAATCGTTGCCGGCGCCCTGCAGGATCATCGCCGGGCGGTGGTCATGGGTACCCCCAGCTTTGGCAAGGGGTCGGTGCAGACCATTCTGCCGCTGTCGGAAGAGCGCGCCATCAAGCTCACCACGGCGCTGTACTTCACCCCCAACGGCCGCTCTATCCAGGCCCAGGGCATCGTGCCCGACATCGAGGTGGAGCGCGCCCAGGTCACCGCCATCGACAACCTGCCGCGCCGGGTGACCGAGGCGGATCTCAACCGCCGCCTGGACAATGCCAACGGCGAAGACGGCGAGGCGGTCGAACGCCGCCGTGTTCCCAACGAGCTGCTGAGCGAGGACAACCAGCTCTACGAAGCGCTCACCCTGCTCAAGGGCATTCACATTCTCGGCATGTACGACGAGAAATGAGATTCAGGCCAGCCCCGCGCTGGCCTTGATAGCCACGGGGCGAGGCAACCTCGCCCGCCCCGGTTCTGCACTACACTGTCATATCGCCAAACCCACAGGATTATTCCCATGCGTCATGCGCTCGCGGCCATCGCCATTGGCCTCATTATCTCCGGCTGTTCCAAGGACTCCAGCGATTCGTCTTCGCAGGTAGCGGCCGCCCAGCCCACCAGCGACGCCATCAGCTACCCGGAGACGCGGCGCGGTGATGTCACCGATAGCTACTTTGGCGTAGAGGTTGTCGACCCTTACCGCTGGCTCGAAGATGATCGCAGCGAGGAAACTGGCGCCTGGGTGGAAGCGCAGAACGCCGTCACCAACGCCTACCTCGAGCAGATTCCCTACCGCGACCAGATTGCGGAGACCCTCGAGCGGCTGCTCGATTACGAGCGTGAGAGCGCGCCCTTCTTTGAGGGCGATTACACCTACTTCTACCGCAACGACGGCCTGCAGAACCAGGACGTGCTGTTCCGCCGCAAAGGCGACGGGGAAGCGGAGATGTTCCTGGACCCGAACAGCTTCAGCGAAGATGGCACGGTGAGCATGAGCACGGTCAGCTTTTCGCGCGACGGGAGCCTGGTGGCCTACCAGCTGTCGGAAGGCGGTAGCGACTGGCGCACCATCTTGGTACGAGACACCGCCACGGGCGAGATTCTCGAAACACCGCTGGTGGATGTAAAGTTCAGCGGCATCGCCTGGCGCGGGAACGAGGGCTTTTACTACTCCAGCTATGACAAGCCCGAGGGCAGCGAACTGTCGGCGATGACCGACCAGCACAAGCTCTACTTCCACGCCCTCGGCACGCCGCAGGCAGAGGACCAGCTGGTGTTCGGCGGCAACGAGGCCGAGAAGCATCGCTACGTCTGGGCCAGCGTTACCGAGGATGACCGCTTCCTCAGCATCGCCGCCGCCAACTCTACCTCCGGCAACCGCCTGTTCGTGATGGACCTCAAGGCGGAGTCGCCGCAGCTGGTGGCCGTCCTCACTGGTGAGGACGCCGACGCGACTGTGATCGACTCCGATGGGGATACCCTCTTTATCAAGACCAATCTCGATGCACCCAACGGCCGCGTTGTGCGCGTCGATGCCGCAGCGCCGGGGCCCGAGAACTGGCAGGATGTGATTGCCGAAACCGAGCACGTGCTGTCGGTGGCGACCGGCTCGGGCTATTTCTTTGCGATTTACATGGTAGATGCGCTGAGCCAGGTGCGACAGTACACCCGCGAGGGCAAGCAGGTGCGCAAGATCAGCCTGCCCGACCTGGGTACGGCCACGGGCTTCGAAGGCAAGCGCGAGCAGGACCGCCTCTACTTCAGCTTCACCAACTACCGGCTGCCACCGAGTATCTTTGAACTCGACCCGGCAACCGGTGAAACCGACCTGTACCTCGCCTCAAACTCCAGCTTCGAGTCAGAGCGCTTCGTCACCGAGCAGGTGTTCTTTGAATCGAAGGACGGCACCCGTATTCCCATGACCATCACCCACGCCAAGGCCACACCGCGCGACGGCAGTGCGCCTACCTTGCTATATGGCTACGGCGGGTTCGATATCAGCCTGCGGCCGCGCTTCAGCAGTACCGTGGCGGCCTGGCTGGAACTGGGAGGTATCTACGCGGTGCCCAATATCCGCGGCGGCGGCGAGTACGGCAAGGCCTGGCACCTGGCCGGCACCAAGCAACAGAAGCAGAACGTCTTCGATGATTTCATTGCCGCCGCCGAATTCCTGATCGAGCAGGGATATGCCAGCCCGGAAACGCTGGCCGTGTACGGGCGTTCCAACGGCGGCCTGCTGGTAGGTGCTGTGATGACCCAGCGCCCTGACCTGTTCAAGGTGGCGCTGCCCGCGGTGGGCGTGCTGGATATGCTGCGCTACCACACCTTTACCGCAGGCGCCGGCTGGGCCTACGACTACGGCACGTCTGAAGAAAGCGAGAGCATGTTCCGCTACCTGCAGGGCTACTCACCGCTGCACAGCCTGAAGCCCGGCACCGACTATCCGGCCACCCTGGTGACGACGGCGGACCACGATGACCGGGTGGTGCCGGCGCATTCCTTCAAGTTTGCCGCCGAGCTGCAGCACGACCATGCCGGCAGCGACCCGGTACTGATCCGCATCGAGTCTGACGCCGGCCACGGCGCCGGCACCCCCACCAGCAAGATTATCGACCTCTACACCGATGTCTGGGGCTTTGCCTTCTACAACCTGGGCATCGAGGACCTGAAACTGGGGCCGCGCTAGCGAGAAGCCTGCCGAGGGCGCGAGTAGCCGATAGCTAGCCGAAACGGCAAAGCCCGGCGCTCGCGCTACCCGTTGCGCGACCTAACGCTACAGGCCCATCTCACTAAGAAGGTTATCGGCGCCGTCGATCTTCTCGAGGATCCAGAGGATGTAGCCGACATCGACGTGAATGGAGCGAGTGTTGTCATTGAAATCCCAGTCGGCATTGATGCTCTCGTAGGTTCCATCAAACACGATGCCGACAAACTCACCCTTGCTGTTCATGGTCGCCGACCCTGAATTGCCACCGGTGATATCCAGCGTGGTCAGGAAGTTCACAGGCACGGAGTCGAGCGCCGGATCGGCGTAGTCCCCGAACTCGCGTTTCTCAATCAGCTCGAGCTGCCGCAGTGGCGAATCAAAGGGCTCTTCGCCGGTGTACTTGTCGACAATGCCCTGCAGCGTGGTGAAGGGCACATAGCTGTCCTTGCCATCATTGCCATCAGCCGGCCCCTTGATCGTGCCCGGCGGCGGCGTATAGCCCTTCACCGTGCCATAGGTCACGCGCAGGGAGGAGTTGGCGTCCGGGTAGACCGGCTTGCCCTGCTCCTTGTAGTAGGCAATCAACAGCTCCATGAATTTCGGGCGCAGCACCTGGAACTGCCCGGTCATGGCCTTGTCCTTTTTCTCGATGGCCATCAGGTCATCGAAAATCGCCACGGCGAGCTGAATGAAGGGATCGTCGCTGTTCTCGAAAACGGACCGCTCCTTGCCGATCAGCTCGAGCCTCGCCTGCGTGTCATCCAGGCTGGTGTCGGCATACATGGCGGCCAGCTTTTGCGCCAGCGCCTCGTCGCCGCGCACGTCTCCCAGGAAAGTATCGAAGGATGCGATACGCTGGTCCTCCGGCAGGGCCAGGTAGCGCTTCAGGAAATACATCCATATGGCCTGGTCAACGCCGGCCTCGTAGCTGCGCTCGATACTCTCCAGGCTCTGGGTGAAGCGGGTGAGATCCCGCTGCTGGTAGCCCGGCTCTCGCTCGGCGTCGGGCTTTTCATTTTCCACGCTTAAGCGATACAGGCGGCGCGCCGCAGACAGCATCGCCGATCGGTCCATGTAGCGCAGCACCAGGTCCCGCTCCTGGGTCGATTGCCGCTCGGCGATGAGGGCCTGCAGCTCAGCCAGGGTGGTCGCATAGCGTGCCTCGCGGGTTTCGTCACCGGCAATCCATGCCTGCAGCTCTGATTCCAGGTCGCGCTTCCGCTCCAACAGGTCACTGCGGCTGTAGCCGGCCAGCATTCCACCGAAGTTCTTCGAGTAATTGTTGAGACTGGCTTCCAGATTTGCGTACTTCAGTTCGGCGTCCTTGTTGCCGGCGGTCGCATCGGCGATGGTCTGCGACCACTCCGCCAACACGGTTTGCATGACCGGGTAGTACCAGGAGAAGGTGTTTTCCACCTCTGTCGCCAGGCGATAGCGATTCGTGGTGCCCGGATAACCGGCCAGCATGACGAACTCGCCCTGCTTCGGCCCCTTGCTGGCCACTTTCAGGTGGTGCTTCGGCCTGAACGGCACATTGTCCTCAGAGAAGTCAGCCGGCTGGCCGTCCTGGTCGACATAGGCGCGATAGAAGGCGAAGTCGCCGGTGTGACGCGGCCACATCCAGTTGTCTATGTCACCGCCAAACTTGCCGATGCTCTCCGGCGGCGCGTAGACCAGGCGCACATCGCGGATCGCCAGCTGCTTGATCAGGTAGTAGCTGAGACCGCCGTAAAAGCTGTAGACCTCGCAGCGATGCCCGCCGTCTTTTTCACATTCGGACACCAGCGCCTTCTGGGCCGCCTCGATGGCCAGGTAACGCTCGGCACCGGTCATGCCGTCGGTCAGTGCCGCGTTGACCCGGTCGGTCACCTCCTCCATGGCTACGGTGACGTAGATTCGCGAACCCGGCCGGGCAGGCAGTTCGTCGCTCTTGGTGCTGGCCAGGAAACCGTCGGCAAGAATGTTGTTGTCTTCCGTCGAGTTGTAGGAGATCGAACCATACGCACAGTGGTGGTTGGTGATCACCAGGCCCTGCGGAGACACAAAAGAGGCGGAGCAGCCGCCCAGGCTGACGACGGCATTTAGTGGAAAGTCAGTGAGTTTAGTCATGCTGGACGGATCGAGCTCCAGCCCCAGGGCCTTGAGTTGATCGGCAATCTCCGGCAACTGATGTGGCTGCCACATGCCCTCGGTGCGCACCGGCGTCTCCACACTGGCCGCGGCATCCGGCGTGTCGGTGTTTTCCTGGCTGTCCTTCGTCTTGCTGCAACCGCCCAACGCGATCAGCAGTGCCAGGCAGAGTAGTCGCTTATTCATTCTGGTGCTGTTCCTGTGATGTCATGTTCCCTAAGAGTGGCACAGTGTACCTAAACGCGCTCGCTACGGGGGCGCGCTAGATCCGGGCAGAAAAATCGCCGCGCCTGCCACCCCCGTCACAGTTTCAGAAAATCTTGCCAGGGGCCCATCCGGCGCGGCGTTGACCTGCTGGGAGCGCGTTCATATGCTGACCAGCATGAAATCCCTGGTCTTCAGCCTGTTGCTGTGTGTGTCCGGCCTGGCGCTCGCAGAACCGCCCACCCTGGTAATCATCATTGATGACCTGGGCTACGAGCTCGATGCCGGCGAAAAGGCAGCCGCGCTGCCGGGCAAGGTGAACCTGTCCATTCTGCCGCACACGCCCAACGGGGCGACCATCGCCCGACTCGGCATGGCGGCCGGCAAGGAAATCATGTTGCATGCCCCGATGAGCAACGTGTTGGCAAAGCCCCTCGGCAAAGGCGCGCTTACCGAAAGTATGCGCGAAGCGGAACTGCGGCGCGTCCTGGCACAGGGCATCGACAGCACGCCTGGCGTGCGCGGAGTCAACAACCATATGGGCAGCCTGCTTACCAGCCAGTCAGAGCCGATGACCTGGGTGATGGAAGAGCTGGCCCACCGCGGCCTGTACTACGTGGACAGCCGCACAACGGCCAAGACGGTAGCGGCCGACATGGCCGACCGGCGCGGGGTGCCCAGCCTGTCGCGCAATGTATTTCTCGACAACGAAATCGACGCCGCCGCGATTCACTTCAGGTTCAAGGAGTTTCTGGCGATTGCCGATGACGAGGGCATGGCGATCGCAATCGGCCATCCTCATGAAGAAACCCTGGCCTACCTGAGGCGGCAGCTGCCACGGCTGGAACGCCGCGGCTATCAACTGAAGCTGGTATCGGAAGTACTGGCGCCGCAATTGGCTAAATCCAAATCGGCAGCGGCGCCCGCCGCCTCCGAGTAACCGATCCGTCTACAGACGCATCTCGATACCGCGACCGGCCATATGTTCCTTGGCCTGCTGCACGGTGTATTCGCCGAAATGGAAAATGCTGGCCGCCAGTACTGCATCGGCGCCGCCCACCAATACCCCGTCGGCCAGGTGATCGAGATTGCCAACCCCGCCTGAAGCGATCACCGGTATGCTCACCGCATCGCAGATCGCCCGGGTCAGGGCCAGGTCGAAGCCGTCGCGGGTACCATCGCGATCCATGCTGGTGAGCAGGATCTCGCCGGCGCCGTAAGCCGCCATGCGCTCGGCCCATTCCACCGCGTCGATGCCGGTGGGCTTGCGGCCACCGTGAGTGAAGATTTCCCAGCGCGGGCTGTCGCCCTCTACCTGCTTGGCGTCGATGGCGACCACGATGCACTGGGAGCCGAAGCGCTCCGCGGCCTCGCGCACGAACTCCGGGTTGTGGATGGCGGCGGTATTGATGGCCACCTTGTCCGCGCCGGCATTCAACATCATCCGAATGTCTTCCACCTTGCGAATCCCGCCGCCCACAGTCAGCGGAATGAAAACTTCTGCGGCAATCGCCTCCACGGTGTGCACAGTGGTGTCGCGTTCTTCGTGGCTGGCGGTGATGTCGAGGAAAGTGATTTCGTCAGCGCCCTGCTCGTTATAGCGGCGGGAGATCTCTACCGGGTCGCCGGCATCGCGGATATCGACAAAGTTCACGCCCTTGACCACCCGCCCTGCATCCACATCCAGGCAGGGAATAATGCGCTTGGCGAGAGCCATCAGCGGGCGACCTCGTCGCTATAAATAGCCATTAGCGAGTGACCTCATCGGCGATGCGCTGGGCCTCGCTCAGATCGAGAGTCTCTTCATATATGGCGCGGCCGGTGATGGCACCGATAATGCCCTCGCTGCTGACCGCGGCCAGCGCGCGGATATCGTCGAGGTTGGTAATGCCGCCGGAGGCAATCACCGGGATGCTGGCGGCGCGCGCCATGCCCAGGGTGGCCTCCACGTTCACGCCTTGCATCATGCCGTCGCGGGCAATATCAGTGTAAACAATGGCGCTGACCCCGTCGCCCTCAAAGCGTTTGGCCAGTTCCGTGGCCTGCACTTCCGAGACTTCCGCCCAGCCGTCAGTGGCCACCAGGCCGGCCTTCGCATCCAGGCCCACGATGACCTTGCCCGGGAAGGCAGCGCAGGCCTCGGCCACGAATTCGGGTTCCTTGACCGCCTTGGTACCGAGGATCACAAAGCTTACTCCCGCCTTCACGTAGTGCTCGATCGTCTCCAGGCTGCGGATGCCGCCGCCGATCTGGATCGGCAGCTTCGGGTAGGAATCGGCAATTCTCTCTACCGCCTCGCCGTTGACCGGTTCGCCGGCAAAGGCGCCGTTGAGGTCGACAAGGTGCAGGCGGCGGGCGCCGGACTCCACCCAGCGACTGGCCATGGCCAGCGGGTCATCGGAAAACACCGTGGAGTCTTCCATCAGGCCCTGCCGCAGGCGCACACAGGCACCATCTTTAAGATCTATGGCGGGAATCACCAACATCGTCTCAAACTCTCTCTAGGGCTGTCCGTTCCAGTGCAGGAAGTTGCGCAACAGCTGCAGACCGGCGTCGGCGCTTTTTTCCGGGTGAAATTGCACGGCGAACAGGTTGTCGCGGGCCAGGGCCGCGTCGAAGCCCACCCCGTACTCGCTGCGACCCGCCACCAGGCTGCGGTCTGTGCAGTCCACGTAATAACTGTGTACGAAGTAAAAGCGCGCCTCGTCATCGATGCCCTGCCACAGCGGGTGATCGATGGTTTGCCCCACCTGGTTCCAGCCCATGTGGGGGACCTTGAGTCGGCTGCCGTCAGTGTCCCGGTGGTCCTCGCCAAAAAAGCGCACCTCGCCCTGCACCAGGTCCAGGCAGTCCACGCCACCGTTTTCCTCACTGTGGGTCAATAGCGACTGCATGCCCACGCAAATCCCCAGCACCGGGATATGGCGCTGCTCGAGCACATTGAGCAGCAGCTTGTCGCACTCAAGGCGCCGAATTTCTGCCATGCAGTCGCGGATGGCGCCCACCCCCGGGAAGATCACCCGGTCGGCTTCACCAATTTGCGACGGATCGTGGCTCACCAGCACTCGCTCGGCGCCCACGTGCTTGAGCGCGCTGGCCACGGAGTGCAGGTTGCCCATGCCGTAATCGATGACGGCGACGGTACCCGACACTGGTCTACAGCACGCCCTTGGTGGAAGGCGTGGTGCCCGCTGCCCGCGGGTCGGCTGCCAGTGCCATGCGCAGGGCGCGGCCAAAGGCCTTGAAGACCGTCTCCGCCTGGTGGTGACTGTTGTGACCGCGCAGGTTGTCGACGTGCAGGGTGACCGCGGCGTGATTCACGAAGCCCTGGAAAAACTCAAGGAACAGGTCCACGTCGAAACCGCCAACGGCGGCGCGGGTGAAGTCCACGTGAAACTCGAGCCCCGGCCGACCAGAAAAGTCCACCACCACCCTGGAGAGCGCCTCGTCGAGGGGCACGTAGGCATGGCCGTAGCGGTTGATACCCTTCTTGTCACCGACCGCCTTGGCGACAGCCTGGCCGAGGGTGATACCGATGTCTTCCACGGTGTGGTGGGCATCGATGTGCAGGTCGCCCTTGGCGACGATGTCCAGGTCGATCAGTCCATGACGCGCCACCTGGTCGAGCATGTGCTCCAGGAAGGGAATGCCGGTGTCGAGCCGGCACTCACCGCTGCCGTCGAGGTTTACCGCGACGGTAATCTGCGTTTCCAGCGTGTTGCGTTCAACGCTGGCGCTGCGGCTGTCGGTCATCTGCGTCTCCGGGTCTGCTGCGGAACTGCGGGGTCCCGCTCAAAAGAGCCGCGCATTATAGGCCAAAGCGCTGGCCAATACACCGCCGCCCTCCCTACAATAGCCGGCCTTCCAGGGGTGTTTCCGCGTGATTTCAGCCGACCGATTCCAGCGCCAGGTTCTAGAGTGGTTCGACCGCTTCGGGCGCCATGACCTGCCCTGGCAGCATCCTCGCAGCCCCTACAGGGTATGGCTCAGCGAGGTGATGCTGCAGCAAACCCAGGTGAAGACCGTGATCCCCTACTTCGAGCGCTTCCTGGAACGCTTCCCCACCGTGGAAACCCTGGCCGACGCCGATGAAGACGAGGTCTTGCACCTGTGGACCGGCCTTGGCTATTACGCCCGCGCCCGTAACCTGCTGAAGTGCGCGCGCGTGGTGGTGGAGGAGTACGGTGGGCAGTTCCCGCGCAGCGTCGCGGAACTGGAAACCCTGCCGGGCATCGGCCGCAGTACCGCCGGCGCTATCGTCAGCATGGCCTACGGCGAGCCGGCTGCCATCCTCGACGGCAACGTGAAGCGGGTACTCGCGCGCTTCGCCGCCGTACCTGGCTGGCCCGGCCAGACCGACGTGCACAAACAGCTCTGGCAAATCGCCGAGCGCTTCACGCCAGAAACCCGCTGTGCCGACTACACCCAGGCCATGATGGACCTGGGCGCCACGCTCTGCACCCGCAGCAAACCCGCCTGTGAGCTGTGTCCGCTGGCCGATCACTGTGCCGCACACGCCAGCGGGACCCAGGCCGACTACCCCGGCAAGAAACCGAAGAAGGCCCTGCCGGTGCGCGCCACCACCATGCTGCTGGTCTGCAGCCCCGATGATGCCGTGTGGCTGACCCGGCGCCCCAGCGAAGGTCTCTGGGGCGGCCTCTGGAGTTTTCCCGAAGTGGAAGATGAGTCTGCGGGGCACGCCTACTGCCTGGACCTGTTCGGGCGCGAGCCCGCCGCCACCGAGCGCTGGGACCCTTTGCGCCACACCTTCAGTCACTACCACCTGGATATCCAGCCCCTGCGCCTGACACTGGAGACGGCGCCCTGCGCCGTCATGGAGGGCGGGCAGCAGCTCTGGTATAACTGGTCGGCACCGGAGGCTGTCGGCCTGGCCGCACCGGTCGCCCGCCTGATCAGGAAATTGGAGGAATTATGAGCCGCACGGTGTTCTGCCGCCGCTACGCCGAAGAACTGGAAGGCCTTGACGCGCCCCCCTACCCCGGTCCGAAAGGCCAGGACATTTTCGACAATGTATCGAAGCGGGCCTGGCAGGAGTGGCAGGGCCACCAGACCATGCTGATCAATGAGAAGGGCCTCAATATGATGGACCCGGAGGCCCGCAAGTACCTGACCGGTGAGATGGAGAAGTTCCTCGCCGGCGAAGACTTCGACCGCGCCGAAGGCTACGTGCCGCCTGAAGATTCGGGCGCCTGAGTCGCGCTTGACTCAGGGTGGCCCAGCGGGTTTAATACGCGCCTCTCGCGGCCGGCACCTTCTCTCGCCGGCTCCGCAGACCTCGCCCGGGTAGCTCAGTTGGTAGAGCAGTGGATTGAAAATCCTCGTGTCGGTGGTTCGATTCCGCCCCCGGGCACCATCTAATCGTTTCTCATTTCCGCGTAGGCGGGAATCCAGCAAGAATAGCCTCCAGGACCCCTTACCACCCGCACTGCCGGCCCTGGTTCTGCTCATCCAGCCAGGTCTTGAGCGGCGCAAAGTAATCCACCACCGCTGAGGCATCCAGATCGCGCTGGCCGGTCATGGCTTCCATCGCATCCTGCCAGGGACGGCTGGCGCCCATGGCCATCATGTCCGCCAGGCGCTGGCCTGCTTCGGACTGGTTGAAGATCGTGCAGCGGGTCAACGGGCCCTGGTAGCCGATGGCGTCGCACAGCGCCTTGTGGAACTGGAACTGCTGGATGTGGGCCAGGAAGTAGCGCGCGTAGGGCGTACCGCCCGGCACGTGGTATTTCGCACCCGGGTCGAAATCCATTTCCGTGCGCTCCACCGGGGCTGAGACGCCCTGGTACTGTTCACGCAGTTGCCACCAGCCGGCGTTGTAATCCGCCTCGGGCAGTTCACCACTGAACACCTGCCAGCGCCACTTGTCGACCACCAGCGCAAACGGCAGGAAAGCCACCTTGTCCAGGCCCAGCTTCAGCAGGTAGGCCAGGTCTTCCTCTGCGGGGGGCTCTTCGTCCAGCATGCCGAGCTGCACCAGGTAGCTGGGCGTGATGGACAGGGAGATGGTGTCACCCAGCGCCTCGTGAAAGCCGTCGTTGGCGCTGGTCTGGAACAGCGGCGGCTGGTCGGCGTACGCCATCTGGTAGTAGTTGTGGCCCAGCTCGTGGTGAATGGTCTTGAAGTCTTCCGCATTGCGCTTGGTGCACATCTTGATGCGCACATCATCCCTGCTGTCGATGCTCCAGGCGCTGGCATGACATACCACTTCTCGGTCGCGAGGCTTGGTGAACTGGGAGCGCTCCCAGAAAGTGTCCGGCAGCTCGCGCAGGCCCAGGGAGGTAAAGAAGGCCTCGCCGGTGCGGAACATGGCGTCCACATCCGGCAGATGCTCCTTGACCAGTTCATCCATATCGTAGCTGGCACTCACGGTCTCCGGCGCGACCAGCTCGTACACATTGCCCCAGGTCTGGGCCCACATATTGCCCAGCAGGTGAGCCGGAATCGTGCCGTCAGTGCCGACCACGGCTTCGCCGTAATGCTCGGTCAGCTTCGCGCGCACGTGGCACTGCAGCGCACTGTACAGCGGTTTGACCAGCTCCCATTGGCGCTCGATATCGGCGGAGAATTCCGCCGGCGTCATGTCGTAGTTGGAACGCCACAGGTCGCTGAGGTCCTCAAAGCCCAGGTCGCGGGCGCCCTGGTTCAGCACCTCCACCTGGCGGGCGTAGAGCGGGCGCATGGGGGGTGACACCGTGCGCCAGCCTACCCAGGCGTCCTTCAACTCTTCTGCGTCCCGGCTGTAGGCCATGGTGTCGCTCAGTTCACCCAGTGTCTTGCAGCCATCATCACCGCAGACCTTGCCGGTGCCATACAGCGCGCGCAACTCCTGGTCCAGGTTGGACGCTTCCCTGGCGAGTTCTTCATCGTTGGGCGGCGGCTGGGTGGATACCAGGCGCAGGCGGTTGAATTTACGTCGCAGCAGCGGGTCGAGCTCCAGGTCGCTGAAGCGGGTGGACTGGCTGGCGGCATCGATGGTGGCCAGTGTGTAGAC
>JAZBOY010000187.1:0-2597 GCA_036351375.1 Halieaceae bacterium
CTCTACGAGTCGGCGGCCCGCGCCTTTATCAATCATCCGCGCGGGGCGAACATCGACGGCGAGCAGCTCACCCTGAGCTCGATCTTCAAGTGGTTCAAGGACGATTTCGGCGACAGCCGCTCAGAACGGCTGGCCTGGCTGGCCGCCTATGCGAAACCCGAGCTGGCAGAGCAGCTCAGGGGCTGGGATGGCCGGGTGCGCTATGCCTATGACTGGGACCTGAACGCGCCCTGACTCGGTGCCCGGCAATGGCGCCTGCCGCACGTCAGGAGCGGGCCATATGCGGTCGCCAGCGGTTTTCCTGGCGACCAGGGAAGGTGCCCGAAAGGCCTGAGCTTGTGAGAAACGGGTCGGCCTGCACCGCGAAAGCAGCAGGCCAATTGATTTATCGCCCCGTGTCGCTACACTCGCTAGACCATTTCTGCAGCGCCTTCGGCGCTACCTCCAAAACAGGAAACAACCATGTTGAAACTTCTCAAGAAAGTCTCCCTGCTGGGCCTGCTTGCCGCCGCAATGGTCGCACCCGGCGCCCTGGCCCAGTCCTCAACCCCGGTACTCGACCGCGTGGTGGACTTCAAAGTGCTGAAGGTCGGCATGTCCGGCAACCAGCCGCCCATGAATTCCAACAGCCGCAGCGGCCAGTTGATCGGCTACGAGGTCGACCTGGCGCGTGCGCTGGCGTCCTCCATGGGTGCTCGCCTGGAAATCGTCACCATGCCCTTCGGTGACCTGCTGGGCGCACTGAACAAGGAAAAGGTCGACATGGTGATGTCCGGCATGGCGATCACCGCCAACCGCACCCGGGATGTGAGCTTTGTGGGCCCTTACATGATGTCCGGCAAGTCCATCCTGACCAAGGACACCCTGCTGGCACGCGCCACCCAGTCGGCCGATTTCAACCGCGCCGATTTGAAGCTGGCGGCGCTGGAGAACTCCACCAGCGAAGTCTTCGTGCAGTCCGCCGCCCCGGAGGCCACCCTGGTACGCGTCAAGGATTATGATGCTGCCGTGGACATGGTCATTGCCGGCGAAGTGGACGCCCTGGTGGCGGACATGCCGATCTGCATCCTGTCGGTGCTGCGCTACCCCAACGCCGGCCTCGCCACCCTGCAGTCGCCGCTCTCTATCGAGCCCTTCGGTATCGCCGTGCGCAAGGATGACGAACAGTTCGCCGAGCTGGTCGACAACTACCTGGACACCTTCGGGAAGATGGGCATGCTGAACCAATTGCGCAAGAAGTGGTTCGAAGACAAGTCCTGGATCGCAGCACTTCCCTGATACGCTCGACCCAAACTCGCACTAGCAAAGAAGCCGGCAATTGCCGGCTTTTTTGTGCCAACCCGGTCAGGCGCGTTTGCGTCGGGGGGGCTTGTCGGCGGCGGATTCGAGTGGACTTAGGTCCGGGAGGCGGCTGGCGAAGTGTTCCTGGACGAAGTCGCGAAATACCCGCATGCGGGCGTTGCTGCGGATGTCCAGGTGGGTCAGTAGCCAGATGTCGGAGCCGCGCTCCAGGGGGATCTGCGGTACGCGCTCCAGTTCCGGGTCGGCTTCGCCGATAGCGGTGGGGATCATGGCGACACCGAAGCCTTCCTTGATGGCATCGGCGGCCACGGCCGGTGAATCGGTCAATAGAGTGGTGCGGGCGTCCGGGAACCAGGCTTCTTCCCAGCCGACTCGTTCCTGCAGCAGGTGCTCGATAGAGATCACGCCGGCGACATTCTGGGGATCGAGGTCGTCGCCGCGGCGGCCGTAGACGGCCAGCTCGATGGTGGCCAGTTTGTTGCCCACCAGGTCCTGGGGCGGGTTATCGGTCACCCTGAAGGCCACGTCGGCCTCGCGCATGCCGAGGTCATAGGAGCGCATGCTGAGGCTCAGGTCGATGAGGATATCGGGGTAAACGGCGTTGAAATCGCGGATGGCCGGCAGCAGGAAGGTGCGGCCCATGGGTTCCGGGGCGGTAACCCGGATACGCCCTGACAGCGCCGTGGCCTGGCCGATGACCTGGCGTTCAACGCCGACTGACTGGGCCTCCATGCGCTCGGCGGCGTCGAAGGCCACCTGGCCGGCAGGGGTAATGACGTAACTGTGGCCATGGCGCTCGAACAGCCGGGTGCCGAGCTGCTCTTCCAGGCTGCGAATGCGGCGGATCACCGTGGCGTGATTCACCTCCAGCTCCCGTGCCGCGCCGCTCATGGAGCCGCTGCGGGCCACCGCCAACAAAAATCTCAGGTCATCCCAATTGAGCATCTGTGCATTTATTCCGATTTATTGTGACTCAATTCCTAATGATTGAAACAATTTGCACAGTATACTGCATCCACAGGTCCGGCACCTACTGTGGGTCGGCCTGGAGAGAAAGTAACGGTCCATTCCATAGTTAGGGTAAACGTTATGTCTATTTCCACGCTTGTACGTGGCGTAAGCGCTGCTGCGCTCCTCGCCACGCTTTCCACCCCCGCCCTGGCGGGTCCCAGCGAAGCACTGGCCGGCTGCAAGGCCGAGATTGCCCAGGATTCGCGCCTGGCCCAGTTCGAACGGGTTCAGCAAAGCACTGACAAGATCCGCACCCGCGGTCGCTACACCAACTTCGAGATCGA
>JAZBOY010000188.1:0-4172 GCA_036351375.1 Halieaceae bacterium
CTCCAGAGGGTGGCGTAGGCCAGCCGCGCCTCACCGCTGATACCGAACAGGTGCAGCGGCCGCAGCCAGTCGATGCCCAGGGGGCCCAACTCCAGCAGGGCGTGACCGGCGGGCAACACCACCGGCAGGACACCGCAGTAGAACCAGGTGGCGAGCCCCAGGCTCAGCCCGATCAATACCGCGCGGCCGTGGGCGCGCTGCCAGTACAGCCCGGCCAGTAAAGGCGGGGCGAGCTGGGCGGCGGCCAGGAAACAGATGAAGCCGATCTGGGTGAGCCAGGGGATCTCCATGATCCAGCGCGCGACAAGCCAGGCCGCCAGCATGATGCCGGCAATCGTGACCTGCCGCACCCGGCGCAGGCTGTCGCCGAGCTTGAGCACCGCCGACGGCGACAGTGCGCTGCTGCGCATGATCAGCGGGGCGACCACCTCGTTGGTGATCATGATGGCCAGCGCCACGGTCGCGACAATCACCATACCGGTGGCGGCGGAGATGCCACCGATGAACGCCGCCACCGCAATCCAGTCAGCTTCCAGCGCCACCGGCAATAGCTGTACGTAAGTGTCGGGGTTGTGCTGCTCCGCTACCGCGAACACATGGGACCCGGCCTGGCTGATCGGCACCACCATCACCATGAACAGCAGCAGGTACAGGGGCACCAGCCAGCGGGCGGTGCCGGTGCTGCGCTCGCCCTGCGCTTCCACCACCATCACATGAAACTGGCGCGGCAGGCAGAGGATGGCCAGCGCCGAGATCAGGGTCTGGGCGGCAAAGTCAGCAGACAGGGGCAGGCCCCAGCTGTGCTCGGCCATGGTGTGCTCCGCATCCGGCAGGCCGTTGAGGTAGACCAGCGCCAGCACGGCCACGGCGAAGAAGGCCAACAGCTTTACCAGCGACTCCACCGCCACCGCGGTCATTACCCCCTGGTGGCGTTCGCGGCCGTCGAGGCGCCGTGTGCCGAACAGGATGGTGAACACCGCGAGGATGATGGCAGTGAGCAGCGCGGTATCACCGCCGACTGCATCTACCTCACCGCCGCCGATGGTCGTCCAGGCCTGGGCGAGCGCCTTGAACTGCAGTGCGACGTAAGGCAGCACCGCGGCCGCCGCCACCAGGGTGACGATGAAGGCCAGCGACTGGCGCTTGCCGTAGCGGGCGCCGATGTAGTCGGCAATCGAGGTCACCCGGTGCTGCTCGCCCACCGCCAGCAGGCGGCGAATCACCGGCCAGCACAGGGTGAATACCAGGATCGGGCCCAGGTAAATCGGCGCATGGCTCCAGGGCACCGCCGTCGCGCTGCCCACCGCGCCGTAGAAAGTCCAGGAGCTGCAGTACACGGTAATGGAGAGCGCGTAAATCCAGCCCCGCCAGCGAGCGCCGCGACGGGCCGTGCCGGCGTCCGAGTTGTGGTCGGTAAACCAGGCAACCGCGAACAGCAGGCAGATGTACAGGAGCGCGAGGCTCAGCAGGTTGGACGGTGACAGCATGCCATTAGTCTAGTTATCGGGCACTGCCGCCACCATAGCAGAGTGTGCCGCGGACGGCTTTCCGTCAGGCGATAGTGACCGCCGGGTCCAGGTAGACGTCCTGGATAGCGTTGAGCAGGGCCACGCCGTCCGCGGTGGGTTTCTGGAACGCCTTGCGGCCGGAGATCAGGCCCATGCCGCCGGCGCGCTTGTTGATCACCGCGGTGCGGATGGCCTGGTGCATATCGTCTTCACCGCTGGCGCCGCCGGAATTGATCAGCCCGGCGCGGCCCATATAGCAGTTGGCCACCTGCCAGCGTGCCAGATCAATGGGGTGGTCGCTGGTCAGGGTGTCGTACATGGCCGGGTGAGACTTGCCGAAGCCGATCGCCGGGAAGCCGCCGTTGTTCTCCGCCAGCTTCTGCTTGACGATGTCCGCCTCGATGGTGGCCGCCAGGTGGTTCGCCTGGCCGGTGGTATCGGCGGCGGTGTGGTAGTCGACGCCGTCTTTCTTGAAGTCGCTGTTACGCAGGTAGGCCCACAGCACGGTCACCATCCCCAACTCGTGGGCGTACTCGAAGGCCTCGGCAATCTCGGTAATCTGCCGGCGGCTTTCCGGCGATCCGTAATAGATCGTCGCACCCACGGCCACCGCGCCCAGGTCAAAGCTCTGCTTGACACTGGCAAACAGGGTCTGGTCGTACATTGTCGGGTAGGTCAGCAGCTCGTTGTGATTGAGCTTGACGATAAACGGAATGCGGTGCGCGTACTGCCGCGACACCGAGCTGAGCACTCCCACGGTGGAGGCCACCGCGTTGCAGCCGCCCTCAATCGCCAGCTCCACGATGTTGGCCGGGTCGAAATAGCGCGGGTTGGGTGCGAAGGAGGCGCCCGCCGTGTGTTCGATGCCCTGGTCCACCGGCAGGATGGAGAGGTAGCCGCTGCCCGCCAGCCGGCCGTGGTTCAGCATGGCACCCAGGCTTCTCAGCACCGACGGGTTGCGGTGCTTGCTGCTGACCACCCGCTCGATGTAGTCCGGCCCCGGCAGATGCAGGCTGTCGCCGGGGATACCCTGGCAGGTGTGGTCCAGCAGGTACCCGGCTTCGTCGCCCAGGCGCGTTGCAGTATCAGCAGCCATTGCTCTTCTCTCCCTCGCTATCAGCGCAAAAAACGTCAAGCTTTAAGGTAGAAGAAACCCGGGCACCTGTCGCGGCAGGTGCCGGGCGGATTGACCTCACTCAAACTTTGACGCCGGTCAGGCGGCCTTGTACCGAATGGGAATTTCCACCAGGCCGCGCAGCAGGATATTGGGCATGTACTGCAGGTCGCCCGGCGCACAGGCCAGCTCGAACTCGTCGAGGCGCTCGAACAGCACTTCCCAGGCCACCCGCTGCTCCAGCTTGGAGAGGTGCTGGCCGATGCAGACGTGGGTGCCGAAGCCGAAGGCCACGTGGCGCTTGGCGTTTTCCCGGGTCACGTCGAACTTGAGCGGCTCCGGGAAATGGGTCTCGTCGTGGTCTGAGGAGAAGTACTTCAGCAGCACCATGGAGCCGGCGGGAATGTTTACGCCACCCAGGGTGTAGTCGGACTTCACCACCCGCCACATGTTCGAGGTAGGCGAGGCCAGGCGCAGGGCTTCCTCCACCATGTTGGGAATCAGCGAACGGTCTTCGCGCACCTTGGCTGCCTGGTCGGGGAACAGGCAAAGCTGGCGCATGCACTCGGCCAGGGTGGCGGTCGTGGTCTCGTTGCCCGCCACCATGAACTGGGTGCAGTAGCTGAGCTGCTCCTCGATCTTCAGCGGCCGGTCTTCGTACTTGGCATTGGCAATTACGCCCAGCATATCCTCGGCGGGCTTGCCGCGGCGCGCATCCAGGGCCTCGACGAACCAGTCGTACTCGTCCTTGATGCCCTGCTGGGCCGAGACCAGCGCGTCCTTGTCGGCCACCTGGGACAGGGCCACGACATTGTCCTCGGTCCACTTGAAGGCAAGGTCCATCATATCCAGCGGCATACCCAGCACATGCATGATCACAGACAGCGGCAGCGGCCGGGCAAACTCCTCGATGAAGTTGCATTCGTTCTTGCCGGCGAGCTGGTCGACCAGGGTGTGGGTACGCTCACGGATCCAGGGCTCGTAGCGCTCCAGGTAGGGCGCCGTGAAATACTCCCGCACCGCGTCGCGGAATATCTTGTGGTCCGGGTCGTCGATGGTGAGAAGGGTGCCCTTGCCGAGGTTGTAGGTGGCATCCATGGCCGACTGCACGTCGGGGTCGACCTGGCGGGCCGAGCCCAGGGCCAAACCAAACTCGTTGGAAAACACCTCGGGCTTGCGGTGCGCCTCGCGCACCAGGTCGTAGGTCGCCACCACGAAGATGCCGGTTTGCGGGTCCTGCCAGACCGGCGCTTCATCGCGCAGGGTCTTGTCGAAGTGGTAGGGGCACTGCAGGGTTGCCGGGTCCATCAGCGGCATGTCCTGCAGGCTGCGATTATCTTGTGCTTGCATGATGATCGTTCCCTTTATTTTCTTATGGGCTTTCAATCCTAGCAGAAACAATCAGGATTGACTGTATTTTTTGTTTTGCCCCTGCCTGCGCTGGGTCAATTGTTCTCCCCGGCATCTGCGCCTAGGCTGTTTGCAAGTGCTGACGAGTTGAATCCATGGCCCACCAGACCCTTCCGGTTACCGCACTGTACCGCGCCTGC
>JAZBOY010000189.1:0-7045 GCA_036351375.1 Halieaceae bacterium
AATGCGGCGATCGAGTCGGCTTCCCACATCGTGTCGCGATAACCGAGGCTGATCAGTTCATCGATGAAAGGCTGGGCGAACAGCAGGTAGCTGGCGGCCATGGCGCCGCCGCCGCTGGCGGTGGCGCCGGTGCGGCGCAGGAAAGCCCTGAGGCTGCGGGGCAGGTAGCGGATCTTGCGGCCGGCAATCTTGTCGACTTCCTCCGAGGGCCAGATGATCAGGTTGTCGACGGGCTTGAGTGGAATGCCTGCCGCCAGGCGGGTCTCCTGGGGAATCAGCCTCACCAGTTCATTGACGCGCTCGAGGTGCTCGATGTCGCCCTCGAGGGTATCGACGAAGGCGCTGGTCAGCATGTGGCCGACGATCTGTGCGATGGAGGGTGAGTGCCGGGTTCTCGGCGTACCGTTCGGTTTCGGCGCCCGGTTGCCGCTCACACCGATGATGAACACCCGGTCGGCGCCAAGATGTAAGGCCGGGCTGATCGGTGCCAGCTGGCGCAGGGCGCCATCACCGAAGTATTCATACTCGATGCGGGTCGTGGGAAACAGGGTCGGGATCGCCGAAGAAGCCATCAGGTGGTCGGCATTCAGCAGCGTCGGCCGGCCGATGCGCCGGTGGCGTCGCCAGCCTTCCAGCTCTGGCCGGCCCTGGAAGAAGGCCACGGACTTGCCCGAGGTATAGCCCATGGCGGTCACGCTGACGGCGTGAATGTCGCCTCGAGCGATGACCCGGTCGAGGCGCTCGAAATGCACCTTCTCATTGATCAGGTCGCGCAGCGGTGAATTGTCGAGCAGGGCGATGGGGCGGGACAGGCCAACGCCCTGGTTTGTCAGGGAGCCTAGCACCCGGGTAAAGCCGCGCAGTACCTCCCTCCAGCCGTAGCGATAAACGTTGCCCGGTTCGAGACCGCGCCAGATATCCTCCAGTTCCGCGACAGCGTCCCGGAAGCAACCCTCGTGCGCGGCCAGCGTCACCGCGTTGATGGCGCCGGCGCTGGTGCCGCAGATAATCGGGAACGGGTTGCAGGTCTCCGGCGGCAGGATGTCGGCGACGGCTTTGAGCACGCCGACCTGGTAGGCCGCGCGAGCGCCGCCACCGGACAGGATCAGGGCGTTTTTCAAGGACCCTGCCTTAGTGGGCGGTGTAACCGCCGTCGATGACCAGTTCGCTGCCAGTCATGTATTTGGATTCGTCCGACGCCAGGAACAGGCAGCCGGCGGCGATGTCGTCGGGTTCGCCCATGGCGCCCAGCGGGATTTCCGCCATGATGCGCGCCTCCATGGCTTCAAGTTCTTCCGGCGGCAGCGCGCCCAGGCCCTGTTCCACCATGGGGGTGAGGATGAAACCGGGATGCACGGAGTTCACGCGAATGCCGTAGCCCTCGGCCGCGCAGTGCAGGGCGGCAGACTTGGTAAAGATGCGCACCCCGCCCTTGCTGGCGTTATAGGCCGCCGCGCGCGGCTCGCCGATGATGCCCTCGATGGAGCTGATATTGATGATCGACCCACCGCGGGATTTCATCACCTTGATGGCGGCCCGGGTGCCAAGAAATACGGCGTCCAGGTTGACCGCCTGTACCGCGCGCCAGTCTTCGAGGCTGGTGTCCTCGGCGCTGCCGGTAAGGGCGATGCCAGCGTTGTTGACCACCACATCCAGCTGGCCACTTTCGCTGATGATCTCCTGGGTCAGCGTATCCCAGGCGGCTTCATCGGTGACATCCTGGTAGCGAGCGCTGGCGACGGCGCCGATGCTGTCGGCGACGCTGCGCACGGCGTCTTCAGTTACATCCGTCAGGTAGACGCGGGCGCCCTCTGCGGCAAAGCGTCGTGCCGTGGCCTCACCCAGCCCGCTGCCGGCACCGGTGACCAGTGCGACCTTTCCCTGCAGTCTGTCTGCCATGTTGTTCTCCCTCTTATTGTTGTTTGCCGCCGTCAGGTAATTAGCCGGCGGGTGAGGGCGATGCGCATGCCCTCCGGCAGCCACTTGTCGAGCAGCGCCCACCAGCGGGCGGCGCTGCCGACCACGTAGCTGACCCGCGAGCCGGTGGCGGCCCGCTCGATGGCAGCGGCAATATCTTCCGGAGTCAGGTTGATACTGCCTTTGCCGTTAGTATTAGCCTGTACATCGTGGGCCATGGGCGTATCCACCAGGAGTGGTTTTACGCAGCTTACCCGTATGCCGAAGGGTTGCCACTCGATATGCAGCGCCTGAGTGATGGCGTTCACATAAAATTTGCTGGCGCTGTACACCGCCAGGTTGGGAATGCCGTGGATGCTGGACGCGGAGCACAGGTTGACCAGGCAGGCATCCGGCGCACCCTCAAGGTAGGGGAAGGCCAGCTGGGCGACGTGGGTGAAGCCGCGAACGTTGACGTCGATCATCAGGTCGTGGGCGTCTGCATCGGTGTCATTGAAGGGCCCGGCGCTCAGCACGCCTGCGTTGTTCACCACCAGGGAAATCTTGCCGCCGGGGCCGCCGGCAAAATCCGCCAGCGCGGCGGCGACGGAGTCGCGGTCAGTGACGTCGCAGTAGCCACTGTGTGACTGCGCGAAAAGTTCATCGGCCATAACCTGTGCCAGCGCCTCGCGGTTGATGTCATAGAGCCCGACGCGCCAGCCAAGGCCGGCATAGCGCCTGGCCGTGGCCAGCCCGATGCCCGATGCAGCACCGGTAATGAACACGTTTTTCACTGATCGACTCCCAACTTCGGCCTTTTTCCCCAGAATAGCCGCTATCTGCTTCACATTTCGACAAGTTTCGCTGCCGTCACGCGTGCCAGATTGGCGATAATGCTCGTCGTTACTAACAATAAGCGAACTGCCGTAAGTGCCTGACCTTACATACAACCCGCGAATTCTTGTCGCCTGCCTGCTGGCCCAGCTGACGCTGCTGGCGGTGGTCTATGCCCAGACCGCCAACTTCGGCTACGTGTACGTGGACGATGCCCAATACGTGCTGGCCAACGGCCAGGTTCGGGCCGGCCTGAGTCTCGAAGGGGTGCGCTGGGCGCTGGGCAGTTTCTACATGAGCAACTGGCACCCGCTGACCTGGCTGTCGCACATGCTGGATGCGAGCCTGTTTGGCACCGCGCCGGGCCCCGCCCACCTGCACAACGTGCTGTTGCACGGTCTGGTGAGCCTGTTGGTATTTGTCTACCTGCGCCGCTTCGGTGCAGAGCTGGCCGCGGCGCTGCTGTCCCTGCTGTTCCTGGCGCACCCGCTGCACGTTGAATCCGTGGCGTGGGTGGCGGAGCGCAAGGACCTGCTCAGTGCACTTTTCTTCCTGCTGGCGCTGTTGCTTTACGACCGCTACCAGAGTCGCCTGTCGACGGTCGGCTATCTTGGCGTCGCGCTGTGTTACCTGCTGGCGGTAATGTCCAAGGCCATGGCAGTCACCTTGCCGGCCTTGCTGGTGGTGCTTGACCTGTGCTGGTATCGCCATCCGGTACGGGAACAGGAAGAGACGGGTAGCCTGCTCGGCAGGGGCCTGCGGTCGGTACTGCATAAGCTGCCCCTGTTTACCATGGCGGCAGCCTTCAGTGCGGTCGCCATCATTGCCCAGCGGGAGGGCGGGGCGCTGGTCACGGCGGAGACGGCGAGCCTGCTGGACCGTCTAACCAATGCAGGCTACGGTTACCTGGTTTACCTGCGCCAGTCACTGCTGCCACTTGGCCTGGCGGCCTTTTACCCCCTGGATATGCAGAAGTCCCTGCCCAGCCTGGTGTTGCCGCTGGTACTGCTGCTGGCCTGGGCGTTTGCCGCCTGGCGTTGGTGGGCAAGCCGTCCGCTGCTGGCTGCCGGGCTGGCCTGGTACCTGCTGACCCTGCTACCGGTGATCGGTTTGATTCAGGTCGGCCTGCAACTGCATGCCGATCGCTACATGTACCTGCCCTCGGTGGGCGTACTGCTGGCGCTGCTGGCGGTATTCCCTTCGACGGAGAGCCCGCGCTTCAGACTGGGTGTGATGCTGGCCGGTGTGTTTCTCCTGTTCTGCACGATGATCGCCCATTGGCAGGCCGCGTACTGGGAAAACCGCCAGACCCTGTTCACCCGGGTGCTGGCGGTGGTCGGACCCAACTGGCGTTCCCATGCGGCGCTGGCCGCCGAGTATGTCGAGCGGCGCGAGTTCGAATACGCCCTGCAACACGCCGAAGCAGCCATGCGCCTCGACCCGACGCGCCCCGAGTCCTACCAGGCACTGGGTGACATCGCCATGCAGCTGGGTGACCCGAATGCCGCGTCGCGTTACTATCTCGCCGGCCTGGAGAACACCGTTCCCACCGCCAACATGCTCAACAACCTGGGCATGGCACAGCTGGCGCTGGCCCAGTATGACGACGCGCTGCAGAGCCTGGCGCTGGCCCTGGCCCTGGAGCCGGATGCTATTCGTATTCGCAATAACCTCGCACGCGTGGAGCGTGAAATCCAACAGCAAGATTTACAGCGGGATAAGCAATGAATTTTCAGGAACTGTTTCGCTACGGCGTCGCCGGAGTGCTGGCCTTTGCGACGGACTTCAGCTTGCTCTACGTGCTCACCGAGTACCTCGGAATGCACTACCTGGTGTCCAACGTGTTCGGCTACTTCTGCGGCCTGTTGGTGGCCTATGCGCTCAATTCCACCTGGGTATTCACTGAGCATCGCTTCGAGAATCGCTGGGTGGAGTTCGGCATTTTTGCCGGCATTGTCATCGCCGGCCTCGCCATCAGTGAGGGTGTGATGCTGGCCTGGGTGGAGTCCGCCGAGGGCAACTACATCTATGCCAAGCTGATTGCCACCTTCTTTGTGGCCTGCTTCAACTTTGTGGCGCGCAAGTTCTGGCTGTTTGCCCCCGCCGCGGTACCCAGTGAGCGCTGATATGTCGACCTGCCACAACTGCGGCGACGCCTCGGGCGCGGTGCTGTTTGATGCACCGGCCTTTGATGGGGTGCTGGCCGGCCAGTTCCCGGTCTCCCGCTGCCCCCGTTGTGGGCTGGCCAGCACCGGCCATGCCACGGGTGAGACGGTAGCCGAGAGCTATGATATCGACTACTACGGCTCTACCGAGAGCAAGTTTGCCGACTGGATGGAATCGCTGCTGGACAGCCTGGCAGCGCGCCGCGCCGGCACGCTGCTCAAGCTGTGGCAGCAGGGCAGGCAGCGACAGCCGTCGGTGCTCGACATTGGCTGTGGCCGCGCTGTACTGCTGCGCGCCTTTCGCAAGCTGGGCGCCGAGGTCATGGGCCTGGAGCGAGATGAGTTCCCGCTGCAGGGGGAGCTCGCGGAAATCGTGCGTCACGCCAGCCTCGATGATGAGGAGTTCAGCGACCGGCAGTGGGACATCATCGTGCTGTGGCACGTGTTTGAACATCTCGAAGGCCAGGATGCCATGCTCGACCGGCTGTGCCGACACCTGACGCCCGGCGGCATTCTCGCCCTGGCGGTGCCCAACTTCGGCAGTCTGCAGAGCCGCCTGTTCGGTCGCCACTGGTTCCACCTGGACCTGCCGCGCCACCTGGTGCATATCGACGCGCCCTGGCTGCGGCAACGGCTGCAGGAGCGAGGCCTGAAAGTCGAGCGCGAGGGCCACCTGGACCTCGCCCAGAACCTTTACGGTTTTGTGCAGAGCGCCATGAACGCGCTGTTCCCGGGCAGGCCCAATCGGTTTTACGCGTTGCTCAAGCACGGCGGGCGCCGCGGCCTGCGCGCCTGGCTGGAAATGTGCGTCTGGTCACTGCTGGCCGGCCTGCTGATGCCGTTCGCAGTGCTGGAAAGCCTGTACGGGCTGTTGACCCGGTCCGGAGCGACGGTTGCGTTCTATGCCAGGAAGGAGGGCGAGACGTGATTAACAACAAGCAGATCTGCGTGGTGATGCCTGCCTACAACGCCGCCGACACGCTGGAGAAAACCTACCGGGAGCTGCCCTTTGACGTTGTCGACAAGGTCATCCTGGTTGACGACGCCAGCCCGGACAATACCGCTGAAGTGGCTGCCAGCCTGGGCATTGATCGCGTGGTGGTGCACGACCGCAACCAGGGCTACGGCGGCAACCAGAAAACCTGCTACCGCACGGCCCTGGAACTGGGTGCAGATATCGTGGTGATGGTGCATCCCGATTACCAGTACACCCCGCGGCTGATTCGCTCCATGGCGGCACTGATTGCAGAGGATGTGTTCGACTGCGTGCTTGGGTCCAGGATTCTCGGCACCGGCGCTCTCAAGGGCGGCATGCCGCGGCACAAGTATGTGGCTAACCGGCTGCTCACCCTGTTCCAGAACCTGATGGTGGGCTACAAGCTGTCGGAGTATCACACCGGCTTCCGCGCCTTCTCCCGGGAGCTGCTGGAGAACCTGCCTCTGGACGGCAACTCCGATGACTTCATCTTCGACAACCAGATGCTGCTGCAGGTGATAGCCGAGGGCTACAGCATCGGCGAGGTCACCTGCCCGACGCGCTATGCGGCGGATGCATCCTCGATAGCGGGTTGGCCGGTGATCAAGTATGGCCTGGGCGTGATCTGGCAGAGCGTGCTGTTCCGGGCCTCGCGCCTGGGCCTGCTGACCAGTAACTACCGCCGCGGCTAGCGGCGTATACCGAGTTTCCTGCCCACGCCCTCGGGCATTCCCAACGCCTGGCTTTTCTCCAGCTCAGCCTGGAAGCGCGCCATCTGCTCTTCGCTGAAGCGGGTGCTGCGGCGGGTGCTCATATCGATATACATGCCCAGGTTTTCGTTGGTGGCCGCCAGGTAGCCTTCCTCGGCATGGTAGAGGCAGTGGAAGAAATGCAGCCGCTTGTGGTCGTAGTCCACCAGGTGAGTGGTGAAGCGCAGCGGGTCGCCCTCCATCAATTCCGCGATGAAATCGATATTGGCCGCCAGGCTGAAAGTGGACTTGCCGACCTGCTGCTTGTGCTCAAGACCGATGCCGAGATAGTCGAAGAAGCCGTCAGTGGCGACCTGGTCGAAGGCCACCAGGTAGTAGCCCATGTTCATATGGCCGTTGTAGTCGATCCAGGCCGGCAGCACGCTGGCTGTGGCGGTGTAGAGAGTGTCGTCGCTCATGGGTCT
>JAZBOY010000190.1:0-46501 GCA_036351375.1 Halieaceae bacterium
CACACATCTGTCTTTATCTTCTTGTTAAACAACTCTGCGCTCGCGATGGACCGCAGAAAGGCCCGGTGCTTATCCCTGGGAACCGACATCGCGATGTCTCCATCGCCTGGTTTCCTGGGGGCTCGCCCCGAACCGAGGACGCGCATTATACGCAGATCGAATCCCCCTGCAAGCGTTTCGCAAAGGAAATTTCCAAAATATTTGTCGGCGTTTTCGGCGCCCTGAAATGGGGCAATTGCAGAGCTCAAAAAGCGACCAGCCACCGAGCCGGCAACCTGCTATGCAGGCTGCAAGATGGCGTTAGCCTGGCTTGCCTCGCAGCAGCATAAGCGGGCCGGACGCCGCGTACAGCAGCGCCGCCGTCAGCAGCACACGGGGAGGGTCCAGGGTGACGAGGCTGAAAATAAAAACAATGCCGATAATCACCGCAAAGGGGACACGGCCGCCTTTATCCAGGTCCTTGAAGCTGTAGTACGGCACATTGGCAATCATGAGTACGCCGATCAGCGCAGTCAGTACCGCCACCACTACGGCAATTTCCGTCGGCAGCCCCGCACCTACCAGGCCGCTGTCGTTGCACACCCAGACGGTCGCGGTGATGGCAGCCGCCGCCGGCGGGCTCGCGAGCCCCGTGAACCAGGCCTTGTCCGCTACTTCAATCTGGGTGTTGAAGCGCGCCAGGCGCAGGGCGGCGCAGGCGGCGTAGATAAACGCCACCGACCAGCCAAACTTGCCGAGCGCAGAAAGCCCCCAGCTGTAGACCACCAGTGCCGGTGCTACCCCGAAGGACACCATATCCGACAGGCTGTCATATTCGGCGCCGAATTTGCTGGACGCATTGGTAAGTCGGGCAATACGGCCGTCGAGGCCATCGAACAGCATCGCGAAAAAGATGGCGATCGCGGCGGCCTCAAAATCGCTGCGCATGCCGGCGATGATGGCGTAGAAGCCCGCAAACAGCGCGCCGGTAGTAAACAGGTTGGGCAGTAGGTAAATACCCTGGTGGCGGGTGGTCTTGCCTCCCTCCGAGACTTCTTCCTCGTGCTCGTCCACCAGGCGATCGATGTCCAGCCCGAAGCTCCTCTCAGAGCCAGACTCGGCAGCCGACTTGGCCTCTTTGATATCGACCGGCTGGGCGGACTTGTTTTGATCCTGTGCCATGACGCCTATGATATCACTTCGCGCCAGGATACGAATGCCGGGCCGCCTGCCAGAACGCCGCCACCAGCGGGTTGTCCAGTCGCTGGCGCAGCGCGCATAGTCCCACCGGGAAGGGTCCCAGCGGTGCGTCCAGGGGCAGAATTTCCAGCCGGTCGCGATAGGTGAAATTGTCCAGCACCAGCTTCGGCACGGCACCCACACCCAAACCGAGGGCCACCATGGCTGCGATCGCCTCATGCCCGGCCACCTGGGCATAGATTCGTGGTTTACCGCCCTGCTCCCGGAACCAGGATTCCACGCGCTGTTTGCTCAGCCCGCGCTCGGCGATGATGAAGGGAACATCCTGCCAGTCGTAGGGCGCATTCAACTGAGCGCGCACGCTGCAGTCGAAGGCCGGGGCGATAAACACCAACGGCGAGTGCATCAGGGTCAGGAATTCGAGCTTGGAAGGTAGCCGGTCCGGCCGGGCGGCAACCGCCACGTCTTCCCGGCCCTGGTGTACGCGATTCACGGCGTCTGCCTGGTCGCCGGTATGCAACATGATGTCGATGCCCGGCTGGTCGCTGCGAAAGGTCTCCAGTATGGGTGAGAGCACGCTGTAGCTGGCCGTAACCGAGCAGTAGACCGACACCTCGCCGCGCAACGCATCGAGGTCCAGGCGCAGCTCGCCGGTCATTCGCTGCCACTCGTCCACAGTCTGGCGGGCGTAGGCCTGGAACCTGAGGCCCGCCTCGGTTAACCGCACCTGGCGGCGATCGCGCTCGAACAGCTGGCGACCCAGTTCGGCTTCCATTCGCTGAACCGTTCGGCTCACCGCAGCCGGGCTCAAGTGCTTCTGCTCGGCGGTGCGGCTGAAGCTGAGGCTATCAGCCAGGTGGAGGAACAGTTGCAGGGAGCGAATATCCATCACACAAACGGCTGCATTAATTGCACTGAACGTAAAACAGTATTCAGTTTATATCGTTTTACGCAAAAGGCGAGCCGCGTTACAGTGGCCGCCCCTGAGACAGACTCCCGGAGATAACGATGGGCCAGAACTACTTCAACTCCCTGCCACTGCGCCTGCAGATCGAACAGCTTGGCAAATGCCGCTTCATGGACCGATCCGAATTCACTGACGGCGTGGCCAAGCTCAAGGGCAAGAAAATCGTCATCGTCGGCTGCGGCTCACAGGGCCTCAACCAGGGGCTCAACCTGCGCGACAGTGGCCTGGACGTGGCCTACGCACTGCGCAAAGAGGCCATCGAGGAGCAGCGCCAGTCCTGGAAGAACGCCACCGAGAACGGCTTCACCGTTGGCACCTACGAGGAACTGATACCGACCGCCGACGTGGTCATGAACCTCACCCCCGACAAGCAGCATTCCAGCGTGGTGGAGGCCGTGATGCCGCTGATGAAGGAAGGCGCCTGCCTGGACTACGCCCACGGCTTCAACCTGGTCGAGGAAGGTATGCAGATCCGCCCGGATATCACTGTGGTGATGATGTGCCCGAAGTGCCCTGGCACCGAAGTGCGGGAAGAGTACAAGCGCGGCTTCGGGGTGCCCACGCTGATTGCGGTTCACACCGAGAACGACCCCAATGGTGACGGGCTCGATATCGCCAAGGCCCTGGCTTCAGGTACCGGCGGCGACCGGGCCGGCGTCCTTGAGTCCTCACCCATCGCCGAGGTGAAGTCCGACCTGATGGGGGAACAGACCATTCTCTGCGGCATGCTGCAAACCGGCGCCATCCTCTGCTTCGACAAAATGGTGGAGAAAGGCATCGAGCCCGGCTATGCCTCGAAACTGATCCAGTACGGCTGGGAAACGGTGACTGAGGGTCTCAAGCACGGCGGCATCACCAACATGATGGACCGTCTCAGCAACCCGGCAAAAATCCGCGCCTACTACCTGGCTGAAGAGCTCAAGGACATCATGCGTCCGCTGTACCAGAAGCACCAGGACGACATCATGAGCGGTGAGTTTTCCCGCACCATGATGGAAGACTGGGCCAACGGTGACGCCAATCTGTTGGGCTGGCGCGCTGCCACCCAGGAAACGGCCTTTGAAAACGCCTCCAATACCGACCAGGAGATCCCCGAGCAGGAATACTACGACCACGGCATCCTGTTGATCGCCATGTGCAAGGCGGGCGTGGAACTGGCCTTCGAAGTCATGGTGTCTGCGGGCATCAAGGAAGAGTCTGCCTACTACGAGTCCCTGCACGAGACGCCACTGATCGCCAACACCATCGCCCGCAAGAAGCTCTACGAAATGAACGTGGTGATTTCCGACACGGCGGAGTACGGCTGCTATCTCTTCGACCACGCATGCCGGCCGCTGCTGGCAAACTTCATGAGCAACATTGATATCGACGTGATCGGCAAAGGCATGGGCGGCGGTACCGGCGTCGACAACCAGGAGCTGATTCAAGTCAACGAGGCGATTCGCAATCACCCTGTAGAGGTAATCGGCCGCGAGCTGCGCGGCTACATGACTGCCATGAAATCGATCTACTAGAGCGCCGGCCGCGCGCCGCTAGTCGCGCACCGCTAGTCGCGCACCGCTAGTCGCGCACCGCTAGTCGCGCACCGCTAGTCGCGCACCGCTAGTCGCGCACCGCTAGCCGCGCGCCGCTAGCCGCTGAGAACCAGGTTGTCCCGGTGGATCAGCTCCGGGTCTCCCTGGTAACCCAGTAAGGTTTCGATCTCACTCGAGGCCTGGCCGAGAATGCGGCGGGTCTCGTCGAGGTTGTAATTGACCAGGCCACGGGCGATCTCCCGGCCGGCGCCATCCACGCAGATCACCATATCGCCCCGCACGAAGTCGCCATTGGCGGCCTTGACGCCGACGGGCAGCAGGCTGCGGCCCGACTTGCGCAGCACATCCACGGCGCCCTCATCCAGCACCAGCGTGCCGGCAGAACGCACCAGGCCGGCCAGCCATTGCTTGCGTGCCGCCACCGGCGCCTGGCCTGCGGTGAGCAAGGTTCCCAGGGGGTCGCCATCCGCGAGCCGCTTCATCACGCCCGGGGTCTTGCCGTGGGCAATCAGAGTGCGGGTTCCGGAGCGCGCGGCCAGGCGCGCGGCGCGCACTTTGGTCAGCATGCCGCCACGCCCCAGTCGACCACCACTGCCCGCCATGGTCTCCAGCCGGGCGTCGTCCGCTGCCGCCTCCGCCACAAGGCTTGCCTGCGGGTGCTTGCGCGGATCGGCGTCGTAGAGCCCTTCCTGGTCGGTAAGGATCAGCAGCACATCGGCATCGATCAGGTTGGCTACCATCGCGGCCAGGGTGTCGTTGTCACCAAATCGAATTTCGTCCGTGACCACCGTGTCGTTTTCGTTGACGACTGGAATGACGCCCAGCTCCAGCAAAGTGGTGAGCGTACTGCGTGCATTGAGGTAGCGGTCGCGGGCGGAGATATCATCGTGCCCCAGCAGCACCTGCGCCGTGTGCAGACCGTACTCCTGGAAGGCAGACTCGTAGCGCTGCACCAGCCCCATCTGGCCGACGGCGGCTGCTGCCTGCAGTTTGTGCAGTTCGTGGGGCCGGCTTTCCCAGCCCAGTCTGAGCATGCCGGCAGCCACCGCACCGCTGGATACCAGCACTACCTCGCGACCACTCTCGCGCAGCCCGGCCATACCTGTGGCCAACTCCGCAATCATGTTTTCGTCCAGGCCGCGGCCGTCATCGGTCAGCAACGCACTGCCGACCTTCACGACCCAACGACGGGTCTGGCGCAGTCCTTGCCGGCCCGTATCAGGGGACATATTCGACTTCCACGTCGTAGTCGTCGTCATCGAAATCATCGTCGTCATCGGCGCTGTCACCCGCCTTGCGCTGGCGACGGAGCGCTGCAATCCGCTCTCGCGCCTCGGCCTGCAGCGCCAGCTGCCGTTCGCGCTCCGCAGCGGCAGCTTCAGGGTCCTCGGCCTCCAGGGTGCGCAACTCCTCAAGTCGACTCATTAGGTCGCCACACATGGCGTCGGTGCCGGTGCCGGAAATAGCGGCAATTTCATAGACAGGGCCGGACCAGTCCAGGGCTTCAAGCAGCTCAGCGCGCACGCCGGGCAGCTGCTCTTCATCGACCAGGTCGGTCTTGTTGAGCACCAGCCACCGTTCCAGCGCGGCCAGCGAGGGACTGAACCGTTCGATCTCGCGGGTAATCGCCAGCGCATTGTCCACCGGATTGGTGCCATCAAAGGGGGCAACGTCTACGAGGTGCAGCAGGATGCGATTGCGGGTCAGGTGCCTCAAAAACCGAATCCCCAGCCCGGCGCCGTCGGAGGCGCCCTCAATGAGACCGGGAATGTCCGCCACCACGAAACTGCGGTGCGCCTGTACCTTCACGACCCCGAGATTGGGAACCAGCGTGGTAAAGGGATAGTTGGCGACCTTGGGTTTGGCCGAGGATATGGCGCGGATCAGGGTGGATTTGCCGGCGTTGGGCAGGCCCAGCAAGCCCACATCCGCCAGCACCTTGAGTTCAAGGCGAAGGTTGCGACGCTCGCCCTCGGTCCCGGGCGTGGTTTGCCGCGGCGCCCGGTTGGTGGACGACTTGAAGCGGGTATTCCCCAGCCCGTGGAACCCGCCGCGGGCGACCAGCAGCTGCTGGCCGGCTTCGGCCAGGTCGCCGAGCATTTCGCCACTGTCTTCGTCGAGTACCGTAGTCCCTTCAGGCACCTTAAGTACCAAGTCGTCGCCGCTCCTGCCGGTGCAGTTGCGGCCCCTGCCCGGCTCGCCGTTCTGGGCGGCATAGTGGCGCACGTAGCGGTAGTCGACCAGGGTGTTCAGGGCGCTGTCCGCCTGCAGGTAGACGCTGCCGCCGTCACCACCATCGCCGCCGTCGGGGCCGCCCTTGGCAATGTACTTCTCGCGGCGAAAGCTGAGGCAGCCGTTGCCACCCTTGCCCGCCTGTACACTGATCGCTGTCTCGTCGACGAATTTCATGTCACTGCTCCGGATGCCGGCCGCCCAGGATGAAGTGCCGGCGGCCCAGGGAAAGCCGGCAGGCCAACAAAAAAGGGGCCATCGGCCCCTTTCTCATTAACTTGCTATCGGCCCGCGGGCCGATGCGGGTTTCAGGCGCTGACCACCTGAATAAACTTGCGCTTTTCCGGGCCCCGGGTCACGAACTGTACGACACCGTCAGCGGTGGCGAACAGGGTGTGATCCTTGCCACAGCCGACATTGTCACCGGCGTGAATGCGGGTACCGCGCTGGCGAACCAGGATGTTGCCTGCCTTCACCTGCTGGCCGCCGTAGCGCTTGACGCCAAGGCGTTTGCTTTCGGAATCGCGTCCGTTACGAGTACTACCGCCTGCTTTCTTGTGAGCCATAGTCTATCTCCTAATCTCCTGGATCAGCCGCTGATAGCGGTGATCTTGACCTCGGTGTACCACTGACGGTGGCCCGCCTGCTTGCGGTGGTGCTTGCGGCGGTTGAACTTGATGATTTTCACTTTCTCGTGACGACCGTGGGAAACCACCTCAGCGGTTACTTTGCCACCGTCGACCAGCGGCGTACCGATTTTCACATCGTCACCACTGCCTACCATCAGGACGCGATCAAACTCGATGCTGTCCCCGGTCGGTACTTCAATCTTTTCCAGCTTGAGGGTTTCGCCCTCTTCGACGCGGTGCTGCTTGCCACCGCTCTCAATCACTGCGTACATTTTCGCTTCCTCTAGTTCGCCGTCTCGCTATCTGATGTGGCCCACGGTCAACGTGGGGGCAGAGCTCGGCACTGGGTATCGTCCGTGTGGGGCAGCCGCGCTGCCCCAGAGAGTACCTCTGGCGTGGCCGGGGTACTCGAGGGCGGCGAGTTTACTGGTTTTGGCCGGGGCAGGCAAGCGCTTATTCCATATGTCACAATGACTTACGAACCACTATATTAGCCAGCTCAGTTTCTGGATCCGCCCCATGCTTGCACCCTCGAACACCCCTGAATCCCCCATCCAGGCTATCCGTGCGCCCGTTCTCGACGACGTCGAGGCCGTGAACGCGCTGATCGTGGCCAACCTGGCCTCGGACGTGGGGTTGGTCGAGAACATCGGGCACTACATTGTCGAGGCCGGCGGCAAGCGCCTGCGGCCCCTGTTGGCTCTACTGGCGGCGCGCTGCTGCGGCTACCAGGGCGAGGACCACATCAGGTTTGCCGCGGTGGTTGAGTTCATCCATACCGCGACCCTGCTGCACGACGACGTGGTCGACCTGTCGGCCCTGCGCCGCGGGCGCCCCACCGCCAATGCCGAGTTCGGCAACGCGCCCAGCGTGCTGGTGGGTGACTTCCTCTACTCGCGCGCGTTCCAGCTCATGGTGGCCATCGGCAACATGGACATCATGCGCGATATGGCCAATACCACCAATGAAATCGCCGCCGGCGAAGTGCTGCAGCTGGTGCGCGCCGGAGACCCGTCTACCGGGGAAGACGACTATATGGACGTCATTCGCCGCAAGACTGCCATCCTGTTCGCCTCCGCCTGCTACGGCGCCGGGGCACTATGCGAGCGCTTCCAGGAAACCGCCGCACCGCTCGCAAGGTTCGGCAGCGATGTCGGCATTGCCTTCCAGATTATCGACGACGTTCTCGACTACGAGGGCGACCCGGCTGTGATGGGCAAGAATGTGGGCGACGACCTGAATGAAGGGAAGCCAACGCTGCCGCTGATCCACGTGTTGCGAAACGGCAATAGCGCCGAGCGCGAGCTGGTTACCCGCGCCATTCGCGACAAGAACGCCAGCGAGATCGACGCAGTGCTGGCGGCGGTCAGGCGCAACGGCTCCCTCGACTATGCCCGTAGCCTGGCCACAAGCTACCAGTCCAGCGCGCTGGCCGCGCTCGAGAAATTGCCTGACAACACCTGTCGGGACGCCATGGCGGCGATTGCTCACCTGGCGCTGGCAAGGGACCACTGACGGATCGAATTGCGCTGCCCCCGGGCGCTTCCTATACTCCGGCAAACGCTTCAGGGATGCAGCAAATGTCAGCTACTGGCGCCAGCCCGGCGCAGTTCCCCCACCCGGCAATCGCCGCCCGGCTCGCGTCTCTGGCGCAGCAGGACCGCAGCCTCAGCATCAACGCATTGCTCACCGAAGACCCCTCCCGGGTAGAACGCTTCCGCATCGAGGCGGCGGGATGGCAGCTGGACTATTCGCGTCACCTGCTGAGCGACGACAGTGTAGCGAGCTTGCTGGAACTCGCCCGCGCCGCCGGTGTACTGGACGACCGCGCGGCGCTGTTTGACGGCAGCCCACTCAATCACACGGAACAGCGCGCGGTATTGCATACTCTGCTGCGAGCATCGGCCGCCCCCGCGGGCCTCGAGCAGGAGCATGCGGCAGTGGAGAGCTGCAAGCAGCGCATGGCCGAGTGGGTGGAGCGCGTGCACGCTGGAAGCCATCGCGGCCACCACGGGGATCCGATCCGTACCATCGTGAATATCGGCATCGGCGGTTCTGACCTGGGCCCAAGAATGGTGGTGGATGCACTGGGTGCCTACCGGGTGTCGGGTGTCGAGGTCCGCTTCTGCGCCAATGTCGATCCCGACGACCTGGACGGCGAGCTGGCGGGCCTCGACCCGCACACGACGCTGTTCATTATCTGCTCGAAAACCCTGCGCACCGAGGAGACCCTGCACAATGCCCGTCGCGCACGGCAGTGGATGCTGGATGCGGGCGTTCCCGAGACCGGCCTGTCACAGCACTTCCTGGCGGTAAGCACCAATATAGAAGCAGCCCGCGAGTTCGGGATTCCCGAAGCAAACATCCTCCCCATGTGGGACTGGGTGGGGGGGCGCTTCTCCCTCTGGTCGGCGATCGGCTGGAGCATCGCCTTTGCGGTGGGAATGGAGAAATTCGAAGAGCTGCTGGCAGGCGCCGAGGCCATGGACCAGCACTTCATCAGTGCGGACGCCGAGCACAACATGCCCCTGTGGTTGAGCCTGCTGGAAATCTGGTACGTCAATTTCATGGGCGCCCAGGCCCATGCTGTCATCCCCTACCAGCAGCATCTGGCGCGACTGCCGGCCTTCCTGCAGCAGCTATCCATGGAGAGCAACGGCAAGTCGGTCAACCATCGCGGTGAAACTGTCGGCTACGCCACGGCCCCGATCCTGTGGGGCGACGCAGGCACCAACGGCCAGCACTCTTTTCATCAGCTGTTACACCAGGGCACGGTACTGTGCCCGACAGATTTCGTGCTGATCACCGATGACGCTACCGGGCTTGAGGGCAAGCAGCGGCTGCTGGCCAACGGACTCAGCCAGATGCGGGCGCTGATGCTAGGCAGGGACGAGCCCACTTCCCGCGCCTCCCTCGAGGGGCGAGGCGTGACCGCCGAGCGAGCAGCGGAGCTGGCACCGCACCTGGTCATCCCAGGCAACCGCCCCAGCTCAACCCTGAGCTGTCCGAGCCTCACCCCCCACAGCCTGGGCGCCTTGCTGGCCCTGTATGAGCACAAGACCTTCTGCAGCGGACGCATCTGGGAGATCAACTCTTTCGACCAGTGGGGTGTAGAACTGGGCAAGGAAATGGGCGCGGAAATTCTCGGCGCCCTGCAAGGCTCCGGCCAGCGCTTTGACGCCTCGACCAACGCCATACTGGATAAATCACATCATGAGTGAGCAGCGCGTTGCTGTACTGGGTCTGGGCTACGTAGGCCTGCCACTCACCCTCGCCCTGGCTAGACACCAGCCTACCCTCGGCTTTGACGTCAATCCGGACCGCATCGCACAGCTCAAGGCGGGTCATGACAGCAGCGGCGAAGTCGCTGCCGAAGAACTCGCAGACACCAAAGCGGTATTCACCTCTGATGAAGAGGCCCTGGCCGGGCATGACGTCTTCATCGTCACAGTTCCCACGCCCATCGATGCCGACCGCCGCCCTGACCTCCACCCCCTGGGTGCGGCCAGCGGCATGATCGGCGAAGCGCTGCAGCCCGGGAATATCGTCATCTACGAATCGACGGTCTATCCGGGCTGCACGGAAGAATACTGCGTGCCTATTCTCGAGCGGGCGTCCGGCCTCAGCTTCAACAAGGATTTCTTCGTAGGCTATAGCCCGGAACGCATAAACCCTGGAGATTCCGAACGACGCCTGGCCGACATCGTCAAGGTCACCGCGGGCTCTACGCCGGAAACCGCCATTGCAGTAGACGCACTTTACCGGCGTATCGTCACCGCCGGCACCTTCCCTGTCAGCAGCATCCGTGTCGCCGAGGCGGCCAAGGTAATCGAGAACACCCAGCGCGATGTGAACATCGCACTTACCAATGAGTTTGCGCAGATTTTCAAATGTCTGGAAATTGATACCGAGGAGGTGCTCGCCGCCGCCGGCAGCAAGTGGAACTTCCTGCCTTTCCGCCCCGGGCTGGTAGGCGGGCACTGCATCGGTGTGGACCCCTATTACCTGGTACACCGTGCCAACCAGGCGGGCTACTTCCCGGAGATCATCTCGGCGAGCCGCCGCCTGAATGACCAGATCGGCAAGCAGGTGGCGGCGGAAGTGATGCACCTGATGACCCAGCGGCGCCTGCATGTGGTAGACGCAGAAATCCTGGTAATGGGCCTTGCGTTCAAGCCCAACTGCAGCGATATCCGTAACACGCTGGTGGCAGACATCATTCGTGAGCTCGCAAGCTGCAATGCGCGGGTCAGGGTCTGGGACCCTCTGGTCAATGAAGAAGAGGCACGGACTGAATTTGGCGTGGACCTGATCTCGGCGCCGGCGAACAATTATGACGCCGTGATTCTCGCGGTCGGTCACGACCAGTTTCGGTCGCTGGGCGCAGACAGTATTCGTGCCTACTGCCGACCCGACGGCGTGCTCTACGACGCCACCTACATCCTCCCTTCAGAGCGGGTGGACGGCAGGCTTTAGCAGGGCTGCTCAGCTATCGATTAGCGCCAGCAGTTCGTCTCTTCTGGCTTCCATTAGCTGCTGATCACCGCGGCTCTCCACATTGAGCCGCACGACCGGCTCGGTATTGGACATACGAAGATTGAAGCGCCAGTCCGGGTAGCTAACGCTGAGCCCGTCGGTATGATCGACAGCATCAGCGTCCTCCGCATAGCGCGCTTCCATCGCCGCCAGCAGCGCCGCGGGGTCGTCCACCTCCCTATTGATTTCACCGCTGCAGGGATAGGCCGCCATGCGTTCGGCCACCAGCTCCGATAGCGGCGCATTGCGTTCGCTGACCATCGCCGCCACCAGCAGCCAGGGAATCATGCCGCTGTCACAATAGGCGAAATCACGGAAGTAGTGGTGTGCGCTCATTTCGCCACCGTAAAGCGCGTTTTCAGCACGCATGCGCTCCTTGATAAAGGCGTGGCCAGTCTTGCTCTGCACCGCTTCACCCCCGAACTGTGCCACCACGTCCAGCGTGTTCCAGGTGAGTCGGGGGTCGTGCACAATTTTGCCGCCACCGGCACTTCGCAGAAAGGCTTCCGCAAGCAGACCTACCAGGTAGTAGCCTTCTACAAATTCGCCGCGCTCATCGAAAAAGAAGCAGCGGTCGAAGTCACCGTCCCAGGCGATACCGAGGTCTGCGCCGTGCTCTCGCACCGCCTCAGAGGTGATCGCTCGATTCTCCACCAGCAGCGGATTGGGCACGCCGTTGGGAAAGTGCCCGTCCGGCTCGTTCAAAAGCTTGATGAACTCGAAGGGGAGCCTGCCTTCCAGGCGATCGACTACCAGGCCGGCACCACCATTGCCGGCGTTCACTACCAGCTTCAGCGGTTTCAGCGCCCCCAGGTCCACATAGGACAACAGGTGCTCAACGTAGGCCCCGGAGGTATCCAAGGCCTGCAGCTCGCCGCGGGAGCTGGGCGCAGGAAAGTCATTGCTCTCTGCCAACTGGCGAATGTTATCGAGCCCGCTATCACCGCTGACCGGTCGCGCCCCGGCACGAACAAACTTCATGCCGTTGTAATCCTTGGGGTTGTGACTCGCCGTTACCACGATGCCGCCACCAACGCCGGCGTGGTCGGTGGCAAAGTAGATTTCCTCGGTGCCACACAGGCCGATGTCGAATACATCGACGCCGCTGTCTCGCAGCCCTTCGGTCAGCGCCTGCTTCAGCGCCTCACTACTGAGGCGAATATCGTGCCCTACCACGACGCTGCCGGGCGCTATGACCGTGGCGTAAGCACGGCCAATGCGGTAGGCAATATCTTCGTTGAGCTGGTCAGGGACGCGGCCTCGAACATCGTAGGCCTTGAAACAGCTCAGTTCACTCATGCGGGGTCGGAGTAGACGTTCTCGAATACGTAGTTGGTCGCCTCGACGAAGCCTGTCACGCTGCCGCAATCAAAGCGGCGGCCCTTGAACTTGTAGGCCATCACACAGCCCTTCCTGGCCTGCGTGAGCAACGCATCGGTAATCTGCACCTCGCCATTCTTTCCGGGCGGTGTCTCTCGGATGATGTCGAAGATGTCCGGGGTGAGGATGTAGCGGCCGATGATGGCCAGGTTAGAAGGCGCTTCCCCCTCCGGCGGCTTTTCGACCATGTCGTCTACCCGGTACAGGCCTTCTTTCAGTTCTTCGGCCTTGATGACGCCGTACTTGTGGGCCTCCTCCATCGGCACCTCCTGGATGGCGACGATGCTGCAGCGAAACTGCGAGTACAGTTCAGCCATCTGCGACAACACCCCGGGCCCGCCGTCATTGAGGCACAGGTCGTCCGATAGCACCACGCCGAACGGCTCACTGCCGATCAGCGGTTCGCCGGTGAGAATGGCATGGCCCAGGCCCTTCATCTCGCGCTGCCGCACCATGGTGAACACACCCTGCTCCAGAACGTTGCGAATGCTGCCCAGGTACACTTCCTTGCCGGTGCCGGCAATCTGGTGTTCGAGCTCGTAGCTGATGTCAAAATGATCAGCGATGGAGCGTTTGCCGCGGCCGGTAACAAAGGAAATAGTATTCATGCCCGCCTCGATGGCTTCTTCCACGCCGTACTGCACGAGCGGCTTGTTGACCACCGGCAGCATCTCCTTGGGCATACTTTTGGTGGCGGGCAGGAAGCGGGTTCCATACCCCGCCACCGGAAATAAGCACTTATTGATCATTTGACTCTCCCTGGCAATATCACTCTGGCGGCACCGCGTGCCAACCCCTCTTCCTAGACCGCTGCGTCAGCTGTCACTGCGGCCGTAGATATCGTCATAGCGCACAATATCGTCCTCGCCAAGATAGGTACCTGACTGGACTTCAATCAATTCAAGCGGAATTCGCCCCGGGTTTACCAACCGGTGTTTATGGCCCAGGGGAATATACGTTGACTCATCCTCTCCCAGCATAAAGACCTTGTCTTCACAAGTCACTTCAGCGGTGCCAGCCACCACTATCCAGTGTTCGGCCCGGTGGTGATGCTTCTGCAGCGACAGCTTTCCCCCTGGATTCACAACAATGCGCTTGACCTGGAAACGGTCACCATTGATGAGAGACTCGTAGGAGCCCCAGGGCCGGTAGACACGCGCATGCAGCCTGGCCTCGTCGCGTTCTCCGGACTTGAGCGCACTGACCAGCCGCTTCACGTTCTGGACGCGGCCTCGTTCAGAAATCAGCACAGCATCCGGGGTTTCGACCACTACCAGATTATCAACCCCGGTAGCGGCCAGCAGTCGGGACTCAGCCCGGAGATAGTTGTTGCTACCCTCGTCGAGCAATACGTCGCCCTGCAACACGTTGCCATTGGCGTCCTTGTTACCGGCCTCCCATAGCGCTGACCAGGCGCCCACATCACTCCAGCCGCAATCAAGCGGAACCACCGCGCCCAGCTCGGTCTTCTCCATGACGGCGTAATCTATGGAGTCGGCAGGGCAGGACTCAAAGGCAGCCTGCTCAAGTCGTACGAAATCGAGATCGGTGGCCGCACCAGCCAGTGATGCCTCACAGGCAGAGACCATCTCCGGCGCCAGACGACGTAGTTCGTCGAGGTAGACCTTTGCGCCAAGCAGGAACATGCCGCTATTCCAGTAGTAGTCGCCGCTGGCGAGGTAGGTCTTGGCTGTCGCTCCATCCGGCTTTTCGACAAACTCACCGATCACATAGCATTGATCATCAAGCGCGTCAGCTCGTCGAATATAACCATAGCCGGTCTCGGGTCGGTCCGGCACCACGCCAAAGGTCACCAGCCTGCCGGCACGCGCCTGCACCTGCGCGACTTCCACAGCCGCAAGAAAAGCAGCTGTGTCGCTGATCAGGTGATCGGCTGGCAATACCAGCAGCATGGCCGACTCATCCTCCGCCAGCGCGCGCAGCGCAGCGATGGCAACGGCAGGAGCGGTATTGCGACCCACCGGCTCCAGTACGATTTCGCCGGGGTAGGCTCCATGTACCTGCTCGGCAACGATGAAGCGGTGCTCTTCGTTGCAGATATACAGTGGACTGGAGTCGGTGACGTCGGCCACACGCGCAACCGTGTCCAACAGCATGGAGTTGTCACTGGCCAGGGGGAGGAACTGCTTGGGATAGGCCTCGCGGGATACCGGCCAGAGGCGGCTGCCCACACCACCGGAAAGAAGCACTGCCTTTAACATTGGAAATCCTTTTACTCTGGCGCCGGGACCGGGTTCTGCCCGCTTATCGCCTGATTTTTACTCTCAACGCGGTTGCGCTCAACCCTGCTGCTGGCGCCAAAAAACATGCGGTTTTTCCGGGGTTTCGCAAGGCAGCAAAGTTTAACGCACACTGGACATGCGGTCACCAGAGTTTAGAATGCAGGTCGCGAACACGCCCCTCAGGACCACCTCTTTTCATGACCACGCAAAGCAGCTTTTCCAAGGACGATCTCATCGCCTGCGGCCTCGGCGAAATGTTCGGGCCGGGGAACGCACAGCTGCCCATGGACAACATGCTGATGATGGACCGTGTGAGCCATATCAGTTCTGAGGGTGGCGCCTACGGCAAGGGCATCATCCAGGCCGAGCTGGATATCAATCCTGAGCTCTGGTTTTTTGACTGCCACTTCCGCGGCGACCCGGTGATGCCGGGCTGCCTGGGTCTCGATGCGATGTGGCAGCTGGTCGGCTTCTTTCTCGGCTGGCGCGGCAACCCGGGCCGCGGTCGTGCCCTGGGGGCGGGTGAAATCAAGTTCACCGGCCAGGTGTTGCCCACTGCAAAGCAGGTGGAGTACACCATCAACGTGAAGCGGGTTATCGAGCGCAAGCTGGTCATGGGAATTGCCGATGGCGCCATGTCCGTGGACGGCAAGGAAATCTACCTCGCCAAAGACCTGCGTGTCGGCCTGTTTCAGCAAACAGACAACTTCTAACAGAATCAGCCAGGTATTTTTATGGCCAGACGCGTTGTAGTGACAGGCATCGGCATCACCTCGTGCCTGGGAACCGATACAGCCGCCGTCACCGAGTCCCTGCGAGAGGGGCGCTCGGGCATTCGCTTCCAGCAGGAGCAGGTCGATATGGGTATGAAGAGCCATGTCGCGGGCTCCATCGATATCGATCTCAGCGAGCGCATCGATCGCAAGCAGCTGCGCTTTATGGGCCCGGCCGCCGCCTATGCCTATCTTGCCATGCAGCAGGCTATCGCCGACTCAGGCCTGGACGAGGGCATGGTATCCAATGAGCGCACCGGCATTATCGCCGGTTCAGGCGGCGCCTCTTCTTCCAGTCAGGTGGAGGCCGCAGACATTCTGCGCGAGCGCGGCCTGCGGCGTGTCGGCCCCTACCGGGTGACGCAGACCATGGCCAGTACCGTGTCGGCCTGCCTGGCAACACCCTTCAGAATCAAGGGCGTCAACTACTCCATCTCCAGCGCCTGCAGCACCAGCGCCCACTGCATTGGCAATGGCATGGAACAGATCCAGCTCAACAAGCAGGACATCATTTTTGCCGGCGGCGGGGAAGAGCTGCACTGGAGCATGTCCTGCCTGTTCGACGCCATGGGTGCGCTGTCGACCAAGTACAACGACACCCCCGACAAGGCCTCCCGCGCCTACGATGCCAATCGCGATGGCTTCGTGATTGCCGGTGGCGGCGGCATGCTGGTGTTGGAGGAACTGGAACACGCCCAGGCACGGGGTGCCAGGATTTACGCGGAGCTGGTGGGCTACGGCGCCACCTCAGACGGCTATGACATGGTGGCGCCGTCCGGCGAAGGCGCCCAGCGCTGCATGCGCCAGGCCCTCTCCACCGTGGACGGCCCGGTGGACTACATCAACGCACATGGCACCAGCACGCCGGCGGGGGACATTCAGGAGCTCAAGGCCGTGAAAGAAGCCTTCGCCGGCACGGATATACCGCTGGTGGGATCTACCAAGTCGCTGTCGGGGCACTCACTGGGCGCTGCCGGAGTGCAGGAAGCCATATACTCGCTGCTGATGCTCCAGGAAGATTTCGTGGCAGCCTCGGCCAATATCGAGAACCTGGACCCGGAGGCAGAGGGAATGCCCATTGCTCTCGAACGGGTCGACAATGCCGGCCTCAACCGGGTGATGTCCAACAGCTTTGGATTCGGCGGCACCAACGCCTCACTGGTGTTTCAGCGGCTGAGCTGATCCAGCAGCAGGACTTCCACCGCATCTCCCCGGGCGACGGTGAGTCCCGGGGGAATCACCACCAGGGCGTTTGCCCAGCTCACTGAACTCAACACCCCCGAACTCTGGTTGGCATGTAATTCCGCCCGCAGGCCCTGCCCCGTACTGCTGACTCGCCCGCGCAGAAACTCAAGGCGCGAGCCGGCCCTGCCGAAATCGAAATCCGCGGCAGCTGAGAGGGACAGGGGCGGTGCCGGGTCCGCACCCTGGCAGGCCAGCAGCCAGGGCCGCACAATCATTGTAAAGGTGACATAGACCGCCGCAGGGTTACCGGGCAGGCCAAAGAATCCCGTGCTGCCGATCCTTCCATAGGCCAGTGGCTTGCCGGGTTTTACCCGCAGCTTCCACAGCTTGAGACTGCCCAGCGCCTCCACTTGGTGCTTGACGTGGTCCTCTTCGCCCACCGATACACCGCCGGTGCTGATCACACAGTCACAGCTGTCTGCGGCCGCCTGCAACACACGCCGGGTTTCCGCGGCATCGTCGGGCACCAGGCCAAAATCCTTTACCTCGAAGCCCAGGGCCTGCAGCAAGCCCTGCAGCGTGTAACGATTGGAATTGAAGATCTGCCCAGGAGCCAGCGAATCTGCCGTTCCCGGCTCCACCAATTCGTCACCGGTGGAGAGCACACCCACCACCAGCCGCCGGAAAACGCTCACTTCCCCGCAGCCTACCGAGGCCAACACACCCAGGTCTTCTGGCTGAAGACGCCGCCCGGCCGCCAACACCCGGCTTCCCTGCTCAAGGTCCTGGCCGGCGCGGCGGATATTCTCTCCGGCTACCACCGCTTGCGTGAGCTGCAGTTTGTCGCCCTCGAGTTCGCAGTTCTCCTGCATGACCACGGCATCTGCCCCCGGCGGGATCGGGGCGCCGGTGAATATGCGCGCGGCGGAGCCCGGCACCACCGTCTCGCCGGCGCTGCCGGCTGGAATGCGCTGCGTGACCCTGAGCACCTGCCCGGATTCCTCGGCGCGCAGGGCGTAACCGTCCATGGCGCTATTGTCATCATTGGGCACCGGCACCCGGGCCAGCACGTCCTCAGCCAGGGTGCGCCCCAGTGCATCAGCGAGTGGCACGCTGTCAGTCTCGGCAACCGGCGCTACATCCTCCAGAATCAGCGCCAGCGCTTCCTCCAGCGGGGTCAGGCCGGCCACGGCTCAGTGGCCCTCGTTGCGCACGCGAACCACGCCGACAAAGTTGCAGGGGCGGTAGGTGCTGTCGAGCTGATCGCGAATGATGCCCTCCCAGGCGGTGCGGCAGGCACCGGTGGAGCCGGGCATACAGAAGATCACCGTACTGTTGGCAAAACCGCCCAGAGCGCGTGATTGCACCGTGGATGAGCCGATCTCCTGCAGCGAGAGGGCTCGGAATACCTCGCCGAAGCCTTCTATTTCCTTGTCGAACAGGGGGGCGACAGCTTCAGGTGTACTGTCGCGGCCGGAAAAGCCGGTCCCGCCGGTAACCAGCACCGCGTCTACTCCGGCATCGGCGATCCACGCCGAGAGCACCGCGCGAATCTGGTAGATGTCGTCCTTCACGATGCGGTGGTCGGCGACTTGATGCCCGGCCTCCGCCAGCACCTCCGCCAGGTACTGGCCGGAGGTATCGTTGGCTTCTGTGCGCGTATCGGAGACCGTGAGTACGGCAACCTCAAGCGCTTGCGTCTCGCTGTCCGAGGCTTTCACCATCGGTTTTCTCCCTGGCGCTGTACAGCGCATAGTATTGTTTGGCATGCCCCGCGACGCTGGCGCGCCAGGGCTGCTGCTTGATCGCGAAGGTGTCGCGAATCTTGCTGCAATCGAGGCGGAACTCCAGCGACTGCCAGTCCTCGGCGCTGGATTCGTCGTCATCATCCGCCTCCAGCGGCGTGAGGATCGAGGGGTCGTCCTCCCGGAATGCCGTGTACTGGTAGGCTGCGGCCAGCAGCACTTCGGCGAATTCGTAGCAACTCGTCACATCCGCACTGCAATAGTGAAATATGCCCCAGGCTTCGAGGCCGCAGCCGTACTGGTCGACCATGCCCGATACAACGCGGGCGGCATCTTCAGCGGCCACCGGGCAGCCTTTCAGTTTGCGACTCAGTGACAGGCTGCCGTGCTCGTGCAGGCGGTTGAGCATCCAGGTCAGCGAGTTGCTGCCTACCGGGGAAAACACCGGGCCCATACGCAGAATGACGTGGCGCTCACAGTGGTCCCGTACGGCGGTCTCGGCGGCGCCGATCAGGCTCGCCAGGGTGGACATGCCGTCAGGGTAGTCTTCCTCCCGGTAGGCGCGTGATTCCTTGCCCTCGAAAATGGACGCACAGGACAGCAGCAGCATCGGGATGCGCAGGGCCTGGCTGGCACGCGCCAGCCACATGCAGCGTTCGATATCGGCTTCGTGAATGCGGATACCGCCATCCGCCGCCGCCTGGATGCGTGCATCCACCGCCAGGCCAGCCTCGCTGCGGCGCAGTGCCTTCTTGGCCTGGCGCTCGCTCTTCCAGCGGCATTCCGATTTGCTCAGCGGCGTATATTCGGTGCCGCGCAAATCGAAGAAGTTGCACAGCGCCTGGCCTACGGGAGTATCAGAACCGATCAGTAGCACTTTCATGGCCGGTCCCTACCCCAATCGATACTTGCTTGAGCCGAACGCGCGACTGTCAGAAGGGAATATCGTCGTCGAAGTCTTCGAAGCTTGCCGGTGGGGCCGCCTGCCCACCCGCTGCGGCCTGCTGAGGTGCGGGCGCAGGCGACTGTGCAGGAGTATCATAGCCCTGCCCCTGGTCAGGATACGGGGCGCCCATGCCTTGCCCGCGGCTGTCGAGCATTTGCATCTCGTTGCCGACAATCTCTGTGGTGTAGCGGTCCTGGCCCGACTGATCCTGCCACTTGCGGGTGCGCAGGGAACCCTCCACGTAGACTTTGGACCCCTTGCGCAGGTATTCACCGGCGATCTCCGCCAGCCGGTTGAAAAACACCACCCGGTGCCATTCGGTCCGCTCCTGGGGTTGACCGGTCTGCTTGTCTTTCCAGGTCTCGCTGGTGGCGAGGGATATGTTGGTGACGGCCGCGCCCGACTGCGTATAGCGGGTCTCCGGGTCGTTACCCAGGTTGCCGATGAGAATGACTTTATTGATGCCGCGGGCCATGTCTTGTCCTCTTACTGGTAACAAGAAACTATAACACTACGCCACTGGGATGCCACGGGAAGGGAACGCAATTCTGGTCAGTTAGGGCCGCTCAGGTAGGGCCGCTCAGGTAGGGCCGCTTAGGTAGGGCCGCGCAGGAGGTCCCACACCCCCGGTGTGCGGTCGCTCTCAGCCGCGCTCGGGGATAGGGCCGCCCGCAAGGTCCGGGCCGGTGTCCAGCAGATTGTCGTCGAACTGCTCGGCGTCCACCTTCAGGTAGACGGTAGCCTCATCACGCATGACCAGCATATCGGCCACGCCCGGCGCAGCCCGCAGGCGCTCCAGCACCGTTTCCGCACGCCGCGGGTCTTCGGGCAGGCGCACCAGATGATTGGCGAGGTTGCCAGGGGTCTGCATGCTCAGCGCCAGCGGCAGCCACAGCAGGGCGACAACAGCGCACAGGGCCAGCACGGCTGACGTGCCGCCCAGCTGCAGGGCCAGGCCACCGGCAGCGCCACCCACGAATGCGCCCAGGAACTGGAACGTGGCATAAACGCCCAGTGCTGTGCCTTTGCCACCGGCGTACACCGACTTGCTGACCAGGCTCGGCAGGGCCGCCTCCAGGTAGTTGAATGCCGTGAAGTAAAGCCAAAGCCCGATGCAAAATATTGCCAGCCCGAGGGTGCCAGTGGCCAGCAGCTGGGACGCTGCCAGGCAGCAGATGCCGATACCGAGCGCCAGCTTCAGCCTGCCACGGCGTTCTCCCAGGATTATCAGCGGAAACATCCCCAGAACCGAGCCGACCAGTACCGGCAGGTAGACTTTCCAATGATGATCGCGGCCTACGCCGAGGGTTTGCTCCAGCACCAGCGGCAGTCCTACAAAGGCCGCCATCAGGAGAAAATGCAGGGTAAACACGCCGCTGTTGAGGCGCAGCAGGTTGCGATCCAGCAGCGTGCGCCACAGCAGGGCCGGTACCGTGCCGACTTCTCCGTGGGTGGCCACTCGCCGCACGCGTGGCACCGCCAGCAGCAGCACCAGGATGCCCAGCAGGGCCATGCCGCCGGTCGCATTGAACACCAGGGGTAGCCCCCCTGCCGAGGCCAGCAGCGGCCCCAGCATGATAGCCAGGGCAAAAGACAGCCCAATACTGATGCCGACAAGGGCCATTGCCTTGGTGCGTTGCTCGTCGCGGGTCAGGTCGGCCACCAGCGCCATGATGGTACTGGATATGGCCCCTGCCCCCTGCAACAGCCGTCCGGCGATGATGCCTTCGATGGTCTCGGCCTGTGCCGCCACGAAACTGCCCATGGCAAATACTGCCAACCCGCCCACTAGTACCGGCAGGCGGCCCACACGGTCCGACAGCATGCCCAGCGGCACCTGCAACAGGGCCTGGGTCAGGCCGTATACGCCAATCGCCAGGCCGATCAGGGCCGGTGTTGCGCCCTTGAGGTCGTCCGCGTAAAGCGCCAACAGCGGCAGCACCATGAACAGCCCCAGCATACGGAAGCAGTACAGGGCCGCCAGCGCTGCTACAGAGCGGCGCTCGAGGGCATTCATGGGAGTCTTGGTCAGCATCGCATCACCGAATAAAACGCCGCGAATATTAGCATGACTGAATAAGCGGAGCGTGGCCCCGCCTGGCAAAAAGCTGGCAAAAAAAAGGGGCGGCACAAGTGCCACCCCTTACTGTATTTGCCTGGTGTCAGCCACCGGGCGGCGTCAGCACCGTGTCGATGAAATGGGCGATCCCATTACTGGCATCAATATCCGTCGCGATGACCTGCGAGTCATTCACGAACAGGTCGCTACCGGTAAGGCTGGACAAGGTAACCGAGTCACCGTTGGCCATTTCCACCATGCTACCTGCCAGTGATATGGCGGTAGCAGAGTCTACCTCCATGCCGACAATCACGTGATAGAGCAGGATGTTGGTCAGGGTATCGGTATCGGCCAACAGGCTGTTGATGGTATCCGTGCCGAGTTTGGCAAAGGCGTCGTCATTCGGCGCAAAGACCGTGAATGAGCCACTCTCATCAGCCAGGGTGGCGTCCAGACCGGTCGCCTGCAGGGCCGCAACCAGGGTGGTGAAGTTGCCATCGGCGACCAGCACATCGACGAGGGTCGAGGTCATCTCTACCGGCGGCGACATGACGGTGTCGATCACGTGGATGATGCCGTTGGACGCCGCGATATCGGTGATGATCACCTGGGAGCCGTCGATGAACAGATTGCCGTCGACCAGCGTGATCTCCGCCAGATCGCCATTGGCCATCTCTACCGACGTGCTGGCCAGGGAAATCGCCGTGGTCGAATCGACAGCGGAACCGGCAATCACGTGGTACAGCAGGATGTCGCTGAGGGTGTCAGTGTCTCCCAGCAGCGCGGCAATGGTGTCATCGCCCAGCGCGGCGAAAGCGTCATCGGTCGGTGCAAACACGGTGAAGGTGGCCGTTTCGTCTGCCAGGACCGCATCGAGGCCGGTGGCCTGCAGGGCTGCGACGAGCGTGGTGAAATCGCCGGCAGCGATCGCCACTTCCGGGATCGTCCCCAGCGCAGGCTCCATGTCCGCCGGCGGCGACATGACGGTGTCGATCACGTGGATGATGCCGTTGGACGCCGCGATGTCGGTGATGATCACCTGGGAGCCGTCAATGAACAGGTTGCCGTCAAACAGCGTGATGTCGGCGAGGTCGCCATTGGCCATTTCTACGGCCGTACCGGCCAGGGAAATCGCGGTGGTCGAATCGACGGCAAGGCCGGCGATCACGTGGTACAGCAGGATGTCGCTGAGGGTGTCGGTATCGCCCAGCAGCGCAGCAATGGTGTCATCGCCCAGCATTGCGAATGCATCATCGGTCGGCGCAAACACCGTGAAGGTGGCCGCTTCGTCCGCCAGCACCGAGTCCAGGCCGGTGGCCTGCAGGGCCGCGACCAGGGTCGTGAAATCACCAGCAGCAATCGCCACTTCGGGGATGGTGCCCAGCGCCGGCTCCATATCGGCCGGCGGTGTCAGGACCGCATCGATGACGTGGATAACGCCGTTGGCAGTTTCAATATCCGTCAGCACGACCCGGGAGTTGTTGATGAACAGCGCATCGCCCTCGAAACGCAGGGCGGCCTCGTCTCCATTGGCCATTTCAATGGTACCCGGCGCCAGCGAGATCGCGGTTTCCGCGGATACAGCCTGACCGGCGATCACGTGGTAAAGCAAGATATCGCTCAGGGTGTCGGTGTCGGCCAACAGCGCATTGATGGTGTCTTCACCGAGTTCCGCGAACGCCTCATCGGTGGGCGCGAAGACCGTGAAAGTCTGCGTCTCGTCATCCAGGGTGGCGTCGAGGCCGGTCGCCTGCAGCGCGGTCACCAGCGTTTCAAAACCGCCATCGGCAACGGCAGTTTCTGTAATGGTCAGGCTACTGCCGCCGCTGCTGTCGTCACCTGCATCAGGCGTGATCGTGACGGGGCTGTTGTTATTGTTGTTGCTGCCGCTACAGGCTGCCAGCGCCAACAGGCCAAAAGATACGATGAGCGCACGTAGCAGTGGCCCACCCTGGTTTGAAACAGACATCGAATGCCTCCGGTTTCCGGTTGTCGGTATTTGTGAAATTCGGGTACGCACTTCAACTCCGGTACAGATTCACAGAATGCGGACAACGCGCGCAGACAAGGTGGACAAGTTGTGAACAGAAGTTGCGGATCGAAAAATTCGTATCGACACCCCGGGAGGGGGCATCCGTGCCCTGCGCGTTCGCGTAACAGTTAGTTGTTTTGCGGCCGACTTGCGCACAGTCGTATACTTGTCGGTTTGGTGTTTCTCCACCCGAAAAGCGCTCCCGAGCCGTTACGGGAAACAGTTGGAGAATCCTCTTCAAGCGGTAAAGCACAGGAAAGACATGGACGAGATTCAGGTCCGCGGCGCACGCACCCACAACCTCAAGAACATCGATCTGGATATCCCGCGGGACAAGCTGGTGGTGATCACCGGCCTGTCGGGGTCGGGCAAGTCCTCACTGGCCTTTGACACCCTTTACGCCGAGGGTCAGCGCCGCTACGTGGAGTCGCTCTCTACCTATGCTCGCCAGTTCCTGTCGATGATGGAAAAGCCGGACATTGACCACGTGGAGGGGCTCTCACCCGCCATTTCCATCGAGCAGAAGTCCACCTCGCACAATCCGCGCTCCACGGTGGGCACCATCACCGAGATCTACGACTACCTGCGCCTGCTGTTTGCCCGCACCGGTGAGCCACGCTGCCCGGAACACGACCTGCCGCTGGAGGCTCGCACCGTCAGCCAGATGGTCGACACCGTGCTGGCCATGCCGGAAGGCTCCCGGCTGATGCTGATGGCGCCGGTGATCAGGGCCCGCAAGGGTGAACACCTGCACGTGTTCGACGAGCTCCGTGCCGCCGGTTTCGTTCGCGCCCGGGTCGACGGCCGTGTCTACGACCTCGATGAAGTCCCGGAACTGGAGAAGAACAAGAAGCACACCATCGAAGTAGTGGTAGACCGCTTCAAGGTGCGCGAAGACCTCAAGCAGCGCCTGGCGGAATCCTTCGAGACTGCCCTCAACCTGACTGACGGCCTGGCCTCAATCAGCCCCATGGATGAGGACAGTGACGAAGGTGAACTGCTGTTCTCGGCCCGCTTCGCCTGCCCCCAGTGCGGTCACAGCATCAGCGAGCTGGAACCCAAGCTGTTTTCCTTCAATAACCCCGCAGGCGCCTGTGGCGCCTGTGACGGGCTGGGCGTACGCCAGTATTTCGACGACGAGCGCATCGTGCTGCACCCGGAGGCCAGCCTGGCGGAAGGCGCCATCCGTGGCTGGGACCGTCGCAACGTCTACTACTTCCATATGCTGACCTCGCTGGCGGACCACTACGGGTTCGACATCGACACCCCCTTCAAGAAGCTGTCGAAGAAGCATCGCCAGATCATCCTGCACGGCAGTGGTAAGGACGAGGTCACCTTTTCCTATATCAACGACCGCGGCGACGTATTCCAGCGCACCCACCCCTTTGAGGGCATCATCCCCAATATGGAGCGGCGCTACCGTGATACCGAGAGCCAATCGGTGCGTGAGGAACTGGCCAAGTATCTGAGCACCCAGAACTGCCCCAGCTGCCACGGTACGCGCCTGTGCGAGGACGCCCGCCACGTGTATCTAGACGGCCGCACCCTGCCGGAGATTGTCGACATGTCAGTGGGGGATGCAGAGACCTATTTCATAGAGCTGAAGCTCGAAGGCCGCAAGGGCGAGATCGCCGACAAGATCCTCAAGGAGCTGCGCGCCCGCTATCGCTTCCTGGTGGACGTGGGCTTGAACTACCTGACCCTCAACCGCAGCGCCGAAACCCTGTCGGGAGGCGAGGCCCAACGCATCCGGCTGGCCTCCCAGATCGGCGCCGGCCTGGTCGGCGTGATGTACATTCTCGACGAGCCTTCTATCGGTCTGCACCAGCGTGACAATGAGCGACTGCTGAACACCCTCACCCACCTGCGCGACCTGGGCAACACGGTACTGGTGGTGGAGCACGATGAAGACGCCATTCGTACCGCAGACCACATCATCGACATCGGCCCCGGCGCCGGCGTGCACGGCGGCGAGATCGTGGCCCAGGGCAAGCTCAAGGACATCGTCAAAAGCAAGCACTCGCTTACCGGAGATTACCTGTCGGGCAGGCGCCGCATCGAAATACCGGGCGACCGCGTCAAGGTCGATCCGAAGCGCATGCTGAAACTCAAGGGCGCTTCAGGCAACAACCTGCACGACGTCGACCTGGAGATTCCCCTCGGCCTCATGACCTGCGTGACCGGGGTTTCGGGCAGCGGGAAATCCACCCTGATCAATGCCACCCTGTTCCCGCTTGCGGCGACCGAATTGAATGGCGCCTCCACCCTGTCACCGGCACCCTATCGCAAGATCGAGGGACTCAAGCATGTGGACAAGTGCATCGACATCGACCAGAGCCCGATCGGCCGCACCCCGCGCTCCAACCCGGCCACCTACACCGGCATTTTCACACCGGTGCGGGAGCTGTTCGCCGGCACCCAGGAAGCGCGTTCACGGGGCTACAAGCCCGGCCGCTTCAGCTTCAACGTCAAGGGTGGTCGCTGCGAGGCGTGCCAGGGCGACGGTGTCACCAAGGTGGAAATGCATTTCCTGCCCGATATCTACGTGCCCTGCGACGTGTGCAAGGGCAAGCGCTACAACCGGGAGACCCTGGAAGTGCGCTACAAGGGCAAGAACATTCACGAAGTGCTGGAGATGACGGTGGAGGACGCGCTGGAGTTTTTCGCGCCGGTACCGGCCATTGCCAAGAAGCTGCAGACCCTGATGGATGTGGGCCTGTCATATATCCGCCTGGGCCAGGCAGCCACCACACTGTCCGGCGGGGAGGCACAGCGGGTCAAGCTCTCACGAGAGCTGTCCAAGCGCGATACCGGCAAGACCCTGTACATCCTCGATGAGCCGACGACCGGCCTGCACTTTGAAGACATCCAGCAGCTGCTGAACGTACTGCACCGACTGCGCGATCACGGCAATACGGTGGTCATCATCGAGCACAACCTGGACGTCATAAAGACCGCTGACTGGATTGTCGACCTGGGCCCCGAAGGCGGTAGCGGCGGTGGCCGCATCATCGCCACCGGCACGCCGGAAGAGGTGGCCAGGCAGAAAGGCTCCTTTACCGGCCAGTTCCTCAAGCCGATCCTCACCGCGGGCAAGGAAAAGGCCGCCTGACCCGCGCCGGCGCTCATTCAATCAATCGAGACTGGCAGCTCCTGCATTCGCCTGTGTTCGCGCCGGTGAAGTACGATGTCGAGGGCCAGCTTCAGGGCCACCAGCATTAACAGCATCCACAGCCGCTGACCCAGGGCCATGACCGCAAAGCCACCGAATATGATCGCGACGTGCAGAACCATCATGCGAGCATAGGGTGCACCCATCAATTTACCGAGGCTGACGCGCGACCGCTCACCACCGAGCAGGAAGTTTTGCAGGAAGGAGATGCCGTGGCTCAACACCAGCGCCAGGAAGCCCCACAGCCACTCCGGAGGCGCCACCGACAGCACCGCAGCTATCACGTCCACCAGAAGCTCCACAAAGATCAGCGCGAAGGGCCAGTTGTTGCTGGCGCCGAGGATATTCGATTCCATGTCCAACATCATGGTCGCCACAAACAACCCATGAACGGCACAAAAACCGCCATAGTGCACCAGGAAGAAAAGGGAGCTGAAAACGCCACCGATCGGTGATACCACCAGCATGCGCAGAATCGTATAGAAGCCAATCACCAGGTTCTCTGACCAGTACAGCACCATTAGCGCGCCGACATCCCAGTCGAACAGAAACACGCCGAATACCGGCAGCAGGTTGACCACTACCAGTGACGCCAGGCTCAGGTAGCGCGTCACCGTGCCGGCTCCGTCCGCTGTTTGCTCCTTACCCATGCCTGCCTCCAGTACAGTCAGGGTCTATCTTACGGGCACAAAAAAGCCGGGCAATGCCCGGCTTTTAGTGATCGTGGCGATTTACTCGTCGTCGTCCTCGAAGGCTTCTTCCACGTCAAACGTGGGACGATCCACTAGCTCTACGTAGGCCATCGGCGCCTTGTCGCCGGCGCGGTAGCCGCACTTGAGGATGCGAATATAGCCACCGGGGCGCTCCTGGTAGCGCGGGCCAAGCTCGGCGAACAGCTTGCCGACCGCATCCTTGTTGCGCAGCCGGTCAAACGCCAGACGACGGTTGGCGACGCTGTCGTTCTTGGCCAGCGTGATCAGGGGCTCGGCCACACGGCGGAGTTCCTTGGCTTTGGGCAGCGTGGTCTTGATCAGCTCGTGCTCCACGAGGGAGGCGGTCATGTTGCGGAACATGGCCTTGCGGTGCGAGCTGTTGCGATTTAGCTGACGTCCACTGTGACGATGACGCATTTTTACAATCCTATAATCAGGTGCTATCGCAGCACGTGTATCTTTTGTGCGGCCGGTACTGAGCGGTTTAGACGCTCAATACGCGGTCGTCGTTCTTGAGACTGGCCGGCGGCCAGTTGTCCAGGCGCATACCCAGTGACAGGCCACGGGATGCCAGAACGTCCTTGATCTCGGTCAGGGACTTCTTGCCCAGGTTCGGCGTCTTCAGCAGCTCCACTTCCGTGCGCTGCACCAGGTCGCCGATGTAGTAAATGTTCTCTGCCTTCAGGCAGTTGGCGGAACGCACCGTCAGCTCCAGGTCGTCGACCGGGCGCAGCAGGATCGGATCCACTTCGTCTTCTTCCTCGGCGGCCTCTTCCAGCTTCTCGCTTTCCAGGTCGACGAACACCGCCAGCTGCTGCTGCAGGATGGTGGCTGCGCGACGGATCGCTTCTTCCGGATCGATAGTGCCGTTGGTCTCCAGGTCCAGTACCAGCTTGTCGAGGTCGGTGCGCTGCTCTACACGAGCCGCTTCAACCACGTAGGACACGCGCTGGATCGGGCTGAAGGTAGCGTCGAGCTGCAAGCGGCCGATGGCACGGGTTTCTTCTTCCGGGTTTTCACGGCTGTCAGCCGGGGAGTAGCCGCGACCGCGCGCCACGGTCAGGTTCATGCGAATCTCTGACTTGGCGTTGAGGTGACAGATGACATGCTCCGGGTTGCGGATCTCGACTTCGTGATCCGTCTGGATGTCACCGGCGGTGACAATGCCCGGACCCTGCTTGCTCAGCACCAGCTCGGCAGAATCCTTGCCGTGCATCACCAGGGCAACGCCCTTCAGGTTGAGCAGGATTTCAATCACGTCTTCCTGCACACCTTCCATGGAGGTGTACTCGTGGTCCACGCCGTCGATGTCCACTTCCGTGATGGCACAGCCGGGCATGGAGGAAAGCAGGATCCGGCGCAGCGCGTTGCCGAGAGTGTGGCCAAAACCACGCTCGAGCGGCTCCAGGGTAACCTGGGCACGGGTGTCGCTCTTTTCCTCGACATTGATAACGCGGGGCGTCAGAAATTCGGTTACTGCTGTCTGCATATGTGCACCTGTGTATTCGGTTTTCCGTTACGTACTTCTATGTGAGTTCCGTGAAACGGATTACTTGGAGTAAAGTTCGACGATCAGGTTCTCGTTGATGTCCGAGCTCAGGTCCTGACGATCCGGGTAGGCCTTGAACGTGCCTTCCAGCTTGTCATTGTTGACTTCAATCCATTCGGGCTCGCCACGCTGGGCAGCGAGGGCCAGGGCGGACTGCACGCGCAGCTGCTTCTTGGCCTTTTCACGCAGGGAAATCACATCGCCCGGTGCCACCTGGTAAGACGGGATATTTACCGGCTGACCGTTCACCAGGATGGAGCGGTGTGACACCAGCTGGCGCGCTTCCGCGCGAGTGGAGCCAAAGCCCATGCGATAAACCACGTTGTCGAGCCGCGACTCGAGCAGGCGCAGCAGGTTTTCACCGGTGGCGCCACGCTGACGAGCAGCTTCCTTGTAGTAGTTGCGGAACTGCTTCTCGAGGATGCCGTAGATGCGACGAACCTTCTGCTTCTCACGCAGCTGTACACCGTAGTCAGACAGGCGACCGCGACGGGCGCCGTGTTGGCCGGGGGCGTTCTCGATGTTGCACTTGCTTTCCAGTGAGCGCACACCGCTCTTCAGGAACAGGTCCGTTCCTTCGCGGCGGGAGAGCTTGCACTTGGGACCAATATATCTTGCCATGTCTCTTGTCCTGCCTTATACGCGACGCTTTTTCGGAGGGCGACAGCCGTTGTGCGGAATCGGCGTCACGTCGGTGATGTTGCTGATCTTGAAGCCGCAGGCGTTCAGTGCACGTACGGCAGACTCACGACCCGGACCAGGGCCTTTTACCTGGACGTCCAGGTTCTGCAGGCCGTACTCCTTGGCGGCCTCGCCGGCACGCTCCGCTGCCACCTGTGCGGCGAACGGGGTGCTCTTGCGGGAGCCACGGAAACCGGATCCGCCGGCCGTAGCCCAGCTCAGGGTGTTACCCTGACGATCGGTAATCGTGATGATGGTGTTGTTGAAGGACGCGTGGACGTGGGCGATGCCGTCTACCACGGTCTTCCGGACTTTCTTGCGAGTGCTCTTCGCACCTGGCTTAGCCATATTGAGTTCCTACTCTAATATCAACACTGCACTTCGGTGCAGCTACACTAAATCGGATTCTGTCTAATCAGTACTTCAGAGGTGTCGTAGCGCCTCCCAAGTCACTAGAGGCTATTGCCCCCAGCGGTTTTATGAATTAGCGGCGAATCGGTTTGCGCGGGCCCTTGCGAGTACGCGCATTGGTCTTGGTCCGCTGGCCACGCAGCGGCAGGCCCTTGCGATGACGCAGGCCGCGGTTGCAGCCCAGGTCCATCAGGCGCTTGATGTTCATGCTGATTTCACGACGCAGGTCGCCTTCAACGGTCATCTTGCCCACTTCGTTGCGCAGCGCGTCCATCTGCTCTTCAGACAGGTCGCTGATCTTGCTCTGCTCGTCAACACCCGTGCTGGCGCACAGCTGCCTCGCCTGGGTACGGCCTACACCATAGATGTAGGTCAGCGAGACCACCGCGTGCTTGTTATCGGGAATGTTGACACCGGCTATACGAGCCATTCAAAGTCTCCAAATATCTTCAGCCACTTGCGCTGCAAAGCGACAGCGACGCCCCATGAAACCTGCCCAGGAATCCCTGAGTTTGGGGGTCACCGGCGCGAAAGGCGCAGCATTCTAGCGACATAAATCCTAAAAATCAACACGTTACGTGATTTGCGATCAGCCCTGGCGCTGCTTGTGCCGGGGCTCCGCGCTGCAGATAACGCGCACCACACCCTTGCGGCGCACGATTTTGCAGTTACGGCAGATCTTCTTCACGGAAGCACGTACTTTCATGACTTCTTCTCCACACTTACCAGGTGATTACCGGACGCGTCCGGCACCACCGTAATTCTTCAGGTTAGCCTTCTTGAGCACCGAATCGTACTGCTGTGACATCAGGTGGCTCTGTACCTGGGCCATGAAATCCATCACCACGACCACGGCGATCAGCAGTGAGGTGCCACCCAGGTAGAAGGGTACGTTGGCCCAGATCTGCAGAAACTGCGGCATCAGGCAAATAATCGCGATGTAGGCAGAGCCGAACACCGTCAGGCGTGTCAGGACGCCGTCAATATAATTGGCGGTTTGCGCACCTGGGCGAATACCCGGTACGAACGCGCCGGAACGCTTCAGGTTGTCCGCCACTTCTTCCGGGTTGAACATCAACGCCGTATAGAAGAAGCAGAAAAATACGATCAGCGCGGTAAACAGCAGCACGTTCAGGGGCTGCCCCGGACCAATAGCCAGCGCGATTTCCTGCAGCAGCTCGTTGTCGGTGCCGAACCACTGTGCGATCGACGCAGGGAACAGCAGGATCGAGCTGGCGAAAATCGCCGGAATAACGCCTGCCATATTGACCTTCAGCGGCAGGTGGCTGCTCTGCGCCTGGTACTGGCGGCGGCCCTGCTGACGCTTGGCGTAGTTCACCGTGATGCGACGCTGGCCGCGCTCGATGTACACAATCGCGTAAATCACCAGTACTGCCAGCACCAGAATCGCCAGCAGCAGCAGGATGTTGAGCTCGCCCTGTCGAGCGGACTCCAGTGACTGGCCGACAGCGGCCGGCAGGCCGGCAACGATACCGGCGAAGATGAGCAGGGAGATACCGTTGCCCACGCCCTTCTCGGTGATCTGCTCGCCCAGCCACATCATGAACACAGCGCCGGTTACCAGCGAAGTGATTGCGACAATGTAGAACAGCAGGTTGACGCTGTAGGCCATGCCCTGATTCGCCATGCCCACTGCCATGCCGGTGGCCTGCACCAGCGCCAGCACTACGGTCAGGTAGCGGGTGTACTGGCTGATCTTGCGGCGGCCGGATTCACCTTCTTTCTTGAGCTGCTCCAGGGACGGCGTGACCGCCGACATCAGCTGCATGATGATGGAGGCCGAGATGTAAGGCATGATGCCCAGCGCCAGGATGCTCATACGCTCCAGAGCGCCGCCGGTGAACATGTTGGCCAGGCCCAGGATAGTGCCCTGGTTCTGGTTGAACAGCGCGGCAATCTGGTCGGGGTTGATGCCCGGCACAGGAATATGGGTACCGATGCGATAAATAATTATCGCCATCAATACAAAGCGAAGGCGAGCCAGCAGCTCGCCCATTCCCGCGGTGTTTGCACCCGGCAGAGAAGGTCTACCCATTAAATCCCATTCCTCGGCTTAGTCCGTTCGTGACGTCTGCGGATTACTCTTCGATCTTGCCGCCGGCCTTCTCGATGGCCTCACGCGCACCCTTGGTAACCGCCAGACCTTTGACCGTTACCGCCTTGTCCAGTTCGCCGGACAGGAAAACACGCGCGCGCAGCACGTCGTTGCGCACCAGGTCGGCTGCCTTCAGCGCGTCCAGGTCGATCACTTCAGCGTCTACCTTGGCCAGCTCGCCGAGGCGAATCTGCGCGGTAACGCGAGACACGCGAGAAGTGAAGCCGTACTTGGGCAGGCGCTTCTGCAGCGGCATCTGGCCGCCCTCGAAACCGGGCTTCACGGTGCCGCCGGAGCGGGACTTCTGGCCCTTGTGACCACGGCCGGCCGTCTTGCCTACGCCGCTGCCGATACCGCGGCCGACGCGCTTGGCGTTCTTGCGCGAGCCGGGTGCCGGGCTCAGGGTATTCAGTCGCAGTGAATCAGACATGTCTTACTCCTCAACCCGAAGCATGTAATTGACTTTGTTGATCATGCCGCGGATCGCAGGGGTGTCCTGCACTTCAACGGTGTGACCGATACGGCGCAGGCCCAGGCCGGCGATGCAGGCCTTGTGGCTCTTGAGCCGGCCGTTCACGCTGCGGATCTGCGTAACTTTGATCAAAGATTCTTTAGCCATGACTGTGTCGTGGTCCCAAATAAAACTGTTTAACCCAGGATCTCTTCAACCGACTTGCCACGCTTGGCGGCAACTGCTTCGGGAGAGGTCATGTTCTGCAGGCCCTTGAAGGTGGCGCGTACCACGTTCACAGGGTTGGTAGAGCCGTAGCACTTGGCCAGTACGTTGTGTACACCCGCAATTTCCAGCACGGCGCGCATGGCACCGCCGGCGATAACACCGGTACCCTCGGAAGCAGGCTGCATGTACACCTTGGAGGCGCCGTGGCGAGCCTTGATCGGGTACTGGATGGTGCCGTCGGCCAGCTCTACCTGGATCATGTTGCGACGGGCGTTTTCCATGGCCTTCTGGATCGCAACTGGCACTTCGCGTGCCTTGCCGCGGCCGAAGCCCACCTTGCCATTGCCATCGCCAACCACGGTAAGGGCGGTGAAACCAAAGATACGGCCACCCTTGACCACCTTGGCCACACGGTTCACCTGGACCAGCTTTTCCTGCAGGCCTTCGGTGTTGTCATCTTTCTTGCGGTCGTTGTACGCCATTTCGCTTAACCCTAGAAATCCAGTCCATTTTCACGTGCAGCGTCGGCCAGCGCCTTCACCCGCCCGTGATACTTGTAGCCGGCGCGGTCGAAAGCGACCTTCTCGACACCTGCCGCCTTGGCACGCTCTGCGATGAGCTTGCCAACCTGGCTGGCCGCGTCGATGTTGCCAGTGCTGCCGCTGCGCAGGTCCTTATCCAGCGTTGAGGCACTCGCCAGCACCTTGTCACCGCCCGCCGTAAAGACCTGGGCGTAAATGTGCCGGGGCGTGCGGTGCACGCTGAGGCGGTTGATGCCCAGCTCGCGCATCTTGGCGCGGGAGCGACGAGCGCGGCGCAGCCGTGAATCGTTTTTTGCACTCATAACCTTACCTGCTTACTTCTTCTTGGCTTCCTTACGACGGACGTACTCGTCCGCGTAACGAATGCCTTTACCCTTGTAGGGCTCCGGGGGACGAACGCTGCGGATCTTCGCAGCGGCCTGGCCCAGGGCCTGCTTGTCGATGCCCTTCAGCACAATCTCTGTCTGGCTCGGCATCTCGGCGGAAATACCCTCGGGGAGCTCGAACTCCACCGGATGGGAGAGGCCCACCGTGAGATTCAATTTCTTGCCCTGCACGGCGGCACGATAGCCAACACCGTTGAGGACCAGTTTTCTCTCGAAGCCATCGGAAACGCCAACCACCATGTTATTGACCAGCGCCCGGGTGGTGCCGGACATGGCAACGCTGCTCGGGCCCTTGGCGGCGAAGGTCAGCGTGTTGTCCTCATGGGTGATCTCGACACCCGCGTCGACGGTCATCGTCAGCGCGCCCTTGCTGCCCTTTACGGACAGGTCGCGGCCGTCGAGCTTGACCTCTACGCCGTTCGGTACGTTGACCGGGCTGTTAGCTACTCTGGACATAGTGAACGCTCTTTACTCGTCTAGTTCTTTAACTGCTCAAATCTTTAGAATACGGTGCACAGCACTTCGCCACCGACGCCGGCAGCACGCGCAGCGCGGTCGGTCATCACGCCACGGCTGGTGGACACGATGGCCACACCCAGGCCGCCACGTACCGTGGGCAGCTTGTCCTTGCCGGCGTATCGGCGCAGGCCGGGACGGCTGGCGCGGTCGAGCTCAGCGATGACGGGCTTGCCGTCAAAATACTTCAGCTCAACGACCAACTGCTTGTGGCCGTCGCGCTCCATGTCGCGAACGCCGGCAACGTAGCCTTCTTCAACCAGCACATTGCAGACCGCAAGCTTCAGCTTGGATGCCGGGATTTCAACCGTGGTCTTACCCGCCTGCTGCGCATTGCGGATGCGGGTCAGCATATCTGCCAGGGGATCTTGCATACTCATCTATTTGCTCTCTCCGTTACCGCGCTTACCAGCTGGACTTAACCAGGCCGGGAACGTCACCGCGCATGGCTGCTTCACGCAGCTTGTTGCGGCACAGGCCAAACTTCCGATAAACCGCGTGGGGGCGGCCGGTAACCTGGCAGCGGCGCTGTTGCCGTACCGGGCTGGCATTGCGGGGCAGCTTCTGCAGCTTGACCTGCGCGTCCCACTTGTCGTCATCGCTGGCGTTGGGATCCTTGAGGATCGCCTTCAGCTCAGCGCGCTTGCCAGCGAACTTTGCTACCGTGCGCGCACGCTTTTTCTCACGCGCAATCATCGATTTCTTAGCCATCTATCAGCCTCTTCTCTCTTAGCCTTTCAGCGGGAAGTTGAATGCCCGCAGAAGCGCTCGACCTTCGTCATCAGTACGAGCGGTCGTAGTGATCGTGATATCCAGGCCGCGCAGGGCGTCTACCTGGTCGTAATCGATTTCCGGGAAAATGATCTGCTCGGTAACGCCCATCGCGAAGTTGCCGCGACCGTCAAAAGACTTGGGGCTGATACCGCGGAAGTCACGGATACGCGGGATCGCGATGCTGATCAGGCGCTCCAGGAACTCGTACATGCGATCGCTGCGCAGGGTCACCTTGCAGCCAATCGGCCAGCCTTCACGCACCTTGAAACCTGCGATCGACTTGCGAGCCTTGGTGACCACCGGCTTCTGGCCGGCAATCTTTTCCATGTCAGCGACGGCGTTCTCCAGGACTTTCTTGTCGCCCAGGGCTTCACCCACACCCATATTCAGAGTGATCTTGGTGATGCGGGGAACTTCCATCACGTTCTGCAGGCCCAGCTCGTCTTTGAGCTTCGGCGCAATTTCAGTCTTGTATGTATCTTTGAGCGTTGCCATATCTCTTCGTCCGCTTAAGCGTCAATCGCCTCGCCGCTGGATTTGTAAACGCGAACCTTCGTATCACCATCTACCTTGAAGCCAACACGGTCGGCCTTGTTGGTGCTGGGATTGAAGATCGCCACATTGGAAACCTGGATCGGGGCTTCCTTCTCGATGATGCCGCCAGCAACACCCATCTGGGGGTTGGGCTTGGTGTGCTTCTTCATCATGTTCACGCCGGAGACCAGCAGGCGGTTGTCATCCAGCACCTGCTGGACCTTGCCGCGCTTGCCCTTGTCCTTACCGGTCAGGACGATCACTTCGTCGTCACGCTTGATCTTTTTCATCTCTCTGCCTTTGCCTTCTTGGCCGCCTGTGCTCTTCCGGTCGCCGCTTACAGTACTTCGGGCGCCAGGGAAACAATCTTCATGAACTGCTCACCGCGCAGCTCGCGGGTTACCGGGCCGAAGATACGCGTGCCGATCGGAGCGTTCTGCGCGTTCAGCAGCACGGCTGCGTTGTCGTCGAACTTGATCAGCGAGCCGTCGTTGCGACGCACGCCCTTGCGGGTGCGCACGACCACAGCATTCATCACCTGGCCCTTCTTGACCTTGCCGCGCGGAATCGCTTCCTTGACGGTTACCTTGATCAGGTCACCCACGCCGGCGTAACGACGCTTGGACCCACCCAGCACCTTGATGCACATCACGCGACGGGCACCGCTGTTGTCGGCCACGTCCAGATAGGTTTGTGTTTGAATCATCTCTTAACTCCAGCTAATCCAGCTGCTATCAGACCTGGACGGCACTCTCATCAACGCTCAACAGCTTCCAGCTCTTCGACTTGGAAATGGGGCGCGTTTCCTGGACGGTGACCACGTCTCCGATACCACACTCATTGTTTTCATCGTGAGCGTGAATCTTGGAGGAGCGGGTGATGTACTTGCCGTACACCGGGTGCTTCACCCGGCGCTCGATCAGTACGGTGACCGTCTTGTCCATCTTGTTGCTTACTACACGACCGGTCGCGGTACGCGCAGTCTTCTGTTCTGCCGTCATCGTTTACTCCCCTGCCTTCTTGGTGAGCACAGTCTTCACACGAGCGATGTCGCGCTGGTTCTGCTTCAGCAGATGGCTCTGGCCCAGTTGGCCAGTAGACTTCTGCATGCGCAGCTTGAACTGCTCTTCACGCAAGGACAGCAGGTCCTTGTTCAGGTCCTCTACGGACTTTTCACGCAATTCAGTAGCTTTCATTACATTACCGACCGTTTTACAAATTTCGTTTCAACCGGAATCTTCGCAGCGGCCAGCGTGAACGCTTCACGGGCCAGCTCTTCGGAAACACCCTGTACCTCGTACAGCATCTTGCCGGGCTGGATCTGGGCCACCCAATACTCCACGTTACCCTTACCCTTACCCTGGCGAACTTCCAGCGGCTTGGTGGTAATCGGCTTGTCCGGGAATACGCGAATCCAGATCTTGCCGCCACGCTTGATGTGACGGGTCATGGCGCGACGAGCGGCCTCGATCTGGCGAGCCGTGATACGGCCGCGACCAACTGCCTTCAGGCCGAACTCGCCGAAGCTCACCTTGCTGCCGCGATGTGCCAGGCCGCGGTTACGGCCCTTCTGCATCTTGCGAAATTTCGTACGCTTTGGTTGTAGCATCTGCGTAAACCTTAATCAGTCAAATCAGTTAGTAGCGGTCTTCTTGGCGCCAGCTTCGGCAGCTTCTTCACCGCCAATGACTTCACCTTTGAAGATCCAAACCTTTACGCCCAGGATGCCGTAGGTGGTGCTGGCCTCGTAGGTGGCGTAATCGATATCAGCGCGCAGCGTGTGCAGCGGCACACGGCCTTCGCGATACCACTCGGTACGTGCGATTTCAGCGCCACCCAGGCGACCGGAAACCTGTACCTTGATGCCTTCAGCGCCCTGGCGCATGGCGTTCTGTACAACACGCTTCATGGCGCGGCGGAACATCACGCGACGCTCAAGCTGCTGGGCCACGTTCTGGGCGACCAGGCGTGCGTCGAGATCGGGCTTGCGAATCTCTTCGATGTTGATGTGCACGGGCACACCCATCTTCTCGCTGAGCACGGCACGCAGCTTGTCCACGTCTTCACCCTTCTTGCCGATCACGATGCCGGGACGGGCGGTGTGGATGGTGATGCGAGCGGTCTGGGCCGGACGCTCGATGACTACACGGCTGACGGAAGCGTGATCGAGCTTCTTCTCGATATACTCGCGAACCTCCAAATCCGTGATCAGGTTCTTGGAGTAGTTCTTGTTGTCCGCGTACCAGACCGAGCTGTGGTCCTTGACGATACCCAGGCGGATGCCTACCGGATGTACTTTCTGACCCATGAGCTTAACCTTCCCCGTCTGCTACTTTTACGGTGATATGACAGGTGCGCTTGAAGATGCGATCTGCCCGGCCCTTGGCGCGGGGACGCAGGCGCTTCATCGTCATACCCTCGTCTACGTAGATGCTGGAGACCTTCAGTTCGTCGACATCAGCACCTTCATTGTTCTCGGCATTGGCAATCGCCGAGTCCAGGACTTTCTTGATAATGTGGGCGGCTTTCTTGTTGCTGTAGGCCAGCAGGTCGAGAGCGTCCTCGACACCCTTGCCGCGCACCTGGTCTGCGACCAGGCGGGCTTTCTGGGCTGAAATGCGCGCACCTTTCAATTTGGCTGCAACTTCCATCTCTTAACCTCTCTAGCGCCTTAGCGCGCCTTCTTGTCCGCAGCGTGGCCGCGGAACGTACGCGTTACGGCGAACTCGCCCAGCTTGTGGCCGACCATGTCCTCGTTCACCAGAACGGGTACATGCTGGCGGCCGTTATGCACCGCGATGGTCAGACCGACCATATCCGGAGAGACCATGGAACGGCGTGACCAGGTCTTGATGGGACGACGATCGTTGCTCTCGACCGCTGCCTCGACCTTCTTCATCAGGTGCAGGTCGATAAAAGGACCTTTCTTCAGTGAACGGGGCACTTTCTATTCCTCACTCTAATCCGGTTACTTCTTGCGACGGCGGCGGACGATAAGATCATCCGTGCGCTTGTTCTTGCGGGTCTTGTAACCCTTGGTCGGCGTACCCCAAGGGGACACCGGGTGACGGCCACCAGAGGTACGACCTTCACCACCACCATGCGGGTGGTCTACCGGGTTCATGGCAACACCGCGAACCGTCGGGCGAACACCGCGCCAGCGCGCCGCGCCGGCCTTGCCCAGCTTGCGCAGGCTGTGTTCGCTGTTGGATACCTCGCCCAGGCAGGCGCGGCAGTCTGCCAGCACCTTGCGCATCTCACCGGAGCGCAGGCGCAGGGTCGCGTAGCGGCCTTCGCGGGCGACCAGCTGGCAAGAAGCGCCGGCGGAGCGCGCCATCTGCGCACCCTTGCCAGGCTTGAGCTCGATGCAGTGCACCACGCTACCGACCGGGATGTTGCGCAGCGGCAGGGCATTGCCCACCTTGATCGGCGCGTTGTCGCCAGACTGCACGGTGTCGCCGGCAGATACGCCCTTGGGCGCAATGATGTAGCGACGTTCGCCGTCTGCATACTTCAGCAGGGCGATGTGTGCGGTACGGTTCGGGTCGTATTCCAGGCGCTCCACCTCGGCGACGATGCCATCCTTGTTGCGCTTGAAGTCGATCTTGCGGTAATGCTGCTTGTGACCGCCGCCCACGTGACGCGTGGTGATGCGACCGTTGTTGTTGCGACCACCGTTACGGGACTGCTTCTCCAGCAGGGCCTTGTGAGGCGCACCCTTGTGCAGGCCTTCACCAACCACGTTGACCACATGGCGGCGACCGGCTGAAGTCGGCTTTCTCTTAACTATTGACATGGAAACCTACCCCTTCCTCACTCTGCGGAAGCAAAGTCAATGTCCTGACCCTGCTCCAGCTTGACGTATGCCTTCTTCCAGCTCGGCTTCTTGGACAGGCCGAAACGGTTGCGCTTGACCTTGCCCTTGACCTTCAGGGTCTGGACATCAGCCACATCCACCTTGAACAGCTGCTCTACGGCCTTCTTGACCTCCAGCTTGGTGGCGTCGACCGCAACACGGAAGACGTACTGGTTGTTCATGTCTGCGACCACGGCCGCTTTCTCGGAAACGTGCGGGCCTAACAGCACCTGAAATACGCGCTCCTGGTTCATCCCAGCATCTCCTCAAACTTCTTCACGGCATCCACAGTCACCATGACCTTGTCGTGGGCGATAAGGGATACCGGATCCACGCCCTCGACATCGCGAACGTCAACCTTGTGCAGGTTGCGCGCCGCCAGGTACAGGTTTTCACCGACCTGGTCTGACACGATCAGCACGTTGTCCAGGCCGTAATCACTCAGCTGCTTTGCCAGCAGCTTGGTCTTGGGCTCATCGACGTCCAGGCTCTCGACCACAACCAGGCGATCCTGGCGGGCCAGCTCGGACATGATGGAGCGCAGTGCCGCGCGGTACATCTTGCGGTTGACCTTCTGGCTGTGATCCTGCGGCTTGGCCGCAAAGGTCACGCCGCCGCTGCGCCAGATCGGCGAGCGGATGGTGCCGGCGCGAGCGCGACCGGTGCCCTTCTGGCGCCAGGGCTTCTTGCCACCGCCGCTGACGGCAGAACGATTCTTCTGCGCCCGCGTACCCTGGCGGCTGCCAGCGAGGTATGCGGTAACAACCTGGTGCACCAGGTCTTCATTGAACTCACGAGCAAAGGCCACGTCGGAAACCGATACTTTTCCGGGCTTCGCCTTGCCGGGCTTTACGATACTCAATTCCACGGTAAAGACTCCCTGACCTTATGCCTTGACTGCCGGACGAACCACAACATCACCACCGGGAGCACCAGGTACGGCGCCCTTGACCAGCAGCAGGTTGCGTTCAACGTCTACGCGGACGATTTCCAGGCCCTGGGTGGTGACATTCTCGGCACCCATGTGACCGGCCATTTTCTTGCCCTTGAACACACGGCCCGGGGTCTGGCACTGGCCGATGGAGCCCGGCGCGCGGTGCGACAGCGAGTTGCCGTGGGTGGCGTCCTGGGTCTTGAAGTTCCAGCGCTTAACGGCGCCCTGGAAGCCCTTACCCTTGGACTTGCCGGCAACGTCGACCTTCTGACCGGCTTCGAAAGCTTCAACGGTGAGAACAGCACCCACTTCGGGGGCTTCGTCTTCCGCTTCCAGGCGGAATTCCCACAGGCCGCGGCCGGCCTCAACGCCTGCTTTGGCGAAGTGACCTGCTTCGGATTTGCTGATGCGGTTCGCGCGGCAGTTGCCTGCGGTCACCTGGATTGCGCGATAGCCATCGCTATCGGAATCTTTTACCTGCGTGACGCGATTGGGTTCAACCTCAATCACGGTCACCGGGATGGAAGAGCCGTCCTCGGTAAAGACGCGAGTCATACCGGACTTACGGCCGACTAAGCCAATAGTCATTGTTCTAACCTCTCAGTGTACGGGGCTCACACCCTCTATGGCCGCTCATCGCTGAGCGTTACACACCCGGGGTCGAGTCCTGTGACTCATAACCCCGAGCAGGTCTCGGTTGTTTGTTAACCTAGACTGATCTGTACTTCGACACCTGCTGCCAAATCCAATTTCATCAGGGCATCCACCGTCTTTTCGGTGGGCTCGACGATATCCAGAAGGCGTTTGTGGGTGCGGATTTCATACTGGTCACGCGCGTCTTTATTGACGTGCGGAGAAATCAGTACCGTGTAGCGCTCTTTGCGAGTAGGAAGGGGAATAGGACCCTTGACCTGTGCACCTGTGCGACGCGCGGTTTCAACGATCTCCTGGGTAGACGTATCTATCAGGCGATGATCGAATGCTTTGAGACGAATACGAATCCTTTGATTCTGCATTTGATCAAACTCCAATAAAGAGTAAAAAACCAGAGGCCCGCTCAGGGACCCCCCGAAAAAGGAGTGCGCATTCTAATGACCGCCCTACCCACTGTCAAACAGTTTTCCCAATAGTTTCATAGACTTTTTACACATGGCGCGCGGGGCCATGCGGCTGTCGCCGGCAGCGGGAAATAAGTCAGTTCAGGCCAGAATCTAGCAGCTCTGGGTGGCCCCCGGGCAACGCATGCGCTCGAACATCAGTTCAGAAATGGCAGTGACCACCTCCGGGCGCTTCGGGTGCACGTGCTTGCCCTCCGTGTAGAGCACTTCCACCGGCTCCCGCACCACCGCTTCAAGGGCATCGATAGCTGCGGGCGGCAGGGAGCTCTCGCGGGAGGCGTGCACCAGCACCAGCGGCCGCGGGGACAGCCGGTGAACCCAGGCTTCCGGACCCAGGTGAGCGGCGCCCGCCACGCCTGCCAGGTAGTCAGACAGCGCGCGCCTCACCGGCGGCACCGGGATGCGCTTGCTGAGGCCATAGTCAAAGACTTTCTCCGGCGCCCCGCCGCCGTGAATGAGCCAGAGGCGCTCTACACGCGGGTCCAGTACCGCCGGTACGGAGGCCAGGTAAGCGCCAAAACTGATGCCCGCCAGTTCCACCCGCCCGGGGTTGATGCCCGCATCCGGGCTCAGCAGGTAATCGAGGGCCAACAGGGCGGCCGCCGGAGTGTCAAAGATCCCCTGCTGGATTCGGGGCAGGGCGAGAAATACTTGCAGCAGGCTGCGATGTGGCACGGTGCCAAAGGGGTAGCTGATGGCGGCCACGGTGGCACCGCGCGTATCCGGAATCACATCCACCGCCGCGCGGCCGGTTTCCTGGCCGCCCATGACCAGCAGCAGGGGCTGGTGGTCCAGACCCTGGTCGGGACGGCGCACGGCGATATCAGCCGCCAGGCCGCTGTCGGAAAACAGCCTGAACTCACGCACCTCACTGTCCCGCAGCCGGTAGCGGGACAGAGGTTCCACGGAGACCAACTGTCCCTTGCGCGCCAGGTGCTGCGGGGGCTCCTGCGCCGCACGCCAGAGCCAGCCTGCCAGCACGGCTACCAGCAATAGCACAAGCGCCAGGAACACAACCAGCCAGTGGAATAATCGAGTTGCCATACGCCTCATCACCTCCTGCGCAGAACCTGCCTTATTCTAGGGCATCTCAGACTAATTCGGTGAGGTCTCAGCGGAGCCTCTGGCGTTTCCTGGCTTGCAATCGGGCAACGAATAACGTCGAATAGCGCCCCCGATTTACCAGGACAGGCCATGACCCGATCCGCCAGCGTCAGCCCGCAGGAGCACGCCCGTGTCAGTGAACTGCTGGGCCGCGAAGCCCGTGGACTGCGCGCGATCCCGGTAAAAGACGCCGCGGGCCAGCCGGTCGTTATCCGGGTGGCATCGCTGGTCGACGACAAGCCCTTTCCCACACTGTTCTGGCTGGTGGACCCCGGCCTCAGCTACCGCATCGACCAGCTTGAGGCCGGCGGCTTCATCGCTGAGCTGCAGGCCCGTATCGATGCCGAGCCAGACCTGCGGAAGGCCATGGCTGAAGACCATACCGCCCATATCGCACTGCGCAACTCGCTCATGAGCGAGGAGGACCGCGCCAGGCTGCAGTCGTTGGGCTTCTTTGAGAGCCTCCAGCAGCGCGGTATCGGCGGCATCGAGAAGCCGGACCGCATTCGCTGCCTGCATACCTGGTATGCCGCCCACCTGGTGGCGGCCAACACCATCGGTGGGCTTGTCGATGCCCACTGGTCAGCGGGCGACAGCGCCGGCTGACACCAGCGCGGGCGCCATCCGCCCGGTCATTGAGCCGCATCAATTCGCGCTGTCCCGGCAGGGACTACACTGCAGCCATTCCTTACCCCGGTCGCGGGCCAGTCCCGCTGTGTTCTCAGGAGCTTGCAGTGGAAGAAACCTGGTACGCGAAGTCCCCCAGGGAAGTCATGGATCTTCTCGACACCCAGGAAGCCGGGCTGTCTGACACCGTAGCCGAACAGCGCCTGGCGGAATACGGGCCCAACGAGATCGAGTTCCGCAAAACCCCGGCATGGCTGCGCCTGCTGCGCCAGTTCACCGACCCCATGGTGATCATCCTGCTGGTCACCGCCACTATTACCGGAGTGCTGTCGGCGCTGGGTAGCCATATGCTGCCCGATACCATCGTGATTCTCAGCGTGGTGCTGCTCAATGCCATTCTCGGCTTCGTGCAGGAAGGCAAGGCCGAGGGCGCACTCGATGCGCTGCGGAACATGATGGTGCAGGAGGCCCTGGTACTGCGCGACAACGACCAGCGCCGGATCGCGGCTCGGGAGCTGGTGCCCGGCGACCTGGTGGTGCTGGAGAGCGGCGATCGGGTGCCCGCCGACCTGCGCTTTATCGAGACCAGCGACCTGCACGTGGACGAATCGTCCCTGACCGGCGAATCCATCCCCGTGGTGAAGACCATCGACGCCCTGCAGGGCGAGAACCTGGTCCCCGGCGACCAGAAGAACGTCGGCTTCTCGGGAACCTACATCACGCGCGGCACCGCCAGGGGCATTGTAGTGGGCACCGGCGCCAACACCGTGTTCGGGCGCATTGCCGACCTCGTGAAGTCCGCCGACCAGGGCCTGACACCACTGCAGCGCAAAATGAAGGAGTTCGTGCGCAGCCTGATTGGCGCCATCCTGGTGGTGGGCACTTTCAACTTCGGCCTGGGCATCTACCTGGGTTACGCCATTTCCTACAGCTTCCTGGGCGCCGTGTCGCTGGTAGTGGCCGCCATTCCCGAGATGCTGCCGGCGCTGGTCACGTCGATCCTGGCACTGTCCGGCACCGTGATGGCCGGACGCAAGGCGCTGATTCGTAAGCTGCCCGCAGCGGAAACCCTCGGCGCCACCTCGGTCATCTGCTCGGACAAGACCGGCACCCTCACTGAGAACCACATGACCGTAACCCGGGTGTATGCCGGTGGCGAAGTATTTGCGGTGACCGGCGTAGGCTACGACATCGAGGGCCAGTTTCTGCGTGACGGCGAGCCGCTACCTCCAAGGCAGCAGCCGGCGCTGATGAAACTGCTGGAGTCCGGGTTTCACTGTAACAACGCCCACCTCAGCGGCAAGGGCGGAACCGGAGACCCCACCGAGCTGGCGCTGCGCATATCCGGCGCCAAGGCCGAGCTGGTGGTAGACGGCATCCATCGCCTGGTGGAAATTCCCTTCGACTCCTCCGCCAAGTACATGGCGGTGCTGGTCGATATGGCCGACGGCCGCTATGTACTGGTGAAAGGCGCGCCCGAGCGGGTGATCGCCATGTGCAGCAGCGGCCTGGACGCCGCCGGCAATGCCACCACCCTGGACGCGGAGCAGGCGCTGGACACCGCCCGGGACTTCGCCAGGGACGCCCTGCGCACGCTGGCTTTTGCGATCAAACCGGTGGCGGCAGACCGCGACGGCCTGACCCATGACGACCTGCAGGACCTGTGCTTTGTCGGTTTGCAGGGCATGATCGACCCGCCGCGAGAGTCGGCCATAGAGGCTGTCGCCCAGTGCCGCGCCGCCGGGATTCGCACGGTAATGATAACCGGCGACCATCCGGACACCGCCCAGGCCGTGGCGCGGCAGTTGGGGATCGCGGCCGAGCGCGTGATGACCGGCACCGAACTCACCGGGCTGGATAACGCCGGCTACCGCGAAGTAGTGCGTGAAGTCTCGGTATTTGCAAGGGTGGCGCCAGAGCACAAGAAGGCCATTGCCGAGGCCTTACAACAGCTGGACATGGTGGTCGCCATGACCGGTGACGGTGTCAACGACGCCCCGGCCCTGAAGGCGGCCGACATCGGCGTGGCCATGGGCAAGAGCGGCACCGAGGTGGCCAGGGAGTCATCCGACATGGTGCTGGCGGACGATAACTTCGCCACGATCGTGGCCGCCGTCGAAGAGGGCCGCCATGCCTGGAACAACCTGCGCAAGGCGATCCTCTATACCCTGCCCACCAATGCCGCCCAGGCCCTGTTGATCATGGGTGCGGTATTGATGGCCGCCTTCATTCCCCTGTTCAGCGTGCGTTTCGTGCTGGAGCCGGTGCAGATTCTCTGGATCAACCTGCTCGACTCGGTACTGCTGACCATGCCGCTGATGATGGAGCAGAAGGAGCGCGGGCTGTTGCAGCAACCGCCGCGACCGGCGGGAGCACATATCATCGACGCCCTGTTCCTGCAGCGCGTGGTGCTGCTGGGGCTGGCCATCGCCACACCCGGCTTCCTGATCTACTACCACTTCGGCGCTGCGGCCGTGGTAGACGGCGAACTGGTGGACGCCCTGCTGCTCACCCAGGCCCAGACGGCGGCTTTCTGGGCGATCCTGTTTGCCCACTTCGGCTACGTTCTGTCTGCCCGCTCGGTGTATGACTCGGCCTTCACCTTCAACCCCTTCTCCAACCGCTGGCTGCTGGGCGGCATCGTCCTGAGCCTGCTCATACGCTTCATCCCCACCCTGGTACCGGAAGCCGCTACACTGTTCCGCACTGCCGCCTTCCCCACCGAGTGGTGGCCGCTGATCCTTGCCTGTTTCTTCCCGAGCTTTATCGCCATCGAGGCCGACAAGCTGGTGCGCCGTCTGCGCAACGGCGCCAGGCAGGCATCCGCAGTTCCGGCCTGAGGGCCTGAACAACCCGCTCCGTAGACCGGGCGCGAACTGTGTCTACCCTCTCCACGGACACGCTAAAAGCATGACGTCCATGTCTCGCTCGGCGACGGCCGTCCTGGCCGTCGACGGTCCGTGGAGAGGGTAGACACAGCTCACGCCCTGCATATGAGAGAGATCCGGCCCATACCGGAATCGAAGCCTTTTGCCAGTGATTGCACATGCGGAGCACGTGGGGTGTGTGAGGCCCTTCCGGGACCGTCTGCGGCCAGGACGGCCGCAGTCGAGCGAGACATGGACGTCATGCTTTTAGCGCGTCCCGGAAGGGCCTCACACATCGCGCGTGCGTCATCAGAGCTCCAACGGGCGAAAAAAAAGCCCCGCGTGTGCGGGGCTTCCAAAGTTTGGAGGGGGACGGAGCTGAAGGTCCGTCCCCGTAAGTCTCGCAGCCGTTGAGGCTGCGTGACTTACCGGCTTACTCGATGATCTTGGCGACGACGCCGGCGCCAACCGTGCGGCCGCC
>JAZBOY010000191.1:0-5257 GCA_036351375.1 Halieaceae bacterium
ACTCCTGTAGTAGTGCAGCCGACCATACGCGCGGCCGGTAAAAATTGGTTCAGATTGCGCCAGTTGGCACAGGCGGCACGGCTAGAGCCCGGGCGTCGGCTCAATCGGCCGCGGCCAGGCATTGATTACCGCCTTGACCAGGGTCGCCAGGGGTATCGCAAAGAACACGCCCCACATGCCCCAGATGCCACCGAAAAACAGCACCGCGAGGATGATGGCCACCGGGTGCAGGTTGACTGCCTCCGAGAACAGCAGCGGTACCAGGAAGTTGCCGTCCAGGCCCTGGATCACAAGATAGACAATCATAACCGTATAGAATTCCGAGCCGATTCCCCACTGGAACAGGGCAATCAGGGCCACGGGAATGGTCACCACGGTGGCGCCTATATAGGGAATGATCACCGACAGGCCCACCAGCAGGCCCAGCAGTTCGGCGTAATTGAGCCCCAGCACGGTAAACGCCACGTAGGACACCGCGCCGACGATGAGGATTTCGATCAGCTTGCCGCGGGCGTAATTGGAGACCTGCTGGTTCATCTCTACCCAGATACGCGTCAGCAGGGGCCGCTCGTGGGGCAGGAAGCCCCCCAGCCAGGCAAGGATCTGCTCGCGGTCCTTGAGAAAGAAGAACACCAGCAGCGGCACCAGGATGGCGTAGATCAGCACCAGCACAAATACCGGGATCGAGGCCAGCGACAGGCTGAGGATGGACTGGCCGAGCTGGGCGGCGCGCCGCTGGGCCGCGGTCACCACTTCGGAGATCTGCTGCTCGGTGATCAGCTCCGGATATTGCTGGGGCAGCACCGACATCCAGTCGCGGATCTGCTCGATCATGCGCGGCAGCTCGGTAAACAGGCTGACCGCCTGCTGCCACACCAGCGGCAGCACCAGGAACAGGAAGCCGAAGAACAGCCCCACAAACACCAGAAACGACACTGACACGCCCATCCACTGGGGCAGGCCGCGACGCACGCAGTAGGCGCTGAGGCCCTGCATCAGGTAGGCCAACACGATCGCCGCCAATACCGGCGTGAGAATATTGCCTATGGTGATCAGCAGCGCCAGGCCCACCGCCAGCAGCACCAGCAGCAGTATAGATTCTTCTTCGAAGAAGTAGCGGTCGTACCACTTGCGGAAAATTTCCAGCAACGCTCAGTCCTCGGCAACCAGTTTTTCTATGACGTGAATGAACACCCCGTCCTGCTCCTCGCTGGAGATCAGCGGATGGCCGGACTGCTCCGCAAACACCTGGAAATCGCGCACCGACCCCTTGTCGGTGGCCAATACCTTAAGACGCTCACCCCCCTGCAGCGCATTGAGGGCGCGCTTGGCCTTCAACAGCGGCATCGGGCAGTCCAGGCCGCGCGCATCCAGCTCGGTCAGCTTGGGCGTAGTCATAGACGTTTTGCAGTGTCTCGGTAGCAAGGGCCGCACAGTATAGCGGCGGGCAGGTAACACTGGAACTTCTGCGTCTGTTGCGACTCGAACCACTCTTCCATAAAGTAGTTTGATGCCCTTATCCGCGAGCCCGCTTTTCCACTTCCCGTGATCAGACGCCTGGTACAGCTCGTACTGGCGATTGCGCTGTTCAATGCCAGCGCCTTCGCCACCGACGACCTCAAGCTGCCCAACCTCGGAGAGTCCAGCACCAGTCTGTTCTCCCCCGAGCAGGAGTACCAGCTGGGTCGCGCCTGGCTGCGCGTGTTCCGCTCCCAGGCGCCCACCCTCGATGACCCGATGCTGCAGGACTACCTGGAAGACCTGATCTACCGACTGGTCACCCACAGCCAGCTGCAGGACCGGCGCATCGAGGTAGTGATTGTCGACAACCCGGTGATCAACGCCTTCGCGGTACCCGGCGGCGTAATCGGCGTGCACACCGGGCTGCTGCTCTACGCCCAAAGCGAGGACGAGTTGGCCACCGTGCTGGCCCACGAAATTGCCCACCTGAGCCAGCGCCACTTCTCGCGCCGCATAGAGCAGCAGCAGGCCACCCAGCCCTTGACCCTGGCGGGATTGCTGGCCGGCGCGGTACTGGTCGCCACCACCGGCGGTGCGGCTGGCATGGCGGCGCTGTCGGCCACCCAGGCGGCGGCCATGGACGCCCAGCTGCGCCACAGCCGGGCCGCGGAACAGGAAGCAGACCGGATTGGCATGCAGACCATGGTGGAAGCCGGCATGGACCCCCATGCGGCGCCGGCCATGTTCGAGCGCATGCTGCAGAACACCCGCTACTCCAGCGCCAACCGGGTGCCCGAGTTTATGCGCACTCACCCGCTGTCAGAGAGTCGGATTTCCGACACTCGCAACCGCGCCCGCCAGTACCCGCGGGTGCAGAGCGACCCCTCTCTCAATTACCAGCTGATGCGCGCCCGCATGCGGGTGCACCATGCCGATACACCCCAGCGGGCGGCGGAAACCTTCCGCACCAGCCTGGACGGCACGCCGATATCCCCGGAGGCCACCCGCTACGGGCTGGTGCTCTCGCTGATCCAGAGCGGCCAGCCAGCAGCCGCCCAGGCCGAGCTGGACAAGCTGCTGGCCAAAGACCCCACCCGCATCGAGTACATCGTGGCCCAGGCCGAGCTGGACATGAGCATCAACGAGGCCCAGAGCGCAGTGCGCATGCTGCAACGTGAGCTGCAACTATTCCCCAACAACCACGCCCTCACCATGGCCTATGCCAGGGCGCTGCTGATGAATGACCAGGCCTATATCGCCGAGGAAGTGCTGATCGAGCAGAGCCACATCCGCCCGGACGACCCCGGGCTGTGGTACCTGCTGGCGGAAGTGCAGGGGCTGTCAGGCAATATCGTGGGGCTGCACCAGTCGCGGGCGGAGTACTTCATCCTCAACGGGGTGCTGGACCAGGCCGAGCGCCAGCTCAACTACGCCATGCCAATGGCAAAGAATGACTACCACACCTCTGCCCAGATCAGTCAGCGGCTGCGGGATATCTCGGAACTACGGGAACGGATGCAGTTCTAGTCTGCCGCCAGCACGCCGCTCTTGAGCTGGCGGGCGAAATCCAGCATGCGCTGCAGCGGCACCATGGCGCGCTCACCCACGGCGGGGTCCACGAAAATCTCGTTACCGGTGCGGTCGAAGACCGTGGCGAGGGTTTCCAGTTCGTTCATCGCCATCCACGGGCAGTTGGCGCAGCTCAGGCAGGTGGCGCCGTGGCCGGCGGTGGGGGCGATGATCAGCTCCTTGTCGGGCACCGTCTGCTGCATCTTGTAGAAGATGCCCTGGTCGGTGGCGACGATGAACTGCTGCTGCTCCATCTCCTGGGCGGCCTTGATGATCTGGGTGGTGGAACCCACCCGGTCGGCCAGTTCGATAACGCTGGCGGGCGACTCGGGGTGTACCAGCACGGCGGCATCCGGGTAGACCTGCTTGAGATCCTGCACGCCGCGGGCCTTGAACTCCTCGTGCACAATGCAGGCGCCGTCCCACATGAGGATGTCGGCGCCAGTCTGGCGCTGCACGTAATCGCCCAGGTGCCGGTCCGGCGCCCAGATGATCTTCTCGCCCTGCGCGTGCAGGTGCTCGGCCACGTCCAGCGCGATGCTTGAGGTGACTACCCAGTCGGCCCTCGCCTTCACTGCCGCGGAAGTATTGGCGTAGACCACCACCTTGCGGTCGGGGTGCGCGTCGCAGAAGGGGCCGAATTCCTCGATGGGGCAGCCAATATCCAGGGAGCAGGTGGCTTCCAGGGTGGGCATCAGCACCCGCTTCTCGGGCGTGAGAATCTTCGCGGTCTCGCCCATGAAGCGCACGCCGGCGACTATCAGGGTCGAGGCGCTGTGGTCGTGCCCGAAGCGCGCCATTTCCAGTGAGTCGCTCACGCAGCCGCCGGTCTCTTCAGCCAGGGCCTGGATTTCCGGCGCCGTGTAGTAGTGGGCCACCAGCACCGCGTCTTCATCGATCAGGCGCTGCTTGATCTGCTCCTTGAGGGCAGTGGTCTGCTCCTCTGACAGCTTGTGCTTCTCCGCGTGGTCGAGGTGGTCCTGCACCTGCTGGCGGATAACTTCGAGACGATCGCTGGCGATACTCATGGGTCTAGTCGATACCGATGGGGCGGCGCAGTCTACCACAATCGCGATGCTTCCCAACGCCCGCGCGGCGTGCGGGATTCAGCGCCGCCGTCGGGGAATTCCAGTGATATCGAGTGGCCGCGGGCGGCCGGAACGGGACCAGATCAATGCAGATTCCCGGCAGGCGGCGAATTTTCCTCAAAATTTTCTAGAATTTTTCTTAATAGGCGGGTATAACTGCCTGTAATTCAAAGAATAAACGCAGCCGAACGAGCTGCGCCGCCGCTCGGGGCACCGGGGTTTCAGGCCCTTCCGGGACGGCAAAAAGCGCGAAAAACAGCGCATCTACGAAAAATCGTAGGGTTTTAGAAAAACGCAGCAAGAAGAAAACGGAAGAAAGAAAAAGTTGTAGAACAAGCCTGTTCCAGCAGGTCGAAAAAAGATCTGAACCAGGATCTGCAAAGAGTTGTTCGGTATTCCGCTGTAGGGGGCGGAACACCGAGGAAGAAAAAGACTCGATATCCAGGACCATTAGGAATAAGCGTGAGCCTCAAGAACGTACTGATCATTTCCGAGGACAAGGGCGACTACCTGGTCATCAAGGCGGCCCTGGAACGCGCGACACCGCGCCGCTTCCAGACCACCACGGCCACCGCCCTCGACAGGCCCATCGATGCGCTGCTCGACAGTGAGGTAGATGCGGTTATCCTGGCCCAGGCGCCGGAAACCGACTACCTGCTGCGGCTGGCGCAGAAGCAGGGGGTGCATACACCCGTCATCCTGCTGCTCTCGGAGGCCAGTGAGTCCACGAGGCGACGCTACAAGGAGCTGGGGGCGCGGGATTTCCTGCAGCGCGGCAACCTGCACGACGACCTGCTGCACCGCATCCTCGACTACAGCATCGAGCTGGGCAAAGCGCACCAGCAGATCCAGAGCCTCTCCAACCACGACCCGCTCACCGGCGCGCTGAACCGCACCGGCCTGCGCGCCCACGTGGAGCGGGCCATCGAGCGCTCCCAGCGCTACCACTTCAAGACCGCCCTGCTCTATTTCGACATCGACGAATTCACCGAGCTCAACAGCGAGCACGGTGAAGGGGCCGCCGACCAGGTTATCAAGGTGATCAACAATCGCCTGACCAACGCCCAGCGCAAGACCGACAGTGTGGCCCGGGTAGGGCCCGACCAGTTCGTGGTGTGCCTGGAAGATGTGCGCGACGA